>NZ_JASCAF010000043.1:0-404010 GCF_029967985.1 Pseudomonas sp. V88_4
CCGATCGCATTTACTGCGTGCAGTACGACGAATCGGACCTGCATTTCATCCAGCGTCTGTGCGAAGAAGAAGGTATTCACTACCACTTCCAGCACAGCGCCACGGGCCACAAACTGGTGTTCGGCGATGACCAGACGGTGTTCAAGAAACTGGCGCCGGTAGCCTATCAGCAAGACTCCGGCATGGTCGCCAGCAACCCGGTGATCAAGCGCTTCGACCTGCGCCTGGAAACCCGCACCAGCCGCACCACCCGCCGCGACTACGACTTCGAAAAACCGCGCCTGACGCTGGAAAGCGAAAACCGTGGCGATGCCCTGCCCGACCTCGAGGACTACGATTACCCGGGCCGTTTCATCGACCGCGAGCGCGGCAAACACCTGGCCAAACGCGCCCTCGAACGCCATCGCAGCGACTTCCAGCTCGCCGAAGGCAAGAGCGACCAGCCATTGCTGGTCAGCGGCCATTTCCTCGCGCTGAAAGAACACCCGAAAGCCAAGTGGAACGACCTGTGGCTACTCACCGAAGTCCACCACGAAGGCAAGCAGCCGCAGGTGCTGGAAGAGTCGGTCACCAGTGACACCACCGCCCTGAAAGACGATTTCCATCAGGGCTACCGCAACCGCTTCCAGGCCACTCCGTGGGACGTGCCAAACCGCCCGCCCCTGCGCCATCCGAAACCGCGCATTCTCGGCAGTCAGAGCGCCGTGGTCACCGGCCCTAAAGGCGAAGAAATCCACTGCGACGAATACGGCCGGGTGAAAGTCCAGTTCCACTGGGACCGTGAAGGTCAGGCCGACGACAAAACCAGCTGCTGGCTGCGCGTCTCCAGCGCCTGGGCCGGCGCCCAGTACGGCGGCATCGCCATCCCGCGCATCGGCATGGAAGTGCTGGTCACCTTCCTCGAAGGCGACCCCGACCAGCCGCTGATCAGCGGCTGCCTGTACCACAAGGAAAACACCGTTCCCTACGCCCTGCCGGCGAACAAGACGCGCACCACCTTCAAAACCCTGAGTTCGACGGGTGGCGGCGGCTTCAACGAACTGCGCATCGAAGACAAGAAAGGCCAGGAACAGATCTTCCTGCACGCCCAGCGCGACTGGGACGAAAACATCGAACACGACCAGAAAATCCGCGTCGGCAACGAACGCCACGACGTCGTGGAAAAGAACAGCTACACGGAATTCAAGGCCGAAGAACACCACACGGTTTATGAAGACCGCAAAGTCGAAGCACGGGCCAACGATCACCTGACCGTGGGCGTGAACCAGCACATCAAGATCGGCACCGGGCAATTCATCGACGCGGGGCAGGAAATTCACCTGAGCAGCGGGATGAAGGTGGTGCTGGAGGCCGGGGCCGAACTGACGCTGGTCGGCGGTGGCAGCTTCATCAAGATTGATGGTGGCGGCGTGACCATGAGCGGGCCGGCGATCAATATCAACTCGGGTGGTGGACCGGGGAGTGGCACCGGCGCCGCGCCGTTGATGCCGGGGCCGTTGAAGCAGGCGGATACGGATAAAGCCGGGAAGTTGTTGGTGCCGGCGCAGCGGCAGGCGTTGATGCAGAAGAAGCCGATTTGTGCGGTTTGTGAGAAGGCCAAATTGGAGGCCCAGAATGCTTAATCCTGAATGGCCGCTGGAAAACGGTCTTCCACAAGGTCTGCCGTGGAATGCCACGGTAGGCTTGCTGCTAGACGGTGTCAGTGTCGAAAAGCTTCCCCAGCACTTGTACCAGTGGACCGATAATCCAGAATTCGAACCGCTCTACCTCGGAACACGCTGGGCGGAACTGGGCGATATTTCCCCTTGCCTTGTACGCATAAAAGCCCAGAACGATCCAATCCTGGCCAAATTCCTGAACGCCTCGCGTCAGGAATGGGGTCACCTGGTATTCAGTGATCAGCCATGGGACCAACTGGTCGCGCACTTTCGCTGGCTCACCAGCGTGATGCACCCGCAAGGCGAAGAAGTCCTGCTACGCGTCGCCGATCCCGCCGTGACTCACGCACTGCTCTCCCACGCCGAAACCATCAAAGACCCGACCCTCTTCGGGCCTTGCACACAAGTTGTCACTGCGGATGCCGCACTCGGCTGCTGGCATATCAATCGGCGTCAGGGCATCACCTCCGAGCCGAACCACAGCAAACGCTATCGCCTGAGCGAAGAGCAACTGAGCCAACTGGATGAAGTGAATTTTCGAAATGTGGTCATGCGTCTCGACGAACACATGCTCGAATACTTCCCGAGCTATCAGGCCCAATCGACGCCACCGCAACGCTGGGAACACCTGCACGCACTGGCCTCGACATCCTATGATCGCGGCTTCAACACCGAACTCGACATCACCCTCTACGCCAATATTCACGGGTTCCTTGGTGAACGAGCACTGGAAGAACACCCAGACCTCGACGCCATCCTCAAGACACCGTCGGAACAAACACCTGCACAACGACTCGAACGGGTCGCTGATATGGCCCAGGAGCGGGCTGCAACCCTGAACAGGAGCCAAGGATGACAACGCCAACATCGGCAGCAAAAAACCCGAACAACGCTGCGAAAAGCCGGGACGATGGCAAATGCGCTTTGGGCGGCTGTTCGCTGATGAAAGCCAAGATCCAGCTCATTCCTTTACGTTACGGAATTGTGGAAAGGCTAGATCCATCGAGTGCGCTGGCTATGCCGTACAAATTGGAGTCGCGCCCGCTGGGTATTCGTTTGATCCGCGACGGATGGCTTTATGTCATCGTTGAAAAAAAGCCTGAAGCGATCCTTCATGAATACCGTGTGCAAAACGGTATCGTGACCCAACTGCTTTGGGAAAAAGGCGAGATCAAAGCCAACAAACGCGAAAGTAATGTGGGCGAAGCCACTTTAGTTTTTCCTCGATTAAGCAAGCTCTACGTGAACTACTCAGAAGTGCAATGGACTGCCGCCAAATGTGCACAAGTCATTAAGCATAGATCTGAGCGTGAATATTTCATGCAGAAGATTGACCTGACTAACGCCGACCCCGAAAAAGGTACGACCGATCTACTAACCGAAAGCCAAGCTGAAAAATGGATTGCGGAAGTTGCTGAGGAACCGAGCAAAGATCCAGCTATTGCTGGTGCGAAGCCTGAAGAAAGTAAAGATTACTCGTGGGAGCAGACGCCATGCTTCAAAAAAACTCAACTCGGCTTAGTAAAGAAACAGGTCAAATCAGAATATGAGCGCGACCATTTATATCTGATCGTGCAGGATGACTTGGGAGTGCTGCGCGATTTAGCAGAACATCAGGATTTAGTCAGCGGCTGGCTTAGTGACTGGAGTGAAGCTGAAACGAACCAAAAGAAATATGTGTTTGGTTCCTATATCGAGACGCTTTACACCGTAACGGGCGATACGCTACTTAGCGCCGCGCAAGGGGATCCGCGTTTCAGCAAACTCAGCGATGAAACAAGTCCTGAGCAACGCCAATCGATCGTGGACTATGTCAATACGAAAAATCAGACTCAGTGGTCCGGAGCAGGCAGCCAGCGCGGAGCAATATCGGCTTCCAAAATGCGCATGCGCACCAGTCTTGGCCCTTTGTACCCAAAGTATGAAGATTTGATCGAAACCATCGAAGAAAATGCTGACGACGCACTAAATGGCGCCAAAATGGGTCAGGAGGGAATCAACGATCTTATTGATCGACCCGCCATGGAGTCATTCCTGAAACATCAAAGAGCTCAGCTCAATCGCTGGAACAAGCGCCTGGATTTAATTACCAATGATCGAATCGGCTTGATAAGTGAGCAACGATTCCATCGTGCAGGCTGGTACTTCGACCCAAAAATCGGCATACAGTTGGAAGCCTCGCTGGCAACCGAATACGCATGTATAAAAGATATTTGCCGCACAGAAAAAGCGACTGAAAAACTAGCAGACCTTATTAATAAACAACCGGGCTTCACAGTCCCGACCTACTTCACCCTTAGCTTAACCGACCAAAAGGACTTGGACGCAAAAATTGCTTCGGCAATCAAGTCAGTACGCGATACTAAAATGGCGGCAAAAGATTACGAGGGTGCTCAGGAGCTCAGCGGAAAATTTGGCAACCTATTAACACAACATCTCGCTGCCTCCATGCATTTGAGTGAAAACGGTATTACTTTTGATCAAATGCGAAATACAGCCTATGAGCCGGCTAAGCAACTTCGCCTAGCAGATGCAATGGACGAATCCATCAAGGCACTGCGAAGCGGGCAACCTGTGGATCCAGCCAAACTGTTGCGTAACATCCCCAATTCAGCATGGGTAGATGTACTGCGAGCCTTTGGCAAAGGAGGCATTACACTAGAGTTTGCCTCCGCCAGCCAGATTGACACCTTTAACGCTGACATGGAAAAGCTGACTGATCTGCGTCGACAGATGAGCGCATTGAAAAATCAGATTCGTCAAACACTTGCCAATGAGCGAAAGGGAGTAACGGCCAAAGGCACTCACAAGAGCCTAATAGCGCGTCGAAAATCGTTGCAACAAACGGTCGGCCCATTAGAAACCAGAGTGGCCCGTGCGATGAGCCCAGTTGGCGAAGGACCAGGAAAGGCAGCGTTCAAAATTAAAGGCCTGACCAATGCACAGGTCTTAGAGTTCGAACGAATGGTTGACGACTACCGCCTCAAAAAACCGCTTAAAGGATTAAGTCGAGAAGTATTTAAGTCAGCTGGCGGGGATTTGTTCGCTTCGGCAGCGGCAGTGATGCAAATAATCAGTTTTGTTAGAGTTTCTAGTGAATACTCTCTCAAAAAAGAAGCGGACGCTTCAGACAAATTAGCTTTATTCAATTCCTTCTTTTCTATGGCAGGAGGCACATTCGCTGCCGTCCAAGGCATCGCTATCACTAGCCTGTCTGTTGCAATAGAAAACTACTCCAGTGCTGCTGGAAAAATAAAACTGGCAGCTAGACTGGGGCGAATCACAGGTGCTTTAAGCCCCTTTGCATATGTTTTTAGCACTATTGCAGCTGGCACTGGTATTTACGGCGAAAAAGGCTCTGCGGCAAGATGGACTGAAGCTCTTCGCTCAGGTGATGGAGCCAAGCTTGCCGGTGCCAGTATGACTCTGGCTGGCGACTCGGGACAACTGCTCGTCAATGGCTGGGCATTTGCCCGCAGTGGCAAACACCTTATGGATGTTGTCACCACTACTAATCAGGCGCGTTCCTTAGCATGGGTAACGGCTGGAGGAAGGCTGCTTAGCGTTGCTGCTCGAGCAAACCTGATTGGACTTGCGTTGACTGGCTTACAGCTTGGTGGAGAGTGGATATATAACCGAAATAATAAAAGCGAACTGGACAAATGGTTACAAAAAGGCCCTTGGGGTAAAAGTAACGCCAACCGCAGCATGATTGAGGAACGTCTTTTACTAGCCGATATCAGTTCCGTGCCGCAAGTAGCGTTACAGCAAATTAACAACAAACCTATGGTGGTATTACAGTTCCCAGGATTGACTATTCGAGAACTGGATGAGGTGGGCTTGGGATTGAGTGCCTACTGGCTTACTAACCACCAACGCAATGACTGGGAGCCGTGGAGTGAACCTATGCTCTATCAACTCAATCTGTTGAGTGCTCTGGACGCACCACTCAAACTTGGCATTGAGATTTTTCAGAATGAAACCAATGCGCAACATGGCATGGCTATTGCTCTGCGCTACCACCCTGTGGCAGGCGACGAAACATTTCGAGAAAAACGCTTCGAGTCTGTTACGCTTAACGCCCAAAGTGGCAAGCCGTTTTCACCAGTTTCAGTACTACGAACTCGAGCATCCGATGCTCCATGGTTAGTAATCAACAGTGAAGCCTTGAGTTCTCCAAACCTTACAGGTTGAAAGCATGTATTCGAACCTTAAGAAAAACGATGAGTTTGATTTCAAACAAAACCGGCCTTTTGCGGGAGAACGCCGGCGCTTCGCTACAGGTGAAGCCATTTTTTTGTCACCGAAACCAATTCCGACAGGGCAAACGCCCATGGATTTGGGAGGAAGCTTCATTGAAGTAAACGATACGTTTCTTGATGTAGGCAGCAGTAATGTGAACAAGGCATTCCAAGCGAGAGTGATGATCGCAAGTGTAATGCTCGTACTCATATCATGTTTATTAATCGTTCCAACGCTTGCAGGTCTCGCTGGAATCAATAATCCCTTTGGTCGCAGTTTCTGGTGGTACTTTAGCGATTTTTTTGAGTTTGGCCTGCGACTATCTATCTGGTGCGCTGGAGGAGTGGCAATCCTTGGTAGCTATGTAGTAATTAGCAGTACCCTCAAAAAATCGAGGGCTCGTCCAATTCGCTTTAATCGCCAACGGCGTGAAGTATGTTTTTTCCCTGACGGCTCTGATGAACCGATAATCCAACCTTGGGAAGATACTGTCGCCTGGCTTTCAATAAGTACGGGTGTTACGGGAGTAGGTGTAATGAGAAATTATACCTTTGGCATGGCCATCGATAACCCCAAAGCTGATACGGTACACTTTCTGAATCAAGAGGTAATGACACCTACTCATGGGTTAGGAAAATGGGAAGCCATCCGCATCTACATGGAAAAGGGCACTCAATTCTGCCCCGGCAAGGCCCCTTTTGAGGGTAGTCATAGTTTCAATAAAGAACGCGATGACATGCGAGAGGAATACCGACACAAGGAGCGCTCTGCACCGGGTGTGGCATGGTGGTATTTGACTCATTTGATTACGTGGTGGCGTCTTCCGTACTGGATAGCGGAATGGGATTACCGCTACAGCATGAAAGGATTCCCCGAGTCGGTTGAAAGATGGTCTGAAGAGCTCCCACCCGAACAGTGGGCACAACCGAGCCCAGCATTGAAAGAACAGTCAGCAAAAATCGAAAAAGCTTTTGCTCGTGGTCAGGATTTCATGAGTTACTTCAAAATAGATCTAGAGCGCTCATCGACCGAACAGGAAGCACAGCATAATTGAAGAGGCGTAGGAGCCAAGAGAGTAAAAGATGACAGGGTGACAGATGTACTTTGTGGAAAATAAATCTGTCACCTTTTTTGTTCCTTTTCTTGTTTCGCCTTAGACATTTTTACCAATGCAAAAAATCATTGAAAGAAGTAGTTATTGCAGACGCTCCCCTGATTGAATAGCGCAGCGAAAACCAGTACCAGGGTAATAGGCTTCCTGTTCTGGTTTATCCGGCCAGCGTCTAACTACAGAGGCGGCGGACATTGGGCCTTCTGGATAGTAGGAGCCTCGCTTAACCTTATAAGTACCTTTTTCCGGTCCTTGAGGGTTTACCACTGGTGACTGACGGTAGTAATCCTCACCATACCAATCATTAACCCAGTCAGTCGCGTTACCTGCAAGACTGTAGATACCCAGTGGACTGGGTGGAAATTTAGCAATTGAAAACGTTCTACCCCCTCCTTCCACAGGATAGTTTTCCCCAAAACTCAAACTACCAGTATCAGTAGGAAAAAGAATATGTTGCCCGCGATTACGAGCAGCAAATTCCCACTGCGCCTCGGTAGGCAAATCCACAGAATAACCACTAAGGTTGGCAATCCAGTGACAATAGTTCTTGGACTCCTGCCAAGTTTTGGTAAATGCAGGCAAATCACGCTGATAGCGAAACTTCAAATCCTCACGCTCGCGTTTCTCAACATCAAACAGAGGTTTTCCGTTCGCAATAAAGAACAAATCGAAATCACCCAGCGAGACTTGAAACTTTGAAAAATAATAGGAATTCAACTTGACCGGGTGAACAAAATCATCATCGCCATTACTGCTGATATGACAAAGCTGGTCCGGATCCTGTCCGCAAGGCCAAGTGCAAACATCCGTTTCGTCGTATTCGCAAGCCCAGCCAAAGTCGCCCATATCAAACTGGCCACCTTCGACAAACACCATGTTGTCAATCGACTGAACTACGGTGTTGAGGACCTTTTCGCGCATCTCGCTGGACAGGTTCGGATACTTGGTTTTAATAGTTTCCGCAATCGACGCGACTTTTTCCGGTGTCAGGCTCTTGCTGACGGGCAATGAGCCGGACTCGCCCCCGCAACCGGCCAGAAAAAATATGGCCGGGAGGGCGAGCACAAACTGACGTAACACGGGCAATTTCCTTATAAGGTGCGTCAAAGGCCAAACCTTAACATCCCCTGCCCTGTCTCATAAAAACCTGAATTCCTCCGCTTACACCAAAGCCACCCTAACCTGCCTTTCCAGCTCCACTTTCAACCCCGGCTCCAGCTTCAGTTGCCGCGCCAGCTCATCCAGATAGCTCTTCTCCATGAAGTTCTCCTCATCCACCATCATCACGCTCGCCACGTACATCTCGGCCGCCATCTCCGGTGTGCTTGCCGCGCGGGCGACGTCGGTGGGGTCGAGGGGTTTGTTGAGTTCGGCGTGGAGCCAGTGTTTGAGTTCCTGATCGTTGTCGAGTTTGGTGAGTTCGCCTTCGATCAGTTGGCGTTCGCGGTCGTCGATGTGGCCGTCTGCCTTGGCGGCGGCGACCAAGGCCTTGAGGATGGCCTGGCTGTGTTGTTCGACTTGCGCGGGAGGCAGACGATCGAGGGTTTGCGGTTCGCTTTGTGGGGCGGTGCCTTTCTGGGCGTTCCAGTTGCCGTAGGCTTTGTAGGCGATCACGCCCAGTGCGGCGAGGCCGCCGTAGAGGGCGACTTTACCGCCGACCTTGCGGGCCTTTTTACTGCCCAGCAACAGACCCATGGCGCCGGCCGCCAGAGCACCGCCGCCTGCGCCTGACAGCAAGCCGCCGAGTGCGCCATTGCTGGAAGATCCGCCCAGCAAGCCGCCCAAACCACCGGCAGCCGGCTTGTTCTGCGCCCCGCCCGCCTTGTTCTGCAGCAGATCCTGGCCGGACTTGAGGAGTTGATCGAGCAATCCACGGGTGTTCATGTTCCGTCTCCAAACAGGGGTTATCCGGATCAATAAGGCCCTCAGCCTAGTTCGAAAGTGCCCGTCGTTTGCCTGCGAGTGTGCTTCCAGATGTTGCCTGGCTCGCAGCAGCCCTTCGCGAAAATAGATATACACTCGGGGCAATCTATAAAAACCGCCCACCGGGTAAACCTTCCATGATGACCTTGCGTCAGATCCGCCATTTCATCGCCGTGGCCGAGACCGGCTCGATCTCCGCCGCTGCGCAAACCGCGTTCATTTCCCAATCGACCCTGACCCTGGCCATCCAGCAACTGGAGGAAGAGATCGGTGTCAGCCTGTTCAACCGCCACGCCAAGGGCATGACGCTCACCCATCAGGGTCACCAGTTCCTGCGCCAGGCGCACCTGATTCTGGCGACTGTGGACAACGCCAAACGCAGCCTGCAACAAAGCACCGATCAGGTCGCCGGACAATTGATCGTCGGCGTGACCAGTCTGGTAGCCGGTTATTACCTGGCGGATTTGTTGACCCGTTTCCAGCGCGCCTATCCCAATGTCGAGATCCGGGTGATGGAGGACGAGCGGCCGTACATCGAGCATTTGCTGGTCAGCGGCGAGATCGATGTAGGGGTGCTGATCCTCTCCAACCTTGAAGACCGCCACGCCTTGCAGACTGAAGTGCTGACTCACTCGCCGCACCGTTTGTGGCTGCCGGCCCAGCATCCGTTGCTGGAACACGACAGCATCAACCTCGCCGATGTCGCCCGGGAGCCGTTGATTCAACTGAACGTCGACGAGATGGATCGCAACGCCCAACGCCTTTGGCGCGGCGCCGGGCTGCAACCGAAGATCACCCTCAGAACTGCGTCCACAGAGGCGGTGCGAAGTCTGGTGGCTGCAGGTCTCGGCGTGTCGATCCAGCCGGACATGACCTACCGCCCATGGTCGCTGGAAGGGGACATCATCGAAGCGCGACCGATTGCCGACCTCAGCCAGACCCTCGACGTCGGTCTGGCCTGGCGTCGCGGCACCGCCCGCCCCGCTTTAGTCGATCCCTTCCTGACCGTTGCTCGCGAGCAGCCTCACGGCGGACGCAAGCCATCTATTTAATCGAATGCCACCTTCAGTATTTAGAATTTGTCGACCCCGGAGCCGCGCACTAGTCTTGCTGCATCGATAAGACGGTCGGCTCCCGGAACAGGGAGCAACATGGCCATACAAGAAAAGAGATCACGGAAAATGGCTGGCGCGCAGACCCACATGCACACCGCGTTGCTGATCGACGGCGAATTGATCGCTGGGCAAGGATTTGTCGAACCGATCCTCAACCCGGCCACCGGCGAAGTCCTCACCCACATCGCCGAGGCCAGCACCGAGCAAGTCGAAGCCGCCATCCTCGCCGCTCACAGCGCCTTTGCCGAGTGGTCGCGCACCACCCCGCAACAACGTTCGAACCTTCTGCTGGAAATCGCCAACGCCGTCGAAAAACACGCCGATCACCTCGCCCGTCTCGAAGCACTGAACTGCGGCAAGCCGCTACATCTGGCACGGCAGGATGATTTGACCGCGACCGTCGATGTGTTTCGCTTTTTCGCCGGCGCCGTGCGCTGCCAGACCGGTCAGCTCAGCGGCGAATACGTGCCGGGCTACACCAGCATGGTGCGCCGCGATCCGATTGGCGTCGTCGCGTCGATTGCGCCGTGGAACTACCCGATCATGATGGCCGCATGGAAGATCGCCCCGGCCCTCGCTGCCGGCAATACGCTGGTGTTCAAGCCGTCCGAGCACACGCCGCTGTCGATTCTGGCCCTGGCTCCGGCACTGGCCGAAATCCTGCCGCGCGGGGTGATCAACATCGTCTGCGGTGGCGGTGAAGGCGTTGGCAGTCACTTGGTCGGCCACCCGAAAGTGCGAATGGTGTCGCTGACCGGCGATATCGTCACCGGCCAGAAAATCCTCCAGGCCGCCGCCAAAACCCTCAAGCGCACCCACCTCGAACTCGGCGGCAAGGCCCCGGTGATCGTCTGCAACGATGCCGATCTGAAAGCCGTGGTCGAAGGCGTGCGCACTTATGGCTATTACAACGCCGGGCAGGATTGCACGGCGGCTTGCCGGATCTACGCTCAGGCCGGGATTCACGACAAATTGGTGGCTGAACTCGGTGCGGCGGTCAGCAGCCTGCGTTTCGCCGGTAAACGCGATGCCGACAACGAAATCGGGCCGCTGATCAGCACTCGTCAGCGCGACCGCGTGGCCAGTTTCGTCGAGCGCGCCCTCGGTCAGCCGCACATTGAGCGGGTGACCGGTGCGGCAGTGCATTCAGGCGCCGGTTTCTTCTATCAGCCGACCCTGCTGGCCGGTTGCAAACAGAGCGATGAAATCGTCCAGCGCGAAGTGTTCGGCCCGGTAGTGACCGTGACCCGCTTCGACGAACTGGCGCAAGCGGTGGACTGGGCCAACGACTCGGAATACGGCCTCGCTTCGTCGGTCTGGACGCAGAACCTGGACAAGGCAATGCAGGTCGCCGCACGCCTGCAATACGGCTGCACCTGGATCAACAGCCATTTCATGCTGGTCAGCGAAATGCCCCACGGCGGGCTGAAACGCTCCGGTTACGGCAAAGACTTATCCAGCGATTCGCTGCAGGACTACAGCGTGGTGCGGCACATCATGGCCCGCCACGGCCAGCATCTCTGACTACGCTAATAACAAGCCGACCACGGCATGCTTCACCGCGTTCACAACTGCCCCGACCATAATTTAAAGAAGAGGGTTCACCATGTTCGTGCACAAGACCGCACTGCTCAGTGCAATCACCACGGCCCTGCTGGCCAGCGCCAGCCTGCAGGCCGCCGAGCCGCTGAAAGCCGTCGGCGCCGGCGAAGGCCAGCTGGATATCGTCGCCTGGCCCGGCTACATCGAACGCGGTGAAAGCGACAAGGCCTACGACTGGGTGACCGGTTTCGAGAAGGAAACCGGCTGCAAGGTCAATGTGAAAACCGCCGCCACCTCCGACGAAATGGTCAGCCTGATGGCCAAGGGCGGTTACGACCTGGTGACGGCGTCGGGCGATGCCTCGCTGCGGTTGATCGTCGGCAAGCGCGTACAACCGATCAACACCGCGTTGATCCCGAACTGGAAATCCCTCGACCCACGCCTGAAAGACGCGCCGTGGTACGTGGTCAACAACCAGACCTACGGCACCCCGTACCAGTGGGGCCCGAACGTGCTGATGTACAACACCAACGTGTTCAAGACCGCGCCGACCAGCTGGAACGTGGTGTTCGACGCGCAGAACCTGCCTGACGGCAAGCCGAACAAGGGCCGCGTGCAGGCTTACGACGGCCCGATCTACATCGCCGATGCCGCTCTGTACCTGAAATCCACCAAGCCTGAGCTGGGGATCAAGGATCCATACCAACTCACTGAAGATCAATACAAAGCCGTGCTGGAACTGTTGCGCGCCCAGCAGAAGCTGATCCACCGCTACTGGCACGACACCACCGTGCAGATGAGCGACTTCAAGAACGAAGGCGTGGTCGCGTCCAGCGCCTGGCCGTACCAGGTCAACGGCCTGATCAACGAGAAACAGCCGATCGCGTCGACCGTGCCGAAAGAAGGCGCCACCGGCTGGGCCGACACCACCATGCTGCACGCCGAGGCCAAGCACCCGAACTGCGCCTACAAGTGGATGGACTGGTCGCTGCAGCCGAAAGTCCAGGGTGATGTGGCGGCGTGGTTCGGTTCGTTGCCGGCGGTTCCGGCGGCTTGCCAGGGTAGCGAGCTGCTGGGTGCCGAGGGGTGCAAGACCAACGGGTTTGATCAGTTCGACAAGATCGCTTTCTGGAAAACCCCGCAGGCTGAGGGTGGGAAGTTTGTGCCGTATAGCCGGTGGACGCAGGACTACATTGCGATTATGGGCGGTCGCTGATCCCGACTTCACCTCGGTCGAGCTCCCTTTCCCCCTCGCCCCCTTGGGGGAGAGGGTTGGGGTGAGGGGGTGGCTTTTGACTTTGCTTTTGAAATTGGAGCAATCGTTGGAATAGCTGCCCTCACCCCCCGCCCTCTCCCGGAGGGAGAGGGCGCTAAAAGCAGATCGCGGCGTATCGACCAGATCAGTTAGCCACAAAGCCATCGCATACACCGCCTAACGATCCAGTTTTTTCAGAAGTCCAGGCAGGGCCGCTGCGACGGCCCTCGCCTTTTCGGAGCACCGCACCATGACGCTTGCAGTCCAGTTCACCAACGTTTCCCGGCAGTTCGGCGAGGTGAAGGCCGTTGACCGGGTTTCCATCGATATCCAGGACGGCGAGTTCTTTTCCATGCTCGGCCCCTCAGGTTCGGGCAAGACCACTTGCCTGCGCCTGATCGCCGGGTTCGAGCAACCGAGCGCCGGCTCGATCCGCATTCACGGCGCCGAAGCCGCCGGTCTGCCGCCCTATCAACGCGACGTCAACACGGTGTTTCAGGATTACGCGCTGTTCCCGCACATGAACGTGCTGGACAACGTCGCCTACGGTTTGAAGGTCAAAGGCGTGAGCAAGACCGAGCGCCACAAACGCGCCGAAGAAGCCTTGGACATGGTCGCCCTCGGCGGCTACGGCGCGCGTAAACCGGTGCAGTTGTCCGGCGGTCAGCGCCAGCGTGTTGCCCTCGCCCGCGCTTTGGTCAATCGTCCGCGCGTGCTTTTGCTCGACGAGCCGTTGGGCGCTCTCGACCTGAAGCTGCGCGAACAGATGCAAAGCGAACTGAAGAAGCTGCAACGCCAGCTCGGCATCACCTTCATCTTCGTTACTCACGACCAGACCGAAGCGCTGTCGATGTCCGACCGCGTGGCCGTGTTCAACAAGGGCCGCATCGAGCAGGTCGACACCCCGCGCAATCTGTACATGAAACCCACCACCACCTTCGTCGCCGAATTCGTCGGCACTTCGAACGTGATTCGCGGCGATCTGGCGCGCCAGCTCAGCGGTCATCCGCAGCCGTTTTCGATCCGCCCGGAACACGTGCGTTTCGCCGAAGGCCCGCTGGCCAGCCACGAGATCGAAGTCAGTGGTCTGCTCCACGACATCCAGTATCAGGGCAGCGCCACGCGCTATGAACTGAAGCTGGAAAACGGCCAGACCCTGAGCATCAGCCAGGCCAACAATCAGTGGATCGACAGCAGCGCGCAACACCAGACCGGTCAGCGCATCAGCGCTCGCTGGGCGCGGGAAGCGATGATTCCGTTGCACGACACCGTTGCGAGCGGGGTGTGACATGACCGCCCTCGCCCTCCCTCAATCGGCGCCGTTGCGCAAGTTTTCCAACCTGCTCTATCGCAAGCCGAATCTGTATCTGTCGATGCTGCTGGTGCCGCCGCTGTTGTGGTTCGGCGCGATCTATCTGGGCTCGCTGCTGGTGCTGTTGTGGCAAGGTTTCTACACCTTCGACGACTTCACCATGGCGGTCACCCCGGACCTGACCCTGGCCAATTTCGCGGCGCTGTTCCAGCCGTCGAATTTCGACATCATCCTGCGCACCCTGAGCATGGCCGTCGTGGTGTCGATCGCCAGCGCCATCGTCGCGTTCCCGATTGCCTACTACATGGCGCGCTACACCACCGGCAAGACCAAGGCGTTTTTCTACATCGCGGTGATGATGCCGATGTGGGCCAGTTACATCGTCAAGGCCTACGCCTGGACGCTGCTGCTGGCCAAGGGCGGCGTGGCGCAGTGGTTCGTTCAGCACCTTGGGCTGGAGCCGGTTCTGCAGTTCATTCTGGGGATTCCCGGGGTCGGCGGCAGCACCTTGTCGACCTCGCATCTGGGCCGGTTCATGGTGTTCGTCTACATCTGGCTGCCGTTCATGATCCTGCCGATCCAGGCCTCGCTGGAACGCCTGCCGCCGTCGTTGCTGCAAGCCTCCGCCGACCTCGGGGCCAAGCCGCGTCAGACCTTCATGCAGGTGATTCTGCCGCTGTCGGTGCCGGGCATCGCGGCCGGTTCGATCTTCACGTTTTCGCTGACCCTGGGCGACTTCATCGTGCCGCAACTGGTGGGCCCGCCGGGCTACTTCGTCGGCAGCATGGTCTACGCGCAACAGGGCGCAATCGGCAACATGCCGATGGCCGCAGCGTTCACGCTGGTGCCTATCGTGCTGATCGCCATTTACCTGTCCATCGTCAAACGTCTGGGGGCCTTCGATGCACTCTGAAAAGGCTTCAATAGGCTTGCGCATTGCAGCCTGGGGCGGGCTGGTGTTTCTGCACTTCCCGATCCTGATCATCTTCCTCTACGCCTTCAATACCGAAGACGCGGCGTTCAGTTTTCCACCGAAAGGCTTCACGCTGCACTGGTTCAGCGTGGCGTTTTCCCGGCCGGACGTGCTGGAAGCGATCAAGCTGTCGTTGCAGATAGCGGCCATCGCCACGCTGATCGCGATGGTGCTCGGCACCCTCGCTTCCGCTGCGTTGTACCGCCGGGATTTCTTCGGCAAACAGGGCATTTCACTGATGCTGATCCTGCCGATTGCATTGCCGGGGATCATTACCGGGATCGCGCTGCTGGCGACCTTCAAGACGCTGGGCATCGAGCCGGGGATGTTCACCATCATCGTCGGTCACGCGACCTTCTGCGTGGTGATCGTCTACAACAACGTCATCGCCCGTTTGCGCCGCACTTCCCACAGCCTGATCGAGGCATCGATGGATCTCGGCGCCGACGGCTGGCAGACCTTCCGCTACATCATCCTGCCGAACCTCGGCTCGGCGCTGCTCGCCGGCGGCATGCTCGCGTTTGCGCTGTCGTTCGACGAAATCATCGTCACCACCTTCACCGCCGGTCATGAACGCACCTTGCCGCTGTGGTTGCTCAACCAGTTGAGCCGCCCACGGGACGTGCCGGTGACCAACGTCGTGGCGATGCTGGTGATGCTGGTGACCATGCTGCCGATCCTCGGCGCCTACTACCTGACCCGGGGTGGCGAGAGCGTGGCCGGCAGCGGCGGTAAATGAATATCTAACAAACACCACAACGCCCTGTGGGAGCTGGCTTGCCAGCGATGACGGTGTGTCAGCCGCCATCAATTTTGAACGGGATGGCCTCATCGCGGGCAAGCCCGCTCCCACAGGATTCTCGATTCGGCCAGAAAAATAAAAGTGCTAGTGAGGACAACAACATGCAAACCAAACTCTTGATCAACGGCCAACTGGTCAACGGCGAAGGCCCGGCGCAACTGGTGCTCAACCCGGCGCGTGGCGAAGTGCTGGTGGAAATCAACGAGGCCACCGAAGCCCAGGTCGATGCCGCGGTGCGCGCCGCCGACAGTGCCTTCGCCGAATGGTCGCAGACCACGCCGAAAGACCGTTCGCTGCTGCTGCTCAAACTCGCCGACGCCATCGAAGCCCACGGTGACGAACTGGCCAAACTGGAATCGGACAACTGCGGCAAACCCTACAGCGCCGCGCTGAATGACGAGATTCCGGCGATTGCCGATGTGTTCCGTTTCTTCGCCGGTGCCAGCCGTTGCATGAGCGGTTCGGCCGGTGGCGAATACCTGCCCGGCCACACCTCGATGATCCGCCGCGACCCGGTGGGCGTGATCGCCTCCATCGCGCCGTGGAACTACCCGCTGATGATGGTCGCCTGGAAAATCGCCCCGGCCCTCGCCGCCGGTAATACCGTGGTGCTCAAGCCGTCGGAACAAACCCCGCTGACCGCGTTGCGTCTGGCCGAACTCGCGTCGGACATTTTCCCGGCCGGTGTACTCAATCTGGTGTTCGGGCGTGGGCCGAGCGTGGGCAGTCCGCTGGTGACCCATCCGAAAGTGCGCATGGTGTCGCTGACCGGCTCCATCGCCACCGGTTCGAACATCATTTCCAACACCGCCGACAGCGTCAAACGCATGCACATGGAACTGGGCGGCAAAGCCCCGGTGATCATCTTCGACGACGCCGACATTGATGCTGCGGTCGAAGGCATTCGCACGTTCGGCTTCTATAACGCCGGCCAGGATTGCACCGCCGCGTGCCGGATCTACGCCCAGCAAGGCATCTACGACAAGTTCGTCGAGAAGCTCGGCGCGGCGGTCAGCAGCATCAAGTACGGCTTGCAGGATGATCCTTCGACCGAGCTGGGGCCGCTGATCACCGCGCAACATCGCGACCGCGTGGCCGGGTTTGTCGAACGCGCCGTGGCGCAACCGCACATTCGCTTGATCACTGGCGGCAAGGCTGTGGACGGCAACGGTTTCTTCTTCGAACCGACGGTGCTGGCCGACGCGCAGCAGGACGACGAAATCGTCCGCCGCGAAGTGTTTGGGCCAGTGGTGTCAGTGACCAAGTTCACCGATGAAGCCCAGGCGCTGGAGTGGGCCAACGATTCGGACTACGGCCTGGCGTCCTCGGTGTGGACGGCGGATGTAGGACGCGCCCATCGCCTGTCCGCGCGGTTGCAGTACGGCTGCACCTGGGTGAATACCCACTTCATGCTTGTCAGCGAAATGCCTCATGGCGGTCAGAAACTGTCCGGCTACGGCAAGGACATGTCCATGTACGGGCTGGAGGACTACACCACGGTTCGGCATGTGATGTTCAAGCACTAAAAGCATCGCTGGCAAGCCAGCTCCCACAGGGTTCAGTGCAGCTCTTGTGGGAGCTGGCTTGCCAGCGATGGCGTCACTCCGGTTTCAGGAAGGAAACCGGCATTACGCACCACCAGGCATTCAAAACAATAACTACCGATCCGGGCGGCGCTCACCAGGCCCCGCCACGGATTCGGCCATCCGAAATCTGCCGATTTCACGGAGCAAACACACATGAGTGCATCACCCGAACTCTCAGCCGCCGTTGCCGACAGCGATGCCGAACAACTGCGCAAACTGGGCTACACCTCCAACTTCAACCGCAGCATGAGCCTGTGGGAAAACTTCGCACTGGGCTTCACGTATCTTTCACCGGTCGTAGGGGTTTATACCCTGTTCGGCCTGTGTCTGGCCGCTGGCGGGCCACCGATGTTCTGGGCCTATTTGCTGGTCGGCTGCGGTCAGTTGCTGGTGTGCCTGATCTTCGGCGAAGTGGTGTCGCAGTTCCCGATTTCCGGCGGTGTCTACCCGTGGGCGCGGCGTTTGGTGGGCAAGAAATGGGCGTGGATGGTCGGCTGGATCTATTCCATCGCCCTGTGCGTGACCATCGCCGCCGTTGCGGTCGGCGCCGGCCCGTACCTCGCCGCCATGCTCGGTTTTGAGCCGAGCAACAACACCAACATCGTCATCGCCCTGGTGCTGACGCTGTTCGCCACACTGGTCAACCTCAGCGGCACCAAAGTGCTGGCGCGGATCGCCATGTTCGGCTTCCTCTGCGAACTGGTGGGCGCGGTCATCGTCGGCGTGTACCTGCTGATTTTCGAGCGTCACCAGCCGATCAGCGTGCTGTTCAACACCTTCGACATCAGCGTCGACGGCTCCTATCTGCCGGCGTTCCTCACCGCTTCGCTGGCGGGGATGTTCCTCTACTACGGCTTCGAAGCCTGCGGCGACGTCGCCGAAGAAACCCCGAACCCGAGCGCAAAAATTCCGGTAGCCATGCGCATGACCATCTACATCGGCGGCATCGCGGCAATGTTCGCTTGCCTGGCGCTGATCCTCGCCGTACCGGACATGCAAGCGGTGATCAACGGCACCGACAAGGATCCGGTCACCACCATCCTCAACAACGCCTTCGGCCCGATAGGCTCGAAAGTGGTGATGGGCGTGGTGATGATTTCCTTCATCTCCTGCGTCATCAGCCTGCAGGCTGCGGCGAGTCGTCTGCTGTATTCCTACGCTCGCGATGAAATGGTCATCGGCAGCCGACTGCTGAAAAAGATTTCTCCTACGACCCAGGTTCCGGTTGCCGCGCTCTTCGTGTCCGGCGTCCTGCCCGGCCTGATCATCGCCCTCGGCTTCTTCCTGCAAGACGCCGTGGCCACCATCGTCAGCTTCGCCGCCATCGGCATCTACCTCGCATTCCAGATGATCGTCCTCGCCGCCCTGTACGCCCGCAGCAAAGGCTGGAAACCGAGCGGCAAATTCACCCTCGGCGCCTGGGGCTGGCCGGTGAACATCGGCGCGCTGGTGTACGGCGTCGGCGCAATCATCAACATGGCCTGGCCCCGCACACCGGATGCAGCGTGGTACATCAACTACGCGATGGTGCTGAGCACCGCGATCGTGATTGGGCTGGGGTTGATTTACATGTGGATTGGCAAGCCGTATGACCATGGGAAGGCGCCGGCTGGGGATGCCTGGAAAGTTAGTCGCTAAGAAAAACAGCCCCAGATTTATCACAATTTCGGGGCTGATTTCTTTCAGCGTCAGTTACTCGCTTCCTACAGACCGAACCCTCAGCATTCAGTCCCCTTTCCTACGAGTGGCGTCGGCAGAGTAGACTTGGCGCCGCTAGCGCCTGACCGATAGGCTTTACCCCGTCGCTGCCCAATCAGCGGCCCGGGGTCGAAGCCGGTACATCATCAACATGGCGCAACTGCGTCCTCCATAGAAACCGAGGCTTTTTTGCCTTTCGGATTCGCGTTATGGCGGACCGTGTGGCGCGGGCCTCTCGGCTTCCATGTTGATCGAGAATGTTCCGACTTCGAACGCCGCACGGTTCGCCACCCAAATCTGTCGAAGGATTAGTGGCGGCTCTCATTTCAACATGGAGTAGAAATTGACTATGCACGCGCCAAATTCACCAGAGACCCAGAGGCACTTTATCCCTACGGTTTTCACCCGCCACAACCGCTTCCTCCACGCCCTCCTGCTTGATCATCAAGCCTGGTTCTGCGCTCAAGATCTGGGCCGCATGATGGGCCATCCCTTGAACCCACGCGTCACGCTCAAACTCGACCCCGACCAACGCCGCACCGTTCGGCTGCGCAAGTACGGCAAAGTTGTCGAGACACCGATGGTCAGCGAATCCGGCATGTACGCGCTGCTCGTCCATCATTTCATTCCGGAAAACCGCAATCTGCGGCAATGGCTGAGTAATGAGGTGATCCCCATCCTGCGGGAAACCAACTCAGTAACAGCGGAAAACTGCCCGAGCCTGAGCTCGGTGCATTGGGCAGGCGTCACCGTGCCGCTGTTGCATTGGCAACAACAGGCTTGGGTGAAATGGCGTGATATGCCTGAATTGGTGCTCGGTCAGCAGCCCTATCAGGTATCGGGGACATGTAGCTGACGGCCTCACTTGGGCTAATGAAAAAGGGGCGGACTCCAGAGTCCGCCCCTTCAATGTTCACCATCAACCTCGACACATTTCTGAGCGAGTCCCTAACTGATGCGCAACGCCATCCCCGCACTTCCGCCCATTCTCGAAATCATCCCGAGCGACGAGAATTTTGCTGAAGACTACCTGCAAAAATTCGTCAAACAATGCGCGGTCGCCGAGCATCTGCACGCAATCCATGTCGGCATCGCCGACGCTGACGCGGGTAAGTTGATTGATCTGGCCACCGTGAAAGCCAAATGGCTTTCACGGTGAACCTCCTGTTTCAAAACCGCGAAACACTCCTCATCGCATCCACCAGATACCGCATCGCAATCCGGTCGCTTTCCGACAACTCGCGGTAACGCTCCACCAGTTTCAGTTCGTCAGGACTGAGCCGGCGTCTTCGCCGGACGTTGGTGAGGCAGGGAAAGATGCCCAACATTTCGGTGATGCCTTGTCCTTTTGTCATGGACGATGTCCTTTTCCAGTACGTCAGAAATTTCTCGAAAACCGCATCGCCCTGCTCCTTTAAGCAGCGATTTGAGCCCTGCCGGTCGAATGGGTCGTGACCGGCGATGCCCATAGAATAGAAATTAAATCGGCGCTGAAAAGTGGTTTTTAGAGTAATTAGTCGAAAAAAGCAGATATGCCCTATAAATCAGAAAAGACTGTGGGATAAGTAACCGTAACGTCTTGTTTCATTGAGACGCTGTCGCCGTGATATCAATGAATTTTGCAAAATCGGCGAACCGATTAAGCTAGCGGGCATCTGTTACTAGTCCGTAGCGTTTGGCCGAAGGCTTGTCCGAACCGTAATTTCTGATCCAGTACGTGCCAGGAACGGCGCGGGATTGTCCACGACAGGTTGTATTTATGCACCGCAGGAATTTGCTCAAAGCGTCCATGGCCATTGCGGCCTACACCGGCCTTTCCGCCTCCGGCCTGCTCGCCGCACGCGCCTGGGCCGCCTCTGGCGGTGCCGCCGACGGTGAAGCCCAGGCCTTCGACTTCGAAACGCTGAAGCGCCAGGCCAAACAACTGGCCGGCAGCGCCTACCAGGACACCAAACAGGTGCTGCCGCCGACCCTGGCGACCATGACCCCGCAAAACTTCAACGCGATCCGCTACGACGGCGAGCATTCGCTGTGGAAAGAGAACAAGGGTCAGCTCGACGTGCAGTTCTTCCACGTCGGCATGGGTTTCCGTCAGCCGGTGCGCATGTACAGCGTCGATCCCAAGACCCGCACGGCCCGCGAGGTGCATTTCCGCCCTCAGCTGTTCAACTACGAAAACACCTCGGTCGACACCCAGCAGCTCAAGGGTGACTTGGGTTTTGCCGGCTTCAAGCTGTTCAAGGCGCCGGAACTGGATCGGCATGACGTGGTGTCGTTCCTCGGCGCCAGCTACTTCCGCGCGGTGGATGCCACTGGCCAATATGGCCTCTCCGCCCGTGGCCTGGCCGTCGACACCTACGCCAGGAAACGCGAAGAATTCCCTGACTTCACCAAGTTCTGGTTCGAGACCCCGGATCAGAACGCGACCCGCTTTGTGGTCTACGCCCTGCTCGACTCGCCAAGCGCGACCGGTGCCTATCGCTTCGACATCGACTGTCAGGCCGAGCGTGTGGTGATGGAAATCGACGCCCACATCAATGCCCGCACCGCCATCGAACAACTGGGCATCGCACCGATGACCAGCATGTTCAGTTGCGGCACCCACGAGCGCCGGATGTGCGACACCATCCACCCGCAAATCCATGACTCGGATCGTCTGGCCATGTGGCGCGGCAACGGCGAGTGGATCTGCCGCCCGCTGAACAACCCGGCAACCCTGCAATTCAACGCCTTCGCCGACACAGATCCGAAAGGTTTCGGTCTGGTGCAGACAGACCACGAATTCGCCAACTACCAGGACACCGTCGACTGGTACAGCAAGCGTCCGAGCCTGTGGGTAGAACCTACGACCGCGTGGGGCGAAGGCTCCATCGATCTCCTGGAAATTCCTACGACCGGCGAAACCCTCGACAACATCGTCGCGTTCTGGACGCCGAAGAAACCGGTGGCCGCCGGGGATTCGCTGAACTACGGCTACAAGCTCTACTGGAGCGCCCTGCCACCGGTCGGCACCCCACTGGCGCGGGTACATGCGACCCGTTCGGGCATGGGTGGATTTGTCGAAGGCTGGGCACCGGGCGAGCATTACCCGCCGGTCTGGGCCCGTCGTTTTGCCGTGGACTTCACGGGCGGTGGGCTGGATCGCCTGCCTCAGGGCACCGGGATCGAACCGGTGGTCACCTGCTCCAACGGCAAGGTGCAGGATTTCAGCGTGCTGGTGCTGGATGACATCAAGGGTTACCGGATCCTGTTCGACTGGTACCCGACCAATGACAGCGTGGAGCCGGTGGAACTGCGGCTGTTCATCCGCACCAACGACCGCACGCTGAGCGAGACCTGGCTGTACCAGTACTTCCCACCGGCGCCGGACAAGCGCAAATACCCTTGATGATTCTCTGACGTCGGATCGGGCCTCATCGCTGGCAAGCCAGCTCCCACATGGATATCGATTGATCACAGAGTTTGTGTACAACCGAAAACCTGTGAGAGCGAGCTTGCTCGCGATGGCGTCACTCCAGGCGACAGTAAAAGTGGATATCGTGAGGTTCGAGTGCAAACAGTTCGGGATCCGGTTGTTCCAGCAACCGGCAGCCTTGGCGTTGATAGAACTCCACGGTATTGCGCGACTCGGTCGCCGAGACGTACAGCGCCTCAGCCCCGACCTCCCGACCATGCTCACAAGCCAGTGCAAACAACCGCCCGCCCAGTCCCTGCCCGCGCCAGTCACGGCTGATGTGCAGAAACTTCAACTGCCGCATGTTCAGGCCCTGATTGTGAATAACCCGGTTATCCACAACCACTGCCGCCACCAGCGTCTCGCCATCGAAAATCCCGTGTAGCCATCCGCCGCTGCGCCAGCATTTTTCCAATACCCGCGCATTGTCCTCCGCCTCTCCTTCGGGCCAGCCGTGCATGTCGAAACGCGCCGGATACAGAATCAACTCACCGTTTTCCACGCGATAGCATTCTTCGACCAACTCGCTGCGGTCGATCAGCGCCAGCAGCGGCAAGTCTGATTCAGTCAGCTCACGTTCGATCAACATTGCGGTCCATTCCTTTGCAATTCCGGACGGCAGGCAAGAAAAAACCCGCCGGTTCAATGGCGGGTTTTATAGGCTTTGCGGCGGTTCGGAATCAATCCCGCAGATCAGACTCGTGAATTGGCTGATCCCGATGGGTCGCACGCTGATACTGCGCCGGCCACACCGCTTTGCGCCCGCCCAGGTCATCGTCGGCATGCAGTGGCCAGTACGGATCACGCAGCAGCTCACGAGCAAGGAAGATGATGTCGGCCTGACAGGTCCGCAGAATGTGCTCGGCCTGGGCCGGCTCGGTAATCATTCCCACGGTCCCGGTGGCGATGCCTGACTCCTTGCGCACCCGTTCGGCGAAGCGCGTCTGATATCCCGGACCCACGGGGATTTCGGCGTTGGCTGCCGTGCCGCCCGATGACACATCGATCAGATCAGCCCCCAAGGCTTTCAGGCGTCGCGCCAGCTCCACGGTTTCATCGGGATTCCAGCCGTCTTCCACCCAATCGGTAGCCGAAAGGCGTACGAACACCGGCAGTTCTTCCGGCCACACCGCGCGTACCGCCTCGGTCACTTGCAGCACCAGACGAATACGGTTTTCGAACGAACCGCCGTACTGATCGCGGCGCTGATTACTCAGTGGCGAAAGAAACTGGTGCAACAGATAACCATGCGCCGCATGCACCTCAACCACACTGAAACCGGCGGTCAGCGCACGTTTGGCCGCTGCCACGAAGTCCTGAATGACCTGGGCGATCTGACTCTCATCCAGCTGTTTCGGTTGAGTGTGTTGCGGGTCAAAGGCAATCGGCGACGGCCCGACCGGCGTCCAGCCACCGTCCTCCGGTTTGACGCTGCCATGTTTGCCGATCCACGGCCGATGGGTGCTGGCCTTGCGCCCGGCGTGAGCCAATTGAATGCCGGCCACTGCGCCCTGCGCGTTGATGAAACGGGTGATGCGTTGCAGCGGTGCGATCTGTTCGTCGTTCCACAGGCCCAGGTCTTCGGCGGTGATCCGCCCGTCGGCCGTGATTGCCGTGGCTTCGGTAAACACCAGGCCAGCGCCCCCCACGGCACGGCTGCCGAGGTGCACCAGATGCCAGTCGTTGGCCAGGCCATCGACGCTGGAGTACTGGCACATGGGCGACACGGCGATGCGGTTGGACAGGGTCAGTTGGCGGAGGGTAAAGGGTTCAAGCAGCAGACTCATGGGGCACCTCTCAAATCAGTGGGCAGGCTCCAGGGTTCTGTTTGAAAAGTCGACGAGTGACAGGAAAAAGGTGCAGCACCCGCCCCCGCGGGCAAAAAATTCGACAAGACGTCACAAGGCCAATCAAGCAGTGCTTAGAGCCTAGTCGACATCCGGGGATGAGGGAGGGTTCCGAAATGAAACAGCACAATTGAAGATGCCTGCGCCCTTCAGTAAAGGGCGCAATGATCTTTAGCGCGGTTCGATGTGGGCAATCATCAACTGCACGGTTTCATTACCGCGAAACTCGTTCAGATCGAGCTTGTAGGCCAGTTCGACCCATTTGATCGTGGGGTTCGGCCAGATATCGCGATCAATCCCGAACGCGATGCCATCGAGCTTCACCGAACCGCATTCGGTTTTCAGCACCACTTTCAGGTGCCGCTCACCCACAACCCGCTGCTCGACCAACTGGAACACCCCGTGAAACAGCGGCTCCGGAAAATGCTGGCCCCATGGCCCGGCGTGGCGCAGGGCACGAGCCAGTTCCAGATGAAACTCCTCGACCGCCAGCGTGCCGTCCGACAGCAGGCGCCCGGTCAGGTCTTCCTCTCGAAGTTGCCTGCGCACTTCGGCGTCGAAGGCCTCGGCGAACAACGGAAAATTCTCCTGGGGCAAGGTCAGACCAGCCGCCATCGCGTGGCCGCCGTACTTGCTGATCAGGTCTGGATGCTGCGCTGCCACCACGCTCAACGCATCGCGAATATGAAAGCCCTGTACCGAACGCCCCGAGCCCTTGAGCAGGCCGTCACCGGCATCGGCGAAAGCGATGGTCGGGCGGAAATACCGCTCTTTCATCCGCGACGCCAGAATACCGATCACGCCCTGATGCCATTCAGGATCGAACAGACAAAGACCAAACGGCATCGACTCGACCGGCAAGTCCTTGAGCTGGGCCAGCGCCTCACGCTGCATGCCCTGTTCGATGGACTTGCGATCCTGGTTCATGCCGTCCAGTTGCGCGGCCATTTCCCGGGCCAGCGCAGGGTCGTGGGTCAGCAGGCACTCGATCCCGAGGCTCATGTCATCCAGACGCCCCGCCGCGTTCAGACGCGGGCCGACGATAAAACCGAGGTCAGTGGAGGTAATGCGCGAAGCCTCACGCTTGGCCACTTCAAGGATCGCCTTGATCCCCGGCCGCGCACGCCCGGCGCGAATCCGCTCCAGCCCCTGGTGCACCAGAATCCGGTTGTTGGCATCCAGTGGCACCACATCGGCGACGCTGCCCAGCGCCACCAGATCCAGCAGTTCGCCGATGTTCGGTTGCGGCTTGCTCTCGTACCAGCCAAGGCTGCGCAGACGTGCACGCAAAGCCATCAACACGTAGAAAATCACCCCGACCCCGGCCAGCGCCTTGCTCGGGAACTCGCAGCCGGGCTGGTTCGGATTGACCAGTGCATCGGCCTGCGGCAGTTCATCGCCGGGCAAGTGGTGGTCAGTAATCAAGACCTTCAGGCCATGGCGCTTCGCGGCCGCGACACCTTCAACGCTGGAAATACCGTTGTCGACGGTGATCAGCAACTGCGGCTCGCGGGTCATCGCGACTTCGACGATTTCCGGGGTCAGGCCGTAGCCGTATTCGAAGCGGTTCGGCACCAGATAATCGACGTGCGCCGCGCCCAGCAGGCGCAAACCGAGCACGCCCACGGTGCTGGCCGTCGCGCCGTCGGCGTCGAAATCGCCGACGATCAGGATTCGCTGCCGCTGCTCCAGCGCTGTCACCAGCAGGTCAACCGCCGCATCGATCCCTTTGAGCTGCTGGAACGGAATCAGCCGCGCCAGGCTCTTGTCCAGCTCCGCCTCGGACTGCACGCCCCGCGCCGCATACAGGCGGGTCAGCAGGGGTGGCAGTTCACCGAGAAACGGCAGAGTGGCGGGCAACGGGCGAGGATCGATACGCATGGGGTGACAGGAGCTTCTCTTGAATACGTGGGATTTTTCGGGAGTAGTGCGGACTTAACCGCGCTCACCTTGCAGCCAGCTGAGCTGGACTTCGTGCTGACCACGGTCATCGGTAACGAAGATCGTGCCTTCGCTGATCATCACGTCCCACTTGATGACGCGGGGCATGTCCTTGGCCAGGGTTTCCAGCACTTCCTGCGGGACGGCGGCAATGTTGACGTTCTTCAGGTTCTTGATTGCCGGAATCACCTTGCCTTCCCAGACGCGCAGGCTGCCGTAGGCCAGCAGGCTGGTGCGCTCGGTGCGACGGGAGCACCAGGTCAGACGATCAGCGTCTGGCTGTCCGACTTCGATCCAGTGCAGGACACGATCGTCCAGGCTCTTTTCCCACAGCGCAGGTTCATCCACGTCCGAAAGACCACGACCGAACGACAGTTGCTCGTTGTACCAGAGCACGTAGGCCAACAGCCGCACGGTCATGCGTTCTTCGGTTTCCGAAGGATGGCGGGCGATAGTCTGCTTCACGTTCTCGTAGACGCTGCGGTCGAGATCGGTGAGGTTCAGTTCGAATTTGTAGGTAGTGGACGGCTGGGCCATGAACGGGCTTCTTGATACGAGGAAAGTCGGCAAGTCTAACCGATGCTGTAGGCAATCCACGAATTGATGGCGATCAACCTTGCGCGACTGACAGCCGGCTATGTTAAAACGCTGTATCTGCTCAGCCTTGTCCTACAGGATTTCGCATGCCGTTCGCCAACAAACCGCTCAGCGGTCTGAAAGTCATTGAATTGGGTACTTTGATTGCCGGGCCGTTTGCTTCGCGCATCTGCGGCGAGTTCGGCGCCGAAGTGATCAAGATCGAGTCGCCGGATGGCGGTGATCCATTGCGCAAATGGCGCAAATTGTACGAAGGCACATCGCTGTGGTGGTTCGTCCAGGCCCGCAACAAAAAGTCCCTGACGCTGAACCTGAAACACCCTGAGGGCCTGGCGATTCTGAAAAAACTGCTCGGTGAAGCCGACATTCTGATCGAGAACTTCCGCCCCGGCGTGCTGGAAAAACTCGGCCTGAGCTGGGAAACCCTGCATGCGCTGAACCCTAAACTGGTGATGGTGCGCCTGTCCGGTTTCGGCCAGACCGGGCCGATGAAGGACCAGCCAGGTTTCGGCGCGGTCGGCGAATCCATGGGCGGCCTGCGCTACATCACCGGTTTCGAAGACCGGCCACCGGTGCGCACCGGGATTTCCATCGGCGATTCGATTGCGGCTTTGTGGGGCGTGATCGGCGCGTTGATGGCCTTGCGTCATCGCGAGGTCAACGGCGGCCTCGGCCAAGTGGTCGATGTGGCGCTGTACGAAGCGATCTTCGCCATGATGGAAAGCATGGTCCCGGAGTTCGATGTGTTCGGCTTCATTCGCGAGCGCACCGGCAACATCATGCCGGGCATCACACCCTCCTCGATCCACACCAGCGCCGACGGCAAACACGTTCAGATCGGCGCCAACGGCGATGCGATCTTCAAGCGCTTCATGCTGATCATCGGCCGTGAAGATCTGGCAAACGACCCGGCGCTGGCCAGCAATGACGGGCGCGACAGCCGCCGTGACGAGCTGTACGGGGTGATCGATCGCTGGGTCAACTCACTGCCGCTGCAAACCGTACTGGATCTGCTGAATCAGGCCGAAGTGCCCGCCAGCCGGATCTTCAGCGCCGAAGACATGTTCAACGATCCGCAGTACCTGGCCCGGGAAATGTTCCTGCAGGCCAAACTGCCGGATGGCAAACCCTTCAAGATGCCAGGCATCGTGCCGAAACTCTCTGAGACACCCGGCTCGTCCGAATGGGTCGGACCGCAGCTCGGTGAACACAATGCGCAGGTACTCCACGATCTTGGCTACGACGAGAAGCAGATCGCCCGGCTGCGCGAAGACGGAGCCATCTGAGCTGAATCACCTGATGCCCTCGGCCTCGAACCGCGCCCACCATTGGTGGACCTGGCGGTTGTTCGGCCTGCTATTCCTGCTGGTGCTGCCGGCGTGGGCGCAGGCCAAGCCAACGCTGATCTGGCTGCTGCGCGACCTGCCGCCGCTGACGATCTTCGAGGGTCCGAAAAAGGGCCAGGGCGTTATCGATCAATTGATGCCGATGCTGATTGCCGGCATGCCGCAATACGAACACACCTTGATGCGGGTCAATCGCGCCCGTGGCACTCAAATGCTGCATGAACATCCCTTCGCCTGCGATCCGTCGCTGATCTGGAACAAGGAACGGGCGCAATGGATCGCCTTCTCCATCCCCGCGTTTCGCGCTGTCAGCAATGGGCTTGTGGTGCGTCGGAAAGATCGCGAAGTGCTGGAGCCGTTTCTGGTCGACGATGAAGTCGACCTGTCGGCATTTCTGGCCAACGGCGAGCGAAAAGTCGGCGTGGTAGCCGAGCGCAGCTATGGCGAGTACATCGATGCACTGCTGCGCCAGGCGCCGAACGGCGCGTTGACACCCCATTACGGTAACGACGCACTCGCCAGCCTGTTGTCGATGCAGCGCCTGGGGCGTTTGCAGGTGGTTTTGGGTTACTGGCCGGAAATCCGTTATCAGGCGCGACAGGCCGAGATAGCCGAGGAAGAATTGCTGTTCTTTGCAATTCGCGGCACAGACAAGTACCTGTCAGGCCATGTCGGCTGTACCGACACTACGGCGGGTCGACAGGCGATTACCGAGATCAATCAACTGTTGCGCACCCTGCCCCACGAGCATCTTGACCGGCTCTACGCCGACTGGCTTGACCCCGAGAGGCGTCAGGACTATCTGGAACAGGCTCGGATTTTCTTTCAGCAACAAGCCGCGCAGTGAAATCCGGGCAAAAAGAAACCCCGAGAAGTGGGGAGACGACTCGGGGTTAAACGTGGTCTGTATCAAAGACCCGTAGCAGCAAGCGACAAACACCGGAGCACAATGCTTGCTCCTGCTGTTACGGGGTCTGACTGATCTGGATGCAGGAAGGTTCCCACAAATGAATAATCAGTTTCAGAGGGCCGGGTGCTTGTCGAGGGCTGCGTTTCGCAACGCGGCGATCACACAGGGTTCCAGCCGGCCTTCGGCAATCAGGATGTCACGGTGCAGGCCGTCAACAACATCCATCAGCTGGCGCTTGTCGCTCAGTTGCGCCTGATTGAATTCTCGCTCCACCACGATCGCGCCGCTGCCATTCTTCAAGGTCACCAGGCATTCGCCGTGGCGCCCCCGAGGGGTCAACGTCACCTGATACGGGCTCAGAGCCTCACCGAGCAATAGACTGATACTTTCCATCTCGATCTCCACTCAATAGTCCGAAAACACAGTGTCTGGGGCGTGTTCACTGTAAATGACCACCGGCCCGAGAGGAAAGTTCTGCCGGTCACCGGCCTCTCCCGGAGCGTCACCCGGCCTGACGAAGCATGCAGGCTGAAGATGACAGAAAAACAACCGTCCGCCTCATGCACTGAGCGGATGTCGGGGTGGCGACAGGTAGGTGTCCAGCAACTTGCGCATCAGCACCGCCGAAACCGGCGTAGGCAGCTTGCCCAGAAGCCTCACCCCGTCGTCCTCCACGAGGCTCTCCAGATCGGCCAGCAGGCTGGGGGCTACCGTCCCCAGCAAAATCAATGCTCGTGCCCTTTGTCGAACGACCAGATGGGTGATCAGGGCCAGTCCGTCACCGCTTTTGAGCTGGGGATTGCATATGGCGATATCGACCGCGCCGCGTCGTTCAAGTGAACGCTTTGCCGAATCCAGCGTAGGGGCGGTCAATACATCGTAGATGCCGATGGCGTTGAGCATCTGGTGCAACGCCATCAACTGGAACGGATCGGGTTCAAGCAGCAGTATTTTGAGCGAGCGCATGGGACGACCTCTGAAGCGACAAGGGCGGATTCTCGCCGCAGTGGCCTGTCACTCTAGGGCAGTCGTCCTAAGCCTCCCATCGGAAAAGTAATCAGGTTTTATAGGACTTTTCCCAACTTCAATGCGGACATCGACAACCGTTTTCCTTCCGCCGCTGGGTGATATCCGTCCAACCGCCCAGCAGACCGCGCAGCTTTCCGTCAGCACTGTAAAAGGGCACCGTCCATTGGTAGATCTGTCGCAGCCCCCCCTTGAACAATAAATGCCGCTTGCAGAAGCGCGTCTTGCGCGTATGCATTTGCAACATGAACTCGTCATGCAGCATCAATGCGGTAGCCTGTGGCAGTGCATCAAACTCGAACAGCATGCGTCCCAGCACCTGCTCCTGCCGGACCGAAAGCGCATCCTCATAACTTCGGTTGCACATGAGCAATCGGCCCTGCAGGTCACGAACGAACACCGGGTCGGGCATCGCATCGATCAATGCGTGCTGAAAGGCCAGTTGATCGCCCAGGTCCTTTTCCGCCTCACGTCGCTGCTTCACTTGGGCCGCCAGTCGACGGTTCCACACTATCGACAGCAGGCCAAACAGGCCCAGAACGCCCATTGCCCAGCAGCCCCACTCGATCATTCGTGCGCCGATCGAGGGGGCGGGCACAGGGGAAACGCCTGCCAGCCATTTCAGACGCATGGACCGCAGCTCTGCCACCGAGAAAGCGCCCAAAGCCTTGTTGAGGATGCTCAGAAGCTCTGGCATTCCCTTGCGCACGGCCAGATGATCAGCCTCCCACTTGCCCTCCACCAGACCACCGACCTTGAGCAGGCCGGAGGGAAACAGCTGAGCACCTATCTCGTTTTCAATGGTGGCGTAGGCCTCTCCACTCTCGACCAGCGCGCGCGCTTCGGCATAGGTCTTGACGGAGCGGATTTCAATCGACGGGTAGTCGCGCCGAATACCTTCCTCCAGCGCATGCCTGGCCGGCAGCACCAGAACACGCTTGGCCAGGGTTTCAAGCGACTGAATAGCAGGTTCGCCCGCATGCCCGACAAACACCCACCCCGCCCCCCCGAACGCATGACTGAAGTCCAGAAATGCCCGGCGCTCTTCGTTCATCGCCAGTGTCGTGCTGATGTCCGCGACACCACTTTGAAGCCGTTCGAGCATGTGATCGGTGGAGAACGACTCCTGATGGACGAACTGCAGTCCGGTCATGGCGCTGATGTGTTTGAGCACATCGTTGTTCAAACCGCTCCATTGGCCATGTTCATCCTGAAACAGATACAGCGGGTATTGCACCGACGCCACAGTCACCCGGGGGTTATCTCGAATCCACTGACGCTCACGCTCATCCAGCTCGATGGGCTTAACAGCCTCCACCGCATCGGCATGCTTCGCCAGATGGGCTGATTCGCTCCACTGCGACAGCCCGAAGCCCCCCAATAAAAACAACCAGCACAGCCCTGGTTTCAATCCTGAAAAAAACCGCATTGCCACATCCTTCGTCATCGACTCGCCCGTCCTTCGTGGGCGAAACGCGCGCAGTGTGGCATGCAAAAACAAGAAAGCCCGTCAGGAGACGGGCTTCAAAATGTGACAGCTTTGCGCGCTTAAAGAGGCTTGCCGCGGTTGCCATGCTGACTGACAAAGGCCTGCACGGCTTTGAGCTCATTCGGCAGCACAGTGCAGCGCTCTTCTCTCTCAAACAAATCAGAAAGATGTGCAGGCAGTTCGAGAGCTTTTCCTACACCAGCTTTCTCCACCGCGTCCGGGAACTTGACCGGATGCGCCGTGCCCAGAATCACCATCGGAATGTCCAGGCTGCGACGGCATTCGCGAGCGGCTTTCACGCCAATCGCGGTGTGCGGATCCAGTACTTCACCGGTCTGTTCGTAGACTTCGGCGATGGTTTCGCAGGTTTGCGCATCGTCCACGGCCAGCGAATCGAACAGCTTGCGCGCCTCGGTCCAGCGTTCCTGTTCGACGCTGAAACCGCCGCCCTGCTTGAACGAATCCATCAGGCCGGCGATCGCCGCGCCGTTGCGACCGTGCAGGTCGAACAGCAGGCGTTCGAAGTTCGACGAGACCATGATGTCCATCGACGGCGACAGCGTGGCGTGCAGGGTTTCCTTGACGTACTGGTTGCCGCTCATGAAGCGGTGCAGGATGTCATTGCGGTTGGTGGCGACGATCAACTGGTTGATCGGCAGGCCCATGTTGCGTGCCAGGTAACCGGCGAAGATGTCGCCGAAGTTACCGGTCGGCACCGAGAACGACACCGAACGCGCCGGGCCACCCAATTGCAGGGCCGCGTGGAAGTAGTAGACGATCTGGGCCATGATCCGCGCCCAGTTGATCGAATTCACTGCAACCAGGCGGGTGCCCTTGAGGAAGCTCTGGTCGGCGAAGCTGGCCTTGACCATTTCCTGGCAGTCATCGAAGTTGCCTTCGATGGCGATGTTGTGGATGTTCTCACCGAGGATGGTGGTCATCTGCCGACGCTGCACTTCGGACACACGGTTGTGCGGGTGCAGGATAAAGATGTCGACGTTTTCGCAATGCTTGCAGCCTTCGATGGCGGCCGAACCGGTGTCACCGGAAGTGGCGCCGACGATCACCACGCGCTCGCCGCGCTTTTCCAGCACGTAGTCGAGCAGGCGACCGAGCAGTTGCAGGGCGAAGTCCTTGAACGCCAGGGTCGGGCCGTGGAACAGCTCCAGCACCCATTCGTTGCCGTTCAGCTGACGCAGCGGCGCAACGGCGTTGTGGGCGAACACCCCGTAGGTTTCTTCAAGAATCTTTTTGAAATCGGCGTCCGGAATGCTGCCGGTGACGAACGGGCGCATCACGCGGAAAGCCAGCTCGTGATACGGCAGGCCGGCCCAGGAAGCGATTTCTTCCTGGGTGAAGCGTGGCAGGTTTTCCGGGACGTACAGACCGCCGTCGGTGGCGAGACCGGCCAGCAGGACGTCTTCGAAATTCAGGGCCGGTGCCTGGCCGCGGGTACTGATGTAACGCATAGGGGCAAACCTTCGGTTTGAGCTCCAAGCTACGAGTGACAAGCCTCAAGTAAAAGCCGGACTGCTTTTCTCTTGTCGCTTGCAGCTCGAAGCTTGCAGCTGTTTCTGTTTAGTTCAAGTGCTCGACACGGATCCGCACAACCGGACCGACCACGCCCGCCAGCGCTTCGAGGGCGGCGATCGCGTCGTTGATGTGCTGCTCCAGCACGCGGTGGGTCAGCAGGATCATCGGCACCAGGCCGTCGTGTTCCTCGACTTCCTTCTGCATGATCGACTCGATGTTGATGCCGCGCTCCGAGAGGATGCTTGCCACCTGAGCCAATACGCCCGGATGGTCCTTGGCCTGAATGCGCAGGTAGTAGGCGCTTTCGCAGGCTTCGATCGGCAGGATCGGATGGGCCGACAGCGAGTCCGGCTGGAAGGCCAGGTGCGGCACGCGGTTTTCCGGGTCGGAGGTCATGGCGCGAACCACGTCCACCAGATCGGCGATCACCGACGAAGCGGTCGGCTCCATGCCGGCGCCGGCGCCGTAGAACAGGGTCGAACCGGCCGCGTCACCGTTGACCATCACCGCGTTCATCACACCGTTGACGTTGGCGATCAGGCGATCGGCCGGGATCAGCGTCGGGTGTACGCGCAGCTCGATACCGGCGGCGGTGCTGCGTGCCACGCCCAGGTGCTTGATGCGGTAGCCCAGCGCTTCGGCGTAATTCACGTCGGCGGTGGTCAGCTTGGTGATGCCTTCGGTGTAAGCCTTGTCGAACTGCAGCGGAACACCGAATGCGATCGAGGCCAGGATCGTCAGCTTGTGCGCCGCGTCGATGCCTTCGACGTCGAAGGTCGGATCGGCTTCGGCGTAGCCCAGCGCTTGCGCCTCGGCCAGCACGTCTTCGAAGGTGCGACCCTTCTCGCGCATTTCGGTGAGGATGAAGTTACCGGTGCCGTTGATGATCCCGGCGACCCAGTTGATACGGTTGGCGGACAGGCCTTCACGGATCGCCTTGATCACTGGAATGCCACCGGCTACCGCCGCTTCGAACGCCACGATCACGCCTTTCTCGCGCGCCTTGGCGAAAATTTCATTACCGTGAACGGCAATCAGAGCCTTGTTCGCGGTGACCACATGCTTGCCATTCTCGATGGCCTTGAGTACCAGCTCGCGGGCAACGGTATAGCCGCCCATCAGCTCTATGACGATGTCGATCTCAGGGTTCGTGGCCACTTCGAAGACATCGTTGGTAATCGCAATACCGGTCGTCTGGAACTGAGGCTTTGGCGTGCGCATGGCAATTTGTGCCACTTCGATTCCACGCCCGGCACGACGAGCAATTTCCTCGGCGTTGCGCTGAAGTACGTTGAAGGTTCCGCCACCGACGGTCCCTAACCCACAGATGCCTACTTTGACCGGTTTCACTGTGAACTCCCCATAAAACGGCCGACGCGAGGCCGGCCGTGAAAACAACCGCAGGTTCGCGGCTCTCTGTTGATGGCCCGGCAATCCTGCCGCCGGACCACGCTCGTCAACACCTGAGCGTGACGATGCGAATTACTTCGCGCCCAGCGCCAGTTTGGCGACTTGTGGCGCAGGCTGGTAGCCCGGAATGACTTGTCCGTCAGCCAAAACGATGGCCGGTGTGCCGTTCACGCCGATCGACTGACCGAGGGCGAACTGTTTGGAAACCGGGTTCTCGCACTTGGCGGCCTTGATTTCCTTGCCATCGACCATTTTGTCCATGGCCGCTTTCTTGTCTTTCGAGCACCACACGGCTTGCAGCTGCTCGTCACCCGGCGAGCCGAGGCCCTGACGCGGGAACGCCACGTAACGCACTTCGATGCCGCGTTTGTTCAGCTCCGGCACTTCGGCGTGCAGCTTGTGGCAGTACGGGCAGGTGGTGTCGGTGAAAACGGTGATGTGCGACTTGGTTTCGCCCACGGCCGGGTAAACCACAGTCTCGGCCACCGGGATCGCATTGATCAGTTTGGAAATGCCCAGGCGTTCGGTCTTCTCGGTCAGGTTGACCGGTTTTCCGTCCTTGAGCTGGAACAGGTAACCCTGAACGATGTATTGGCCGTCGGCGCTGGCGTACAGCACACGGCTGCCCTTGAGCTTGACTTCATACATGCCCGGCAACGGGCTGGCGCTGATGCTTTCTACCGGAACCTCGAGTTCGAGTTTTTCCAGGCTTTGACGAATGGCTTTGTCGGCCGCGTCATCGGCGGCGGCAAAGGTGCTGACCAACGCAATGGCTGCGGCGGCGAAAATCTGGGTCAGACGCATGAGAACTCCTGAAGGCGGACAAATGGAACGATCAGAACGCCCGTGCCGGAACACCGGGTCATAACCGCCCATCGTGCAAACCGGCAAAGCCTACCACATAAGGCTGGCGTGGCCGAATGCGCCTGTCGCAAGACAAAACGGGCTCAGCCACGGGGGTGATGTTTGGCATGCAGATCCTGCAACCGTGCGCGGGCGACGTGGGTGTAGATCTGCGTGGTCGACAGGTCGCTGTGGCCCAACAGCATCTGCACCACCCGCAAGTCGGCGCCATGGTTGAGCAAGTGGGTGGCAAACGCGTGACGCAAGGTGTGCGGCGACAGCGATTTACTGATGCCAGCGACCTTGGCCTGGTGCTTGATGCGGTGCCAGAAGGTCTGCCGAGTCATCTGCTCGCCGCGCTGACTGGGAAACAACACATCGCTCGGGCGCCCGCCCAGCAGCTCGCCGCGACCGTCGCGCAGGTAGCGCTCGACCCAGACAATCGCCTCCTCGCCCATCGGCACCAGCCGCTCCTTGCTGCCCTTGCCCATCACCCGCAACACCCCCTGACGCAGATTGACCTGTTCCAGCGTCAGGCTGATCAGCTCGGTGACACGAAGACCGCAGGCATACAAGACTTCGAGCATGGCGCGGTCACGCTGGCCGATGGCTTCGCTCAGGTCTGGCGCCTTCAGCAGCGCTTCGACGTCGGCTTCCGACAGGGATTTGGGCAATGGCCGACCGAGCTGCGGCATATCCACGCGTAAGGTCGGATCGACCGAAATCAGTTTTTCCCGCAGCAGATAGCGATAAAAGCCACGTACACCGGAGAGAAATCGCGCGGTGGAACGGGGTTTGTAGTTCTGTTCCAGACGCCAGGCCAGGTGGTCAAGGATCAGTTCACGACCGGCATTGATCAGTTCGAGACCTTTCTCTTGCAACCAGCCGTTGAACAGCGCGAGATCACTGCGATAGGCGTCGCGAGTGTTGTCGGAGAGACCTTTTTCCAGCCAGAGGGCGTCGAGAAACTGGTCGATCAGTGGGTGGTCGATGGCAGGCATGGGCGCTCAAGACACGCAGGCTTGTCACTGCGCGCAAATAAAGAGTGAACGGTTGAAATGGCCGCTAGTCTTTCATAGCCCGCTATTTCAAGGAACAGGGAGCTTCAATGAACGAGCAGCAAATTCTGTTGGCTTTCGGTGGTATCGGTGCCGCCGCGCTGGGCTGCCAATGGCTTGCCTGGCGCCTGAAGCTGCCGGCGATTCTGTTCCTGCTGCTGACCGGGATTCTGGCGGGCCCCGTGCTGGGCTGGCTCGACCCGCAGGAAATGTTCGGCCCGCTGCTGATGCCATTGGTGTCGCTGGCAGTGGCGCTGATTCTGTTTGAAGGCAGCCTGACCCTGCATTTGTCGGAATGGCGCGAGATCGGCAGCGTCGTGCATCGGCTGGTCACCATCGGAGCGCTCTCGACCTGGATAGTGATTGCGGTCGCGACCCACTGGCTGCTGGGCTTCGACTGGCTGCTCGCCATCCTGTTCGGCAGCCTGACCCTGGTTACTGGCCCGACCGTGATCGTGCCAATGCTGCGCGTGGTGCGGCCGAAAGCTTCGATCGCCAATATCCTGCGCTGGGAAGGGATTGTGATCGACCCGATCGGCGCGCTGCTGGCGGTGGTGGTCTACAGCTTCATCATTGCTCGGGCCGAAGGAAATGGCCTGGAACAGAGCCTGCTGACGTTCGGCGGGGTGATTGCCTGCGGCAGTGCGTTCGGCGTTGCCGGCGGCTGGCTGCTCGGTACGATCATTCGGCGCCAATGGTTGCCGGAGTATCTACACAACCTGGCATCGCTCGCCGCAGTGCTGGGGATATTCATTGCCGCCAACCAGGTCATGCACGAATCCGGTCTGCTGGCGGTGACGCTGATGGGCATGTGGCTGGCGAACATGAAAAACGTGGATGTGCGGCACATCCTGCACTTCAAGGAAAACCTCAGCGTGCTGCTGATTTCCGGGTTGTTCATTTTGCTGGCGGCGCGACTGGATCTGAACGCGTTGATCGGCCTCGGACCGCTGGTGCTGATTCTATTGCTGGTAATCCAGTTGATCGCCCGACCGCTGAACGTGGTATTGAGTACCGCCGGTTCGAGCCTGAGTTGGCGTGAGCGTGCACTGTTGTGCTGGATTGCCCCGCGCGGGATTGTCGCGGCGGCGGTCTCGGCGATCTTTGCGATTCGCCTGGATGAAGCGGGCCATGAAGGCGCGCTGTTGCTGGTGACGCTGACTTTCGCGGTGATCATCGGCACCGTCGTGCTGCAAAGTGCGACTGCCCGGCCTCTGGCGCGTCTGTTGAAGGTTGCGGAACCAGCGCCGAGCGGCTTCCTGATCGTCGGTGCGAACGGGCCTGCGCGCCTGCTCGGCAAGTCGCTGCAACAGCTGGGCAGCCGGGTGCTGCTGACGGATTCAAGCTGGGAAAACATCCGCGCGGCGCGCATGGATGGCTTGCCGACCTACTTCGGCAACCCGGCGTCGCAGCACGCCGATGCGCATCTGGACCTGGTCGGACTGGGGCATCTGCTGGCGCTGTCACCGTCCGGCGAACTCAACACGCTGGCCGCCATGCGCTTTCGTCATGACTTCGGCCATCAACGCCTGTTCGGCCTGGCCAGTGGTCAGGAAAGCCGGCGCAGCGACAAGCACCGCGCCAGCCTCGAACATCGCGGCAATCAACTGGGGAGCGAGGCGCTGACTTACGCCAGACTGGCCAGCCAACTGGGCCAGGGCGCCGAGCTGTACAGCACGACTCTGACGGAGGGGTTTGGCTGGGACGATTACCGGGCGCTGCATGGCAACCGCGCGACGCTGCTGTTCATGCGCGATGACAGTGGTTGGGTGCACGTGGTGACGCCGGAGACCACGCTGAAACCGGGCTCGGGATGGACGTTGCTGGCGCTGATTCAGCCTGAGAGCGTCAGCGCCTGACAGATCAAATCGCGGGCAAGCCCGCTTCCACAGTGTCCGTGTCGAACACAACAGCAGCGGACAACACAAAATCTGTGGGAGCGGGCTTGCTCGCGAATGCCGCGACTCAGTGCTGGATCAGGCCGCAAACCCCGGCAGCACCGGCACCGGGCGCTTGTCATCATCAATCGCTACAAAGCTGAACTGCCCGTGAATGGCTTTCTCACGCCCATCGCAGCTCATGCTTTCAACGAACACTTCCACCTCGACCTTGAGGCTGGTGTTGCCGACCTTGATCACTCGCCCGACCAGTTCGACGATGGAACCTGCCGGGATCGCGTGATTGAAGTCGATGCGATCGGTGGACACGGTCACCAGCGGCAAACGGCAAAACCGTGTGGCGGTGATGAACGACACTTCGTCCATCCAGGCCAGCGCAGTGCCGCCGAACAAGGTGTTGTGGTGGTTGGTGGTCGGCGGGAAAACCGCCTTGGTCACGCGGGTCACCGAGAGTTCGGTGCGGCGTTCGATTTCTTGCTCGCGAGGGGTCATGGGTCAGGCCTGAAACGGAATACTGTGGATAAATTGCGGGCAACAAAAAAGCAGCCCGTAGGCTGCTTTTTTCTGCATCGGAAGCTGGACTTAAGCCAGTTTTTCCTTGATGCGAGCTGCTTTACCCGACAGGTCGCGCAGGTAGTACAGCTTGGCTTTACGTACGTCACCGCGACGTTTGACAGCCATGCTGTCGATCTGCGGGGAGTAGGTCTGGAAAGTACGTTCTACGCCAACACCGTTGGAGATTTTACGAACGGTGAACGCACTGTTCACGCCGCGGTTACGCTTGGCGATTACAACGCCTTCGAACGCTTGCAGACGGGAACGATCGCCTTCCTTCACTTTCACCTGAACGACGATGGTGTCGCCTGGGGCAAAGGTAGGGATTTCTTTGGTCATCTGCTCTGCTTCGAGTGCAAGGATGATTTTGTTGGTCATGCTGTGCTCCTAAGGTAAATCGTCTGATCTACCATCGATACGTTGTTAACTATCGTCCCGCTCGCGGATGTATTCCTCGAGCAGCTTCTTCTCTTCTCCAGAAAGCGAGCGGCTTTCCAGAAGATCGGCGCGTCGTTCATAGGTCCGACCAAGGGACTGCTGTAAACGCCAACGCCGGATATGCGCGTGATTGCCACTCAGCAACACGTCGGGAACACGCTGATCCGCATACACCTCAGGTCGGGTGTAGTGCGGGCAATCCAGCAGACCATCCGTAAAGGAATCTTCCTCAGCGGAATCCGCATGCCCTAAAGCTCCGGGCAGCAGTCGTGTAACCGCATCGATCATGACCATGGCCGGCAGCTCGCCGCCAGACAACACATAGTCACCAATCGACCACTCTTCATCGACATGAGCCTCAATAAAGCGCTCGTCAATGCCTTCATAGCGACCGGCAATCAGGATCAATGCATCCGATTTCGCCAGTTCGCGTACCGCCGACTGAGTCAGTTGACGGCCTTGGGGGGACAGGTAAATCACCTTCGCCGCCTCCCCGGCTGCTGCCTTGGCCTGAACCAGAGCATCTTCCAGGGGCTTGATCTTCATCACCATGCCCGGACCACCGCCAAACGGGCGATCGTCCACAGTGTGATGTCGATCCGTCGTGTAATCCCGCGGATTCCAACAGGTCAGCTGCAAGAGCCCCTGTTTGACCGCACGACTGGTAATGCCGTACTCACTGATGGCCGAGAACATCTCGGGGAACAGCGTAATGACGTCTACGCGCAGGCTGGCCATTGCTTAGAAGTCCGCGTCCCATTCCACCCTCATCACGCCTGCTTCCAGGTCGATTGCCAGCACGCATTGCTCCGTATAGGGCAACAACCGCTCGCGATCATCCAGGCTGCCAACGCAGGGCTTGACCACCAATACATCGTTCGCGCCGGTCTCCAACAGGTGATCAACCTTGCCGAACAATTGTTCGTCCTGGTTGATGACGCTCAGACCTTCCAACTGGTACCAGTAGTACTCGTCGGCGGTCAGGTCGGGCAAAAGGCTTCGCGGGATGCAAATCTCGTAACCGCTCAGAAGACGGGCTTCATCGCGATCGTCGAGGCCTTTGAGCTTTACAACCAGATCCTTTTGAGTGGATCGGCCGCTGACCAGCTCGACCTGTTTCACCACGCCTTCGCGCCGAAGCGTCCAGTTGCGATAGCCCAACAGGTTTTCAATCGGATCGGTAAAGGAAAAGACCTTCACCTCGCCGCGAACGCCGTGAACCGAAAAAATCTTGCCGACAACGATCAGGTCATCAGCTTTTTCTGGCGTCGCGCTCATACTGCTCAGGCTGCAGCCTTGGCAGATTCCTTCAGCAACTGAGCAACACGCTCAGAAGGCTGTGCACCAACGCTCAGCCAGTAGGCAACGCGCTCTTGGTTCACGGACAGACGGATTTCCTGACCACGGGCAACAGGGTTGAAGAAACCAACCTGTTCTTTGTGGGAACCGTCACGCGGGTTGCGGGAGTCGGTTACGGTCAGGTGGTAAAACGGGCGCTTTTTGGAGCCGCCAAGGGCAAGACGGATTGTTAGCATGTGAACATCGTTCCTGTAGTCGGTGCTGCAAATCTAAATGCACAGCGGGCATGGGTGCCCGAAAGGCCGCATATTCTAAGGAATATCCGGACTTTTGCAAATGACTTTTTCCGGCGCCTGTGGCATGCCGTGCAGATTTGCATATGGGGCCGTCGTTTAACACGGCCGGTCAGCTCCCGCCGAGTGCGGGTTTGCTGTGGATCCCGCTTCCTTGCGGGGTCTGCGCCGGTGCGACGACCGGCGAGATTCCAGTGTCCCGTCTCATCCATTTCGCTCACTTATGGCGAATGGCTGATGCCCTCAAGCAAGGCGCCGCGACGAGTCATAGCCCGCTATGGCGAGGAGCGGCAACGCAGCATGAGGGCATCAGACGCCGCCATAAGTGAGCAGAATGGGTGAGACGGGACACCTTACATCTTTGGCATGCCGCCGCCGGGCAACATTCCGCCCATGCCGCGCATCATTTTCGCCATTCCGCCCTTGGCGGAGAATTTCTTCATCATCTTCTGCATCTGCTTGTGCTGCTTGATCAAGCGACCGATGTCCTGCACCTGGGTGCCGGAACCCATGGCGATCCGGCGCTTGCGCGAACCGCTGATCAGCTCAGGATCGCGGCGCTCGGCCGGGGTCATGGAGTTGATGATGGCTTCCATCTGTTTGAACTGCTTCTCTGCAGCGTTCTGAGCGTTGCCCATTTGCGAGAGATTGACGCCGCCGATGCTCGGCAGTTTGTCCATGAGCCCGCCGAGGCCGCCCATGTTCTTCATCTGTTGCAGCTGATCGCGGAAGTCTTCGAGGTCGAAGCCCTTGCCCTTCTTCAGCTTCTTGGCCAGTTTGTCGGCCTTTTCCTTATCGAGAGTCGCTTCAGCCTGTTCGATCAGGCTGAGCACGTCGCCCATGCCGAGGATACGCGAAGCGATCCGCTCAGGATGGAACGGATCGAGCGCTTCGCTCTTCTCGCCCATACCGATGAACTTGATCGGCTTGCCGGTAATCGCACGAACGGAGAGCGCGGCACCGCCACGGGCATCACCGTCGACCTTGGTCAGGATCACACCGGTCAGCGGCAGCGCATCACCGAAGGCCTTGGCCGTGTTGGCCGCGTCCTGACCGGTCATGGCATCGACCACGAACAGGGTTTCGACCGGGTTGATCGCGGCGTGCAGCGCCTTGATCTCGCCCATCATATCTTCGTCGATGTGCAGACGACCGGCGGTGTCGACGATGACCACGTCGATGAATTTCAGTTTTGCTTCTTTAATAGCCGCGTTGGCGATGTCGACCGGCTTCTGGCTCAGGTCGGACGGGAAGAACGTCACGCCGATGTCGTTGGCCAGGGTCTCCAGCTGTTTAATAGCAGCAGGGCGGTAGATGTCCGCCGACACGACCATGACCGACTTCTTCTTGCGCTCTTTAAGGAAGCGCGCCAGTTTGCCGGCGGTGGTGGTTTTACCCGCGCCCTGCAGACCGGCCATCAGAATGACGGCAGGCGGCACGGCGCTCAGGTTCAAGTCTTCGTTGGCCGCGCCCATCAGGCTTTCGAGCTCGGCCTGGACGATCTTCACGAACGCCTGGCCCGGCGTCAGGCTACGCGACACCTCGGTGCCGACAGCACGCTCCTTGACCGAATTGACGAAGTCCTTGACCACAGGCAGGGCCACGTCGGCTTCGAGCAACGCCATGCGCACTTCGCGCAGGGTGTCTTTGATGTTGTCCTCGGTGAGTTTCGCCTTGCCGGTGACATGGCGCAGCGTCTGCGAGAGACGGTCGGTTAAGTTTTCAAACATTGCGCGATCCTTTCAGGCCCTGTGTAGACCGGGATAATGGCGGCCCAGACCGGAATCAACATGTGCTCGGCGAGCCTGCGGCGTGGGCAGGTCGCGGATTATAGCGAAGACTGCGACTGGCGGACACCTCGCTGTCAGCTTGCCGGTCTTTCGTGCAACGGCGGTTCTATGCCAAACTCAGCGCCTTTCGGGCTTGCCTAACAGGATTTATGCTCCCCTTGTCACCGAGTTTGCTGACCACCCTCGCCGCCGCCCTTCTTTACGCCGCTGCGACTCTCTATCAGGGCACCCGCCTGGCCACCGGCGCCAAGGCCAACAAGCGCCTGCTGGTCTCGCTCGGCGTCCTCGCCGTGCTGGCCCACAGCGCCAGCCTGCTCACTCATTTATTGACGCCGATCGGTCTGGGCCTGGATTTCTTCAGCGCCTCGAGCCTGATTGCTGCGGCCGTCATCGCCCTGACCCTGCTGGCCTGCTCGCGGATCCCGGTGGAAAACTTGCTGGTGCTGCTGTTCCCGCTGGGTGCGATCACCGTACTGCTGGCGCAATTCGCGCCGGCCGGCACGGTGCAGATCATCGATGAAGAACCGGGCATCCTCGCGCACATCCTGTTGTCGATCCTCGCCTACGGCATGTTCACCATCGCGGTGTTCCAGGCCTTGTTGCTGCTGGTGCAGGATCATCAGCTCAAGCACAAGCACCCGTCCGGGCTGATCAAGAACTTCCCGCCACTGCAAACCATGGAAAGCCTGCTGTTCGGCTTCCTTTGGGCCGGCTGGACGCTGCTGTCGCTGTCGCTGATTTCCGGCTGGCTGTTCGTCGAGAACCTGTTTGCCCAGCACCTGGTGCATAAAACCCTGCTGGCCTGCCTGGCCTGGATCGTGTTCAGCGTCCTGCTGTGGGGCCGTAACCGCCTCGGCTGGCGCGGCCACAAGGCAATCCGCTGGACCCTCGCCGGTTTCTGCCTGCTGATGCTCGCGTATTTCGGCAGCAAACTGGTTCGTGAATACATCCTGCACATCTGACGGGCGGCATAAATGGACGGTTTGCCCATAGGGCCTATGCTCGCGGTATTTGTCCTGCTGATTCTCTGGTCAGGGCTGTTTACCGCCGTCGAAGCGGCGCAACAGCACCTGCTCGCGCAACGCACCGCAACCCGCGCCAGCGACAAGCCGCTGGCGAAGCTCAGCTTCCCGCTCGACAGCCTGATCCTCTGCAACACCCTGTGCCGCGCCCTCGCCGTTATTCTGGCCACCCTGCTGGCAATCTTTCTCTGTGAAGAAAATGGCCCCTGGGCCGCCTGCCTCGGCGCCGGCGCCCTGCTGCTGGTTTTCGCCGACTATTTCCCCCGCGCCCTCGCCCAGCGTTATCCGGATGCAGTGTTGTCGTTCGGTAATACGCTGCTGGCGGTCCCGCTGAAGGTCGTTTACCCGCTTGCCTGGCTACTCAGCCGCACCAGTGACTTGCTGATGCGACCGTTCATCCGCAAGGCCCAGGTGGTGCAACAGAGCGAAGACGATGTGCCGGCGGAGCGTCATGACGACCCGGATCATCCGGTGCGCCCGCACCCGGTTTCAGGCATCCATGCGCTGGACAACATCACGGTCAACGACATTCTGGTGCCGCGCAGCGATGTCGACGGCATCAACCTCGACGATCCGATCGAAGAAATCACCGAACAATTACGCAAGAACCAACGCACTCGCCTGCCGGTCTTCCACAGCGATATCAATCAGGTCGAAGCGGTGCTCAATACCCGGCAGATTCGTCACCTGCTCGACAACGGCAGCCTGACCCGCGAAGCCTTGCTGGCGGCCAGTTACGAGCCGTATTTCGTCCCTGAAAGCACCCCGCTGCAACTGCAACTGCTGAACTTCCACAAGCAGCAACGGCGTCTGGGCATGGTGGTGGACGAATACGGCGAAGTGCTCGGCATCGTCACCCTGGAAGACATTCTCGAAGAAATCGTCGGCGAATTCGAAAGCGAGCACAGCCTCGACAATCCGCACATCCACCCGCAGGCCGATGGCCGCATGGTGATCGATGGCGCGGCGTCAATCCGCGAACTGAACAAATGCCTGGGCTGGCACCTGCCCAGCGACGGCCCCCGAACCCTCAATGGCCTGGTGACCGAAGCGCTGGAAACCATCCCGGAAAGCGCGGTCTGCCTGAAGATCGGCCGCTACCGGCTGGAGATTCTCGAAACCGAAGAGAACCGGGTCAGCAAGGTCCTGATCTGGCACACCACTTCGGCCCCGACGCTGGCCACGACCCGCTAGACAGCCCCTTGTTCAATCGTTAGCCACCTTCCTATAATCGCGGTGCTTACCCAAGCCCCGCCGAACCGTGTGCTTACCCCGCACCCGACAAGTTCCGGCCGGTTCATCGGCAATATCCGCATCACACCGACGACTGTTCCTACCTGAAGCAGCGATCGCGCCTCATCCCACATCCCTGGGTGTTCGACCATAATAATTCGCTCCAACGGAGCTCATGACTGTCAGGGATCACCGCATGACGACCAGTACCGCTTACAGCGACACCACGCCTGCCCAACCGACCAACTCCGCCACCCGCGTGGCCACGGCAAGCTTCATCGGCACGGCCATCGAGTTCTACGATTTCTACGTCTACGCCACCGCCGCTGCGCTGGTGATCGGGCCGGTGTTCTTCCCACAGACCTCCGGCACGGCGCAGATGCTCTCCGCCTTCCTTACCTTCGGTATCGCCTTCCTCGCCCGACCTTTGGGTTCGGCGCTGTTCGGCCACTTCGGCGACCGAATCGGGCGCAAATCGACTTTGGTCGCTTCGCTGCTGCTGATGGGTGTCTGTACCACGCTGATCGGCGTGCTGCCGGGCTACGACAGCATCGGGGCGTGGGCGCCGATCCTGCTTTGCGTGCTGCGCTTCGGCCAGGGTCTGGGATTGGGTGGTGAATGGGGCGGCGCGGCGCTGCTGGCGACCGAAAACGCGCCGAAAGGCAAACGGGCGTGGTTCGGCATGTTCCCGCAACTCGGCCCGTCGATTGGCTTTCTGGCCGCCAACGGCCTGTTCCTGACGCTGGCCATGAGCCTGAGTGACGATCAATTCCGCAGTTGGGGCTGGCGGATTCCGTTCCTGCTCAGCGCCGTGCTGGTGATGGTCGGGCTGTACGTGCGCCTCAAGCTGCACGAGACCCCGGTGTTCGCCAACGCCATCGCCCGTCAGGAGCGTGTGAAAGTGCCGCTGGTCGAGCTGTTCAGCCAATACTGGGCACCGATGTTGTTGGGCGCCGCTGCCATGGTGGTGTGCTACGCACTGTTCTACATCTCGACGGTTTTTTCCCTGAGCTACGGCGTATCCACATTGGGCTACAGCCGTGAGACGTTCCTCGGGCTGCTGTGCTTCGCGGTGCTGTTCATGGCGGCCGCCACGCCTTTGTCGGCGTGGGCCAGCGATCGTTACGGGCGCAAGCCGGTGCTGATCGTCGGCGGTGTGCTGGCGATTCTCTCCGGGTTTCTGATGGAGCCGTTGCTGACTCAGGGATCGACCTGGGGCGTGGCGTTGTTCCTGTGCATTGAGCTGTTTTTGATGGGCGTGACATTCGCCCCAATGGGCGCGCTGCTGCCGGAGCTGTTTCCCACACACGTGCGGTATACCGGCGCATCGGCAGCCTACAACCTCGGCGGGATTGTCGGGGCCTCGGCGGCGCCGTTTTTCGCGCAGAAACTGGTGGCGATGGGTGGTTTGAGTTACGTCGGCGGGTATGTGTCTGCGGCCGCGGTGCTCAGCCTGATCGCTGTGCTGTGCCTGAAGGAAACACGCAATAACGATTTGAATCAGGTGTCGTAAGTACCCTGATCGCTCCCGCCCGATACGGGAGCGATCAGGTTGCGAGATTACAGCTCTACAACGACAGCCTGAGAAGCACGCGTCGCCTTGGCACGAGCGGCCTCGATCGACTCGTCACGGGCCAGTGCCACACCCATGCGGCGCTGGCCGTTGACTTCAGGCTTGCCGAACAGACGCAGCGCGGTATCCGGTTCGCTCAGTGCAGCGCCGAGGTTGGCGAATGCAGTCTGGGTCGACTGGCCTTCAACCAGAATCACCGCCGAAGCCGATGGGCCGAACTGACGGATCAGTGGCACCGGCAGGCCGAGGATGGCTCGGGCATGCAGGGCGAACTGCGACAGGTCCTGGGAAATCAGGGTTACCAGACCGGTGTCGTGTGGACGTGGCGACACTTCACTGAACCACACCTGATCGCCTTTGATGAACAGCTCGACGCCGAACAGACCACGCCCGCCCAATGCTTCGGTCACGGCTTTGGCAACGCGCTCGGACTCGGCCAGCGCCACCGGGCTCATGGCCTGTGGCTGCCAGGATTCCTGATAGTCGCCCTTCTCCTGACGATGGCCGACCGGCGCACAGAACGTGGTGCCGCCGACGTGACGCACGGTCAGCAGAGTGATTTCGTAGTCGAAATCGATGAAGCCTTCGATGATCACGCGACCTTTGCCGGCGCGACCGCCCTCTTGGGCGTAATCCCAGGCTTTCTGCACGTCATCGACGCTGCGCAGCAGGCTCTGGCCCTTGCCCGACGAACTCATCACCGGTTTGACGACGCACGGGAAACCCAGGTCTTCAACGGCTTTGCTGTAGTCCTCGAAGGTATCGGCGAAGTGGTACGGCGAAGTCGGCAGGTCCAGCTCTTCGGCAGCCAGACGACGGATGCCTTCGCGGTTCATGGTCAGTTGCGCGGCGCGAGCGGTCGGGATCACGGTGAAGCCTTCGGCTTCCAGTTCGACCAGCGTGGCAGTGGCGATGGCTTCGATTTCCGGCACGATGAAGTGCGGCTTCTCGGCTTCGATCACTGCACGAAGGGCGGCACCATCAAGCATGTTGATCACGTGGCTGCGATGAGCAACCTGCATGGCCGGCGCGTTGGCGTAACGGTCAACGGCGATCACTTCAACGCCCAGGCGTTGCAGCTCGATCACCACTTCCTTGCCCAACTCACCACAGCCACACAGCAATACGCGGGTCGCGGTCGGCGACAATGGAGTTCCGATACGGGTCATCTCAGGTCCTCAAAGAAGCGGATCATCGAGGAAAGCAACGCCAGACGCGCTTTCCATGGGGAGAAAGCGCGGCATTTTACATGAACCTGAGGGTTTGGCTTCAGCCGGCGACAGCCTGTTTGCGTTCGCGCCAGGCCATGATCAGCCAGACCGCAGTCACGCCGGCGAACTTCGAGGCCAGCGCGGTGATAAGCACTGGCGGCGTCAGCAGGTCGATCATGCCGAAGAAGATGAAGGTATCGAGGGGAATGCTCAGCGCCGAACTGATCCACAACCGGTCGCGCAGCGGGCGCCTGGTGATGGTGAACACCAGCCAGTCGATGCACTCGGAGACCGCGAATGCCGTGGCACTGGCCAGCGCAATCGACGGATCGGACGTGACATAAGACAGCACCAGCGCCGCCAGCATCGCCACGATCGCACCGTGGCCGAAACGGATCTGCACCATGTCGCGCAACACGAACACCAGCCCGCCCCAGGCCGACCAGATGATGTCCAGGTGCGGCGCGGTGGAGAAGGCGAAGTTGATCAGCACGACACTGCTGATGTAGGCGATGAGAAAAATCATGGGCGTGACCTGTCAATTTGGCGCACAGGTTACTTCAGCCCTTCGATGACGCCAATCAAATCGGTTATTGCCCTGGCGTTTTGCCGATCATCCAGACCAGCCCACTGGCCTTCGCCCGTTCATGACACAGCCCAAGCACAACCCGACGCTCATCATTGGTCATGCGGCTCCAGCGGGTGATTTCTTCGACCGTGCGCTGGCAACCGGTGCAAATGTCATCGTCATCCAGCGCGCAAATATTCACGCAGGGCGAGGCCACCGGCCGCTCAACCGTATTCATTCTTCCTGCTCGACCAGATCGCGCGCATAGCGCTGGGAGTTATGCACATAGTGCGCGGCACTGGCTTCGAGCATCTTCTTCTGCGGCTCGGTCAGTTCGCGCACGACCTTGCCCGGCGAGCCCATCACCAGCGAGCCGTCAGGAATTTCCTTGCCTTCGCCGATCAGCGAATTGGCGCCGATGATGCAGTTCTTGCCAATCTTTGCGCCATTGAGGATGACCGCGTTGATGCCGATCAGGCTGTAGTCGCCGACCGTGCAGCCGTGGAGCATGGCGTTGTGGCCGATGGTCACGCCGGTGCCGATGGTCAGCGGATAGCCCATGTCGGTGTGCATCACCGTGCCATCCTGCACGTTGCTGTTCTTGCCGATCAGGATCAGTTCATTGTCGCCGCGCAACACGGCGTTGAACCAGACGTTGGCACCCTCCTCCAGTCGGACCTTGCCCACCAGCACGGCGCTGGGGGCGACCCAGCTCTGCGGATGGGTTTCGACACGGGCGTCGCCCAGGCGGTATTTCATCTTGTTTTCCTCAGGGCTCACGATGGCTGGCCATTCGAGCGATGGCTTCAGGTATTGATAAAGCTTTTAGGCGGCTGATGCAGGCTGATTTTGGCGTCATAGAGCAGGTTGATCAACTCGACGATCATGATCGCCGTCAGCCCCCAGATCTTGTATTCGCCGTAACGATAGCTCGGCACGTACCAGCTGCGACCCTGATAGTCGATGCGGTGGGTGTGCTCGCGCGGATCCTTGCGGAAGAACTCCAGCGGCACACTGAACACCGCAGCAATCTCGGCATCATTGGCCTGGTATTCGACAAAATCCGGAATCACCCCGACATACGGCGTGACCTTGATGCCATGCAGGGAAATCAGCGGACTGAGCGGACCGATCACTTCGACCAGTCCCGGCGGCAGGCCGATTTCCTCTTCGGCTTCACGCAGGGCGGTAAACACCAGATCCGGGTCCTCGGGATCCCGTCGTCCACCGGGGAAGGCGACTTCGCCGCCGTGGGTCGAGAGCCCGCTGGCGCGCAGGGTGAGGACGAGTTCGGGTTCGTCACTGCGAGTAATCGGCACCAGGACAGCGGCCTCGGGGAAACGCGTGTCGGTCTCCAGCGTGCGCGGCGTGTGATTGCTTACCCGGTGCAGTAGCTCGTCCAGCATAAGTGTTCTCGATCGGTGCCTTACCCTGCATCATGCACCAATCATTGCGACCGCCCAAGCCCCGAACGGGCGTCATGTCGCGAAACGACAACTTGCCGACTGACACCGCTGCACGCCAAGATAGGCGCAGCATTCAGGAACCCCAGCATGAAATTTTGCAGCCACTGCGGCAACCCGGTGACCCAGCGCATTCCCGAAGGCGACTCGCGGCTGCGATTCGTCTGCGACAGCTGTCAGACGATTCACTACCAGAACCCCAATATCGTGGCCGGTTGTGTACCGACCTGGGGCAACAAAGTCCTGCTGTGTCGCCGCGCCATCGAGCCACGCCTCGGTTACTGGACGCTGCCCGCCGGGTTCATGGAGAACGGCGAGACCATCGAGCAGGCGGCCATCCGCGAAACCGCCGAGGAAGCCTGCGCCCGGGTGCGCAACCTGAGCATCTATACCTTGATCGACGTGCCGCACATCAGTCAGGTGCATGTGTTCTTCCGCGCCGAGCTGGCGGATCTGGACTTCGCCGCCGGCCCCGAAAGCCTGGAAGTGCAACTGTTCGACGAAGCCGACATTCCCTGGGACGAACTGGCTTTCCGCACGGTGGGCCGTACCCTGGAGTGTTTCTTTGCGGACCGGCGCGTCGAGGTCTATCCGGTTCGCTCCGAATCGATCCCGCCGCTCGCTCAACCGGCCATCACTTGATTTCGACGGCGGCCGGCCGATAACCGGCTGACGCAGACCGCGACAGCGCCTGCACACTATCTATAAATAAAGTATCTGCTTCATTTCTGGGGAATCGTTTCAATGCGTTGGTTGCTTGCCCTGTTCTGCCTGTCGTTCGTCACCGTCTCCCAAGCGTCATTCGTGACCACCGTGACGCCTTCGAACACCCCGCTCATCGAAAAAGTATTGGTGCTCAAGTCGGCCCATCAACTGCAGTTGATCGCCGACGGCAAGCCCCTCAAGAGCTATCGCATTTCCCTGGGCAAAGGCGCGAAAAAAGGCCCGAAACTGATTGAAGGCGACAAACGCACACCGGAAGGTTTCTATTGGATCGACTGGCGCAAGACCAGCGACAAATTCAACCTGTCGATGCACATTTCCTACCCGAACATCAGCGACTCCGCCCGCGCCCGCCGCGAAGGCGTCGAGCCTGGCGGAATGATCATGATCCACGGCACGCCGGACTCCGAGGACAACCCCGAACAACTGTTCCACACGCTGGACTGGACCGACGGCTGCATCGCCATGCGCAACGTCGACATGCGCGAAGTCTGGAATCTGGTGCCGGATGGCACGATGATCGAAATCCGCCCCTGATTCCGTAGCCAGGCAGTTGTTGCAATGGGCCGCGAAGCGGCCCTTTCTCCTGACCATTGGTCGCCCGCAAAAATAAATTCAAAAGATCGCCGCCTGCGGCAACGTCTGAACGGTGATACCACTTTCACTCGCCAGAACTGCCGCAGACTGCGATTTTTTGCGTTTTACAGCGCACCTCTAATACCACTTGAAACCACCCACCTTGAAACCTTCTGAGCCATTGGCCTACAGGCATTTCCGACGCGTTGACATGGTATGCAAGTGGTATTAGTTTTCGCCGAAACAGCGAGCGACAACATTCCAATATCAGCTCCGGAAGTGCCTGCATGAACGATCTCCACGCCCTGCGCCCTGACGACTCCCAGCCAACGCCGCTGTACCTGCAACTGGCGCGCAACCTGGAAGCGGCGATCCATGCCGGCCAGTGGAAAGCCGAACAGGCGATGCCCTCGGAGCGCAATCTCAGCGAGATGCTGGGGATTTCCCGGGTCACCGCGCGCAAAGCGCTGGAAGTCCTGCTCGATCAAGGTTTGATCCGCCGCCTGCAAGGTTCCGGCACCTTCATCACTCCACGCCTCGAACAACCGCTGTCGCGCCTGTCGGGCTTCAGCGAGATGCTGCGCCTCAAGGGCTTCGTGCCCGGCTCGCAATGGCTGGAGCGGGAAATCACCCTGCCGACCCACGAAGAACTGATCCGCCTCGGCCTGTCGCCGAACGACAAAGTCGCGCGCATGAAACGCCTGCGCAAGGCCGACGACACCGTGATGGCCATCGAGATGAGCACCCTGCCCGCCTCGATCATGCCCAAGCCACAGGTGGTGGGCGACTCCCTCTACGAACACCTCGACAGCATCGGCAAACCGATCGTGCGCGCCTTGCAGCACATCCAGGCGATCAACGCCTCGGACGAGTTCGCCGCACTCGTCGGCATCGCCCCCGGCACCGCGATGCTGCTGATGACCCGGGTCGGCTACCTGGAAGACAACACGCCGATCGAAGTCACCGACACCTATTGCCGCAACGACTACTACGACTTTGTTGCAGAGCTTCGCCGCTGATCAGCAGCCAGGCCAAACGAGAGAAGCGAAATGTCCGAAGACAACATCCTCACCGCTGACGGCTGGATTCGCGGCCGGCTGATCCACGAACACGGCAGAGTCGTGTCGATCGAAGGCGTGCCTTGCGATCCGGCGGACAACGACCTGCCTTACCTGCTGCCGGGTTTCATCGACCTGCACGTTCACGGCGGTGGCGGCAAGGACATCATGGAAGGCGCCAGCGCCTTCGAGACCATCACCAAGACCCACGTGCGCTTCGGCACCACCTCGCTGCTGGCCACCACCATGACCGCGCCGAGTGCCGAGATTGCCAGCGTGCTCAAGGAGGTCGGCGAGTTCTGCGAGCAGCGTCCGAAAGGTGCTGCCCGAGTCCTCGGCGTGCACCTCGAAGGTCCGTACATCAATCCCGGCAAACTCGGCGCCCAGCCGAACTTTGCCCACACCGCGTTGATGGCCGAAGTTGAAGACTATCTGGCACTGGCGCCGATCCGGGTGATCACCATCGCGCCGGAAATCGCCGGCCATGACGGTTTGATTCGTGAGTTGAGCAGCCGTGGCATCCGCATGCAGATCGGCCACACCCTCGGCAGTTACGAGGAAGGCGTCGCCGCCCTCGAAGCCGGCGCCACCAGCTTCACGCATTTGTACAACGCCATGAGCCCGCTGCATCACCGCGAGCCGGGCATCGTCGGTGCAGCACTGGCCCACGCCAAATTCGCGGAACTGATTCCGGACTTGCTGCACGTACACCCCGGCGCGATCCGCGTGGCTCTGCGCTCGATCCCGTGCCTGTATTGCGTCACCGACTCGACCGCCGCCGCCGGCATGCCCGACGGCGAATACAAGCTCGGCAGCCACACCGTCACCAAATGCCTGGGCGGCGTGCGCCTGCCCGACGGCACCCTGGCCGGCAGCACCCTGACCATGGATCAGGCCCTGCGCAACCTGGTGAAGATCGGTCTGCCGATCGCCGAGGCCTCGCAACGTCTTTCGCAATTCCCCGCCGACTACCTCGGCATCACCGAACGCGGGCGCCTGCAACCCGGCGCCTGGGCCGACTGCGTGCGGCTGGATCGCTCACTCACACTGACCGCCGTCATGGTCGAAGGAGAAGACATTGACTTCAAAAATGCTTGAGGAGGCGCTGTCCTCGTTCGAGGCCGTGCAAGCCCAACTGCAACAGCTCGATGGCTCAATGATCGAGATCGCCGGGCGCCTGCGCCGTCAGCCGCCGCAAGTGGCGATGACCGTTGCCCGTGGCAGCTCCGACCATGCCGCGAGTTACTTTGCCTACCTGACCATGCAGCAACTCGGCGTACCGGTGGCGTCGTTGCCGATGTCGGTGGTGACCATGCAACAGGCGCCGTTGAAGGTCAGCGGTCAGGTCGCGTTCGCCTTCTCGCAGTCGGGGCAGAGCCCGGATCTGGTCAACAGCCTGCGCCTGCTGCGCAAGCGCGGCGCCCTGAGCGTGTCGATGGTCAACGCCGCCGATTCGCCGCTGGAAGCTGCGTGCGAATTCAGCCTGCCGTTGCTGGCCGGCACCGAAAGCAGCGTCGCCGCGACCAAGAGTTTCATCGCCACCCTCAGCGCCAGCGCCCGTCTGATCGCGCACTGGAAAGAAGACAGCGAATTGCTGGAAGCGCACAACGCCCTACCCGAAGGCCTGCGCGAAGCTGCGCAACAGGACTGGAGCCCGGCCATCGACGCCCTGCGCGATTGCGAGCGGTTGATGGTGATCGGCCGTGGCGCCGGTTTTGCCATCGCCCAGGAAGCCGCACTGAAATTCAAGGAAACCTCGGCGATCCAGGCCGAAGCCTTCAGCAGCGCCGAAGTCCGCCACGGCCCGATGGCCCTGATCGACGAACACTACCCATTGCTGGTGTTCGCCCCACGCGGTGCCGAACAAGCCGGCCTGCTGAGCCTGGCAGCCGAAATGCGTCAGCGCGGTGCCCGCGTGCTGCTGGCCGCGCCGGATGACGTCAGCGAACGCGACCTGACCCTCAGCCGTGCCGAGCACCCGGCCCTCGATCCGATCCTGGCGATCCAGAGTTTCTACGTGATGGCGGCTGGTCTGGCCGTGGCCCGTGGCATGGACCCGGATCAGCCGCGACACCTGAGCAAAGTCACTCGTACGCACTGAGTCCGAACCGAACGTTTTCCTGATGAGACCGAGCCATGCACAACAACAATAAAGAGCTGACTTTAAGCGCCCCGCTCAGCGGCCCGGTGCTCACGCTCGCCAAAGTCCCGGACGCGGTGTTCGCCAGCGGCGCGATGGGCGACGGCATTGCCATCGATCCGCTGAACGACACCCTGTATTCGCCCTGCGCCGGGGTGGTGATCCACGTCGCCCGCACCGGCCATGCACTGACGGTGCGCGCCGACAACGGCGCCGAGCTGTTGCTCCACCTCGGTCTGGACACGGTGGAGTTGCAGGGCGAAGGGTTCTCGATGCTGGTCAAGGAAGGCGCGCGGGTCAGCAATGGCCAGCCGCTGCTGCGCTATGACCTGGACAAGGTCGGCCGCCAGTGCAAAAGCCTGGTCAGCCTGCTGATCCTGACCAACAGCCAGGATTTCCAGGCGCGCCCCATCACCCTGAAAACGGTGAAGGTGGGCGAGCCGCTGCTGCACATCGTCGCTCGTCATAGCGCAGCGGCGAACACAGAAGAACTCGGCGGCCCGCAAGTTCACGGTCACGTGCAGGTCGCCCATCGCGGCGGTCTGCATGCGCGCCCGGCGGCGTTGATCCGCCAGACCGCGCAAGGGTTCAAAAGCCGGTCGCAGCTGCATTTCGCCGGCAAATCGGCACCTTGCAACAGCCTCATCGGTTTGATGGGTCTGGCGATTGGCGAACAGGACGAAGTGCAGGTCAGTTGCCAGGGGCCGGACGCACAGGCTGCGTTGCAAGCCTTGCTCACCGCACTGGCCACCGCCCTGCCGGAGGATCATCACGCCGCTGCACCGCTAGCCGCCACTCCACGCAATCGTCCGGCCGAGGCCGGCGTGTTGCACGGTGTGTGCGCCGCACCGGGTCTGGTTGGCGGGCCGCTGTTTCGCCTGAACGCGATCAGCCTGCCGGCGGACAACGGCAATCATCAGCCCGAGCAGCAATTGCAGATTCTCGACACGGCGCTGGATCAGGTCCGCAGCGAAATCGACGGCACCCTCGCCCAGGCGAAAAAACAGCGCAATGTCGAAGAAGAAGCCATCTTCGCCGCGCATCTGGCCTTGCTGGAAGACCCGGCCCTGCTCGACGCCGCCCGGCAATCGATAGAAACCGGCACGGCGGCGACCCACGCCTGGAGCCAGTCCATCGACGCGCAATGCCAAGTGCTGCAAAACACCGGCAGCCCCCTGCTGGCCGAGCGCGCCAACGATCTGCGTGACCTCAAGCAACGGGTACTGCGCGCCCTGCTCGGCGAAGCCTGGCATTACGACGTGCCGGCCGGCGCCATCGTCGCCGCTCACGAACTGACGCCTTCGGATTTGCTGCAACTGAGCGCGCAAGGCGTCGCCGGATTGTGCATGGCCGAAGGGGGCGCAACGTCCCACGTGGCGATTCTGGCCCGGGGCAAAGGCCTGCCGTGCATGGTCGCACTGGGTTCGGCGCTGCTCGATCAGACGCAAGGCCAATCGGTGGTCCTCGATGCCGACAGCGGTCGCCTCGAACTGACGCCGAATGCCGAGCGTCTGGCCGAAGTCCGCCAGGCGCAGATCGACCGCCAACAACGGCGCGATGCCCAGCAAGCCCAGGCCCATCTGCCGGCCGAAACCCGCAACGGCGTGGCCATCGAAGTGGTCGCCAACGTCGCCTCCAGCCATGAAGCGGCGGATGCGTTTGCCAACGGCGCTGACGGCGTCGGCCTGCTGCGCACCGAGTTTCTGTTCGTCGATCGCCACACTGCGCCGGACGTCGAAGAACAACGCGCCGCTTATCAAGGCGTGATCGATGCCATGGGCGAAAAATCGGTGATCATCCGCACCATCGACGTCGGTGGCGACAAACAACTCGACTATCTGCCGCTGCCCGTGGAAGCCAACCCGGTGCTCGGCCTGCGCGGCATTCGCCTGGCCCAGGCCCGCCCGGAAATCCTCGACCAGCAACTGCGCGCCCTGCTGCAAGTCAGCCCGCTGCAGCGCTGCCGGATCCTGCTGCCGATGGTCACCGAGGTCGACGAACTGCTGCACATCCGCCAGCGGGTCGATGCGCTGTGCCTGGAACTGGGCATCAATCAACGTCCGGAAATCGGCGTGATGATCGAAGTCCCGGCCGCTGCATTGCAGGCTGAACAACTGGCCGAGCACGCCGACTTCCTGTCCATCGGCACCAACGACCTGTCGCAATACACCCTGGCCATGGACCGCGATCACGCCGGCCTCGCCGCACGGGTCGATGCCTTGCACCCGGCGCTGCTGCGACTGATCGCCATGACCTGCGAAGGCGCGGCGGTACATAAACGCTGGGTCGGCGTGTGCGGCGCCCTGGCTTCCGATCCGCTGGCGACGCCGGTGCTGATCGGCCTGGGCGTGACCGAGTTGTCGGTGAGCCCGGTACAGATCGGCGAAATCAAGGACCGCGTGCGCCAGTTGCACGAAGCCGAATGCCAACGCCTCGCCCGCGACCTGCTCAAGCTGAGCAGCGCCGCCGCGGTGCGTCATGCCTGTCATCAACATTGGCCTCTGCGCTAACAAAAACAACAAGGACAAACGCCATGTACCAACTCTTCATCGAAGGCCTGCAACGCCTCGGCCGCGCGCTGATGCTGCCGATCGCGATCCTGCCGATCGCCGGCCTGCTGCTGCGCCTGGGCGACACTGACCTGCTGAACATCGCGATCATCCACGACGCCGGTCAGGTGATCTTCGCCAACCTGGCGATGATCTTCGCCATCGGCATCGCCGTCGGCTTCGCCCGGGACAACAACGGCACCGCCGGCCTCGCCGGGGTGATCGGTTACCTGGTGATGATCTCAACCCTCAAGGTGCTCGACGCGAGCATCAACATGGGCATGCTCGCCGGGATCGTCAGCGGCCTGATGGCGGGTGCGCTGTACAACCGCTTCAAGGACATCAAGCTGCCGGAGTACCTGGCATTCTTCGGTGGCCGGCGCTTCGTGCCCATCGTCACCGGTTTCAGCGCGGTCGGCCTGGGCGTGCTGTTCGGCTACATCTGGCCGCCGATCCAGCATGGCATCAACAGCTTCGGCACCCTGCTGATGGAAAGCGGCAGCTTCGGCGCCTTCGTGTTCGGCGTGTTCAACCGCCTGCTGATCGTCACCGGCCTGCACCACATCCTCAACAACATGGCGTGGTTCGTGTTCGGCAACTTCACCGACCCGACCACTGGCGCGCTGGTGACCGGTGACCTGTCCCGCTACTTCGCCGGCGACCCGAAGGGCGGGCAGTTCATGACCGGCATGTTCCCGGTCATGATCTTCGGCCTCCCCGCCGCCTGCCTGGCGATGTACCGCAACGCCCTGCCGGAGCGCCGCAAAGTCATGGGCGGGATCTTCCTGTCGATGGCCCTGACCGCATTCCTCACCGGCGTCACCGAACCGATCGAATTCGCCTTCATGTTCCTCGCACCGCTGCTGTTTTTGCTGCACGCGCTGCTGACCGGGTTGTCGATGGCAATCACCAACGCACTGAACATCCACTTGGGCTTCACCTTCTCCGGCGGCTTCATCGACATGGTGCTGGGCTGGGGACGCTCGACCAACGGCTGGCTGGTGGTGCCGGTGGGACTGGTTTATGCCGTCATCTATTACGCGGTGTTCGACTTCTGTATCCGCCGTTTCAATCTGAAAACCCCGGGACGTGAAGACGTCGCCACTGCCGAGAAATCCGTGCTGACAGAAAACGAGCGCGCCGGCGCGTACATCAAGGCACTCGGCGGCGCGGAAAATCTGCTCACCGTCGGCGCATGCACCACGCGGCTGCGACTGGAAATGGTCGATCGCAACAAAGCCTCCGATGCGGACTTGAAAGCACTGGGCGCAATGGCCGTGGTACGTCCGGGCAAGGGCGGCAGTCTGCAGGTAGTCGTCGGGCCGATGGCCGACAGCATTGCCGACGAAATCCGCCTGGCGATGCCCGCATTGGGTCGAGCCGCAGCGTCTACTCCTGTCGCCGTCGTCGAAACCAGCGAGCCTGTCGCAGTCTCCGCACCCCAGGCCCAACAATGGCTGACCGCCGTGGGCGGCAGCGACAACGTGCTGCAACTCGACTGCATCGCCATGAGCCGGATCCGCCTGCAACTGGCCGATGGCAAAGCGCTGTCGGAAAGCCGATTGAAAGAACTTGGATGTTTGGGCGTGAGCGCGCTGGAAGATGGCGTGTGGCACTTGCTGGTGGGGGATCGGGCGCAGAGTCTGAGTGCGGCGCTTGAGGGGTTGGTTAATCGGAGTGAGGTGAGTGCGAAGGTCTGAACGGTAGCCGCCCCCACATTCCCAAAAATGCATGTGCCGTCAACTGTCAGGTCTGACAGTTGACGGTCAATCCACCTGCATTTAGTTTCACCCCGGAAGGGCAGTACTTTGAACGTAGCCGTCGCCTTCTCGATTCATCATTGAAACGAAACAGGACGAGGTAGCCATGGGAAAGTCAGCCAAAACCAAATCGCTTGAAGCGCAGTTGACTGCAGCACAACTGGAGCGCGCGAGGAAAGACTTCGAACGTTACGACACCAACGGTGACGGCACATTGAGTACCACCGAATTTCGAAAAGCCCTGGAGCGCTTTCTGACGCCAGAAGACCTCGATGCCCTGATGAAAGAAGTGAACCCCAACGCCGATGGCAAAATCAGCTGGACGGAGTTTCTTGCCGACTATGTCAAAGATCTGTAGTCCGGATACTGAGCAAAAAAAAACCGCTGCCCCGTCAAGGTCAGCGGTTTTTTCTTGCGGCTGCCGAATCAAAAATCCTCCAACCGCCAAACCTCATAAGCCGGTGTCTCGTAAGGATGGCTAGCCTTCAAAGCCGCCACCACCCCACGAATCAACTCATCACCCACAACAAGCTCAACCTTCCACTCCTCGACCCGCTCAACCTGCCCCGCCTCACCCATGAACGGCTGACTCCCGTCCAAAGGCCGAAACTGACCAGATCCAAGCACCTGCCAGGCACAGTGGTCATAGTCACCGATCCGCCCACCACCGGCAGCGAATACAGCCTCCTTGACCACCTCGACATGACTGTCGGGAACAAAAAAAGCGAGCTTGTACACAGCGCTTAGTTCACCCACACACGAGCATTACGGAACATACGCATCCAGGGAGCGTCTTCGTTCCAGTCTTCCGAACGCCACGAGTTCTGCACGGCGCGGAACACGCGCTCCGGGTGCGGCATCATGATCGTCACGCGACCGTCGCGGCTGGTGAGGCCGGTGATCCCGCGCGGCGAACCGTTCGGGTTGGCCGGGTAGGCTTCGGTGACCTTGCCGTGGTTGTCGACGAAACGCATCGCCACGCAACCGGACAGATCGGCTTCGAGCAGTGCCTCTTCGCTTTCGAATTCGGCATGGCCTTCACCGTGAGCGATGGCGATCGGCATGCGCGAACCGGCCATGCCCTGCAGGAAGATCGAGTTCGATTCCTGAACCTGAACCATCGCCACGCGCGCTTCGAACTGCTCGGAGCGGTTGCGCACGAAGTGCGGCCAGAACTCGCTGCCCGGGATCAGCTCGTGCAGGTTGGACATCATCTGGCAACCGTTGCACACGCCGAGGGTGAAGCTGTCGTTACGCTCGAAGAAACCCTGGAACGCATCGCGGGCACGGCTGTTGAACAGTGCGGACTTGGCCCAGCCTTCACCGGCGCCGAGAACGTCGCCGTAGGAGAAACCACCGCAGGCCACCAGACCCTTGAACTCGTTCAGGTCGACGCGGCCGGCCAGAATGTCGCTCATGTGCACGTCGATCGCGTTGAAACCGGCGCGATCGAACGCAGCCGCCATCTCCACCTGACCGTTGACGCCCTGCTCACGCAGTACGGCGACCTGTGGGCGGATGCCTTTCTTGATGTAAGGCGCGGCGATGTCCTGGTTGACGTCGTAGCTCAGTTTGACGCTCAGGCCCGGGTTGTCTTCTTCCAGCAGCGCATCGAACTCTTGCTCGGCGCAGTCGGCGTTGTCGCGCAGACGCTGGATCTGGTAGCTGGTCTCGGCCCATTGACGTTGCAGCAGACGACGCTGGCCTTCGAACACGGTGTCACCGTTGAAGGTGATGTTGATCTGGCCATTGTTGATCGGCTGACCGATCACCGAAACGCAGTCGCCCAGACCGGCAGCGCTGAATTGGGCGAGGATGTCCGGGGTGGCGTCCTGGCGAACCTGGATAACGGCACCCAGTTCTTCGTTGAACAGGATGGCGGCGATTTCCGCCGAGGATTCAGCAACGCTGTCCAGGTTCAGGCTCAGACCGCAGTGGCCGGCGAAGGCCATTTCCACCACGGAGGTCAGCAGACCGCCGTCGGAACGGTCGTGGTAGGCCAGCAGGTGGCCGTCGGCGTTGAGGCCCTGGATCACTGCGAAGAAGGCTTTCAGGTCTTCGGCGTCGTCGACGTCCGGCGCCTGCTTGCCGAGCTTGCCGTGAACCTGCGCGAGGATCGAGGCGCCCATGCGGTTCTGGCCGCGACCGAGGTCGATCAGGATCAGGTCGGTGGTGCCCTTGTCCATGCGCAGTTCCGGGGTCAGGGTCTGACGGATGTCAGCCACTGGCGCGAAACCGGTCACGATCAGGGACATTGGCGAGGTGACGGTCTTGTCTTCGCCGTTGTCGTTCCAACGGGTGGCCATGGACATCGAGTCCTTGCCGACCGGGATGGTGATGCCCAGCTCGGGGCACAGTTCCATGCCGACCGCTTTCACGGTGTCGTACAGACGCGCGTCTTCGCCCGGGTGGCCGGCAGCGGACATCCAGTTCGCCGACAGTTTGATGTCGGAGAGCTTGTTGATGCGCGAGGCGGCAATGTTGGTGATGGTTTCGCCGATGGCCATGCGGCCCGACGCCGGAGCGTCCAGCAGCGCCAGCGGAGTGCGCTCGCCCATCGCCATCGCTTCACCGGTGTAGACGTCGAAGCTGGTGGCGGTGACGGCCACGTCGGCCACCGGAACCTGCCAGGGGCCGACCATCTGGTCACGGGCCACGAGGCCGGTGATGGTGCGGTCGCCGATGGTGATCAGGAAGCTTTTGCTCGCCACGGCCGGGTGGTGCAGGACGCGTTCGATGCTTTCGCCGATGTCGAGGTTCGACGGATCGAAGTCATCGCCCAGCTCGGCTTCGCGAACCACCGAACGGTGCATGCGCGGGGCCTTGCCCAGCAACACTTCCAGTGGCATGTCCACCGGGTTGTTGCCGAAGTGGCTGTCGGTCACGGTCAGTTGTGGTTCGGAAGTGGCTTCACCGACAACGGCAAACGGGCAACGCTCACGTTCGCAGATCGCCTTGAAGCGCTCGAAGTCGGCCGGGCCGACTGCCAGAACGTAACGTTCCTGGGATTCGTTGGACCAGATTTCGTGCGGGGCCATGCCCGGCTCGTCGTTTGGAATGTTGCGCAGTTCGAAACGGCCACCGCGGTCGCCGTCGTTGACCAGTTCCGGGAAGGCGTTGGACAGACCGCCCGCCCCCACGTCGTGGATGAAGCTGATCGGGTTCTTGTCACCCAGCTGCCAGCAACGGTCGATGACTTCCTGGCAGCGACGCTCCATTTCAGGGTTTTCACGCTGAACCGAAGCGAAGTCCAGATCCGCCGAGCTGGTGCCGGTGGCCATGGAGGAAGCAGCACCGCCACCCAGACCGATCAGCATCGCCGGGCCGCCGAGGACGATCAGCTTGGAGCCGACAACGATCTCGCCTTTCTTGACGTGTTCTTCACGGATGTTGCCCATGCCGCCAGCGAGCATGATCGGCTTGTGGTAACCGCGAACTTCGTCGCCGTGCGGGGTGGTGATCGATTGTTCGAAGGTACGGAAGTAGCCGGTCAGGGCCGGACGACCGAATTCGTTGTTGAACGCGGCGCCGCCCAGCGGGCCTTCGATCATGATGTCCAGCGCGTTGACGATGCGCTCAGGCTTGCCGTACGGCACTTCCCACGGCTGTTCGAAGCCAGGGATCTGCAGGTTCGACACGGTGAAACCGGTCAGGCCGGCTTTCGGCTTGGCGCCACGACCGGTTGCACCTTCGTCGCGGATCTCGCCACCGGAACCGGTGGACGCGCCCGGGAACGGAGCGATCGCGGTCGGGTGGTTGTGGGTTTCAACCTTCATCAGGATGTGCACCGGCTCCTGCACCGCACCGTACTGGCGGGTTTCCGGATCCGGGAAGAAGCGGCCGGCGACGTTGCCGACGATCACCGAAGCGTTGTCCTTGTAAGCGGACAGCACGCCTTCGCTGTGCATCTGATAGGTGTTCTTGATCATGCCGAACAGGCTTTTTTCCTGGCTCTCGCCGTCAATATCCCAACTGGCGTTGAAGATCTTGTGGCGGCAGTGCTCGGAGTTGGCCTGGGCGAACATCATCAGTTCGATGTCGTGGGGGTTGCGCTTGAGACCGTTGAAGGCGTTGACCAGGTAATCGATCTCGTCTTCGGCCAGGGCCAGGCCCAGTTCGACGTTGGCTTTTTCCAGCGCGGCGCGACCGCCGCCGAGAATGTCGATGGCAGTCAGCGGCTTCGGTTCGGCGTGGCTGAACAGACCGGCGGCCTGCTCGAGGTTGGCCAGAACGATCTGGGTCATGCGGTCATGCAGTATGTCTGCAATCAGTTGCGCTTCGGTTTCGCTGAACTGGCCGGCGACGTAGAACGCGATGCCGCGCTCCAGACGCTGGATCTTGCTCAGGCCGCAGTTGCGGGCGATGTCGCTGGCCTTGCTCGACCATGGCGAGATGGTGCCGAAACGCGGCAACACCAGGAACAGACGACCGGTCGGCTCTTGAACCGGAACGCTTGGACCGTACTTCAGAAGGCGCGCAAGCACCTGCTGTTCGTCGCCGGTCAGGACGCCGGTGACTTCGGCGAAGTGAGCGAATTCAGCATACAAGCCACTGACAGCCGGAACCTTCTGGCTCAGTTGCTCAAGGAGTTTGCTGTGGCGAAAGGCAGAAAGGGCAGGAGCGCCGCGCAGGATCAACATCTTCGGGACAGCCTCGGGAAGGGGTGTGCTTTGAGGCCGTGCATTCTAGCCTAAACCGCCCTCAACATCACCCGAAACGCTACGCACGGTTGCACCCGGATGTCGAGTGGTGTTCCTGCCTTGAGGGTCAAATTTGTGGGGTGCTGGAACGCGGGTTATTTTTTATGTCACAAAATGCCTTTCGGGCCCGTTTCTGCGGGGTTTCGCGCGGTTTTGTGATGCCTAGCAGACAACCCCGCCACTGTCGAGATATGGCGCCCGTTGTCCTTTGCGTATACTGCGCACATGTTTTCCCCAACGGCTTTGCGTCCGCGGTACGCCAAGTGGCTGATCGCTACCGGACTCTTCCTGATGCTCAGTGGCTGTGTTGATAAACCCAACACACTCGAGCGCGTAAAGGAGGATGGCGTGCTGCGGGTGGTCACCCGAAACAGCCCCGCCACCTACTTTCAGGATCGCAGCGGTGAAACCGGCTTCGAATACGAGCTGGTGAAGCGTTTCGCCGACGATTTGGGGGTCGAGCTGAAGATCGAAACCGCCGACAACCTCGACGACTTGTTCAATCAGGTCGGCAAGCCGAACGGTCCGGTACTGGCGGCCGCCGGCCTGGTCAGCAGTGAACAGCGCAAGAAGCAGGTGCGCTTCTCGCGCTCCTACCTCGAAGTCACCCCGCAGGTCATCTATCGCAACGGCCAGTCGCGCCCCACCGACGCCGGCGATCTGGTGGGCAAAAAGATCATGGTGCTCAAGGGCAGCACCCATGCCGAACAACTGGCGGAGCTGAAACAGAAATACCCTGGCATCCAGTACGAGGAGTCCGACGCCGTTGAAGTGGTCGACCTGCTGCGCATGGTCGATGAAGGCCAGATCGATCTGACCCTGGTCGATTCCAACGAAGTGGCGATGAACCAGGTGTACTTCACCAACATCCGCGTCGCCTTCGACCTCGGCGACGCCCGCAGCCAGAGCTGGGCCGTGGCCGCCGGCGAAGACAACAGCCTGCTCAACGAGATCAACAGTTACCTGGACAAGGTGCAGAAGAACGGCACCCTGCAACGCCTGAAGGACCGCTACTACGGCCACGTCGACGTTCTTGGCTACATGGGCGCCACCACCTTCGCCCAGCACTTGCAGCAGCGACTGCCCAAATATGAACAGCACTTCAAGACCTACGCCAAGAAAGAGAAAGTCGACTGGCGCCTGCTGGCGGCCATCGGCTATCAGGAGTCGCTGTGGCAACCGGCGGTGACGTCGAAGACCGGCGTGCGCGGGCTGATGATGCTGACCCAGAACACCGCCCAGGCCATGGGCGTGTCCAACCGCCTCGATCCGAAGCAAAGCATCATGGGCGGCGCCAAGTACCTGGCCTACATGAAGGATCAGCTCGACGAGTCGATCCAGGAACCGGATCGCACCTGGTTCGCCCTGGCGGCCTACAACGTCGGCAGCGGTCATCTGGATGACGCGCGCAAACTGGCGGCCAAGGAAGGCTTGAACCCGGACAAGTGGCTGGACGTGAAGAAGATGTTGCCGCGCCTGTCGCAGAAGCAGTGGTACAGCAAGACCCGCTACGGCTATGCCAGGGGCGGCGAACCGGTGCATTTCGTGGCGAACATCCGTCGCTACTACGACATCCTGACCTGGGTGACCCAGCCGCAGCTTGAAGGCGATCAGGTGGCCGAGGGCAACCTGCATGTGCCGGGGATCGACAAGTCGAAACCCGCTCAAGAGCCCGCCCCGCTTTAACCCATCCCCAAAACAAATGTGGGAGCAAGTTTGCTCCCACAGGATGTTGATACTTAGTGTTTGGCAGCCGCCAGAATCAGCGTCTTCATCTCCGACACCGCCGACTTGAAACCTACGAACAACGCATGCGCCACCAGCGCATGACCGATGTTCAGCTCATTGATCCCCTTGATCGCGGCAACCGCCTCGACGTTGTGATAGTGCAGGCCATGGCCGGCATTGACGATCAGGCCCTGAGCCAGACCGAAGGCCACGCCGTCCGCCACACGCTTGAGCTCTTGCGCCACTTCGCTCGGCGTTTCGGCATCGGCGTAACGCCCGGTGTGCAATTCGATGGCCGGTGCGCCGACGCGCTTCGACGCAGCAATCTGCCGCTCGTCGGCGTCGATGAACAGCGACACTTCGCTGCCGATCTTCGACAGACGTTCGACCGCCGCTCTGATTCGCTCCTCCTGCCCCGCCACATCCAGACCGCCTTCGGTGGTCAGTTCCTGACGGGTTTCCGGCACCAGACAGATGTGCGCCGGACGAATGCGCTCGGCGAACGCCATCATTTCTTCGGTGACGCCCATTTCGAAGTTCATGCGGGTCTGCAGCACATCCTTGAGCAGCAGCACGTCGCGTTCCTGAATGTGCCGACGGTCCTCGCGCAGGTGCACGGTGATGCCGTCGGCGCCCGCCTCTTCCGCGTCCAGCGCAGCCTTGACCGGATCCGGATAGCGCGTACCACGGGCCTGACGCAGGGTGGCGACGTGGTCGATGTTCACGCCAAGAAGAATGCGATTGCTGGTGGTCACGGATGCGCTCCTGAAGGGAAAGATTCGGCGCACAGCATATCAGGGCTTGCGAAACAGCTCTCGACTGACGAGGGGACGACCGCCCAGATGCACCGCCAAGGCTTGGCGCATCAGTCGCTTGGCGGCGGACAACGCGCCGGGAGCCGACCAGTCGGCTTCGGCCATGGCCAGCAGTTCGGTGCCGTTGAACAGACCGGGTTGCAACAGGTAGACCCGCTCGAGCCCGGCATCCACCTGCAAACGGTAGAGGCCATCCGCAGCGATGGGATCCTCGTTGATATCGGTATTCAGGGAAAAACCGTAACCGAGATCGTCGAGCAGCCGCCATTCGAAGGAACGCAGCAGCGGCTCCAGTGGCCGCCCCTCGGCCAATGCCAGCAACGTGGCAGCGTAATGATCGAACACCGCAGGATGCGGGTCTTCGGCGGGCAACAGGCGAATCAGCAGCTCATTGAGATACAGGCCGCTGAACAGCGCCTCGCCGACCATCCAGGTCGCGTTGCCGACGCTTTCCATTCGCCCGACATTCTTCAACTCACCCTTGCCGCGAAACTCCACTTCCAGCGGCACGAATGGCCGCGCCAGCGTCCCGGCCTTGCCCCGCGCACTGCGCAACACCGCCCGCAGCCGACCTTGCGGCGTGAGGAAGTCCACCAGCGCGCTGGTTTCGCGGTAGGCGCGTGAATGGAGGACGTAGGCGGGTTGGGCGGGAGGTGGGGTTGAGGACATGGTGTCTCGCTGGAGGAATGCAGGCTTGAGATCAACATAAACCAAATGTGGGAGCGGGCTTGCCCGCGATGGCGGATTCACATTCAACATCTCTGCCGAACATTACATCCTCATCGCGGGCAAGCCCGCTCCCACAGGGTTCTCTTTTTGGCTGGAACCGGATTTCTTACAGGTCGCCGTAACCCAGCGAACGCAGCGCACGCTCGTCGTCGGACCAGCCGCCCTTCACCTTGACCCACAGGTTGAGCATGATCTTGGAGTCGAACAGCAGCTCCATGTCCTTGCGCGCCTCGGTGCCGATGCGCTTGATGCGCTCGCCCTTGTCGCCAATGATGATTTTCTTCTGGCCGTCACGCTCGACGAGGATCAGCGCATGGATGTGCAGCGTCGCACCCTGCTGCTTGAACTCTTCGATTTCCACGGTGATCTGGTACGGCAGCTCGGCGCCGAGCTGGCGCATGATCTTCTCGCGCACCAGTTCGGCGGCGAGGAAGCGGCTGCTGCGGTCGGTGATCTGGTCTTCCGGGAAGAAGTGATCGTTCTCCGGCAGATGATCGGCGATAACCTTTTCCAGCGCGTCGAGGTTATGCCCCTGCTGCGCCGAGATTGGAATGATCTGCGCGTTCGGCAGCTGTTCCTGCAACCACGACAGGTGCGGCATCAGCTCGGCCTTGTCTTCGATGCGGTCAGTCTTGTTCAGCGCGACGATCAGCGGGCCGGTCACGTACTGCACGCGCTCCAGCACCATCTGGTCTTCTTCGGTCCACTTGGTGCGATCGACCACGAAGATCACCACGTCGACGTCTTTCAACGCCGCCGAAGCAGTCTTGTTCATGTAGCGGTTCAGGGCCTTTTCACCACCCTTGTGCATGCCGGGGGTGTCGACGTAGATCGCCTGCACATCGCCCTCGGTCTTGATCCCGAGCATGTTGTGACGAGTTGTCTGCGGCTTGCGCGAAGTGATCGCCAGCTTCTGGCCGAGGATGTGGTTCAACAGCGTGGACTTGCCCACGTTGGGACGGCCGACGATGGCAACATAGCCACAGCGCGTTGCGGTTGTATCAGTCATTGCCATTCTCCACACCCAGGGCAATCAGTGCTGCGGCGGCCGCTACCTGTTCGGCAATGCGACGGCTCACACCCTGACCCCGGCTTTTTTCATTCAATAGGACAACTTCGCACTCGACGAAGAAGGTACGGCAGTGCGGCTCGCCCTGGATGTCCACCACTTCATAACGCGGCAGTTCGCAGCCGCGCGATTGCAGGAATTCCTGCAGGCGGGTCTTCGGATCCTTGTTGGTATCGACCAGCGTCAGGCCTTCGAACTCGCCGGCCAGCCAGGCCAGTACGCGTTCGCGGGCGACTTCCATGCCGGCGTCGAGGTAGATCGCACCGATCAGTGCTTCAAGGGCGTCGGCCAGGATCGACTCACGACGGAAACCGCCGCTCTTCAATTCGCCGGACCCCAGACGCAGGTAATCGCCCAGATCGAAACCGCGGGCCAGCACCGCCAGCGTCTCACCTTTTACCAGCCGTGCGCGCAGACGCGACAACTGGCCTTCGCGAGCCAGCGGAAAACGGTCGAACAAGGCTTCGCCGGCCACAAAATTGAGGATCGCATCGCCGAGGAATTCCAGACGCTCGTTGTTGCGTCCGGCAAAGCTGCGGTGCGTAAGGGCCAGGACCATCAGTTCCTGGTCCTTGAAGGTGTAACCGAGCTGACGCTCGAGACGGCTTAGAGAAACGCTCACGGTTTACCCACGCTGAGTTCGTGGCTGGATTCCACTGCCATCGCCGGGATACGGCGCAGGCCTGGGACAATTAACGCTGTGTTCAAAAATGACGTCCTGAATATCGTGGCTTCATGCCCCGGAGCCGGTTGTGCCGACGCCAGAAATGCATTCGGCGCTGTGGTCAACAGCGCCGTGTTTGTTTACTTGATCAGGCCGACCCGCGAGAAGTTCGGCAGGTGGCTGAGTTTCGGTTCCGGCCAGCTCATCCAGACCGCGAAGGCCTTGCCGACAATGTTCTGGTCGGGAACCATGCCCAGCAGATCCTTGGGAATGTTCGGATCATCCCAGTAGCGACTGTCGTTCGAGTTGTCGCGATTGTCGCCCATCATGAAATAGTGCCCGGCCGGCACGGTCCAGGTATGGTCCGGCGTGGCGCGGTAGCGGCTCATTTCCTTGCGGATCAGGTGCTCGGCGGCGCCGAGTTTTTCCTTGTAGAGCTCCGCGCTGCCGAGCGTGCCCGGCTCGGAGCCGACCAGTTGTTCGGCAATCGACTCGCCGTTGACGAACAGGCGCTTGTCGGCGGTGTACCTCACCGTATCGCCCGGCAGGCCGACCACACGCTTGATGTAGTTGACGTTCGGGTCGCTCGGGTAACGGAACACCATCACATCGCCGCGCTGCGGGTCACCGACTTCGATGATCTTCTTGTCGATCACCGGCAAACGGATCCCGTAGGAAAACTTGTTCACCAGAATGAAGTCGCCGACGTCCAGAGTCGGTTTCATCGAGCCGGACGGAATCTGGAACGGTTCCACCAGGAACGAACGCAGCACCAGCACGATGAACAGCACCGGGAAGAACGACTTGCCGTACTCGACCAGCAGCGGTTCCTTGTTCAGCTTCTCGACCACCACCACGTCAGGCTGGCTGACGCTGCCCTGATAGGACGCGATGGCAGCACGCCGACGCGGTGCCAGGATCAACAGATCGAGCAACGCCAACAGACCGCAGACGAACACGGCAATGACCAGCAACAGCGGGAAATTTAGTGACATAGGACCTGACTATTCCAACCTGAGCACGGCGAGGAAGGCTTCTTGCGGGATTTCCACGTTGCCGACCTGTTTCATGCGTTTCTTACCGGCCTTCTGCTTCTCAAGCAGTTTTTTCTTACGGCTGACGTCGCCGCCGTAGCACTTGGCCAATACGTTCTTTCTGAGAGCCTTGACGGTTGTCCGGGCGACGATCTGACCGCCAATGGCAGCCTGGATGGCCACGTCGAACATCTGACGAGGAATCAGTTCTTTCATCTTCTCGGTCAACTGGCGACCTTTGAAGTGCGAATTGTCACGGTGCACGATCAGCGCCAGAGCGTCGACCTTGTCGCCGTTGATCAGCACGTCCAGTTTCACCAGATTAGCCGATTGGTAACGATCGAAATGGTAGTCCAGCGAAGCATAGCCGCGGCTGGTGGATTTCAGACGGTCGAAGAAGTCGAGGACCACTTCGTTCATCGGCAGGTCGTAGGTCACCTGGACCTGATTGCCGAGGAACAGCATGTCGACCTGCACACCGCGTTTCTCGATGCACAGGGTGATGACGTTGCCCAGGTGTTCCTGCGGTACCAGGATGTTGGCGCGCACGATTGGCTCGCGCATGTCTTCGATCGACGAGACGTCCGGCAGCTTCGACGGGTTGTCGACGTAAATCGTTTCACCGGTTTTCAGCACCAGTTCAAAGATTACCGTCGGCGCCGTGGTGATCAGGTCCAGGTCGTACTCGCGCTCCAGGCGCTCCTGGATGATCTCCATGTGCAGCATGCCGAGGAAGCCACAACGGAAGCCGAAGCCCAGTGCGTCGGAGCTTTCCGGGGTGTATTGCAGCGACGAGTCGTTCAGGGTCAGTTTCTGCAGCGCTTCGCGGAAGTCTTCGAAGTCGTCGGAGCTGACCGGGAACAGACCGGCGTAAACCTGCGGCTGGATGCGTTTGAAACCTGGCAGCACCGGAACGTCCGGCGTCGAGCTCAGGGTCAGGGTGTCACCGACTGGCGCACCGTGAATGTCCTTGATGCTGGCGATGATGAAGCCCACTTCGCCAGCCTTCAGGTCAGCGGTGGCGGTGTGTTTCGGGTTGAATACGCCAACACTGTCGACCAGATGCACTTTGCCGGTGGACTTCACCAGGATCTTGTCGCCCTTCTTCACCCGGCCGTGACGCACGCGTACCAGGGAGACTACGCCCAGATAGTTGTCGAACCACGAGTCGATGATCAACGCCTGCAGCGGATCTTCGATGTTGCCGGTCGGCGCAGGAATGGTAGCGACCAGACGCTCAAGCACCTCGTCGACACCCAGGCCGGTCTTGGCGCTGCAGGTGACGGCGTCGGTGGCGTCGATGCCGATGATCTTCTCGATCTCGTCCTTGACGCGATCGGGCTCGGCCTGTGGCAGGTCGATCTTGTTCAGTACCGGCATGACCTCAAGGCCCTGCTCGATAGCGGTGTAGCAGTTGGCCACGGACTGGGCTTCAACACCCTGCCCCGCATCGACCACCAGCAACGCACCTTCACAGGCCGCCAGGGAACGGCTGACTTCGTACGTGAAGTCGACGTGACCCGGGGTGTCAATGAAGTTCAGCTGGTAGGTGACGCCGTCTTTGGCCTTGTAATAGAGGGTGACGCTGTGGGCCTTGATGGTGATCCCGCGTTCGCGCTCCAGATCCATGGAATCCAGTACCTGGGCTTCCATTTCACGCTCGGCCAGGCCGCCGCACATCTGGATGAAACGGTCAGCCAGCGTCGACTTGCCATGGTCAATGTGGGCGATGATGGAGAAATTGCGGATATGACTCAAATCACTCACGGATCAACACTCAAAAAGGCTGCAGGCTTGGCCCGCCGAAAAATAGCCGGGAATTGTACCTGATACACGGCGCAAGCGTCACGTTCGCCTGTCACCCGGATTGCATGCAAAAACGCCCCGGTCTGGCGACCGAGGCGTTTTCAAGGCTAAAGCGTGGGTGAAACCTGGTTCATCAACCGGCTCGACGCAACAGCCAGACACCCGCCAGCGCACACACGCCAGCCGGCACCAGCACCGCGAACAGCGGCGAGAAGCCGAACACCAGACTGGATGGGCCCAGCAGATCCTGAACGATGCGGAAGGTGAAGCCCACCAGCACACCGGTGAACACCCGCTGACCGAGGGTCACCGAACGCAGCGGACCGAAGATAAAGGAAATCGCCATCAGCACCAGCGCAGCGGTCACCAGCGGCTGCAACACCTTGACCCAAAATGCCAGCCAGTAACGACCGTTGCTCAGCCCCTGATCGGCCAGATAGTGGATGTAACCCCACAGACCGGTGATCGACAGCGATTCCGGCGCCATCACTACAGTGCTCAGCAATTGTGGGCTCAGCGAGACATCCCAGCGCTCGACCGGCGTATTGACCACTTCGGTGCTGCGCTCGTGGAATTTGGTGGTGGTCACGTCGGTCAGTTGCCAGTGATCGGTGTCGAACTCGGCGCGCTTGGCGAAGCTCGAACTGAGCAGATGGCGCTCTTTGTCGAAGTGATAGCGGGTCACACCATACAGACGACCATTGGGCTGGACGGAGTTGATGTGAATGAACTCGTCACCCTGGCGGTGCCACATGCCGTGCTTGGCGCTTTGCGCGTCGCCGCTGCCTTGCGCCAGCGAACGGTTGGCCTGGGCCATGCTTTCGGTGGCTGGGGCCACGTATTCGCCGATCAGCACACCGGCCAGCATCAGCACCAGCATCGGCTTCATCACCGCCCAGACGATGCGCCCGATGGAGACACCGGCAGCGCGCATTACGGTCAACTCACTGCTGCTCGCCAGACTGCCGAGGCCGATCAGGCAGCCGATCAGCGCCGCCATCGGCAGCATGTCGTACATGCGGCGCGGTGCGGTCAGGAGCACGAAACTCAGGACATCGACCAGGGTGTAGGTGTCACTGACATCGCCCATCTCGTCGATGAACGCAAACAAGGTAGCCAGGCCGAGAATGATCGCCAGCACCGCGATGATCGCGATGAACACGCTGCTGCCGATGTAGCGGTCGAGTTTAACCACGGGCCACCTCCAGCGCTGCGCTGCGACGGCTGGCCAGTTTCAGGCGCAGAGGTTCCCAGTACAGCAGGCCGAGACCGATGACCAGGAAGATCGCATGCACCCACCACAAGCCGAGCGCCGGTGGGATCTTGCCTTTCTCGAGGGCGCCGCGGGCGGCAATCAGGATGGTCAGGTAAGCCATATAAAGAAGAATCGCCGGCAGCAGCTTGAGGAAACGCCCCTGGCGCGGATTGACCCGCGACAGCGGCACCGCCAACAGGGTCACGATGAACACCAGCAACGGCAGCGACAGGCGCCATTGCAGTTCCGTTTTCGAGCGAATGTCGTCGCTGCCGAGCAGGGACGAGGTCGGCATGGCGTCACGGTCGGTGACCTCCTCGCTGACATCGGGCTTGGGCAGCAGCACGCCGTAAGTTTCGTAGTGGATGGCGCGATAGTTGGCCTGACCCGGGCTGCCGTCATAACGGTAGCCGTTGTCCAGAATCAGGTAGCGATTGCCGTCGGGACGCACTTCCTGGCGACCCTTTTCAGCTACCAGCACGGAAATCCCGCGTTCCTTCTGGTTGGCGCCAAGGTTCTTCTGCGAGATGAATACGCTGCCGAGATTGACCCGGTCGTCGCTCAGGGTTTCGGTGTAGGTCACCCGCGTACCGTCACGCAGGGCCTGGAAGCGGCCGGGCTCGAGAGTGTCGAATTCGGTCAGGGCGTCCTGTTTGTTCAGCAGCAGCTGGAACTGATTGGCGCCTTGCGGTGCCAGGCTCAGGCTCAGCCACGCCACCACCAGTGCCACCAGAGTGGCCGGAAACAGGGTCATGCGGAACAACCGCTGCTGACTCATGCCGGTGGCCGAAAGCACGGTCATCTCGCTTTCGAGGTACAGCCGGCCGTACGCCAGCAGAATCCCGAGGAACAGCCCCAGCGGCAGGATCAACTGCATGAAGCCCGGCAGGCGATAGCCCATGATCAGGAACAGCGATCCCGGATCGAGCTGGCCTGCGGCGGCCTGGGCGAGGTATTTGATGAAGCGACCGCTCATGATGATGACCAGCAGCACGGCGCTTACCGCACTCAGGGTCAACAGGACTTCGCGGGACAGATAACGGAAGACGATCAAACCAGACACTCCAGGGTTGTCAGGCTAAGGCGGCCAAACAAGCAAACGTCTCGACGGGCCCGCAAGGCAGAGCCGTCGAAAAAAGATGCGGCATTATCCTGTGATTGAGGGCGCCTGTCACTGCGCACACTCACGCAAGCGTGCAATCGGTTGAAGATCGTACAACCGAGGGTTGTCAGGCGCGGTGAGCGAGGTTCAAACTGCCGCCTCTGTCGCAGGCACTGGCCTGCGCCTCTTCTCTCTATAAGCAGGCGACGGCGGACACGTCGAACGCCTGTGTGTTGACCATTCATTCAGGGATCCGGACATGGAACTGGTTGTAAAAAGCGTTAGCCCAGAAACGTTGAAAACCGCCACCCTGGTGGTTGCCGTCGGCGAAGGCCGCAAACTCGGCGTCGCCGCCAAACAGGTCGACGAACTGAGCGGCGGCGCCATCAGCGCCGTGCTCAAGCGTGGCGACCTGGCCGGCAAGGTCGGCCAGAGCCTGTTGCTGCACAGCCTGCCGAACCTGAAAGCCGAACGCGTGCTGCTGGTGGGCGTGGGCAAGGATGAAGAACTGGGCGACCGTCCGTTCCGCAAGATCGTCGCTGGTATCCTCAACACCCTCAAAGGCCTGGGCGGCAGCGACGCCGTACTGGCACTCGATGAAATCATCGTCAAGAACCGTGACAGCTACGGCAAGACCCGTCTGCTGGCCGAAACCCTGGTCGACGGCGAATACACCTTCGACCAGTTCAAGAGCCAGAAAGCCGAACCGCGCGCGCTGAAGAAAATCACCCTGCTGACCATCAAGGCCGCTCAGGCCGAAGTGCAACGCGCCGTGAATCACGCCACCGCGATCGCCAACGGCATGGCCTTCACTCGCAACCTGGGCAACCTGCCGCCGAACATCTGCCACCCGACTTTCCTGGGCGAACAGGCCAAGAACCTCGGCAAAGAGTTCAAGGATCTGAAAGTCGAAGTCCTCGACGAGAAGAAGATCAAGTCGCTGGGCATGGGTTCGTTCTACGCCGTCGGCCAGGGCAGCGCCCAGCCGCCGCGCCTGATCGTCATGCAATACAACGGCGGCAAGAAATCCGAGAAGCCGTACGCACTGGTCGGTAAAGGCATCACCTTCGACACTGGCGGCATCAGCCTGAAACCGGGCGCCGGCATGGACGAGATGAAGTACGACATGGGTGGTGCCGCCAGTGTGTTCGGCACTCTGCGCGCCGTTCTGGAACTGAAGCTGCCGATCAACCTGGTGTGCATCCTGGCCTGCGCCGAGAACATGCCGAGCGGCACTGCTTCGCGTCCGGGCGACATCGTCACCACCATGAGCGGCCAGACCGTGGAAATCCTCAACACCGACGCCGAAGGTCGTCTGGTGCTGTGCGATGCACTGACCTACTCCGAGCGCTTCAAGCCGCAAGCGGTGATCGACATCGCGACCCTGACCGGTGCCTGCGTCGTCGCGCTGGGCGCCCACACGTCGGGCCTGCTGGGCAACAACGACGAACTGATCGAGCAACTGCTGAGCGCGGGCAAGGCTGCCGACGACCGCGCCTGGCAACTGCCGCTGTTCGACGAATACCAGGAGCAACTGGACAGCCCGTTCGCCGACATCGCCAACATCGGCGGTCCGAAAGCCGGCACCATCACCGCCGCCTGCTTCCTGTCGCGCTTCACCAAGAACCTGAACTGGGCGCACCTGGACATCGCCGGCACCGCCTGGACCAGCGGCGGCAAGGACAAGGGCGCCACCGGGCGTCCGGTTCCGCTGCTGACCCAATACCTGCTGGACCGCGCCAAGGCCTGAAACCGATGAACCTGGGCGGCGCTGCCTTCGGGCGGCGCCGTTCAAGGCTCAGGAACCGCAATGACCAAAGTCGACTTTTATATCCTGCCCAGCGCCGACCCTTCGGCTCGCCTGGATTTTGCCTGCAAGCTCACCGATAAAGCCTGGCGCATGGGCCATCGCATCTACCTGCATTGCCGCGATGCCGCCCAGCGTGATGATCTCGATGCGCGACTGTGGGCGTTCAAGGGCGAAACCTTCGTGCCTCACGGCCCGGCTGAAAGCGAACCGGAAGGACTGATCGTGTTGGGTCTGGGCGATGACTGCGGCCAGCACGCGGACTTGCTGGTCAACCTCGACCTGAAAGTCCCGGTTTTCGCCAATAAATTCGCCCGCGTTGCCGAGGTGGTAGTGGAAGATCCGGCGATCCGCACTGCGGCGCGGGAGAGTTTCCGTTTCTACCGCGAACAGGGCTATCCTCTGCAAGACCACCGTTTACAGCGACTCTGAGTACGCCGATGGACACTCCAAAACCGCTGCAAAAACCCGCGCACCTGCTGGATGACCTTGAGTCGATCCGCCAGTTGCTGGGCGATGACAACCTGCAACCGCCGCTGTTGACCGACACAGTCGATGATGGCGAACAGGAACAGATTCCGATGCTGTTCGACTCGGTCGACAACACACCGCAAGCTGTCGAGGCTGCACCCACACCCACACCGACGCCAGCCGCGCAGCCTGCCGCTGCGCCTGTGGATAAAGGCCCCGACGCCCTCCTGCACCTGGACAGCGAACTGCGCGCCGCCGCACAATTGATCATGCAGGACGTGATCGACGACTTCGCGCCGCACATCGAAACCGAAATCAAACGCCGCCTCGAGGCGCGGATGGAACGGCTTCTCGCCGCAGCTTCGAGCGGCAAGCTTTAAGCGGCGAGCAAAAGCCGCATACCTTCTGAAATCCACAGCTGCCTGAGTCCGCAGACAATAGCTTGCGGCTCGCAGCTTGTAGCCTGCCGCTGCCCCCCCAGCTATACTTCCCGGCTTTTCCTGAATAAATGCCAATAGGGTCCCGCCGCGCATGGATAAGACCTACCAGCCGCACGCCATTGAAACTTCCTGGTACAACACCTGGGAGTCCGAGAACTACTTCGCCCCGCAAGGCGCGGGCGACTCCTACACCATCATGATCCCGCCGCCGAACGTCACCGGCAGCCTGCACATGGGTCACGGTTTCAACAACGCGATCATGGACGCCCTGATCCGTTTCCGCCGCATGCAGGGTCGCAACACCCTGTGGCAGCCGGGCACCGACCACGCCGGTATCGCCACGCAAATGCTGGTGGAGCGTCAACTCGAAGCCCAGGGCCAGAACCGCCATGATCTGGGCCGGGAAAAATTCCTCGAGAAAGTCTGGGAATGGAAGGATCAGTCCGGCGGCAACATCAGCCGTCAGATCCGTCGCCTCGGCTCGTCCGTTGACTGGAGCCGCGAGCGCTTCACCATGGATGACGGCCTCTCGGAAGCCGTCAAGGAAGCGTTCGTGCGCCTGCACGAAGACGGTCTGATCTATCGCGGCAAGCGTCTGGTCAACTGGGACACCAAACTGCACACGGCGATTTCCGACCTCGAAGTGGAAAACCACGACGAGAAAGGCTTCCTGTGGAACCTGAAATACCCGCTGGCCGACGGCGCGAAAACCGCTGAAGGCAACGATTTCCTGATCGTCGCGACTACTCGTCCGGAAACCATGCTCGGCGACTCCGCCGTCGCAGTGAACCCGAACGACGAGCGCTACAAAGCCCTGATCGGCAAGTTTGTCGAGCTGCCGCTGGTCGGCCGCCGCATCCCGATCATCGCCGACGATTACTGCGATCCTGAATTCGGCACCGGCTGCGTGAAGATCACCCCGGCCCACGATTTCAACGACTACGAAGTCGGCAAGCGTCACAACCTGCCGCTGCTGAACATCTTCGACAAGAACGCCAACGTGCTGCCGGCAGCGCAAGTGTTCAACCTCGACGGCACGCTGAACGACAGCATCGACGGCAAGATTCCGGCCGAGTACGCCGGCCTCGAGCGTTTCGAAGCGCGCAAGCAGATCGTTGCCGCGTTCGACGCCGCCGGCCTGCTGGTCAGCGTCGACGACCACAACCTGAAAGTGCCGAAAGGCGACCGCTCCGGCACCGTCATCGAGCCGTGGCTGACCGACCAGTGGTACGTGTCCACCAAGCCGCTGGCCGAGCCTGCGATTGCCGCCGTTGAAGACGGTCGCATCCAGTTCGTGCCGAAGCAGTACGAAAACATGTACTTCTCGTGGATGCGTGATATCCAGGACTGGTGCATCAGCCGTCAGCTGTGGTGGGGCCACCGGATTCCCGCCTGGTACGACGAGTCGGGCAAGGTCTACGTCGGTCGCGACGAAGCCGAAGTGCGCGCCAAGCACAATCTCGGCCCGGACGTTGCGCTGCAACAGGACAACGACGTTCTCGACACCTGGTTCAGTTCGGGCCTGTGGACCTTCTCCACTCTGGGCTGGCCAGAAAAGACCGAGTTCCTGAAGAAATTCCACTCCACCGACGTGCTGGTCACCGGTTTCGACATCATTTTCTTCTGGGTTGCCCGGATGATCATGCTGACGATGCACCTGATCAAGAACGAGGACGGCACGCCGCAGGTTCCGTTCAAGACCGTTTACGTACACGGTCTGGTGCGTGATGGCCAGGGCCAGAAGATGTCCAAGTCCAAGGGCAACGTCCTGGACCCGCTGGACATCATCGACGGCATCGAGCTCGAAACCCTGGTGCAGAAACGCACTTCCGGTCTGATGCAGCCAAAACTGGCGAAGAAGATCGAGAAGCAGACCCGCGACGAATTCGCCGACGGCATCGCCAGCTACGGCACCGACGCCCTGCGCTTCACTTTCTGCTCGCTGGCGTCCACCGGTCGCGACATCAAGTTCGACATGGGCCGCGTCGAAGGCTATCGCAACTTCTGCAACAAGATCTGGAACGCCGCGCGTTATGTTTTGGACAAGGGCGAAGACTGCGGCCAGAACGGCGAAGCCTACGAGCTGTCGCTGGCGGATCGCTGGATCATCTCGCAACTGCAACGCACCGAAGCCGAAGTGACCCGTCAACTGGATCAGTTCCGTTTCGACCTGGCGGCGCAAGCGCTGTACGAGTTCATCTGGAACCAGTACTGCGACTGGTACCTGGAACTGTCCAAGCCAGTACTGTGGGACGAAAACGCGCCGGTCGAGCGTCAGCGCGGCACTCGCCGCACGCTGGTTCGGGTACTGGAAGTGGCGCTGCGCCTGGCGCATCCGTTCATGCCGTTCATCACTGAAGAAATTTGGCAGCGCATCGCGCCGCTGGCCGGTATTCAAGGCAAGACGATCATGCTGCAACCATGGCCGGTGGCCAACGAAGAGCGCATCGATCCGGCGGCCGAAGACGACATCGAATGGCTCAAGGGCCTGATGCTCGGCACGCGCAACATCCGTGGCGAAATGAACATCGGCCCGGGCAAACCGCTGCCGATCTACCTGAAGAACGTCAGCGCTGAAGACCAGCGCCGTCTGACCGAGAACGAAGCGCTGCTGAAGAAGCTGGCGCGTCTGGAGTCGATCACCGTACTGGCCGCCGGCGAAGAAGCGCCGCTGTCCGCGACCGCGCTGGTTGGCGAGATGGAAGTGCTGGTGCCGATGGCCGGTCTGATCGACAAGGGCGCCGAGCTGGCGCGCCTGGACAAGGAAATCCTGCGTCTGCAGGGCGAAGTCCAGCGCGTTGGCGGCAAGCTGTCCAACGCCGGTTTCGTTGACAAGGCCCCGGCCGAAGTCATCGAGAAGGAACGCGCCAAACTGGCCGAAGCCGAACAGGCTCTGGCCAAGCTGGCCGAGCAGCACGCGCGGATTGCCAGCCTGTAACGGCAAATCGCACTGAAAAAGGGAGGCCCGCAACGGCCTCCCTTTTTTGTGCCCGGCACTTTTCCGGCCAACAATACGGCTCCCTGTGGGACAATGGCCGCCACTTTCAGCCCTACCCGAATCGACCACGCCCATGAACGCCCCACGTACACCAAAACCTGCGCGCAAGAAGCCTGACTCCGCCACCCCGGCCAAGCCCGTGGCGCCGCGTAAAGAAGCCAGCCTTCACCCGCGCAATCGCCATCAGGGTCGCTACGACTTCCCGGCGCTGATCAAGACCACGCCGGAACTGGCGAAGTTCGTGATCACCAACCCGTACGGCAAGGAAAGCATCGACTTCGCCAGTCCCGATGCAGTGCGTGTGTTCAACCGGGCGCTGCTCAAGTCGTTCTACGGCATCCAGCATTGGGACATCCCGGCCGATTATCTGTGCCCGCCGGTGCCGGGCCGTGCCGACTACATCCACTTCCTGGCAGACCTGCTGGCCAGCAACAACGACGGCGTGGTTCCGCGCGGCGCCATCGTCAATGTGCTGGATATCGGCATGGGCGCCAACTGCGTTTATCCGCTGATCGGTAACAGCGAATATCGCTGGCACTTCCTCGGCTCGGAGATCGATCCGACCGCCGTGGCCGCCGCCAGGGCCATCGTCCAGTCCAACGACCTGAACAAGGTCATCCAGCTGCGCCAGCAGGAAAACCGCAAGCACATCCTGATCGGCCTGCTGGAGCCCGGCGAGCGCTTTGACCTGACCATGTGCAACCCGCCGTTTCACGCTTCGATGGAGGAGGCCACCAAGGGCAGCGAGCGTAAGTGGCGGGCACTGGGCAAGGCCGATCCGAAACGCAAACTGCCGGTACTGAACTTTGGCGGTCAATCGGCCGAACTTTGGTGTGAAGGCGGTGAAGCGCGCTTCGTGACGCAACTGATCGCCGAAAGTGCGAACTTTGCGCACAAGGTGCTGTGGTTCAGCACCCTGGTTTCGAAAGCTTCGAACCTGCCTGCCATCGAAACCGCGCTGAAGAAGGCCGGTGCGCTGGAAAGCCAGGTGGTGGAAATGTCCCAGGGGCAGAAGCAGAGCCGCTTCGTGGCCTGGACCTTCCAGACCAAGTCCGAGCAGCAGATCTGGCGGCGCGAACGCTGGGTTCGCAAGTAATACACTTCAATCGGGGCGGCGCTTGATCGCAAAGCCGCCGCTACTGCTGAAACACCAACAGCAGACATAAAAAAACCGTGCCCGGATCGCTCCGGTGCACGGTTTTTTTGTATCGCTGCGTCTTACTTGTTCACAGCGTCGGTCAGGCTTTTGGCCACAACCAGCTTGATCACTTTCTTGGCAGGGATTTCGATGGCAGCGCCAGTCGACGGGTTACGGCCAGTGCGGGCAGGACGCTCGGTCACTTTCAGCTTGCCGATACCTGGCAAAGTGATTTCGGCACCATTTTCCAGCTGATCGGCAACGATTTGACCCAGTTGGTCCAGAGCGGCACGCGCGGTGGTTTTCGGCGCGTCGATAGCTTCAGCGATGTCGGCGATCAGTTGGTCTTTAGTAAGAGCCATGTAGTGTTCCTTCCCTATCAAATTCATATGGATTGCAGAGTGCAGTGTCAGCCATCGAGCCCGATCTTCTGGATCTGGCACCCTCGGCGATAACCACGACGAGTCGGGGTTATAGATGCCGAAATCAAGGTTTGGTTCGACCTGACAAAAGCTGAATGCATGCTTGTCGCGGTGACTTCGCACAAGACCGGGCAAAACTAGCACAGAGACAAGGAAATATCCGCCTCTAGCTAGCCAAATGGTCAGGTTTATTGCGCTAAATCGGTAAATAAATGCATAAGGGCGGTCGGGTGACCCGGATTTGCCCTTCACCCCGCGCCAAATCCAGTGGTTGCGGTACACTGGGCGCTTTTTCGGGGGAGCCCGCCCTCCTCCCTTCCACCAGCCGAGAAGCCTATGCCGATCCGTCATTGCATCGTCCATTTGATCGACAAAAAACCCGACGGCACACCCGCAGTCCTGCACGCCCGTGACTCCGAACTGGCTGAGTCCGCAGCCATCGAGAACATGCTCGCCGACCTCAACGAGAGCTATAACGCCAAACAGGGCAAAGCCTGGGGCTTGTTCCATCCGGAGTCCGGTGCGTTCCCGTTCAGCGGCTGGCTGAAGGAATACATGGAAGGCGGCAAGGACTTCACTGCGTTCAGCAAAGTCGCGGTCGAGCACCTGCAAAAGCTGATGGAAGAATCGAACCTGTCGGTCGGCGGCCACGTGCTGTTCGCCCACTACCAGCAAGGCATGACGGACTACCTGGCCATCGCCCTGCTGCACCACAGCGAAGGCGTGGCGGTGACCGATGAACTGGACGTGACCCCGTCGCGCCACCTCGACCTCGGCCAACTGCACCTGGCGGCGCGGATCAACGTTTCCGAGTGGCAGAACAACAAGCAGTCCAAGCAGTACATTTCGTTCATCAAGGGCAAGAACGGCAAGAAGGTCTCGGAGTACTTCCGCGACTTCATCGGCTGCCAGGAAGGCGTCGATGGCCCGGGCGAGACCCGCACCCTGCTCAAGGCCTTCAGCGACTTCGTCGAGAGCGAAGACCTGCCGGAAGATTCCGCCCGCGAGAAGACCAAGACCCTGGTCGATTACGCCAGCAGCCAGGCCAAGCTCGGCGAACCGATGGGCCTGGAAGAACTGTCTGAGCTGATCGACGAAGAGCGCCCGAAGGCCTTCTACGATCATATCCGCAACAAGGATTACGGCCTGTCGCCGGAGATTCCGGCGGATAAGCGCACGCTCAACCAGTTCCGCCGCTTCACCGGCCGCGCCGAAGGCCTGTCGATCAGCTTCGAAGCGCACCTGCTGGGCTCGAAGATCGAATACGACGAAGAAGCCGGGACTTTGGTCATCAAAGGCCTGCCGACCTCGCTCACCGATCAGCTGAAGCGTCGCAACTGATGCTCGGCAATGTGCTGAAAAAGGTTGCACTGGTTCTGCTGGTGGTTGTGGTCTATCAGAACTGGGGCAAGATCGAGCGGGTGTTCAACCCGTCGCAGATGGCGTCGGAGCAGGTCCGCGCCAACGCCAATGTGGTGCTGTACGCGACGGACTGGTGCGGCTACTGCAAGCAGACCAAACGCTTTCTCGATCAGAAAGGCATTGCGTTCAAGGAATTCGATATCGAGAAAGATGCCGAGGCACGCAAGGCGTATGAAGCGCTGGGCGGACGCGGGATCCCGCTGATCGACGTCAATGGCACGTTGATACGCGGGTTTGACCCGGACGAAATTCTCGCTGCACTGAAATGAACGAGGGAGCCCAAGGGCTCCCTCATTTTTTTCAGCGTTTCTCGATTCGGAAACCGAAACGCGGGAAGTGCACATGCACCAACCCGCCACGTTCGTCTTCACGGCGCAGGATCAACTCCTCTCGACCGGCAAACACCAGCTCACCGGCAACCGGATCAACGCCGTAGTCTGTCGCGGCGATCAGCACCTGCTGACCTGCCACGAACCCGTTCGGATCAGTGAATTCCTCGTCCGGCAACGCCGCCGGCGTCGAACTGCGCGCAATTTCCAGTGCCTGCTCCGAGCTCATCTCGCTGGCCGCGCCGTGGCCGAAACCGAGCACGCGACCCAGCCACGCCGACACTGCCGGATAAGCATCCACCAACGGCGCCGTCACGTGCGTGGCCTTGAGGAACCACAGTGGATGGGCCATGGCGAAGTCGGCAATCGACGGTTCACCGAACAGGAAGTCGCCGTCTTCACGCTGCAACTGTTGCTCCAGACGCGCCATGAGGGTCGGCCAATTGTGCTTGGCCTGCTCCGCTGACAGCCTGGTTGCGCTGCCACCGCTGAACAGTCCGGCACGATCGGCGAGAAACGCCTTGATCGCTTCCGGCGGCAACTTGCCGAAACGTACCGCCACCGATTCCGGCTGAAACACCAGGCTCACCGCATGCTGGAACACCACCGAATCGGCCCAGGCGGCAAAACTGGCGGCGATCATTTCCTGACCTTCCGGGAAGAACGAAGGCTGGGCCTTTTCCTGCTCGAGGCGTCGGGCGATCAGCGCAGTGTCGCAATAGATGTCGGCGCCGATCTGTAGCACTGGCGTCTTGCGGTAGCCCCCGGTCAGGGCAGTCAGGTCCGGTTTCGGCATCACCGGCGAGATGTGCACCGAGCGCCAGGACAAGCCCTTGAAACCCAACAGCAGCCGGGCCTTTTCGGCGAATGGAGAGGTCGGGTAATGATGCAGAATCAACTCGGACATGCTCGGCTCCGCCGCACAGAAAGTGAACCAGCAGCTTAGCGCGCAATTCGTTCGCAGCCTACGGATCCGGCTGATGGGAACTGATCAGTCAGGTTGATAAGGCACTAAAAAACCGCCTCAGCCAAGGCCGAGACGGCTTCCCACTTCAATGACCTTACATCAGGTCATCGAAGTGATCTCGCAGGAACTCGTAAAAGCGAAACGCTTTGAACGACCTCCATACGAGGCTCAGAGTACGTAGCACAAGCTTCATACGTTTTGGCCTCCGGTTGGGGGCCAAACCTCCAGCGCGCTTACCGGACCACGTACGCCTTCGGAATACACGCTAGTGTGTCCAGTGAGGCGGCCGGTTGTGACACCCTCTGAAATATCATTCCGGCACGGGAGCAACTCCGTGTCAGAGGGCATGAAACCGTTACGCCAATCGGCCAGACCTCATTAGTTGCACTGTCATGCGAGCGGACAGATCGTAATCGGGTTTCTGACACGCTGCTTAAACAAATGAATCAAAAACCGCATTTTTCTGAACAAGTGCTTTTAGACTTGCTCGATGGCATAAAGACGAATAATCTTCGTCCACGCTAGTGTGTCCAGTGAGACGCAGTAAACCCGGCCGCAAACCGAGGTTTACAGAAAAAGCCGCCCCGCAAAGGCGGTTTTTTTTCGCCTGCCGTTTGTCTGAGGACACTGCTCCGACGAGCAGGCATTTCTACCGCTCGCACCCGATCAATCAGGCCGATAAGACGCCACCAGACACTCCTTCGCACTCTTCCTGAGCTTCTTGATCAACCGCTCCTGACGCAACGCATCACCCTTGTCGCGGCAACGCTCGGTGTAGACCAGCGCCATCGCCGGGCTTGAAAGAAAGAACCGTGCGCCCTTGCCGCTCTGATGCTTTGCGAAACGGCGTACGGGATCATCGCTGATCCCGCAGTACAGCGAACCGTTGGCGGCGCGTACGAGGTAGACGAACCAGGATTTGCTCACCGGAACGTCGGCATCGAGAGGATTTTCGCTGAGGCTGTTCACGGGACAATTCAGGCGTAAGGAAAACAGGTGGCGATCTTATCAGCGACTCGCCTGAAATGCCTTCAGCCCTTTCAGCGCCTGAGCACGGACAGCGTTGCGCACCAGAGGCGTCCAGCCCAACAACAACCCCTTGAAACCCAGCGCCTGACGCGACCAGCGCCACAGGTCGAAGTGGTCGTGGTGTTCGCAGATCTTGCCGTCGCGAAAGACGAAGCGTGCCTGGATATCGTTGATCACGACATTGCCGGTCTGGCTGAACAGGTAGGTCGCCACCCAGTGGGCGCCGCCGCTGCGCTCGTCGGCGCGGACGTTGTCGAAGGTCAGGGAGAAGTCCTTGGCGCGAGTGGTGAGCATGCGCCACATGTCACCGGCATCACGACCGCGCAGCTCGCCGAAGGCCGGATCGCTGAACACCACGTCGTCGGTGTAGCAGGCGGCCATGGCCTCGGCGTCGAGGCGCTGGAAGGCCTGGTAGAAACGGGTGATCAGGGCGCTGTGGGCTTCTTCACTCATGGGCAATCTCCAGGAAAGGTACAGATTGCCAGCACGATAATCCGCAAACGCCTGAAACACTATCGGCATTCGCATTTCGAATACCGACAGTGTGTGCGTATCAGACCTTTTCGCTAACCACCTGCACGTACAGCGCGCGACCGGCACCGAGGCCGGCGAGGATCGCCCCGGCACCAATGATGCCGAAAATCCAGCCCACGGCATTCCAGCCGCCGGTCCAGTCGTGCACCACGCCGACCGCGAACGGCCCCATCGACGCGAGGGTGTAGCCAAAGCCCTGGGACATGCTCGACAGGTTGGCCGCGACATGGGAATCCCGCGAGCGCAGCACGATCAGGGTCAGCGCCAGGCTGAACGTGCCGCCCTGCCCCAGGCCCAGCAGGATCGCCCAGCCCCACAGGCCTTCGATCGGCGCGAAGAGGCAACCGAACAGGCCGCCCAGGGTCAACGCCATCACCACCACGATCGCCAGCCGCTGATCTTTGCCACGCGTGGCCAGCCACGGTGCCGCCAGGGAGCTGGCGAGCTGGATGATCACCGATCCGGACAGCACCAGCCCGGCCTGGGTCGGCGTCAGCCCGCGACCGATAAGGATCGACGGCAGCCAGCCGAACACGATGTAGGCCAGCGACGATTGCAGGCCCATGTACAAGGTCACTTGCCAGGCCAGCGGATCCCGCAGCAGACCGCGCACCCGGTAGGCAACGTTGTGTGCACCATGCTTCTGGCCGATTTGCGGCAGCCAGAACACCGCCGCCACCAGCGCCGGAATCACCCAGAAACCCAGGCCCATGGCCCAGCTGTGGTCAAAGTGTTCGCTCAATGGCACGGTCGATCCCGCCGCCAATGCCGCGCCCAGGCACAGGGCCATGGTGTAGACGCCGGTCATGGTGCCGGCGTGTTTGGCGAAGTCGCGTTTGACGATGCCCGGCAGCAACACGCCGATGATGCCGATGCTCGCGCCACCCAGCACGCTGCCGGCGAACAGACCAGTCTCACCGAAATTGCTACGCAGGATGATGCCGCCGGCCAGTGTCAGAAGAATCCCCAATACCACCCGTTCGGCACCGAAACGCCGTGCGAGCAATGGGGCCAGAGGTGCGAACAACCCAAGGCAGAGCACTGGCAGCGTCGTCAGCAATCCCGCTTGAGCAGCGGACAAACCGAGACTTTTCGACACTTCACCGAGCAACGGCGCCATGCTCGACAGCGCCGGACGCAGGTTCAACGCCACCAGGATCAGCCCCAGCAGCAACAGCCACGGGCGCCGCACCAGCGGATGGCTTTGCTGCACCTGATCGTCATCGGCTTCGGCGTCGATCAACAACTCTTCAAGCTCGGCCTTGCGAACGGGGGCTGTGGAGACTTCTGGGCGGGACATGGTTTTCTCGGTTTCAAGGTTCATTGATCAACTGCCTCGACAGGGCTTTGGCCCGCTCCGGATCGCGCCGCTCGACGGCCTCAAGCAAGGCGACGTGCAAATCGAAGACTTCCTGTCGACGGGGGACGATGTTCAGGGTCTGGCGCAATTGCGCGCCGACGATGCTGGAAAAATAGCGATACAGCTCGCTGAGGGTCGGGTTGTGCGCGGCGTCCACCAGACGGCGGTGGAAAACCAGATCGCAGGCGATGTAGCTGTCGAGGTCGCCATGGTAGTGACTGCCGGCGTGCCCCAGTGCCTCGCGCAACGCGACGAGGTCTTCGTCGGTCCGGCGCAAGGCCGCCAGGCCAATGGCCTCGACTTCAAGGATGTGCCGGGTTTCCCGGGCCTGATCCAGCGAGCATTTGGACAGCGCCTTGAGCGTGTCCATCGGATCGACCACTGCCCGCAGGTAACTGCCGTCACCCTGACGAATTTCGATCAACCCGGAAAACGCCAGCACCCGCATCGCCTCGCGCACGGTGTTGCGGCTGATGCCGAGCTCGGCGCACAGCTCGGGCTCGGTCGGCAATCGCTGACCGACCTGCCAACTGCCGTCGGTAATGCGCTGGCGCAACTGATCCAGGGCTTGGTCGACCAGCGATCGCTTAATGAGTGGAGAAATGTCTGACATAGGATTCGCCCTTTCATCCAATCATGGGATGTATTTTCTGACATGTTAGTCAGCTCCGTGTAGGACGGCAACCACCTAGGGTCAGAGAGGGGCAAATGGAGCGGGATTTTCGATTGGTCAAAATTACCCTTTAAGGGTAATTTCAGGGACAGGGTTTTGGTTTCTTATGGAAAAGAACACACCCCATTACGACTTGGTGGTGATCAAGGCTGAGGTCAGGCGACGGGGAAGACAGGCATTCACCAAGAGCGCAGAAAAAACCGGACTGGATCTCGGCTTCAGCATCATAGAGATGCAAGAAATCGTTTTCGAACTGCAGAACAGGATGTTGTACAAGTCGATGACCACCTATGACGATCATCGAGTCTGGCAAGACGTTTATCACACGCACTCACACGATCTGGAGATTTACATCAAGGTGACATACCGCCCCGAAGGTGGCCCACCGGTAATCTCCTTCAAGGAGAAAAACCAATGAAGACCCGGCAATGTTTCAGCTGCGGTGCACGTGAGGGAATGACACATTTCGAGGGCCGCGGCGAAACCATCAGTGTCAAAGGCATGGAACGTCGTATCGATGACCTTGCTGGCTGGGAATGTCGCAAATGCGGTGAGGTCGAGTGGGACGCCGATACCGATAGTGCAGAACGCTACACGCAAGCCGGTGATGATCTGGTGATTGCTGCCCGACAAATGATCGGTAACGAGATGAAGCGCATCCGGCGCAAATTGCACCTGACGCAAAAAGAAACGGTGCGACTGCTTTCTGGTGGCGGACACAACGCATTTTCCCGCTATGAGCGCGGCGAAGTGCTTCCGCCGAAGGCGTTGATGCTGCTGATGCGCCTGCTCGATCGCTATCCGCACTTGCTCGCCGATGCGAAAGCCCTGGGTGAAGGGGCGGATCTGAGGAACGCCTTCAAGTTCACCGAGCACAAAGAACAAGAAGCTCTCACCGTTTCCTGACTCCCAAAAAACAAACCCGGCACAAGGCCGGGTTGGTTTTATTCATCAGATCTCAATGCAGGATCTGACTCAGGAACAGCTTCGTACGATCATTCTGAGGATTGTCGAAGAAGTCGTTCGGTGCCGCCTGCTCAACGATTTCGCCCTTGTCCATGAAGATCACGCGGTTGGCCACGGTGCGGGCGAAGCCCATTTCGTGGGTTACGCAGAGCATGGTCATGCCGTCTTCGGCGAGGCCGATCATGGTGTCGAGCACCTCTTTCACCATCTCCGGGTCGAGTGCCGAGGTCGGTTCGTCGAACAGCATGATTTTCGGCTTCATGCACAGCGCGCGAGCGATCGCCACACGCTGCTGCTGACCGCCGGACAGCTGCCCCGGATACTTGTGCGCCTGCTCCGGAATGCGTACGCGCTCCAGGTAATGCATGGCGATTTCCTCGGCCTTGCGCTTGGGCATCTTGCGCACCCACATCGGCGCCAGGGTGCAGTTCTGCAGGATGGTCAGGTGCGGGAACAGGTTGAAGTGCTGGAACACCATGCCGACTTCCCGACGGATCGCTTCGATCTGCTTGAGGTCGTTGGTCAGTTCCACGCCATCGACCACGATGCGGCCCTGCTGGTGCTCTTCCAGACGGTTGAGGCAGCGGATGGTGGTGGACTTGCCGGAACCCGACGGACCGCACAGCACGATACGCTCGCCCTGACGTACGTTGAGGTTGATGTCTTTCAGCACGTGGAACTGGCCGTACCATTTGTTCACGCCCTGCATCTGAATGATGCCTTCAGGGCCCACTGGCTTTTTGATTGCTTCGCTCATCGAAAAAACTCCTAACGCTTGTGGCCAGTGTCGAGCTTGCGTTCCAGGTGCATGGAATAGCGCGACATGCCAAAACAGAAAATCCAGAACACCAGGGCGGCGAACACGTAGCCTTCGGTGGCCATGCCCAGCCATTTCGGATCGGCAGCGGCTTGCTTGACACTGTTGAGCAGGTCAAAGAGGCCGATGATGATCACCAGGCTGGTGTCCTTGAACAGCGCGATGAAGGTGTTGACGATGCCGGGAATCACCAGCTTCAGGGCTTGCGGCAGAATCACCAGGCCCATGGCGCGCCAGTAACCGAGGCCCATCGCGGCCGCGGCTTCGTACTGGCCTTTGGGGATCGCTTGCAGACCGCCGCGCACCACTTCGGCGACGTACGCCGACTGGAACAGGATCACGCCGATCAGCGCCCGCAGCAGCTTGTCGAAGTTCATGCCTTCGGGCAGGAACAGCGGCAGCATCACCGAGGACATGAACAGCACCGTGATCAACGGCACGCCGCGCCAGAACTCGATGAAGGTCACGCAGACCACACGAATCGCCGGCATGTTCGAACGCCGGCCCAGCGCCAGGACAATCCCCAGCGGCAACGCACCGGCGATGCCGACAGTGGCGATCACCAAGGTCAGCATCAGACCGCCCCATTGGCTGGTCGCCACGGTGTCGAGGCCGAAGACGCCGCCATGCAGCAGGCACCAGGCAACGATGGGGTAGACCACCAGGAAGCTCAGGCCGTACACCGCCTTGTGCGCCACGCGCTTGATGAACAGTGGCGCCACGCCGATGACCGCCAGCCACACGGTCAGGTCCACGCGCCAGCGCAGTTCCGGCGGGTAGTAGCCGTACATGAACTGGCCGAAACGCTGCTGAATGAAGACCCAGCAAGCGCCTTCCTTGGTGCAGTCGGCGCGGGTGGTGCCGACCCAGTTGGCATCGAGGATCGCCCAGCTGAGGATCGGCGGTACCACCAGGTAGATCAGGTAGAACGCAAACAGGGTCAGCAGGGTATTGAGCCAGCTGGAGAACATGTTCGCGCGGATCCACGCCATCGGGCCGAAGACCTTGGCCGGCGGTGGCATATCGGGTTTGAAAGTATGAGTACTCATGCGCTATTCCTTACCGCTCGATCAGCGCGATGCGCTTGTTGTACCAGTTCATCAGCAGGGAAATGCTGATACTGATCGCCAGGTACACGCTCATGGTGATGGCAATGACTTCGATCGCCTGACCTGTCTGGTTCAACACGGTGCCGGCGAACAGCGAAACCATTTCCGGATAACCGATACCGGCCGCCAGCGAGGAGTTCTTCGCCAGGTTCAGGTATTGGCTGGTCAGCGGCGGGATGATGACCCGCAGCGCTTGCGGAATGATCACCTTGCGCAGGGTCGGGCCGTTGCGCAGGCCGAGCGAATGCGCTGCCTCGGTCTGGCCATGGCTGACCGACTTGATGCCCGAACGCACGATCTCGGCGATGAACGCTGCGGTGTACACCGTCAACGCCAGGGTCAAGGCCAGCAGTTCCGGAATCAGCACCCAGCCACCGACAAAGTTGAAGCCTTGCAGCTTCGGCATTTCCCAGTGCACAGGTGCACCGAAGATCAGCACGCACAGCGCCGGGATCACCAGGAACAACGCCAGGCCTGCCCAGAACTTGTGGAATGGCTCGCCAGTGGCCTCAAAGCGCTTGTTGGCCCAGCGGCTCATCAGCACGATGGCGACGATGGCCACCACGATGCTGACCACGAACGCCCAGAAGCCGTCGGCCATTTGCGCGGCCGGCATGTTCAGGCCACGGCTGCTGACGAAGAAGGTGTCGCCGAAGTTGTGGCTGTTGCGCGGCCCCGGCATGGTCAGGAACACCGCGAAGTACCAGAACAGGATCTGCAGCAGTGGCGGGATGTTACGGAAAACCTCCACGTACACCGTTGCCAGTTTGGAAATGATCCAGTTCTTCGACAGACGTGCCACGCCGACGATGAAGCCGAGGATCGTGGCCAGGATCACACCGATGAAGGTCACCAGCAGCGTGTTGAGCAGGCCGATGACGAACACCCGGGCATAACTGTCCGCTTCGGTGTAGGAGATCAGGTGTTGAGCGATGCCGAACCCGGCACTGCGCTCGAGAAAGTCGAACCCCGAAGTGATACCCCGGTGTTGCAGGTTGGTCTGGGTGTTATCGAACAGATACCAGCCCAGGGAGACCACCGCCACGATGGTGATGATCTGAAATACCCACGCACGCACTCGTGGATCGCTGAGGCTGAGCCTCTGCTTTGGTGCGCCGATTGAATTTTGCATGAAGTGCCCCGGAAATAATGGAACAGAACGTCACCCGGCAGTTGGCCTGCCGGGTGACAGAACCATCAGCGCACTGGTGGTGCGTATTGAATGCCGCCGTTGTTCCACAGCGCGTTCAGGCCGCGGTCGATTTCCAGCGGAGTGCTCTTGCCGAGGTTTTTCTCGAAGATTTCGCCGTAGTTGCCGACTTGCTTGACGATCTGTACGACCCAGTCCTTCGGCAGTTTCAGGTCTTTGCCGTATTCGCCGTCTGCGCCGAGCATACGAGCGACATCCGGGTTCTTGGTCGCCTTGGCTTCAGCTTCGACGTTCTTCGAAGTGATGCCTGCTTCTTCGGTGTTCAGCAGCGCGTAGCCAACCCAACGCACGATGGCCAGCCACTCGTCGTCGCCGTTACGCACGACCGGGCCCAGTGGTTCCTTGGAAATGGTTTCCGGCAGAACTACATAGTCCTTCGGCGAAGCCAGCTTGCTGCGCTGGGCGAACAGCTGGGACTTGTCGGAAGTCAGCACGTCGCAACGACCGGATTCCAGCGACTTGGCGCTTTCATCGGAGGTGTCGAAAGTGATCGGGGTGTATTTCAGACCGTTGCCGCGGAAGTAGTCGGAAACGTTCAACTCGGTGGTGGTACCGGCCTGGATGCAGATGGTTGCACCGTCCAGCTCTTTGGCACTCTTCACGCCCAGCTTGTTGTTTACCAGGAAGCCGATGCCGTCGTAGTAGGTAATAAAGCCCGGGAATTTCAGGCCCATGCCCGCGTCACGGGAGCTGGTCATGGTGGTGTTTCGGGACAGGATGTCGATCTCGCCCGACTGCAGCGCAGTGAAACGCTCCTTGGCGTTCAGCTGACTGAACTTGACCTTGGTCGCGTCGCCGAACACGGCAGCGGCCACGGCGCGGCAGACGTCAGCATCGATACCCACGATCTTGCCGGTGGAATCCGGAACCGAGAAGCCTGGCAAGCCATCGCTGACGCCGCACTGCACGAATCCTTTCTTCTTCACTGCATCCAGGGTTGCACCCGCCTGAGCGAACCCGCTGACACCCAGTACTGCAGCAGCAGTCACGATCGCCAGCGTGGATTTCAACATCTTCATTCAAACCTCCAGTTTTGCTCTTGTTGTGTCGGAGCTTGAGTCCAGTCGCACCCTTTTGAGGCGTTGTTGACCCGTGTTGGCTTTTTTTGGGGTCAACCGACGCAGGACCTTCGCTATGAGTCTAGTAGGAGACAATCCACATCATGGACAACTCACTTCTCACCAGTCGGCCGAACGGGCGGTAGCCCTTTCACGTTCGCTAAGCCCGTTGCGGCCATTGGCGAACATCCATCACCGGATTCTTTGCTATCCCGTCGCCAGGCGTTCACTGATAGTGTTACCGCCAGGCGCGAGATCGATTGCACGACTACCTCATAGCAAAGCCCGTACCACACCGGCTGCTGAAGCGATTGAGTGACAGGTCAATAGCAAAACTTGCAGCCTTGCGACATCTTCTTAACGGATCAACCGGGCGCGCACGCAAATCACGCACTCAATGAGAGCGCCCGCACACAATTGGAGCAGCCATGACCGAGCCCTTGATTCTTCAGCCTGTTAAGCCCGCAGACGCCTGCGTGATCTGGCTGCACGGCCTCGGCGCCGACCGCTACGACTTCCTGCCGGTGGCCGAAGCGCTTCAGGAAAGCCTGCTGAGCACGCGTTTCGTCCTGCCCCAGGCGCCGACGCGTCCGGTGACGATAAATGGCGGATATGCCATGCCGAGCTGGTACGACATCAAGGCGATGAGCCCGGCCCGGGCGATCGACCGCGATGAGCTGGAAGCATCCGCCGACCGCATCATCGACTTGATCGAACAACAGCGAAGCAGCGGAATAGACGCTTCGCGGATTTTCCTCGCCGGTTTTTCCCAGGGCGGCGCCGTGGTCTATCACACCGCGTTTCTGAAATGGCAGGGGCCGTTGGGCGGGGTGCTGGCATTATCGACATACGCGCCGACCTTCAGCGATGAACTGGAGCTGTCCGCCAGCCAGCAGCGGATTCCGGTGCTGGCGCTGCACGGCCAGTTCGACAACGTGGTGCAGAACTCGATGGGACGCACGGCTTATGAGTACCTCAAGGCCCATGGTGTCACCGTGACATGGCAGGAATACCCAATGGAGCACGAAGTGTTACCCGAAGAAATTCGCGACATCGGCACATGGTTGAGCGAACGCCTGCGCTGACAATTGCGACAAGGCTCGCCCTTTGATCATCCCACTACGCCGCGCCCGTTTCTTGCATTACACTGGCCGGCGTACATTCCTTAACCAATTGATGAGATGACCGTGCTCAAAGCACTCAAGAAAATGTTCGGTAAAAGCGAGGCTGAGCAGCTCGCGCCAGTCTCCACTGCGCCGTCGCACGCCCCCGGTCATCGCAAAGATGCCAGCCAGGCCGACCGCCAGACGCCCGCCACGCCCCCAAAGCAAGAACCGAAACCCGCTCCAGCTGCCGCGCCCGCCACCGAGCCGGCCCGCAGCGAAACACCGAAACCGGCCAGACCACGTCGCGAACCCAAGCCCAAGGCGCCGGTGATTCCCTGGAAACTCGAAGACTTCGTCGTTGAGCCGCAGGAAGGCAAGACCCGCTTCCACGATTTCAAGCTCGCCCCGGAACTGATGCACGCCATCCACGACCTGGGTTTCCCGTATTGCACGCCGATCCAGGCCCAGGTGCTGGGTTATACCCTCGCCGGCAAAGACGCCATCGGCCGCGCGCAGACCGGCACCGGCAAGACCGCCGCGTTCCTGATCTCGATCATCACCCAGCTGCTGCAGACCCCGCCGCCGAAAGAGCGCTACATGGGCGAGCCCCGGGCGCTGATCATCGCGCCGACCCGCGAGCTGGTGGTGCAGATCGCCAAGGACGCCGCCGACCTGACCAAGTACACCGGCCTCAACGTCATGACGTTCGTCGGCGGGATGGACTTCGATAAACAGCTCAAGCACCTCGAAGCGCGCCATTGCGACATCCTCGTCGCGACCCCGGGCCGCCTGCTCGACTTCAACCAGCGCGGCGACGTGCACCTGGACATGGTCGAAGTGATGGTGCTGGACGAAGCCGACCGCATGCTCGACATGGGCTTCATCCCGCAGGTCCGGCAGATCATTCGCCAGACCCCGCCGAAAAGCGAACGCCAGACCCTGCTGTTCTCCGCGACCTTCACCGATGACGTGATGAACCTCGCCAAGCAGTGGACCACCGATCCTGCGATCGTCGAAATCGAAGTCACCAACGTGGCCAACGAAAACGTCGAACAGCACATCTACGCGGTGGCGGGTGCCGACAAATACAAACTGCTCTTCAACCTGGTCAACGATAACGGCTGGGAGCGGGTCATCGTGTTCGCCAACCGCAAGGACGAAGTGCGCCGTATCGAAGAACGCCTGGTGCGCGACGGCATCAACGCCGCGCAACTGTCCGGCGACGTGCCGCAGCACAAGCGAATCAAGACGCTCGAAGGCTTCCGCGAAGGCAAGATCCGGGTACTGGTCGCCACCGACGTGGCCGGTCGCGGCATCCACATCGACGGCATCAGCCACGTGATCAACTTCACCCTGCCGGAAGTTCCGGACGACTACGTGCACCGCATCGGCCGTACCGGTCGGGCCGGCGCCGATGGCGTGTCGATCAGCTTCGCCGGTGAAGACGACTCCTATCAGTTGCCGTCCATCGAAGAAAAACTCGGTCGCAAGATCAGCTGTGAAACGCCCCCGACGCATCTATTGCGGGCAGTTGAGCGCAAGCGTCCACAGTAAGCGCCGCCAAAACGAGAAGCGCAGCCGGCAACGGACTGCGCTTTTTTTTCGCCCGGATATTGTTCAACAAAACTAAAAGTCCATAATAGACAAATTAGTTTATAAACAGTCTTCGGAGTCCGGCATGTCCAGTACGCCTTACGTGATCGACCAAACCCAGGCCCGCGAGCTGCTGGCCCGGATCGATGTGCCGCAGATCCTGCGCAAGCTGTTCCGTAATCTGGCGGCCGGGCACGCCGTGCAACCGGCGCAGCAACTGGTGGAATTGCCCCAGGGCGCTGGGGACTTCATCAACTATCTGGGCGTGCTGGCCGAAGACGGCGTGTACGGGGTCAAGACCTCGCCGTACATCGTTCGCGAACAAGGCCCGCTGGTGACGGCGTGGACACTGCTGATGTCGATGCAGACCGGTCAACCGTTGCTGCTCTGCGATGCCGGCGAACTGACCACCGCCCGTACTGCTGCGACCACCGCCGTGGCGGTCGATGCCCTCGCCTCGTTGAAAGCCACGCGGCTGGCAATCATTGGTAGCGGCAAGGTCGCCCAGGCGCACCTGCATTACGTCAGGATGTTGCGCGACTGGCAGAGCATCAACGTGTACTCGCCCACCTTGAGCGAAGCCCCGGCAACCGCCCGCCAACTGCAAGCCCTCGATCCACGGGTGAGCATCGCCGAAAGCCGCGAAGCCGCCATCGCCGACGCAGATGTGATCATGCTCTGCACCTCGTCCGCGGGCCCCGTGATCGACCCGGCAACCTTGAGCAAACCGGCGCTGATCACCTCGATCAGCACCAACGCACCGCGCGCCCATGAAGTGCCGCCACAGAGCCTCAACGACATGCAGGTGTTCTGCGACTATCGTCTGACCACCCCGGGCTCGGCCGGCGAGATGCTGATCGCCCGCGAACAACATGGCTGGGACAGCGGCGCGATCATCGGTGACTTGGCGGATCTGCTCAGCGAAAAAGTGCAGCGCCCCGATTACCACCGCCACGTGTTTTTCCGCTCCATCGGTCTGGGTCTGGAAGACATTGCCCTGGCCAACGCCGTCTATCAATTGCAGCGCTGACACCGGAGATTTTCATGAGTCATGCAGATTTCATCATCATCGGCGGCGGGATTGCCGGCGCTTCCACCGGTTTCTGGCTGTCGCAACACGGCAAGGTCGTGGTGCTGGAGCGCGAGTCGCACCCGGCTTATCACTCGACCGGGCGCTCGGCTGCGCTGTTCACCGCTGCTTATGGCACAGCGCAGGTCCGGGCGCTGACCCAAGCCAGCCGCGAATTCTTCGACCATCCGCCCAGCGGCTTCTGCGAGCACCCGCTGCTGACTCCACGCGGAGAAATGACTGTCGACTTCACGGGTGACGCCGCCGAGCTGAACAATCAGTACCTCAGCGCCAAAGCCACGGTGCCGGAAATGCAGCTTCTCAGCGCGGATGAAGCCTGCGCGCGGCTGCCGATCCTGCGCCGGGAGAAAGTCCATGGCGCGATCTACGACCCGACCGCCAGCGACATCGATACCGATGCGCTGCATCAGGGCTATCTGCGCGGCATCCGTCGCAACAACGGTCAGGTGCAGACCGATTGCGAAGTGATCGGACTGAGCCGCGATGCCGACGGCATCTGGCAAGTGCAGACCAACGGCCAGACCTTCAGCGCGCCCATCGTGATCAACGCAGCAGGCGCCTGGGCCGACAAGATCGGTGCGCTGGCCGGCGCCCGGCCGCTGGGCCTGCAACCGAAACGTCGCGCGGCGTTCATCTTCGCCGGCCCCGAAGGCGTGGACATTCATCACTGGCCGATGCTGGTCAGCCTCGACGAATCCTTCTATATGAAGCCCGACGCCGGCATGTTCCTCGGCTCACCGGCCAATGCCGACCCGGTCGAACCGCACGACGTGCAGCCGGAAGAACTGGACATCGCCATGGGCATTTACCAGATCGAGGAAGCGACGACCGTGACCATCCGCCGCCCGACCCGCACCTGGGCCGGGCTGCGCAGTTTCGTCGCCGATGGCGATTTGCTGTCCGGGTTCGATCCGCAGGTGCCGGGGCTGTTCTGGGTCGCGGCCCAGGGCGGTTACGGTATCCAGACCTCACCGGCGATGGGCATGGCCAGCGCAGCGCTGGTGCGTGGCGAATCGCTGCCCGAACACCTCAAGCAATTCGGCCTGACAGCCGCCATGCTCGCCCCTGCCCGCCTGGCCTGACCGACCACCCGGATGACGCGCCCGACGGATTGCGGCACACTCGCAACGCCCCCGGATCAAGGGGGCGTTGACGTTGCCTGGAGCTCCACAGTTATGACCGCCCCCGAACACACGCCCGAGCTGCATGACGCCGCGCTGGACAACTACCACGCCATAGCCGACGCCATCGCCACGCTGTTCTTTCCCCACGCCGAAGTGGTGCTGCACGACCTGCGCACGCAGAAGGTCGACTACATCGCCAACAACCTGTCGAAACGGGTGATCGGCGATGAATCGTCGCTGGAAGACATGCTCAGCGACGACGTCAGCGAACGGAACATCGGTCCGTACGAAAAGCTCAACTGGGACGGCCAGAAGATTCGCAGCCTGAGCACCGTGCTGCGCGACAGCGAAGGTCATCCGCTGGCGGTGCTGTGCATCAACCTGAATATTTCACTGTTCGAGAATGCCAAGGCTGCGCTGGATCTGTTTCTCTCGCCGAGCAAACTGATCCCGCAACCGGACTCGCTGTTTCGCGATGACTGGCAGGAACGGATCAACACATTCCTGCACGCCTGGCTGCGCGAACGACAACTGAGCCTGAATCTGCTGACCCGCGATCACAAACGCGAACTGGTGCTGGCGCTGCACGCCGAAGGGGCGTTCAAGGGCAAGAGCGCCTCGAACTATGTGGCCAATGTGCTGAACATGGGGCGGGCCACGGTGTACAAGCATTTGAAGGAATTGAAGGGCTGAAGATTTTGCGGTGAATCTGACGGCCTCATCGCTGGCAAGCCAGCTCCCACAGGTTTTGTGTACACCGAAAATCTCTGTGGGACCTGGCTTGCCAGCGATGGCGGACGATCAGTCGCCGTAGATGTCCGACTTGAAATACTTCTCGGAAATCTTCTGGTACTCGCCACTGGCGCGAATGCCATCGATGGCAGTGTTCAACTGGCTGACCAGTTCGGTGTTGCCCTTGCGCACCGCAATCCCCGCACCCTCGCCCACGTACTTCGGATCCTTCAGCTCAGGCCCGACAAAGGCGTAACCCTTGCCGCGCGGCATCGACAGGAAGTCAGTCAGCGGAATGGTGTCGGCGAAAATCGCATCGAGACGCCCGGCCGCCAGGTCCATGTAGATTTCTTCGTTGTTGCCGTAACGCTTGACGTTGATGCCCTTGGGCTCGAACACCTCGGTGGCGTAACGATCGGTGGTGGTTGCACGCTGCACGCCGACGGTCTTGCCCTTGAGGCTGGCGTACTGGTCATCGACGCTCGCGCCTTCCTTCATCACCAGCCGCGACGAGGTGAAATAGTACTTGTGGGTGAAGTCCACCGACTTCTTGCGGTCTTCATTGATGGTCATGGACGACAGCGCCATGTCGATTTTCTTCACTTTCAGGGAAGGAATCAGACCGTCGAACTCACCCTCGACCCACACGCACTTGACCTGCATTTGCGCGCACAGGGCATTGCCGATGTCGTAGTCGAAACCGACGATTTCACCCTTGTCGGTTTTCGAGGCGAAGGGCGGATACGCCGCTTCGATACCGATGCGCAGGGTTTTCTCGGCGGCGAACGCGCTGCTGCACGCCAACAGGCTCAGCGCCAGACCGGTAATGAGGGGAAATTTCTTCATGTTCGTTCTCTCGCGGGTTGTTGTTGGTTTGGCAAGACGAAGAAGAGCAACTGCAAGCGGCAAGCCTGTAGCTTCAAGCATGAGGCTGTTTTTGTACTTGTAAATCCATATTGGACTTTCATGTACAAATCGTCAATCAGGCTAATGGCATTGCATCCGGCCGGTGGTCGGGAGGAAGGACGGGAAATAGCAGCGTTGCGGATGAAGCCATCGCGAGCAGGCTCGTTCCCACCGGGGAACGCATTCCAAAGCGGGAGCCAGCCTGCTGGCGATGACGGAGTGAGGGGCACCGCGGGGTTTACTGCTTCCAGCGATCCGCCGCCGCATGATCGCTGTCACGGCCTTCGACCCAGCGCGGGCCGTCGCTGGTGTTCTCTTTCTTCCAGAACGGCGCGCGGGTTTTCAGGTAATCCATGACGAAGGCGCAGGCATCGAACGCGGCCTGGCGGTGGGCGCTGGCAGCAGCGACAAACACGATCGGTTCGCCCGGTTCCAGCGCGCCGATGCGGTGCAGCACTTCCAGTTTCAACAGCGGCCAGCGCTGCTCGGCCTCCAAGGCGATCTTGCCGAGGGCCTTTTCGGTCATTCCCGGATAGTGTTCGAGGAACATCCCGGCGACATCGAGGCCATCGTTGAAGTCGCGCACGTAGCCGACAAAACTCACCACCGCGCCGACGCCGACATTGGCCGCATGCATCGCGTTGACTTCAGCGCCCGGATCGAACGGTTCGGACTGCACCCGAATGCGCATGGCTCAGCCTCCGGTCACAGTGGGGAAAAACGCCACTTCGTCGCCATCGACCACCGGCTCATCGAGCTGGCAGAGGTCTTCGTTGCGCGCGCACATCAGGTTCTGCTCGCTGAGCACGGCGGCGCCCTCACGCTGCGCCAGCAACGCACGAACATCATCGACGGTGGCGAAATCACCCTCGACCGTCACCGAATCCACGCCCAGCGCCTCACGGTAACGGGCAAAAAACTTCACGGTCAGGTTCATGGCTGCTCCGCCTGGAAATGCCCGCTCTTGCCGCCAACCTTTTCCAGCAGACGCACACTTTCGATGGTCATGCCACGATCCACGGCCTTGCACATGTCGTAGATGGTCAGGGCGGCGACGCTGGCGGCGGTCAGTGCTTCCATCTCGACACCGGTCTGCCCGGACAATTTGCAGCGAGCCACGATGCGCACCGCGTCGTCGCCTTCGGCACTGAGTTCGACCTTGACGCCGGTCAGCATCAACGGATGGCACAGGGGAATCAGGTCACTGGTTTTCTTCGCGGCCTGAATGCCGGCAATGCGCGCCACGGCGAACACGTCGCCCTTGGGATGGCCGCCGCTGACGATCATCTGCAGGGTGTCGGGCAGCATGCGCACCAGCGCTTGGGCCGTCGCTTCACGGAACGTCACGGCTTTTTCGGTGACGTCGACCATGTTGGCGCGACCTTGGGAATCGAGATGAGTCAGCACGGGGCCTCCTTGAGGCAGCTGCGAGCGGCAAGCTACGAGCGGCAAGTGAAAAGCGCAGTAGTCTGTAGGTATGGAATGGCTGCATTTAAGCAGTTGCAAGCGCCAAGCGGCAAGCTACAAGGCAAGAGAGAAACACTCCCTGCGCTTGCAACTTGCCGCTTGTAGCTTGTGGCTCCTGGCTGCTTTTAGAGGTGGGATTCGGCGTATTCGGCCAGAATCGAGCGAGGCACCCCTTGCAGGGTGATGTGCACCCCGTTGGGGAAATCCTTGAAGCGTTCGGTCAGGTAAGTCAGCCCGGAGCTGGTCGCGGACAGATAAGGGGTGTCGATCTGTGCCAGGTTGCCCAGGCACACCACTTTGGAACCGGCGCCGGCCCGGGTGATGATGGTTTTCATCTGGTGCGGCGTGAGGTTCTGGCATTCGTCGATCAGGATCAGGCTCTGCTGGAAGCTGCGACCGCGAATGTAGTTGAGCGATTTGAACTGCAACGGCACTTTGCTGAGGATGTAGTCGACGCTGCCATGGGTGTTTTCGTCATCCATGTGCAAGGCTTCAAGGTTGTCGGTGATGGCGCCCAGCCACGGCTCCATTTTTTCCGCTTCGGTGCCGGGCAGGAAGCCGATTTCCTGGTCCAGGCCCTGCACGCTGCGGGTGGCGATGATGCGGCGATAACGCTTGCTGACCATGGTCTGCTCGATCGCAGCGGCCAGCGCCAGAATGGTTTTACCCGAGCCGGCGGCGCCGGACAGGTTGACCAGGTGAATGTCCGGATCCAGCAGCGCGTACAGCGCCAGGCTCTGATAGATGTCCCGTGGCTTGAGGCCCCAGGCTTCCTGGTGCAGCAGCGGTTCCTGGTGCAGGTCGAGGATCAGCAGCTTGTCCTCTTCGATCTCCTTGATCCAGCCGACGAAGCCCTGCTCATCGATGATGAACTCGTTGATGTGCACGGCAGGCAGGTTGTCGATCAGCTGTACCTGATGCCAGGTGCGGCCGTGGTCCTGACGGGTTTCGACCTTGCTCACGCGGTCCCAGAAAGAGCCGGTCATGTTGTGATAGCCGTTGGGCAGCAGGGACACGTCGTCTACCAGTTGGTCGGTGCTGTAGTCCTCGGCGTCGATCCCGCAGGCGCGCGCCTTGAGGCGCATGTTGATGTCTTTGGTGACCAGCACCACCGGTTTGCTCGGTTCGCGGGTGTGCAGGTCGATCAGCTGGTTGATGATTTTGTTGTCGTTCAGATGCTCGGGCAGAATCAGGTTCGATTCGGCCTGTTTGCTCATCAGAATCGACAGCAAGCCCTTCGGGCCGCCCTTGCCGCGCTGGATCGGCACGCCCTGTTCGACGTCATCGGGTGAGGCATCGCCCAAGGTCTTGTCGATCAGCCGGATCGCCTGACGGCACTCGGCGGCCACGCTGTGATGCCCGCTCTTGAGCTTGTCCAGCTCTTCAAGCACGGTCATCGGGATCGCGACGTGGTGTTCTTCGAAATTCAGCAGGGCGTTCGGATCGTGAATCAGTACGTTGGTATCGAGTACATAAAGGATTGGCTGGTTGGAGGAAGGGCTACGTCCGTGATCATCCATACTCGGTCACCTTTGTGGGAGCCATTCGACGCAATACCTCGGCGGTGCTGCGCCTCGAAGTGACTGCCGAATCCACCTGCACAGCTTTTGTCGGGATAGCAGGTGAACCGCACACAAAATGGGTCTTGGAAGACGCCACCTGTGTTGCAGGTTTCGGCGGTCTGACTTCGTAATACTCCAAAACCCGTGACAGAAAAAAGCACTTTGACGCTTTTTTGAAGTTTATTTTGCAAAGTGACGAAAAGCCCTTGGCGGACCGCCCTGCCCCCGTTAGAGTCGGAAGTCCGCCCGCATCAAATTCCGCAAAAAAATCACCCCAGGCCCAATGTTTCCGGGCTCTTGCCGTTTTTCAGCGAAACGCGTCCTGACAGTCTTCCCAGCCGATACCGCTTTGCGCGGTTTGCGTGATCAGCCACGGCAACGCGGTCTTCACCGCATCCTGCTTCATGTTGAAATTGATCACCCCGTGCCGCCACAACAGCATCAGGGTCAGCACCCGCTGCGCGCTCGGAGCGCCCTTGAGCTTGCCGGCGCCGTCCTGGGCATCGATGTCCCACAACGCCACTTGCAGGCCCTGACTGTTGAAGAAACCACGGGCATCGCTTCGACGTTGCCCTTCCGGCGGACGGAACAGCGGCACGTAGTTTTCCGGCAGCTTGTTGCGGACCAGATCGGCACTGCGCCGCACCGAATCCTGCCAGTCCTGCCAGTGGCTGTGGGAGCGGAACTCCCAGCCCTGCACGCCGACGCACTGCTGCGAAAACGCCGCTTGCAGGCTGCTGACGGAACGGTCGGCCAGCCGCGCCTGGACATCCTTGCCCAGCATGAAAAAGGTGCCGCTCAGGTTCGACTTGCGCAGGTACTCGGTGAGCCAGTCGGTGTTGTCCGGTTGCAGGTTGGCAGCGCTGTCGAAACTCAGCAGAAACAGGCGGTCGTGCATGTCGTCGCCGTTGCGCTCGTAGTCTCCGAAATGATCGAGTTCGCTGCTGGTCTGCGGCGAGAGCGCAGCCTTGCGCATCAGCTCATCAAGGTATTGCAGGTGGAAGATCCGGCTCGGTTCGGCCCATTTGGTGTAATAGCTTTCATCGCTGACCACGAATTTGGCAGCCTGCTCGCGCAGGGTCGGCAGGTCTTCGACGAGGAAGCAGAACGAGGCATCCTGATCGCAGCTTTGCTGGGCGAAGTTGTAGTTGGCGAGCAGACGCTGCCACAGGCGTTCGCGCAGACTGTTGATCGCATCCAGATTGACCGTGCGCAGCCCCAGGCGCTGGGCCAGCGCCGCTTCGTCCAGCGCTTCGGTGCCGAGCAGACTCCGGGCGAACATCAGGATTTCCGCCCGCGAGGCGACGTCGAACAGGGTCGGATTGTCGAGCTTTTCCGGCCAGGTGCTGCGATCCAGCGTCGCGATATCGCCCGGCGCCGCAACGGCACCGACGCTCAACAGCCACGCGGTGAAGAAAAGAACAATGCGCAAAGGGCGTCTCCATAACAAAACCCGCGCGGCACTATAGCCGATCCGGCTGGTAAACCGCCGATCACCTATGGACTTGATAGCTGGAGTCATCCGTCCCAAGCCCCTAGAATCGCCCCCACGATTAAAGGAGACGACTTCATGCTGATGGTGATTTCCCCCGCCAAGACCCTCGATTACGAAACACCGCCGGCGACCCAGCGCTTCACCCAGCCGCAATACCTCGACCATTCCCAGGAACTGATCCAGCAACTGCGCGAGCTGAGCCCGGCGCAGATCAGCGAACTGATGCACGTGTCCGACAAGATCGGCGGCCTCAACGCCGCGCGTTTCGGCAGCTGGACACCGGCGTTCACCCCGGAAAACGCCAAACAGGCACTGCTGGCCTTCAAGGGCGACGTCTACACCGGGCTCGACGCCCAGAGCTTCAGCGAAGCCGATTTCGACTACGCGCAACAGCACCTGCGCATGCTCTCCGGCCTTTACGGCCTGCTGCGGCCGCTCGACCTGATGCAGCCGTATCGCCTGGAAATGGGCACCAAACTGGCCAACGCCCGAGGCAAGGACTTGTACGCCTTCTGGGGCACGCGCATCAGCGAATGGCTGAATGAAGCGCTGGCCGACCAGGGCGATGACGTGCTGCTGAACCTGGCGTCCAACGAATACTTCTCGGCGGTCAAACGCACAGCGTTGAACGCGCGGATCATCAACACCGAATTCAAGGACCTGAAAAACGGCCAGTACAAGATCATCAGCTTCTACGCCAAGAAAGCCCGGGGCCTGATGAGCCGCTTCGTGATCCAGCAAAAAATCAACGATCCGGCCCTGCTCAAGCAGTTCGATGTGCAGGGTTATCGCTACAGCGCCGAGCAATCGAAACCGGATAATCTGGTGTTTCTACGCGATCACGCCCCCGAATAAAGCATGCCTAATGCACGACTCTTTATATGGAGAGTCGTGCAGCTCGCACGATGTCAAAAAACCCTCGCCACATTTCGCCATTTTACTGGCGCCAAAAAAACCTCCCTGTCTTTTCTAAGATTAGTTTCACTCGACACTGATCATTTTTTTCAGTAGTGGCACCTAAATTTTTTCACCGTAGTGGCACAAAACTATCTAACGTGATTTTTCGCCTGTTATTAAAGGTCGAAAACGAAACTGCTATCAAATTGATACTGGTGCCATCTCTGACAATATTTCAAGAAATTTCAGATTTCGCGATGAGCGGACAGGAACTTCGTCCGAATGCATAGCTCATACCACCGGTAACGATTCTCGCCGAGTTTGTACGAGATAACTTACGCGGAGCAGATAGCCATGTAACCAAGTTGTCACAGCAACTTGCCTAGATGACTAACTAGTCTCAAAACAGACGATGGACAGGAGATAAGCACCATTAATATCCCCTACAAAGGCCATGGCCGCGCCCTTATAAACGTGCTCGCCTGAGCACCCAACCGCTTGATTTACGGGACTTTCATCCTGACATCGAGCGCGCAAGACGATTGCACAAGAGTCTTCTCCAAAGAAGATCGGCTGCATAACAGGGCACGTCATAACAACAAGGCCTGGTTACGCACATCTTGAGTGCACTTATTTAGACACTCGAAACTTAGTATGCCTGCACACGGCATTGTGGCGCCTGTATGCCGCACTTTCGAGTGCACTAATGAACGCTGAACACCATTAACTCCGGCCCTCTAAGGCCTGATATATACAGAGGTAATTGCGATGCGCATCAGCATATTTGGTTTGGGTTACGTTGGCGCAGTATGTGCCGGTTGCCTGTCTGCTCGGGGCCACGACGTGGTGGGCGTCGATGTTGCCAAAGACAAGATCGACATGATCAACGCTGGCAAATCTCCCATTGTTGAACCGGGCCTGGGTGAGCTGTTGGCACAAGGTATCCAGACCGGCCGTCTGCGCGGTACAACCAACTTCGCCGAGGCGATTCGCGACACCGACCTGTCGATGATTTGCGTCGGTACACCGAGCAAGAAGAACGGCGACCTGGAACTGAACTACATCGAAGCGGTGTGCCGCGAGATCGGTTTTGTCCTGCGTGAAAAGTCCACCCGTCACACCATCGTCGTGCGCAGCACCGTTCTGCCGGGCACTGTCGCAAACGTTGTCATCCCGATTCTCGAAGACTGCTCGGGCAAGAAAGCCGGCGTTGATTTCGGTGTTGCCGTGAACCCTGAGTTCCTGCGCGAATCCACCGCGATCGCCGACTACGACCAGCCACCGATGACCGTCATCGGCGAACTCGACAAGGCGTCGGGCGACGTTCTGCAGTCGCTGTACGAAGAACTCGACGCACCGATCATCCGCAAGGACATCGCCGTCGCCGAGATGATCAAGTACACCTGCAACGTCTGGCACGCGACCAAAGTGACCTTCGCCAACGAGATCGGCAACATCGCCAAAGCCGTGGGCGTCGATGGCCGCGAAGTGATGGACGTGGTCTGCCAGGACAAGACCCTCAACCTGTCCCAGTACTACATGCGCCCGGGCTTCGCCTTCGGCGGTTCGTGCCTGCCAAAAGACGTGCGCGCCCTGACCTACCGCGCCGGTTCCCTGGACGTCGAAGCGCCGCTGCTCAACTCGCTGATGCGCAGCAACGAATCGCAAGTGCAGAACGCCTTCGACATCGTTGAAAGCCACGACAAACGCAAAGTCGCCCTGCTCGGCCTGAGCTTCAAGGCCGGCACCGACGACCTGCGCGAAAGTCCGCTGGTGGAACTGGCCGAGATGCTGATCGGCAAGGGTTACGACCTGAGCATCTACGACAGCAACGTCCAGTACGCCCGTGTCCACGGCGCGAACAAGGACTACATCGAGTCGAAGATCCCCCACGTATCGTCCCTGCTCAACGCGGACTTCGATTCGGTGATCGACAACTCCGACGTGATCATCCTCGGCAACCGCGACGAGAAGTTCCGCGCCCTCGCCGAAGAAGCGCCGCAGGGCAAGCAGGTGATCGACCTGGTGGGCTTCATGTCCAAGGCCACCAGCGCCGGTAGCCGCACCGAAGGCATCTGCTGGTAACTCGGCCCTAAGCGACAAGCCTCGAGCTGCAAGCCAAAGCGTTTCACTTGCAGCTCGAAGCTTGAAGCTTGTCGCTTAAAGCTCCCATCACCTTCGGATGACGGTCATGTCCAAGCTCAAACATTTTTTTCTGCAATCTGCCGGCTGGCTTTTGTTTCTGAGCCTGCTGATGGGCCTGGCCCTGATGCTGCCCACGTCCACATTCGACTCCGAGTCGAAGGACTTCATTTTCCTGATTGGCGCCGTGGGTATCTGGCGCTATTCGATGGGTGCCACGCACTTTGTACGCGGCATGATTTTTCTCTACATCGTCTACCCGCACCTGCGCCGCAAGGTTCGCAAGCTGGGTAAGGCGGCGGATCCGTCCCATGTGTTTCTGATGGTCACCAGTTTCCGCATCGACGCGTTGACCACCGCGCAGGTTTACAGCTCGGTGATCCGCGAAGCCATCGACTGCGAACTGCCGACCACCGTGGTCTGCTCCATCGTGGAAATGTCCGATGAGCTGCTGGTCAAGGCACTGTGGGCGCGGATGAATCCGCCAGACCGCGTGAAACTCGACTTCGTACGCATTCCCGGCACCGGCAAACGCGATGGCCTGGCCTATGGTTTCCGCGCGATCTCCCGTCACCTGCCGGACGACCGCGCCGTGGTGGCCGTGATCGATGGCGACACCGTGCTCGGCGAAGGCGTAGTGCGTAAAACCGTGCCGTGGTTCCAGATGTTCGGCAACGTCGGCGGCTTGACCACCAACGAATTTTGCGAAGTGCGTGGCGGCTACATCATGAGCGAGTGGCACAAGCTGCGTTTCGCCCAGCGCCACATCAACATGTGCTCGATGGCCCTGTCCAAGCGCGTGCTGACCATGACCGGGCGCATGTCGGTGTTCCGCGCCACCGTGGTCACCAACCCGGAATTCATCGCCGACGTCGAAAGTGACTCGCTGCAACACTGGCGTCTGGGCCGGTTCAAGTTCCTGACCGGCGACGACAAATCGAGCTGGTTCAGCCTGATGCGTCTGGGCTACGACACCTTTTACGTGCCGGACGCCGCGATCAACACCGTTGAACACCCGCCGGAAAAGAGCTTCATCAAGGCCAGCCGCAAACTGATGTTCCGCTGGTACGGCAACAACCTGCGGCAGAACTCGCGAGCGCTGGGCCTGGGTGTGAAACGCCTCGGCGTCTTCACCTCGGTGGTGCTGTTCGACCAGCGCGTTTCGATGTGGACATCCTTGCTCGGCCTGACCGTGGCAATCATCGCCAGCTTCAAGTACGGCACCGCGTTCATCCTGGTTTACCTGCTGTGGATCGGCATCACCCGTCTGATCCTGACGCTGCTGCTGTCCTGCTCAGGCCACCGGATCGGTCCGGCCTACCCGGCGATTCTCTATTACAACCAGATCGTCGGTGCGCTGGTGAAGATCTACGTGTTCTTCCGCCTCGACCAACAATCCTGGACTCGCCAACCCACTTCCCTGACCCGTGATCTCGCCAGCTTTCAACGTTGGTTCAACACCTGGTCGTCTCGGACCATGACCTTCTCCGCCGGCAGCATTTTCGTCGCCGTGCTGCTGATGATGGTCTGACCTGCCCCTATTGAATTAACAAGGAAATCGCCCCCATGAATACCGCCGTCAACGTCAACGTAGTGCATGAATCCGAAGCCCAGCGTCAGCACGCCCGTGTGAAAATCCCGGCCAAGCTGCGTTTCTTCGGCCCCGACCGGACTCCGGTTGAAGCGCGGGTCCTCGACCTGTCCGCCGGTGGTCTGGCGTTCAACGCCGGACAACTGCCGCTGACCGTCGGCGAGGTGTACAAGGCGCGTCTGCAGTTCGTCATCGACAACCTCGGCCTGGCCATGGACGTTGAACTGCAAGTGCGCTCCTACGACCGCCAGACGGGTCGTGCTGGCTGCCAGTTCCAGAACCTCGAGCCGCAGGACATTTCGACCCTGCGTCACCTGATCACTTCGCACCTGGCCGGCGACATCGTCAGCATCGGCGAAGTGCTGGCAACCCTGCAGCGCGACAACTTCACCAAGGCCCGCAAGGTCAAGGACAGCGACTCCGGCATGACCCCGTTCGGGCGTCTGAAAGCGGTGACCTTCAGCGCCGGTATCTTCGCGGTCGGCCTGGTGGCGGCGGGTTTCATTTTCAAATCGGTGTACAGCATGTATTTCGTCAGCCATGCACAGGCCGGTCTGGTCAGCGTGCCGGGAATGAACATCACCATGCCGCGCGACGGCACCGTACAAAGCCTGGTGAAGTCCGACGGCGTCGCCGCCAAAGGCGCTCCACTGGCAACCTTCAGTACCAGCATGCTCGACGTACTCAAAGGTCACCTGGAAGAAGATCAACTGTCTCCGGCCAAGGTTGAAGAACTGTTCGGCAAGCAAATGACCGGCACCCTGACCTCGCCCTGCGATTGCACCGTGGCCCAGCAACTGGTGGCCGACGGTCAGTACGCGAGCAAGGGCGACGTGATCTTCCAACTGGTGCCGCGCAACACCCAGGCCACCGTCGATGCGCGCTTCTCCTATCGCCAGTTCGGCGACGTGCGTCCGGGCACTCCGGTGAGCTTCCAGATCGCCGGCGAAGACAAGACCCGTACCGGCAAGATCGTCAGCAGCACCAGCCTGAAAAGCGCTGACCTGTCATCCGACATCCGCGTGCAGATCCAGCCTGACGAGCCGCTGGACAGCCGCTTCGCCGGCCGCCCGGTGGAGGTGAACAGCGACCGTGGTCCGAACCTGAACTGGCTGATCGACAAAGCCATGGCTGCCGGTCTTTAAGTCGAGGACATGCCCGTGACGAGCCCTATCAGAATCCTGCCGGTCCCGCTGACCCTGGCCATGGCAATCGCCCTGGCCGGTTGCGCCGGCCTGCCCGACCAGCGTCTGGCCAACGAAGCGCTCAAGCGCGGTGACACCGCGACCGCCGCGCAGAACTACCGTGCGCTGGCGGATCTGGGTTACAGCGAAGCCCAGGTGGGCCTTGCCGACATCCAGGTCGACAGCCGTGACCCCGAACAAATGAAACAGGCCGAAGCCACCTACCGCGCCGCCGCCAGTGTTTCGCCCCGTGCCCAGGCCCGACTCGGTCGTCTGCTGGTGGCCAAGCCCGGCTCCACCGAAGCCGAGCATCAGGAAGCCGAAAGCCTGCTGAAGAAAGCCGCCGCCAGTGGCGAAGGCAACACGCTGATCCCGCTCGCGATGCTGTACCTGCAATTCCCGCACAGCTTCCCGAACATCAATGCCCAGCAGCAGATCGATCAATGGCGCAAATCCGGTTACCCGGAAGCCGGCCTCGCCCAGGTGCTGCTGTATCGCACTCAGGGCACTTACGACCAACATCTGGATGACGTGGAAAAGATCTGCAAGGCCGCGCTCAATACCACCGACATCTGCTACGTCGAGCTGGCCACGGTCTATCAGAAACGTGGCGCGCCGGACCAGCAGGCCGAGCTGATCAAACAAATGCAGGCCGGTTACAGCCGCGGCACCGTCAGTGCTCAGCGGGTGGATTCGGTGGCCCGTGTGCTGGCCGATTCGACCCTGGGCAAGACCGACGAAAAAACCGCGCAGTTGCTGCTCGAACTGATCGCTCCGGGCTACCCGGCGTCGTGGGTCACCCTCGCACAACTGCTCTACGATTTCCCGGAACTGGGCGACGTCGACCAGATGATGAAGTACCTGGACAACGGCCGCGCCGCCGATCAGCCGCGCGCCGAACTGCTGCTGGGCAAGCTCTACTACGAAGGCAAACTGGTCCCGGCCGACGCGAAAGTCGCCGAGGAACATTTCCAGAAAGCCGTCGGCCGCGAAGTCGCTGCCGACTACTACCTCGGCCAGATCTACCGCCGTGGCTACCTGGGCAAGGTCTATCCGCAGAAGGCCCTCGACCATCTGCTGACCGCTGCGCGCAACGGCCAGAACAGCGCCGACTTCGCCATCGCCCAGCTGTTTTCCCAAGGCAAGGGCACCCAGCCCGACCCGGTCAACGCCTACGTGTTCAGTCAGTTGGCCAAGGCGCAAAACACCCCGCAAGCGGATGAGCTGGCGACCACCCTCGCCGCGCAACTGCCGCCCGAGCGCCTGGCCGAAGCCCAGCGCCTGCTGCAACAGGAACAGGCAACCCGTGGCGCCCTGAACCAGAACACGCTGCAACTGCACGCCCTGCAAGAAGAAGACGGCGAGGAAAAATTATGAAATTGAATCCCTTTGTGAAGGCCGGCATTGGCCTCACGTTCGCGCTGATCTGGTCTTGCCCGACCCTGGCCGCGATGACGGAATCGAAGAACTTCGGCCTCGAAGTGAAAATCACCGGCCAGTCCGAAGACGACCGCGACCTCGGCACCGCCAGCGGCGGCGATGTCAATGGCCTCGGCCTCGATCTGCGTCCGTGGGTCTACGGCGAAAGCGGCGCGTGGAGCGCCTACGCAATGGGCCAGGCCGTGACCTCGACCGACATCATCGAGACCGACACCCTGCAGCAGTCCGACGGTGAACAAACCACCGACAACGGCGACCGCAAGACCAAGAAAAACTACCTGGCGATGCGCGAGTTCTGGGTCGGCTACAGCGGCCTGACGCCCTACCCCGGCGAGATCCTCAAGTTCGGTCGCCAGCGCCTGCGCAACGACGACGGCCAGTGGCGCGACACCAACATCGAAGCCTTGAACTGGACTTTCGACACCACCCTGCTGCGGGCCAACGCCGGTGTCGCCGAACGCTTCAGCGAATACCGCACCGACTTGAAAGAGCTGGCGCCGAAAGACAAGGATCGCCTGCACGCCTACGCCGATGCCGCTTATCAGTGGACACCGGGCAACTGGGTCGGCATTCGCGGCCACCACACCCATGACGACGGCAAGCTCGACTACGCCGAACCCGGCGTACCACGTGATTCGCTGGATAAAACCCAGAACGGCGACATCAGCTGGCTCGGCCTGACCGCTGACAGCGACGCCTACAACTGGCGCAACACCAACACCGTCAACTACTGGGGCAGCATCACCGGTATGAGCGGCGACCGCGACACGGTCAACGCCCTCAACGCCGATGGCACCCGCCCGGCACAGGCCAAGCGCAGCGACAACGTCGACGGCTGGGCCACCGACATCGGTGTGCGTCTGCGCCTCGATCCGCAGTGGCAGGTCGGTGCGGCGTATGCCCGTGCCAGCGCCGATTACGAACAGAACGGCCTGGAAAGCAACCGCTCGAACTACACCGGCACTCGCTCGCGGGTTCACCGTTTCGGCGAGGCCTTCCGTGGCGAAATGAACAACATGCAGACCGCCACCCTGTTCGGTTCGTGGATGCTCAACGACCAGTACGACGCCAGCCTGATCTACCACAAGTTCTGGCGCGTGGACGGCAACAAGCCGGTGGGCAGCAACGGCATCAATGCCGTGGAAAACAACACCGACGACGTCACCGGCGCAATCCTCTCCAGCACCTCGCTGCCACTGCAGGACGGCAACAAGGATCTGGGCCAGGAAATGGATCTGGTAGTCACCAAGTACTTCAAGCAAGGCTTGCTGCCGGCGGCGCTGAGCCAGTCGATCGACGAGCCTTCGGCGCTGGTGCGTTTCCGTGGCGGTGTGTTCAAGCCGGGTGATGCCTACGGCAGCCAGGTCGATTCGTACATGCACCGCGCGTTCATCGACGTGATCTGGCGCTTCTGATGCTGACCGCCAAGGGAGTGCCCGACATGAACAGTGCCCGCAAAGGCTCACTCAGCCTGCTGGCCGGCGCGATGCTGCTGGCCTCGGCCGGCGCCTTCGCCAGTGTGGAACCGGCCAAACCCGTGACCACCGCCAAGGAGCTGCAACAGGCCAAGACCTACACCGTCAGCAGCGCGCCGACCGAAGCGCTGGAACTGGCCAAGCCGACATTGCCCGACCTCTCCGGCTACACCGCCGAAGCCGCCGCCGCGAAAATCGTGCGCAGCAAACCGGGCAAGATCAGCGTGCGCCGGATGATGCAGGAAGACGCCCTGAAAGACTTCATCGGCGGCGACAACAAGATGGCCGAATGGGTGGTGCGTCAGCACGGCATCCCGCAGGCGATCTTCGTTGACGACGGCTACATGAACCTGAAAGAACTGGCGCAGAAACTGCCCAAGCAGTACTTCAGCGAAACCTCGCCGGGCGTCTACCTGGCCAAGTTGCCGATCGTGGTCGGCCGCAAAGGCATCCTCGAAATCGACGGCCAGACCCAGGAGCTGCGTCTCTCGCAAGAGGCTGGTTCGTTCCTGGTCAACGACGGTCAGCTGTTCGTGCGTGACACCAAGGTCACCGGCTGGCGCGAGAAGGAAAACGGCCCGGCGACGTTCCGTTCGCCGAAGGAATTCCGTCCGTTCCTGCTGGCCTGGGGCGGCACCGAGACCTACATCGTCAACAGCAAGATGGCCAGCTTCGGCTACGCCAACAGTAAGTCCTACGGGGTGAGTATTTCCCAGTACACGCCGAACATGGCCAAGGTGCTCAAGCGTCCCGAGCCGACCGGCTGGATCGTCGGTTCCGAGTTCTCGGACATGTGGTACGGCTTCTACTGCTACGAGACCCGCGACTTCGTGGTCAAGGGCAACACCTACAAGGACAACATCGTCTACGGCATCGACCCGCACGACCGTTCCCACGGTCTGATCATTGCCGAGAACACGGTGTACGGCACGAAGAAGAAGCACGGGATCATCATTTCCCGTGAGGTGAACGACAGCTTCATCTTCAACAACAAAAGCTACGACAACCACCTCTCGGGGCTGGTGATCGACCGTAACAGCGTCAACAACATCATTGCCTACAACGAGATCTACAAGAACCACACCGACGGCATCACCCTCTACGAGTCTGCCGACAACCTGCTGTGGGGCAACAAGGTCATCAGCAACAAGCGCCACGGCATCCGTATTCGTAACAGCGTGAACATTCGCCTCTACGAGAACGTCGCCATGGCCAACGGCCTGACCGGCGTCTACGGGCACATCAAGGACCTGACCGACACCGACCGTGACATCAAGCTCGACCCGTTCGACGCCCAGGTCTCGCTGATCGTGGTCGGCGGTGAACTGGCGGCCAACGGCAGCGGCCCGATGGCTATCGATTCGCCCCTGAGTGTCGAGCTGTATCGCGTGTCGATGCTGGCGCCGACCAAATCCAGCGGCATCAGCTTCAACGGCATCCTCGGCGAGCGCCAGGATGAAATTCTCGACCTGCTGGTGCGCCAGCAGAAAGCCGTGCTGATCGACCCTGTCGAACGCCAGACCGAATTGCAGGACTGAGGATAATTTTATGCACCCACACTTGATCAAATTACTCAGCCTGTCGGCCCTGACCGTAGGCATTCTGGCGGCCAGCAACGGCGCCCGCGCGGACGACGTGAAAGCGCCGACGTTCACCGCCGAACCGTGCTGCAGCCTGTGCCCGGCGGCCCACGACGCGAAGAACTACACCACCCGCTACCAGCAGAACTTCACCACCCTGGTGCAGGCGCAGGGCGACTGGTTGTTCCGGACCCAGGAAGATTTGCGCACCGAGTTCAACACCACCCCGGCCGGCTACAAACGCCTGCAACAGCTGCACGATGCGTTCAAGGCCAAAGGCGTCGAACTGGTGATCGTCTACCAGCCGACCCGTGGCTTGGTGAACCGCAACAAGCTCAACCCGGCGGAGAAAGCCGCGTTCGATTACGAGAAAGCGCTGGGCAACTACAAGACCATGCTTGGCCGTTTCGCCAAGATGGGTTACGTGGTGCCGGACCTGTCGCCGCTGACCAACGAATCGCTACCGGAGACCCTGCCCGCCCACGATTTCTATTTCCGCGGTGACCAGCACTGGACGCCGTACGGCGCCCAGCGCACGGCGAAAATCGTCGCAGAGAAGGTCAAGCAGATTCCGGCCTTCGCCGACATTCCCAAGCGCGAGTTCGAAACCAAACGCTCCGGGCGCATGGGCAAGACCGGCACCCTGCACAACATGGCCGGGCAACTGTGCGGCACCAGTTACGCGATCCAGTACATGGACCAGTTCACTACCGAGCCGAAAGGCGAAGCCGGTGACGGCGATCTGTTCGGTGATTCCGGCAATCCGCAAATCACCCTGGTCGGCACTTCGCACAGCGGCAAGAACTACAACTTCGCCGGCTTCCTCGAAGAAGCCATCGGCGCCGATATTCTCAACGTCGCGTTCCCCGGCGGCGGTCTGGAAGGTTCGATGCTGCAGTACCTGGGCAGCGACGAATTCCAGAAGACGCCGCCGAAAATCCTTATCTGGGAATTCTCGCCGCTGTACCGCCTCGACCAGGAAACCATCTATCGCCAGATGATGGCGCTGCTCGACAACGGCTGCGAAGGCAAAGAGGCGCAAATGTCCGCCAGCACCACGCTCAAGCCGGGCGGCAAACAAGAACTGCTGGTCAACAGCAAGAACCTGAACCTGCAGAACAGCAGCCATCAGGTCGACATCCGCTTCGCCGACACCTCGGTGAAAACCCTGCAAGCCACCCTCTGGTACATGAACGGTCGCCACGAGGACATCAAGATCGAGAAACCGGAAACCTCCGACACCGACGGTCGTTTCGCCTTTGAGCTGCGCACGGACGAAGACTGGGCCTCGCAAAACCTGCTGGCCGTCGAAGTCCAGGGTCCGGAAGCGGGCACCGCGCCACAGAAAGTCGAAGCGAAAATCTGCAAACGCAACGTATTCCCGGGCGCTGGGCAACAAACCGCTCAGGTCGGGCAATGAGGTCTGCTATGCGAAATCCGAAACTGAAAACTCTTTTGGCGCCGACACTGCTCGGGCTGGCGATCTTCGCCGGCACCGCGCAGGCCGCCGCACCACTGCGTCCGCCACAGGGCTATTTTGCGCCGGTGGATAAATTCAAGACCGGCGACAAGAGCGAAGGCTGCGATGCAATGCCGACGCCCTACACCGGGCCACTGCAATTTCGCAGCAAATACGAAGGCTCGGACAAGGCCCGCGCGACGCTGAACGTGCAGTCGGAAAAAGCCTTTCGCGACACCACCAAAGACATCACCACACTTGAGCGCGGCACTGCCAAGCGGGTGATGCAATTCATGCGCGACGGTCGCCCGGAGCAGCTCGATTGCACGCTCAACTGGCTCACCGCCTGGGCCAAGGCCGATGCGTTGATGTCGAAGGATTTCAACCACACCGGCAAATCGATGCGCAAATGGGCGCTGGGCAGCATGGCCTCTTCGTACATTCGCCTGAAGTTCTCCGACTCCCATCCGCTGGCCCAGCACCAACAGGAAGCCCAGGTGATCGAAGCCTGGTTCAGCAAAATGGCCGATCAGGTGGTCAGCGACTGGGACAACCTGCCGCTGGAGAAAACCAACAACCACTCGTACTGGGCAGCCTGGTCGGTGATGGCGACGTCGGTCGCCACCAACCGCCGCGACCTGTTCGATTGGGCGGTCAAGGAATACAAGGTCGGCGTCAATCAAATCGATGCCGACGGTTTCCTGCCGAACGAACTCAAGCGCCAGCAACGCGCCCTCGCCTACCACAACTACGCCCTGCCGCCGCTGGCGATGATCGCCAGTTTTGCCCAGGTCAATGGCGTGGATCTGCGTCAGGAAAACAACGGTGCGCTGAAACGTCTGGGTGACCGGGTGCTGGCCGGGGTGAAAGACCCGGAGCAGTTCGAGAAGAAGAACGGCAAAGAGCAGGACATGACCGACCTGAAACAGGACATGAAATTCGCCTGGCTCGAACCGTTCTGCACCCTCTACACCTGTTCGCCGGATGTGATCGAGAAGAAGCACGGCATGCAGCCGTTCAAGACCTTCCGCCTCGGCGGCGACCTGACCAAGGTCTACGACCCGTCCCATGAAAAGGGCAACAAGGGATCGTAAGGCAGAACACAAAACCCTGTGGGAGCTGGCTTGCCAGCGATTGCAATCCGACATTCAACACTGATGTCGACTGACCCGACGCTATCGCTGGCAAGCCAGCTCCCACAAAAGTTGTGGTGAATCTGGATGCAATACATCCCCCGGACTTTTCATGGGGGGTTTGGGGGGGCTTTGGCCCTTGACTGTTGGTTCAAACATGGAGAGATCGGGATGGTATTTTCATCCAACGTGTTCCTGTTTCTGTTCTTGCCGATCTTTCTCGGCTTGTACTACCTGAGCGGGCAACGCTATCGCAACCTGCTGCTGCTGATCGCCAGCTACGTGTTCTACGCGTGGTGGCGGGTGGACTTCCTGGCCCTGTTCGCCGGCGTCACCCTGTGGAACTACTGGATCGGCCTGAAAGTCGGCGCCGCCGGCGTGCGCAGCAAACCGGCCCAGCGCTGGCTGTTGCTCGGCGTGGCGGTGGACCTGTGCATCCTCGGCTACTTCAAGTACGCCAACTTCGGCGTCGAGAGCATCAACGCGATCATGACCTCGATGGGGCTCGAGCCGTTCATCCTGACCCACGTGCTGTTGCCGATCGGTATCTCGTTCTACATCTTCGAATCGATCAGCTACATCATCGACGTCTACCGCGGCGACACCCCGGCCACCCGCAACCTGATCGACTTCGCGGCGTTCGTGGCGATCTTCCCGCACCTGATCGCAGGTCCCGTGCTGCGTTTCCGTGACCTGGCCGACCAGTTCAACAACCGCACCCACACCCTCGACAAGTTCTCCGAGGGCTGCACCCGGTTCATGCAGGGTTTCATCAAGAAGGTATTCATCGCCGACACCCTCGCCGTGGTGGCCGACCATTGCTTCGCCCTGCAAAACCCGACCACGGGCGATGCCTGGCTTGGCGCGCTGGCCTACACCGCACAGCTGTATTTCGACTTCTCCGGTTACAGCGACATGGCCATCGGCCTGGGCCTGATGATGGGTTTCCGCTTCATGGAAAACTTCAAGCAGCCGTACATCAGCCAGTCGATCACCGAGTTCTGGCGCCGCTGGCACATCAGCCTGTCGACCTGGCTGCGTGACTACCTGTACATCACGCTTGGCGGTAACCGCAAAGGCACGCTGATGACCTATCGCAACCTGTTCCTGACCATGCTGCTCGGTGGTCTGTGGCACGGCGCGAACATCACCTACATCGTCTGGGGTGCGTGGCACGGCATGTGGCTGGCGATCGAAAAAATGCTCGGCCTGAACACTGCGCCGCGCCGCCTCAACCCGATCCGCTGGGCGCTGACCTTCCTGCTGGTGGTCATGGGCTGGGTGATCTTCCGCGCGGAAAACCTGCACGTTGCCGGCCGCATGTACGGCGCGATGTTCAGCTTCGGCGACTGGTCGCTGTCGGAACTCAACCAGGCCAGCCTCACCGGCCTGCAAGTGGCAACTCTGGTGGTGGCTTACGTGACCCTGGCGTTCTTCGGCCTGCGCGATCTGTACACCAACCAGCCGCCAGCCAAGAGCAAACCTGAAGTCAACGTCGAGGCCAACGGCCCGGCCACGGCGACGCCGGGAATGATCAAGGCAGCCCCGGGCGAAAACCCGGCGAGCATCCATGAGCCTGGCTACACCGTCGGCGTCGAAGCCCAGGTGCAACCGGCCTACTGGACCGCGGACTGGTCGCGCTACGTGATGCGCGGGCTGATCCTGCTGCTGTTCATCGCCTCGATTCTCAAACTCTCGGCGCAAAGCTTCTCGCCGTTCCTTTACTTCCAGTTCTGAGGGATCTGACATGACCCGCTCATTACGCATTTTCTACATCGCGCTGTTTCTGGTGACCCTGCTGGTGCTCGGTCTGTGGTCGGTGCGCAGCTTCTTCGGCTTCAGCACCAACGCCGATGCGACAGTGCTCAACGGCCGCTGGACCAAAGCCGTGGAAACCCACTACGACGATGAATTCCCGATCAAGCGCCTGGGCACCAACCTTTGGGCCGCGCTGGATTTCAAACTGTTCAACGAAGGTCGTCCGGGCGTGGTGCTCGGTCGCGATCAATGGTTGTACAGCGATGAGGAATTCAACCCGATCGTCAACGAAGAGCTGAACCTGCAAGGCAACTACGCGCTGGTCGAAGGCGTGCGCCAGACCCTGAAAGAGAAAGGCGTGAAACTGGTGATGGCGATCGTGCCGGCCAAGGCTCGCCTGTACCCGGAACACCTGGGTGAAGTGAAACCGGCGAGCATCCACGCCAATCTCTATCAGGATTTCCACGCCCGTGTCGCGGCGGACAAGATCCTCGCCCCCGACCTGCTCGGCCCGCTGCAAAAGGCCAAGCAGAACGGTCAGCAAGTGTTCCTGCGCACCGACACCCACTGGACACCTGAAGGCGCGGAAATCGCCGCCAACACCCTGGCCAAGACCATCTCCGACAAGTTCCCGCTCAGCGGCGAGCCGCAAAACTTTGTCACCACACCGGCGGAGAAAGTCACGCACAAGGGCGACCTGCGTCTGTTCCTGCCGCTGGATCCGCTGTTCGAAAACCTGATGCCGGCCAAGGAACCGCTGCAAAAGCGCAACACCGTGGCCGTCGAGCAACCTGCCGGGGACGACGCGCTGTTCGCCAACAGCGAAGTGCCGGTGGCCCTGATCGGCACCAGCTACAGCGCCAACCCGAACTGGAACTTTGTCGGTGCGCTCAAGCAAGCGCTGCACAGCGACGTGGTCAATTACGCCGAAGACGGCCACGGCCCGATCCTGCCGATGCTCAGCTACCTGAAAAGCGACGACTTCAAGAACAGCCCGCCACAGGTGCTGATCTGGGAGTTTCCTGAACGATATCTGCCTGTGAACAACGAAATCGGCGACGCCGACCCGCAGTGGGTCGCAGAGCTCAAACAAGCCGGCGCTCGCCAACAAAACGTAGCCATCAACACTAAATCCGAGACGCCCGATCGGGCGCAAAACTGAAAGAGAGGTAACACCATGACTTTCACTACTACTCCTCGTCGTCTCGCCAAACGCTTCGCTCTGGTTGCGGGTCTGAGCGTGCTGTCGGTCCAGGCCTTCGCCGGTGGCGACGCCGCGCTGTACGGCCCGACCGCTCCGAAAGGCTCGACCTTCGTACGGGTCTACAACGCCAGCAACGCTGAAGTCAGCGCCACCGTCGGCAGCACCAATCTGAGCGACGTTGCGCCACTGGCCAGCAGCGACTTCAGCTTCATGCCGGGCGGTGACTACAGCGCCAAGGTCGGCAGCCAGACCCTGCCGGTGAAACTCGCCAGTGACCACTACTACACCCTGGTCAACAACGCTTCCGGCGCGCCGCAACTGATCGAAGAACCGCCGTTCAAGAACAAGCAGAAATCCCTGGTGCGCGTGCAGAACCTCAGCGACAAACCGCTGACCCTGAAGACCGCCGACGGCAAGACCGAGGTGGTGCCGAACGTGGCCGCCAAGGGCCGTGGCGAGCGTGAAATCAACCCGGTGAAAGTCAGCCTGGCGCTGTACGAAGGCGACAAGAAAGTCGGCGACGTAAAACCGGTCGCCCTGGAGCGCGGTGAGGCAGCGGTGCTGTACGTCACCGGCAACGGCAGCAACCTGTCGCCAGTCTGGGTAAAACGCCCGGTGTCGACTCGCTAATCGCTCGAGCTATCAGCTACAAGCCTCAAGCTGCAAGTGAAGTGCTTCTAACTCGCCACTTGCAGCTTGCAGCTCCCAACTGCATTTTTAGGAGTAAACAATATGATTCCGGTGATCTTGTCAGGTGGTAGCGGCTCACGTCTTTGGCCGCTTTCGCGCAAGCAGTTTCCCAAGCAGTTCCTCGCCCTGACCGGCGAACACACACTGTTCCAGCAAACCCTCGAGCGTCTGGTGTTCGAAGGCATGGACACCCCGATCGTGGTCTGCAACAAGGATCACCGCTTCATCGTCAACGAGCAGTTGGCCAGCCGCAACCTGGAATGCCAACGCATCCTGATGGAGCCGTTCGGCCGCAACACCGCGCCGGCCGTGGCCCTGACCGCGATGATGCTGGTCAATGAAGGTCGCGACGAACTGATGCTGGTGCTGCCGGCCGACCACGTTCTCGAAGACCAGAAAGCCCTGCAACGCGCCCTGGCCCTGGCCACCGTCGCTGCTGAAAACGGCGAGATGGTGCTGTTCGGCGTACCGGCCACCAAACCGGAAACCGGTTACGGCTACATCAAGTCCACCGGTGATTCGCTGCTGCCGGAAGGCGTCAGCCGCGTCTCGCACTTCGTGGAAAAACCCGACGTCAAACGCGCCACCGAGTACGTTGAGTCCGGCGGTTACTACTGGAACAGCGGCATGTTCCTGTTCCGCGCCAGCCGTTTCCTCGAAGAACTGAAAAAACATGATCCGGACATCTATGACACCTGCCTGCTGACCCTCGAGCGCAGCCAGCAGGATGCCGACACCGTCACCCTGGACGAAGCCACCTTCGCCTGCTGCCCGGACAACTCCATCGACTATTCCGTGATGGAAAAAACCCAGCGCGCCTGCGTGGTACCGCTGACCGCCGGCTGGAGCGATGTCGGCTGCTGGTCGTCGCTGTGGGAGGTCAACGAGAAGGACGCCAACGGCAACGTCAGCAAGGGCGACGTGGTCATCCAGGACAGCAAGAACTGCATGATCCACGGCAACGGCAAACTGGTGTCGGTGATCGGTCTGGAAAACATCGTGGTGGTCGAAACCAAGGACGCCATGATGATCGCCCACAAGGACAAGGTTCAGGGCGTCAAGCAGATGGTCAACACCCTCAACGCTCAGGGCCGCAGCGAAACCCAGAACCACTGCGAGGTGTACCGTCCGTGGGGCTCGTACGACTCGGTGGACATGGGTGGCCGCTTCCAGGTCAAGCACATCTCGGTCAAGCCGGGCGCGTGCCTGTCGCTGCAGATGCACCACCACCGCGCCGAACACTGGATCGTGGTCAGCGGCACCGCCGAAGTGACCTGTGACGAGAACGTATTCCTGCTCACTGAAAACCAGTCGACCTACATCCCGATCGCCTCGGTGCATCGCCTGCGCAACCCGGGCAAGATCCCGCTGGAAATCATCGAAGTCCAGTCGGGCTCGTACCTGGGTGAAGACGACATCGAACGCTTCGAAGATATCTACGGTCGCTCGACTCCGGTCGAACGTGGCGTGTCGGTGAAAACCATCGCGCAGTAAGCGTTCCGTAAAACAAGAAGCCCCCGTCCAACCCGCTGCGTCCCCTATCCACAGTGGGTTGGGCGGGGGCTTTTTACTGACGCTCATAAAGCGCTGGAGGTACCGGCCTTAACTTTTTTGTGCCATGTACTGACGGTTACCGATCCGGGAATTTTGATTTCAAGTGTTCCGTGGAATGACTTGTCGAGACTGTCCAGCATTGTCCGTGCATCCATTCTTCCCACCTGCACCGGACTGATTCCCGAATTGCCTATCAGCAATGCCTTCAACTCTTTCAATCGGCCTCTGATCATGGGAACTGCGCTCAAGTCGGATGAGTGCTTCGGATCAAGCACATCCGGGGAAGCAAAAAACTCCAGGCTGTCGTAGCTGTCACCAAAGGCGCTCCTGAGTGCATTGTCGTCCTCAAGGTCATACTCTGCGAAATGCGTCATGCCCGCTAGAAATCTGCGCTCGTTCACTTCTCCGTTGATGGATAAAAGAAAGAAGGTGAACCCCATATTCCCAGCCTTGGTCCAATCCTTTTCGCTGGTATTGCCACCTTTTCCACCCAACGCCTTCAATTTGCCGTTGACCAGAGAAAAGTTTGACTTGATGTCCATATGTGCCGGTGCCGCGCCCTTCGTCGCGAAGTTGTATGAGTAATGACGCAGGGTAAACTTCAAGTCTTTGGTCTTTTCGAGCACCGCAGGTGTTGCCTTTGTAGTTTTGAACTTGAGCTTGCCCTCGGTAATTTCGTTCATCATGGTGTAGGGCTTCACTCTGTCCGTGTCGCTGTAATTGTCCTTGTACGATTCAAATATCTCGATTGCCGTACGCACTGCCGATTTGGAATTCGACTCCTCTCCCTGCTCGTCAAAAAACGTCATAGGGTTATTGCGCACCATCCGGAAAAGGTTAGGGCCATCGGCCTTTATGCCCGCCGGATCCGGACTGGCCCAGCGCTGCAGCCAGGGTACGTAATAGCGATAACCGTAGTAGCACAGCCTGGTCGCGTCACGCTCCTTGCCCGAGTAACGCACGAATTTGTAACTGTGTTCGCCGTCCTGCCAGGCGGTTGTACCGAAAGGGTGGAAACGCTCCTGACTGATGATCGCGCCGTCGTCGGCGGTTTCCAGGCTGATGGACCCCAAATGATCGGCACATCCGTATCGATACCGATCGTTGACGCTCGCGGGTGGCGCACTGTCCCAGTGCAGTACTCGAACACTGTTGAGCTCGCCCTCGACGGTGATGACCTGCAACCGCTCGCCTGTTCCGTTATCGCTGCGCAACTCCAATCCCGGTAAATAGCGCACTTCGGCAACCTCGGTGCGTGCGTTGGTCTTTAATGAGCGGATCTTGCGCACTCGCTGGCCGTCATCGCCGTAGAGATAAACCTCCTGGTCACTCTCACCGGAGGCACGCTCCACCGGGCTCACCGATTGCAGTTGATTGCTCAGGTTCCAGCTCAGCAATTGACCAGGCTCCAACTGCAGCAAATTTCCCCTGTGATCGAATGCCGCCTTGATTTGCTCCTCGGTGGGTGGCGTGACGTCATACGGGAGACTGCGGTTGCTGTACCGCGCTGGCTTCAGGTTGCGTCCATGGCCTTGTGGGCCAAAGTGAATCAATTCGCACAGATTGCCGCTGGCGTCATATTTGTAAGTCTGCCGATAGTTGCTGACCGCCGCCGGATCGACGCGTCCTATCGATTGCGGGCCCTGACTGACACTGCCAGCCTCCCAACCGAACGCGATGATCAACTGAGACAGGCTGTCGTAGACAAACCGGCTGACCGGCTCTATCCGCTGATTGGCGAAATAGCGGATCGGCAGCGCCTTGTCTTCGATGCTCAAGACATTGCCCATCCGGTCATAGCTATAAATCCGGTGTTGCAGTACTCGGCTGGCGGCATCTTCATCACGGCGGGCCGTCAGGCGACCGTCCTGCGGACGATACGTCAGCGTGGCCACCACTCCGTTGCCGGCCGTTTCCCGCTCGATGCTGCCATCCGCGCCGTAGCGGATGTCACTGACCAGCGTCTGCTCGCGCTGGCCCTTCAACTGCAACCGACGCTCATGCAAGCGACCATCGACCGTCAGCGCGAAAACATGCCGGTTGTCCCTGGGGTCGGTCTGTTCCAGCACATCGCCCTGTGCACCGAAGCGCCGTCGGGTCGTCGCCCCCGCTCCGGGTTCAAGCAAGGCTGACCGATCCGCCTCCCGCTCCGGCCAGTCAGGTGCCAGCGGTTCCAGCGTGAAGTGGCGGATGTCTTCGGTGCAAGGGCCGCTGATTGCAAACGCGTTGAACAGCACGCTGCCCGCCGGATGATCATGACGAATCAGCTGTCCGAACTGGTTTTGCGACTGATCCCCGCTGCCGGGATGACCGTAGGTCAGGCGCTCGACACAACGCCGAGGCACGCCTGCCCCCTGTTCGAATATCGCGACGGGGCGCAGCAAATTGTCGTGCTCAATCTCACGCTGCGTCTGACGGCTGTCCCAACTGAACAGCGTTTGCGCGGCGAGCCCCTTCAACTCGATTTGCGTGCCGGCATCGACGCTGTCCGAACGAATCACCGCGGCGTCCAGAGCAAACACCCGCTTCAGATTGGCCGGCGTCAGCGGGTCGTCGGCTTGCGACAGCCAAAGTCGCGGATCCCACTGTTTCACCGCATGCCCTGCCGGATCGTGAAGCGTGCGGTTGATCCTAGGCTCGACAGGGGCGCCCTCGACGGTTCGACAATAGTCGACCGTGCGGACCAACAAGCCGCGCGGGTCGACCACAGACAATCTCGGCGTATTGATGTGCAAGCTCATTAACCGTGCGTCCTCGCGCGACCGGCGTTTTCTGTACCTCTGGCATCTGAACAAGCACAACGCTGTTTCGGCTACTGTCAGAAATTACAGTCCCGACCAATGGCGCCCTCGATCGATCCGCGAATGTCCATTCCTGCGCCCCTTCGGTAGGATGGTCATCACGAGTTCAAGGAGTGTTAGAACATGTTCATCGGCGTCTTGCTGGTCATCACTTGGCTGATCCTGCTGTTGCGCTACCCGGCCAAGGCCTTGCCGGTGTCGATGGCCGCCGCTGTCGGCCTGGGGCTGGTGGCGATGTGGGTGGTGTGGCTGGACAACCGCGAGGTCAAGCAACTGGCGCGCCTTGAACTGCGCATCGTTTATGCCCCCGAACACTGCCCGGCCGACCGTCCGCTGTTGCTCAAGTTGAACAATGGCAACGACGTGCCGCTGACCGAACTGCGCTGGCGCATTGCCGCGTACGCGCCGGGCGATACCGTGAACCTGGCCGACAATCAATACGCCGCCCCACGCTATCGCGGCCCGGGCGAATTGCAGGCCGGCGGCAACTGGGAAGACTGCCTGCCGATGCCGCCGTTGCGCCCCGGTTATCGCCCGCAAACCCTGGAGTTTCGCGCCGAGCGCTTGCAGGGTAGTTTCTCCGACTGATCCCCCCTCCCACTGTTTTGCACAAGGAATGCGCCATGCCCGTTGCGTTGATTACCGGTTGTTCCAGCGGCATCGGCCGCGCCCTCGCCGATGCCTTCAAAAGTGCCGGCTACGAGGTCTGGGCCAGTGCGCGCAAGGCTGAAGATGTCGCGACACTCGGCGCTGCCGGATTTACTGCCGTGCAGCTCGACGTCAATGACAATGCCGCGCTGGAACAACTGGCCGAGCGAATCAACCAGCAACACGGCGGCCTCGATGTGCTGATCAACAATGCCGGTTACGGCGCCATGGGGCCGCTGCTCGACGGCGGTGTTTCAGCCATGCAGCGCCAGTTCGAAACCAACGTGTTTTCGATTGTCGGCGTGACCCGTGCGCTGTTCCCGGTGCTGCGCCGGGCCAAAGGCCTGGTGGTGAATGTCGGCAGTGTTTCCGGGGTGCTGGTCACGCCATTTGCCGGCGCCTATTGCGCCTCGAAAGCGGCGGTGCATGCGTTGAGCGATGCGTTGCGCATGGAGCTGGCGCCGTTCGGAATTCGCGTGATGGAAGTGCAGCCGGGGGCGATTCAGTCCAGTTTCGCCAAGAATGCCGGGCATGAGGCCGAACAATTGATCAACGAACAATCGCCGTGGTTTCCGTTGCGCGAAGGCATCCGGGCGCGGGCCAAAGCGTCCCAGGACAAACCGACGCCAGCCAGCGAATTTGCCGCCGAATTGCTCAAGGCTGTGCAGCAGAGCAAGCCACCGCGACTGATCCGCATCGGCAATGGCAGTCGGGCGCTGCCGCTGCTGGCAACGCTGTTACCCAAAGGCTTGCTGGAATCGACGTTGATGAAGCGCTTCGGCTTGCGCGGGCAGCTCTGAGATCGCGTCAGCCCCGTCGCGGGCAAGCCACGCTCCCACAGGTTTAGCGGTGCACTCAGATATTCAGTGCGACACAAAAGCCTGTGTGGCGAGCTTGCTCGCGAACGGCTACGACGCGGTCTGTCAGTTATCCACAACGTCCTGCTTCACCACAACGGTGCAGGTAATCCCCGCCGCCAGCAGCACCCCTTCCGGCACTTCATCAATGTGAATCCGCACCGGCACTCGCTGAGCCAGGCGCACCCAGTTGAAGGTCGGGTTCACATCGGCGATCAGCTCGCGGCTTTCCGGGTTGTCGCGGTCGTAGATGCCGCGGGAAATACTTTCCACATGGCCCTTGAGGACTTCGCCGCTCATCAGTTGCATATCCGCTTTATCGCCGACCCGCACGTGAGGCAGTTTGGTTTCTTCGAAGAAGCCATAGACCCAGAAAGAGTTCATGTCGACCACGGCCATTTTCGCTTCGCCAATACGGGCGTAGTCGCCGCGATGGACGTTGAGGTTGGTCACGTAGCCGTCCACCGCCGCCCGCACTTCGGTGCGTTTGAGGTTGAGTTCGGCGGCTTCCAGTTGCGCCTGGGCCTGTTGGTAATCGGCCAGTGCGGAGTCGGCGATGTTGCTGGCGTCGTCGCGGTTTTCCTTGGAGATCACCAGGTTGTCGAGGTCGGCGCGGCGATGGGCGTTGACCTTGCGCATCTCCCACGTGGCCTTGCGCGAAGCGACCAGCGACTGCGCCTGTTTCACCGCCAGGCGATAGTGCTCGGGGTCGATCTGCATCAGCAGATCACCTTTTTTCACCAACTGGTTGTCACGTACCGGCACGTCCACCACTTCACCGGTGACGTCGGCGGCGACGTTGATGATGTCGGCGCGCACCCGGCCGTCGCGGGTCCACGGGGTGTTCATGTAGTGCTCCCACAACGTGCGGCCGATCCACAGCGCCAGGGCCAGCACCAGCAGGGTCGCGAGCAGGCTGAAAAACTTTTTCATCGGGACAATTCTCAGACTCAACGGTAGACAGTCAGCGCCATCGCGCCGAACAGACAGGTAAACAGGCTCAGGCGCAGCAGCGCCGGGTGCCAGAAGAAGCGGTACAGATCAAAGCCCGACAGGAACCGGTCCAGCGCCCAGGCCAATGCCGCGGCGACGAAAAACATCAGGGTCATGGTCGGCATGTACACGCCGTGGAAGGCGATTTCACGAGGCATGGGCAAGTCCTTCGGGCTTGGCGATGGCGTAGGCAGCAAGGGGCGATTGCGGGTCGAGCAACGAGGTGCGGATGAAGTGCAGGTAGCTTTTCACCCGCCGCAGCGCCGAGGTATCGAAGTGCGGGGCGAACGGTTCGTCAGTGGCGGCGACCCGGCTGATCGCGTGATCCACCGCGACCAGTGCGCGTTCCAGATTGCTTGAATTCGGTTGCAGGAACAGCCGCACCAGCGAGCGCCCCATGACCCGGATTGCCTGCCGCCACGGTTGCGACTCGGCATACGCCGGGTGCACCGGCAGGATCGCCTGTTCCTTGCGCAACTCGATGATCGCGTGGCCGACTTCAAGCACCACGAACATCCAGCGCAGCAGGTTCTTCTGCACCAACGGCTGACCGGCCGCGAGGCCGTAAGCCTGATGCATCAGATCGCGCGTGCGGCTTTCGAAACTCGACGCCAGCCCCTTGAGTTTGCCGCTGATGGCGTACACCACTTGTCCGCGCAGGTCCTGCTCCAGGCGCTGCCACAACCAGCGGCTGTTCGGCGGCAGAATGATCGCCCCCGCCGCCGCGCAGACCAGCATGCCCATGACCATGGCGATGTAGTCGTTGATGAAGGTGTAGGGGTTGTAGATCGTCAGGTTGTCCGGCACCGAACCGGTGCTGAAAAAGATCAGCAGGCCGAGGCCGACACCGGCGTATTGCGGCCGCGAGGTGAGGAACGAGCCGAGCACGATCACCGGCGCGAGCATCACGCACAACAGTGGAAAACCGTCGATCCACGGGAAGATGAAAAACATCTCGACGAAGCCGATCAGCGCTCCGAGGAACGTGCCGCAGGCCATCTGGAACGCCATGCGTTTCGGGTTAGGCGTCGCCGCCGACAAGCCCACGGTGGCGGCGGCGATCAGGGTCATGGTCGCGCCGCTCGGCCACGCGGTGGCGACCCAGTAACTGCCGAGCACGATCAGGATGAATGACGCGCGAATCCCTGAAGCCGCTGCGGCCCACCAACTGGTTTGCGGGGTGAACGGCTCGTCCCAGCGCTCGCGTTCGTGGCGGTGATCGGCCAGCGACGCGTGAGTCTGTGCATAACTGTGCAGGTCATCGACGAAGCGATAGAGCAGCTCATACGCGGTGTGGAAATCCAGTTGCTCGGCGTCGCTCGGCTCGCTCTCCTGAAAGATCGCCCGCAGGCTGCGCACCCGCGCCGGCAAGGCTTCCTTGTAGACAGCGAGCGCCTGTACCAGACGCGCCGCGTCCGGGCTGGTCAGGGCGCGGCCGCTGAAGCCGTCGAGTACTTCGGCCAGATCCTGCAGGCCCGGCTTGATCGCCGCTTCCACGTGATCGGCACCGTTGCGGCGCAAGCGTTCGAGCAACTGGTGCAAGGCGTTGAAACGCGTGGTGATGCCCATGAATTCGCTGTTCAGGCGACTGAGGCGACCGTTGCGCCGGCGCATGTGCGGGTCTTCGAACACGGTCACGCTGCGCAGCCCTTCCAGCCCCACCGCTTCGGCGATGAAGCGCACGTTGCTGGCCTCGAACGCCTCCGGTCTGCTGCGCCCGCGCAAGCCGTCGGTGACGAACAACGCGAACACACCGAAGCGCTGATACAAGGCGTTGCGCATCGCGGCACTGGCGGTCTGCGGCAGGATCGCGGCGCTGACCAGGGTCGAGCAGAGGATCCCCAGCGAGATTTCCAGCACCCGCCACACCGCCGCCATGAACGCACCGTCGGGATGGGCGAGCGCCGGCAAACCGACCATCGCCGCCGTGTAGCCGGCCAGCACAAAACCGTAGGCGCGGAAGTTGCGGCAACGGGCGGCGCCGGCCGAGCAGATGCCGACCCAGATCGCCAGCGATCCGAGGAACAGTTCGGTGTTCTGGGCGAACAGCGAAATCAGCGTGACCATCATCGCCGACCCGGCCAGGGTGCCGAGGAAGCGATAGAAGCTCTTGGCGAACACCTGGCCGCTCTGCGGCTGCATGACGATGAACACGGTGATCATCGCCGTGCGCGGTTGCGGCAGTTCCAGGCGCATCGCCAGCCAAAGGGTCAGGAATGCGGCAATCAACACCTTGAAGATGTAGACCCAGGTCACGCCGTCGCTGCGCGCCCATTCGAAGAAACCCCGGCGCCATTCCAGGGAGTAGAGCCAGCGCAAAGGTGCGGGCAAGGGAGTCATTAAGGCTTGCTCAGTGGTCGAGGGCTTGAAGAAGGGCCGGGGTTTTCGGGGCGGCGGTCTGCTCAAAAGTCGGCACGTCGTTACCCGCACCAAGGCCACCGCCCAATGCCGTCACCAGTTCCGCATGAGCACTCAAACGCGCCGCCTGCACCTGCTGTTGAACCTGCTGCTGTTTGAACAGCAGGGTCTGGGCATTGAGCACGTTGAGGTAGTCGGTGAGCCCGCGCTGGTAGGCGATCATCGCGATGTCGTAGGTCTTCTGCGCCGTGGCCACGGACTCGGCGGCGAATGTCTGCTGCTTGTCCATCGACTCGCGGCGGATCAGTTGATCGGAGATGTTCTTCAGCGCATTGACCAGGGTCTGGTTGTAATGCGCGACGGCGATGTCATAACCCGCCGACGCTTCACCGAGTTCGGCACGCAGTCGCCCGCCGTCGAAGATCGGCAGCGAGATCGCCGGTCCGACGTTGTAGTTGAGCTTCTTGCCGGTCAGGAACTCCAGCGCCCCGCCGCCGGTGGCCATGTAGCCGAGGCTGCCGACCAGATCGACGTTGGGGTAGAACCCGGCATGCGCGACATCGATCCCGCGCGCCTGCGCCGCCACTTGCCAGCGACTGGCGACCACGTCCGGACGCTGGCCGAGCAGTTCGGCGGGCAATGCCGACGGCAGTTTCAGCGCCGCGCCGAGGGATAGGGTCGGACGCTGCAATTGCGCGCCGGCGCCCGGGCCTTTACCGGCCAGTGCCGCGATCTGGTTGCGGCTCAGGGCGATTTCTTCGTCCAGCGCATCCAGTTGCCGATGGGTTTCCGGCAGCGGGGTTTCGGCCTGGCTGACTTCGAAGTGGGTGCCGATCCCGCCGTCCAGGCGTTTCTGCGCCAGCTCAAGAATCTGCTGTTGCTGCTTGAGCGTCGCCGCGACGATGTCGCGCTGGGCGTAGTGCAGTGACAGTTCGATGTAGGCGCGCACGATGTTGTTCTGCAATTCGAGCTGCGCCTGACGCGCCTCGGCAGCGCTCATGTGCGCAAGATCCACCGCACGCTCGGTGCTGTTGCTTTCACGCCCCCAGAGGTCGAGGGCGTAACTGAAACCCAGCGCGGCGTTGTTGTCCCAGGTGGTGCTGTTGGCCAACTCACCGGGGCCGTAGAACTGATCGGTCGGCCAGTTGTGGCGCTTGAGGGTCGACTCGCCATTGATCTGCAACGACTCGGCGGCTTCGGCGACACCGGCCAGGGACCGGGCCTGACGCACTCGCGCGGCGGCCATGGCCAGGGTCGGGCTGCCTTGCACGGCAAGGTCGATCCAGCGATTGAGTTGCGGGTCACCGTAGGCTTGCCACCATTGGGCGGTGGGCCAGTTTGCGTCACGGGCGGCGTGGGCGATGGCCTCGTCGGTGGCCAGTTCATTAGCCTCCAGAGCCTTGCCCTGCGGGGCAATTCCTCCGGTTCCAATGCAGCCGCCGAGACCTAACGAAAAAGCCAGAACACTGAGCGGCAAAAGCGCTCTGTTGATGCGACGCGGCACTGCTGCGAATTCCTGAGGTGGGAGATGTTTCGAGGTGGGCGCAATTCTAGGGGGCGCCCTGAACGGCGATAAGCTGGGTTTTCTGCGAATCTTTGTTACGGTTAACGAGATAATCCCTTGGTCGGGGGTCTCAGCCCCTGAAACTTCGTGTCACAATTTGCCATCTCCCTTGAGAGCACCCCATGGACACTTTGCAAAACATGCGCGCCTTCAGTTGTGTGGCCGAAGCGGGCAGCTTCACCGCCGCCGCCGTGCAGCTCGACACCACCACCGCCAACGTTTCGCGCGCGGTCTCCAACCTTGAGGCCCACCTGCAAACCCGCCTGCTCAACCGCACGACCCGGCGCATCGCGCTCACCGAAGCCGGCAAGCGCTACCTGCTGCGCTGCGAGCAGATCCTCGCCTACGTCGAAGAGGCCGAAGCCGAAGCCAGCGAGGCCCACGCCCGCCCGGCCGGGCAGCTGAAAGTCCACACCATGACCGGCATCGGCCAGCACTTCGTGATCGACGCCATCGCCCGCTATCGCAAGACCCACCCGGACGTGACCTTCGACCTGACCATGGCCAATCGCGTGCCGGATCTGCTCGACGAAGGCTACGACGTGTCCATCGTCCTCGCTCGCGAACTGCCGGACTCGGGCTTCGTCTCGCAACGCCTGGGCATCACCTACAGCATCGTCTGCGCCTCGCCGGCCTACGTGAAAGCCAACGGCTGCGCACAAAAGCCCAGCGACCTGCTGAACCACGCTTGCCTGCGCCTGGTGAGCCCGGTAATCCCCCTGGAAAAATGGGCTTTCGACGGCCCTGAAGGCCAGGAAATGGTCACCATCAACAGCTCACCCTTTTTGGTGAACTCCGCCGACGCGATGAAAACCGCGATCACCAGCGGGATGGGGGTCGGTGTATTGCCGGTGTACGCCGCAATCGAAGGCTTGCGCAATGGCTCGCTGGTACGGGTGATGCCGAACTACCGCTCGCAGGAACTGAATCTGTACGCAATCTACCCGTCGCGGCAGTACCTGGATGCGAAGATCAAGACTTGGGTCGAGTACCTGCGTGGGTCGCTGCCGGAGATATTGGCGGGGCATCAGGCGGAGTTGGCGGCTTATGAGATGAGTGGGAGTCTGGGTGGAGCCAGGCTGGCGAACTGAGTTTACCGTCCTACAGACGGAGTGATTTGCGGGGACGTTTCCGACAAGTCGCGTCGGTTGTCCCTCGGAAACGAGGTGGATAGGCTTTTGAGGGTCGCTGACGCATCAGCGGTCGGGTCTGGATAACGTCGAAGTACAACGTCATCCCGCACACAGCTAAACCGCTCTGACCAAACCGACCTGCCAGCGATAACTGCATTCGCTGGCAGCTCGGATGGGACACAGAGGATCCCGGGCTGCATTCCCAAGCCGAGCGTGGGAACGATCAAAATAGAGCCGTGCTACTTCTTCACATGCTCAAGACCTGAAACATCTCTGAATGCACCAATCGCTTTTAACCTTGGCTCAGTAGGACTGTTTTGAACTTCCAAGTTAAACACGACTTCCAATGTACCTTTATCAAAGTCGAAAGTAACATTTACAGTTCCACTACCGTAAACAGCCGGGAACGGCGTGATTTTTGTCCCCCCTGCGACCTCTTCGAACAAAGCATAACTAATATACATCCCTAAATCTGCCTCATAATCATGCATACCATCAGTGATATCAGCTTTAAAGCTGAACGCCAAAGACCCTGATCGCTTGTCATCAAACTGCTGACGTGCACTGACGTAAACTTCCTCATCATCCGTTACAAAGATATCAACCACGCCGTTGAATGGTACAAGACCATCAATGAGAACATTGGCTGTACCGCTCACATTTTTTTGTTGGTTTGAAAACAGAAAAAATTCATTTTTCATGGGAAGTCCTTTCATTTTGACTGTCGCGGGAAATGCGAAATAAAAGACTGCCATTATTATTATTTTCCGCACCTGTCAGAACTGACAGCCTTAGAGACCTATTCGCAATAAAAGCCTTTATCGGCGATTCTTTTTGTTATAAGCAAAACCATCAAAAGTTCAGCGCAGTTTAGAACAGCAACACTGGAAGAGACTCAAGATGAACACGGAGCCGCTCTCGAAAAACCGCTTATTCACCCAAAAACCCAAGAGGCTGTTCGGCGCACAAGCCGCCAAGACAACCCGGAGCCAGAAATGTTAGCTTGCTTGGCATCAAGCCCAAAGCCGAGCCCAATGCCAATGAAAAAAACAGTCCTGGCCTTCAGCCGCATCACGCCCCTCATGATCGAACGCCTGCAACAGGAGTTCGACGTCATCGTCCCCACCCCGAAGAACGGTGACATCAACGCCCAGTTCAACGAAGCCCTGCCCCACGCCCACGGCCTGATCGGCGTCGGTCGCAAACTCGGCAAGGCCCAACTGGAAAACGCCGCCAAACTCGAAGTGGTCTCCAGCGTCTCCGTCGGCTACGACAACTACGACCTCGCCTACTTCAACGAACGCGGGATCATGCTCACCAACACCCCGGACGTCCTCACCGAAAGCACCGCGGACCTGGCCTTCGCCCTGATCATGAGCAGCGCCCGCCGTGTCGCCGAACTGGACGCCTGGACCAAGGCCGGCCAATGGCAGGCCAGTGTCGGCGCACCACTGTTCGGTTGCGACGTACACGGCAAGACCCTGGGTATCGTCGGCATGGGCAACATCGGCGCCGCCGTCGCCCGTCGCGGACGCCTCGGCTTCAACATGCCGATCCTCTACAGCGGCAACAGCCGCAAGACCGGACTGGAACAGGAACTCGGCGCACAATTTCGCAGTCTTGACCAACTGCTGGCCGAGGCCGACTTCGTTTGTCTGGTGGTGCCGCTCAGCGACAAGACCCGCCACCTGATCAGCCGCCGCGAACTGGCGCTGATGAAGCCGGATGCAATTCTGGTGAACATCTCTCGTGGTCCGGTAGTGGATGAACCGGCATTGATCGAGGCCCTGCAGAACAACCGGATTCGCGGTGCTGGTCTGGATGTCTACGAAAAAGAACCGCTGGCCGAATCACCGCTGTTTCAGCTCAAAAACGCCGTGACTCTGCCACACATCGGATCGGCCACCCACGAAACCCGCGAAGCGATGGCCAATCGTGCCCTGACTAACCTGCGTAGCGCCCTGCTTGGCGAGCGCCCGCAGGATCTGGTGAATCCGCAGGTCTGGCGCGGATAAAAAAACGGGCAAGTACTGCGAGGTGCTTGCCCGTTCAATCGCGCTCCAATACATACTTTGAAAATCAACATATCAACGAAAAACATCATCGCGCTATAAACTTTCCGGACGTTTAAACACAACAATAAACACTCCGGAGAATAGCCACCTTGAGAACTTACAATACCGATCAACTAATCCGTTACAGCAAAGTCTGCCTGATGGCCTACATCAGTTTTTTTGGACTACTGGTGATGTACTCAAACTTGACAGACTACGCATCAAACTATGAGTACGTCGGACACATCCTGAGTATGGACACGACTCAGATCAACGAGAACATACGTTACAGAGCGATCGAATCGCCCATGATGCACCACCGGATCTATTGGTTCATCATTACCATGGAGTCAATCTATACCGCCTATTGCCTGGTTGGCACTTATCATCTCTATCGCAGCATCAACGACTCCGCCGCAGAGTTTCACGAGGCAAAGAAATATTCGATCACTGGTTTATTGATCGCCATCTTCATCTATTACGTCTGCCTGCAAAGTATCGGTGTTGAATGGTTCGACATGGACACTTCGCAAGCATGGAACGCGAAAGACTGGGCACGGCACATTGTCGACTTCATATTGCCGGTACTGATTTTCATAACGTTGAAAAACGAGCGCTGAATAATCAACGCTCAAGATTCAATCAATATCAGGCCAATTTTCCATGCGTGGAAACAACGGCAATCGGGGGTTTACGAAATACCAGTACATTCCCCAGCATCACCAGTACCAGCCCCGCCAATGCCGGCGCCGTCCACTGATAGCCCTCGGCAAATGCCGAAACGTTCAGCGCGACCACCGGGAACAGCACCGTGCAGTAAGCCGCGCGCTCCGGGCCCATCCGGCCGACCAGCGTCAGGTAAGCGGTGAAACCGATCACCGACCCCGGGATCACCAGATACAGCAGTGCACCGATGTAGCGTGAGGTCCACTCCATCTCGAACGGAATGCCTTTGACCAGACACCACACCGAGAGCATCGCCGCGCCGTAGGCCATGCCCCAGGCATTGGTGGTCAACGGTTTGAGACCGGACTTCTGTTGCAGGCTGGACAACATGTTGCCCGCCGAGAAACACAGGGTGCCGCAGAGCGCCAGACCGAGGCCGAGCAGGGTTTGCGGACTGGCGTGATGCCCCGCCAGCTCAGGCCAGAACAACAGGCCCAGGCCAGACAGCCCCAGCGCCCCACCCATCAGCACATTGCGCGCGATACGCTGGCCGAAGAACACCCGCGCATTCAGCGCATTCCACAAGGTCGCGGTGGAGAACACCACCGCCACCAGACCGCTGGGAATCCATTGGCTGGCGGTCAGGAAACACATGAAGTTGACGCAGAACAGGCACAAGCCCTGCGCGACGCAGATCAGATGCCCGCGCCGGTTCATCGGTTGCAGACGACGGCTGAGCAGCAACAACGCAAACAACACCAGCGCCGCGAGACCGAAGCGATAGACGATCGACACCGGAATCGCCACCACGCCCAGCTGCCACTTCAGGGCAATCCAGGTGGTGCCCCAGATCAGCACGGTCAACAAATACAACGACAGGTTCATGGCAGACACTCCTTGATTGGTTTTCAGTGTCCGCCCACCCCCTCGACCCTCGCTTGCATAAACTTGCGCTTTTGTCGGCGCGCAGGCTGGCAGCGCGAAATCCAAGGAGTAGGATGCAAGGCGTTGAAGAGAACCGACCATGGCCGCCATCGATACCCTGCAAGTCTTTCAAGCCCTCAACAACTCGCCCAATGCACGCCTTGTGCACAGCGCCGAGTTGGGTGACGGGCTGTCCGCAGCCTTGTGGACCAATCATCACGACGCCCAGGAATACGAAGCGCCGAGCCATCACACCCTCTCCTGTTACATCGCCGGCGGCACCGGCACCTTCCGTCGTGGCGATCCGGGCCACAAGGGCGGCCCGGACAAGCTGTGCATCCTGCCGGCCGACCATGAATCGGGCTGGGTGATCAATGGCGACATCCGCTTGGCCCACCTGTATTTCAGCGCCGAACAATTTGCTCTGGGTTGCGTCACGCTGCTGGATCGCGAGCCTCGGGAAATGCAGCTGCGCGAACAGACTTTTCTGGAAGATCCGCAACAGGCCCGACGGTTTCGCCAGTTACTCACTCTGAATTGGGACGAGCCCGGCGAGCGTCTGCTGACCAGCAGCCTGGCCCACGAACTGATCAGCCATACTTTGTTGAGCCAGGTCGGCGTACGCCATGGCTTGCGCCTCAAGGGTGGACTGGCGCCGCATCAGCGTCGGCAACTGGTGGAGTTCATCGACAGCCAACTGGCCGAACCGATCAGCCTCGGGCAACTGGCAGGCTTGTGTGCGTTGTCGGAATACCACTTCGCGCGGATGTTCCGGGTGAGCTTCGGCCTGCCGCCGCATCAGTATGTGCTGGCGCGGCGTTTGAGTCGGGCGCGGGAGTTGTTGCGCGGGACGGCGTTGCCGCTGGGGGAGATTGCCCTGGCCTGCGGATTTGCCAGTGCCAGCCACTTCACCAACCGCTTTCGCCAGGTGCTGGGTGGAACACCCGGCGAGTATCGCCAGGCGTTTTTGCGCTAGTCCCAGGATTTTTACTGCCAGTCAGGGCCTCATCGCGGGCAAGCCCGCTCCCACAAGGTTCTGCCTCGTTCCCGATAGGTGTGGTCGACCGAAAACCTGTGGGAGCTGGCTTGCCGGCGATGAACGATGACGCGGTTCTGGATCAGAACTCCAGCGTGCTCGACAACGAAATCTGCCGCGAATCGCCCATCGACACGAAGAAGCGACTGGCCGCCGAGGTGTAGTAGGTGCGGTCGAACAGGTTCTTCACGTTGAGCTGGAACTTGACCTTCTGCCCCTCAACCTTGGTGTCGTAAGTGGCGAACGCATCGGCCACGGTGTAGCTCGGCAGATCGAAATCATTCACCGCATTACCCGCTCGCTCTCCGACATAACGCGCCCCCGCGCCGACCCGAAGTTGATCGCCACCGATGACGCTGCCGAAGTCATAGACCGCCGACAACGAGCCGGTATTCTTCGCCACGTTTTGCAGCTTGTTGCCTTTGTAGTCCGGATCTTCCGTAACCTCGGCGTCGGTATAGGCGTAGCTGCCGATCATGCTCCAGCGGTCGCTGAGCTGGCCGGTCAGGTCCACTTCCAGGCCCCGGGAACGCACTTCGCCGGCGGCGCTGTAAATCGTCGTCGGGCCTTCGGAATTGGCCACCAACACGTTGCGTTTCTTGATGTCGAACAGCGCGATGTTGCCGGTGATGCGACCCGGCATGTCCAGACGTGCGCCCAGCTCCCAGGACTTGGCTTCTTCCGGTGCGATGCTGCCGTCGAGCACGGTGCTGCTGCCGCTGAGCGGGGCGATGGTCGAATTCGGTTTGAATGACTCGGTGTAGCTGCCGTAGAACGACAACGCGTCGGTGTAGCGATACACGAGGCCGGCGCGCGGCACCCATTTCTGGCCGTTGCTGTCGGTGTTGGCCTTGAACGGCACGCCTTTGCCGGCGTACTGGTCGTACTCCTGGAAGCGCCCGCCGGCCACCAGAATCCACTGATCGTTGAGGTGAATCGAGTCCTGCAGGAACACCGAATCACTGCGCAACAGATCGGTTTGCGCACTGTCCGCCGGGCTGACGGTGGTGCCTTCGACTTCGCGGCCGTAGACCGGATTGACGTAGCTGAAGGTGCTCAGGCTTTTCTGGCGGATCAGGTCGGCGCGGTAGATCTTGCGGTACTCGTCGTCGACGCCGAACACCAGGTCATGCTGCATGCCCAGCACGTTGACCTTGCCTTCGAGGCTGGCGGTGGTGAAACGGTCGGTGCTGATCGCGCCCTGGGTGCCGTCCATGCTGCGGGTCAGGGTGCCTTTTTTGGTGTCGATCGCGGTTACACGGACCTGGCTGGCGTCGTAGGTTTCGCGGTTCCAGCTGTAGCCGAAATGGGCTTTCCAGTCGTCGTTGAGTTCGTGGTCGGCCTCGAAGTGATACAGATCCGAACGCCCTTCCATGTCGTTGAATTTCTCGTCGAGCCGCTCGTTGCGCGAGATATCCAGCGGATGGTTGGTGCGTGGGTCGATCAGGGTGCCGCGATCGAATGGGGTCAGGAATTCACGGTGCTCGTAGGCGAACAGCAGCTTGGTGCGCTCGCCGTACCAGGCCAGCGACGGTGCGATCAGGGTTTCGCGGTGAGTGCCGAAGTTGCGCCAGTAATCTTCGTCTTCGTGATCCAGCACCATGCGATACGCGAGGCCGGAATCCCCCAGCGCACCAGTGCTGTCGAAGGAACCGCCGCTGCCATTCTTGCCGTCACCGTAGGTCGAGCCGCGCAGGGTCAGCGCGTTGTACTGGGTCAGTTCGGGCTTCTTGCTAACCATGTTGACCACGCCGCCCGGGTCCTGAATCCCGTACAGCAGCGACGCCGGGCCCTTGAGCACTTCGACGCGATCCACAGTCGCGTTCATGCCACGGCCCTGCACCACCGGCATGCCGTCGCGCATGATCGAGCCGTTGCGGTTGTCGCCGAAGCCGCGAGTCATCACCGAATCCTGGGTGCTGCCCAAGGTGTTGCCTTGGGTGATGCCGCTGACGTTGGCCAGTGCGTCATCGAGATTGCGCGGTGCCTGATCGCGAATGACCTGGGCCGCAATCACGTTGACGGTCTGAGGGATTTCCTGAAGCGAAGCGGAGGAGCGCATCACCGAACTGGTTTCCGGTGGCTGGTAGCTCATCGGCTGGTCGAGCACCGAGGTGATGGTGGTCGCACCGAGGTTCAATGCGCCTGCGGTCGGTTGCGGTTCGAGCGCCAGGGTATGGCTGTCGGTGCGGCGGAAGGTCAGGCCGGAGCCGGTGAGCAGACGTTGCAGCGCCTGTTCAGCACTCATCTGGCCGTTGATCGCCGGTGCGGTCAGGCCGTAAGGGGCTTCATCGGTGTAGACCACGCTCTGCCCGGTCACGCGACTGAAGTCGCTCAGGGCTTGCGGCAGCGGTTTGGCAGCCAGAGAAAAACTGAATTGCTTTTGCGGCTGACTGCTGACGGATTCAGCGGCCAGCGCCGCGCTCAGCGGCAACAGCGCCAACGCCGAAAAACTCAATGCCGAAACGCCTAACCACTGTTTGACCGAACCCGATTTTGCCCTGGACTTCATTGCTCATGACCTGTGTAGAACCGCAACGGATGCGAATGACTCGCAGTTTCAGTCACTACACGGATGGCATCCGGATTTACCTCACCACAATTTTGAAAATATTTTCAGCGCAGGATGATCAGCTTGCCCAACACCTGATGCTGCTCGAATCCCAACACCCCTTGCAGCGAATTCAGTACCGCTTGCGGATCCTTGCTCGGAAAGCTGCCGCTGACCTTGCGCGCGCCCAGATCGTCGTTGAGCAACACGATCCGTCCGGGGTAATAACGCCGCAGATCCTGCACCACATCGGCCAGTGTCGATTTGTAGTAAGTCAGCCAGCCCTGGCGCCACGCCAGTTGCGCTTCGCTGTCCACGGCGTGGAGTTTTTCCGCGGTGCCTGCGCCGTACGCCACTTGCTGGCCAGCGGTCAGAACCTGCTGTTGGCCATCGCGGGATGGCGTCACGCCGACGCGTCCGGACAGCACTGTCACTTGGGCACCTTGCGGTTGCAGGCGCACTTCGAACTGCGTGCCCAACACTCGCGCCTGCCCCTTCTCGGCCTCGACCACAAAAGGATCGCCCGTGTGAGTCACGCTGAAAAATCCGGCGCCCCGGCGCAGTTGCACATGCCGCTCGCCGTGACTGAAATCCACGGCGATAGCGCTGTCGGCGTCCAGCGTCACCTGCGATTGATCGGCGAGGATCACGGTGCGGATCTCGCCCGGTGCCGACACGTAATCGGCGCCCAGATCATCGATCCAGCGCTGCGGCTGCCAACCTGTGCCGAGGCTGATCATCAACAACAGGCAGGCCGCCATGGCCAGCGCGCCGGACCAACGCCGGACCTGCGGACGACGCGGCCGGTCCATCACATTGAGCAAACCCTGCAACGCCAACGCGTCTTCATCGGCCAGAGTGCGCGCCGGCCCTTCGCTCAACTCCCACACCACTTGCGCCTGGGCGTAGGCCTCGGCGTGAGCCGGATCGGCATGCAGCCATTGACTGAACGTCAGTTGATCGCCAGTGCTGGGGCGGTCGTGCAACAGGCTCAACCACGCGAAAGCGGCCTGTTCCTGAGCAGGCGTCGGAATGACGCGTTCGATGTGATTCACGGTGCTTTCCCTGGCATGCGTGGCGCGGGTTCGCGCAGGCTGGCCTTGCAGGCCTCGAGGGCGCGCATCATATGTTTTTCCACGGCGCTTTGGGACAGGCCCATGGCCTTGGCGATCTCGGCGTACTTGCGCCCATGGATGCGATTGAGCAAAAAGATCTGCCGCGTGCGCTCGGGCAGCGCGCGCAAGGCCGCTTCAACATGACGTAAATCGTTGCCTGCTTCGAGCGCCGCCTGCGGTTCGCTGGCGCTGCTGTCCGGCTCATCCGGCTGCCAGCCTTCGTTGACTCGCACCCGCGTGCCTTCGCTGCGCAAATGATCGATGGCGATATTGCCGGCGCAGCGCAACAGATAAGTGCTGAGTTCTTCGACCTGCACCAGCGGCCGACGCCAGAAACGCAGGAACAGGTCCTGCACCAGATCCGCCGCCGTCGCCCGGCAACCGACGCGCCGGCTCACCAGCGCTTCCATCTGCGAACGCTGGGACAGGAACACCTGAAGAAAATGCGCACGGGCACCATGGGGTTCGTCGTCGCGGTGCTCGGGGGGATGGCCGATCAACATGTCAGTTCAAGGCCCATGCAGCGACCGGGCTGGCGAGCAGACTCAATCCGGCCATGGTCAAGGCCAGGCGTGGGCGATAGGGCAACAACAGCACCAGCGTCAGCGCGCTGAACATCAACACGGCGCACCAGTCGACCAGGCCAAAACTCCAGCCCTTGCTGGCAACCGCCGCCCACAGCGACAGCCCCAGCAACAGCCAGCCTGCGAGTTTCAAATATTGCCGACGGCGAGCCGAAGGTTTGTGACCCAGCAGCTCTTCGTGATGCCGGGGCATCGCCAGGCACAGCGCCGTAAAAGCGCTATAACAGAGCAACAGCGGCAGTAGCATTCAGTTCGCCCCCTGCTCAAGGGCGATCGGCCGGTCCGTTTCGCGCGCTGGTTTCTTTACGTTGACGGTGTGTCCGGCGCGCTGCATTTTCCGCGCGGCCCAGGCGAGGAACAGACCACTGCCCAGACACGTCAGGTCGAAACCGGCCAAAACCCAATCGCCCGCAGGCACTGTCACGGCGAGGTGATACGAGGAGGTCAATCCATTGAGAGCCGGCACCGCGAAAAACAGTGCGGCTCCGAGCGATAGCTGTTCGACCCAGGCCTTGCGCCCCGGGCGCAACATCGCATGCACCACGCTCAAGCCCCAGGCGATGAAGAACGCGTTCACTTCCCAGTCGGCACGCCCGGCCAGATTCACCGGCAGCAGACGATTGGCCCAGAAGAACACCGCCACTGCTGTCATCAGTCCGGCCATGCTGGCAATGTTCAGTACTTGCACCAGCCGCAACTCGAACGGCATCACACCGCTTTTGGCGTGTTTGAGCTGACGCTTGCCGAGCCAGATCACCAACCCGGTGCCGATCATCGCCGTGCCGGCCAGACCACAGATGAAATACAGCCAACGCAACACCGGCCCGGCAAAGTGCCCCATGTGCAAACCGTAGAAACTGCCGGCCACTGCCATCGCCATCGGCTGTTGAGAGGGGGTGCCGATGATTTGCCCGCTGACGCCATTGAAGGTCACCGCGCTGCCGGCATCGTTCACCACCCGGTCGGAACCCGCACGGGACATCACCACCGAGGCGTTGGCATCGCCCGGATTGTTCACGCTGATACGCCCGACATGTCCACCCGACCATTGCTCGCTGGCCGACCGCAACAGTGGCGCCAGCGGTGCCAGTGTCGCCGGTTGACCGGCAGGCTCGGGAACGTTGGCGGCGGGAAACACCTCGTCGTAAAACGCCCGGACATTGTTGCCGTACGAAGCCAGAATGCTCGCTGGCATCACCATAGACATGAAGATCACCAGACTGCTGTAGGTGATCATCAGATGAAACGGCAGCACCAGCACACCCACCGCGTTGTGCCCGTCGAGCCACGAACGCTGGCCCTTGCGGGGGCGGAAGGTGAAGAAGTCCTTGAAGATTTTCTTGTGAGTGATGATCCCGGTGATCAGCGCGACGAACATCACCATGGCGGCAATCGTGGAGAGCCAGCGCCCCCACGGATAGGGCATTTGCAGCTGGAAATGGAAGCGGTAGAAGAACTCGCCGCCCAGGCTTTCCCGGGCCTGCACTTCGGCACCGGTCTGCGCGTCGAGAGTCTTGCTGATGAACTGGCCGCGCTCGCCGGGCCTGGCCGGGGCCGGTTGCCAACGCACACCCAGGCCAGGATCGCGGGCATCAGGCAGGTCGATCAACCAGCGTGAAGCACCGGCCGCGTGCTGTTGCAGGTAGGTTTGTGCCAGGGTCAGGCTGGCCTCGGCATTCAACGGGCGGGCGGGGATTTCCGGCTGCATCCAGTGACTGATTTCGTCCGTGAAATAGGCCAGGGTTCCAGTCAGGAAAATCGCGAACAACAGCCAGCCAAAGACCAGCCCGGCCCAGGTGTGCAGCCAGGCCATCGCCTGCCGGAAGCCCTCTTTCATGCCAGACCCAGACCGCGGGCAGCCCCGGAAACAGTCGCCAGAATCACGCTCGGCACCAGCAGACCGACCCACGCCGACCACGCCGTGCGACAGGCGAAACACCAGAGCACCGCCACCAGATAAACCAGAAACGAAACGGTCATGCCGGTCACCACCGCTTCTGCGCGGTTCAGCGGTAGCCACAGCGTCAGCGTGACACTCGCCAGCGCCGCGACCAGATAGCCGCCAAACACCGCCGCAAGCACCCGCGAAGTGACTGCCAGACGATAGGACAGGGGAAGTGTGGCGAGTTTGGCTTTCATGTTTCGACCCTGAAACGGTTAACGTCCGGCCAACACGCCGGACGACAGGCGAACAATATTAATGATAAATATTCTCATACGCAAAAGAGTCTGATTGCCGGACATCGCCGACAACCCTACAATGCGAACCATTCTTGTTCTCTAACGCATCCCGCATGCGCCCGGAGTGATGCCGTTGTCGTCCGCCCATCCTGTCGAATCGCTCTATCAGGCCCACCACAGCTGGCTCACCGGCTGGCTGCGGCGCAGACTCGGCTGCCCGGACAGCGCCGCTGACCTGGCCCAGGACACCTTCATTCGGCTGCTGACCGCCCGCGAGCCGGCGGTGATCATCGAGCCGCGCGCTTTCCTCACCACCCTGGCCAAGCGCGTGCTGTTCAACCATTACCGCCGCCAGGACCTGGAGCGCGCCTACCTCGACACCCTCGCGCAGATGCCGGAAATGGTTGCGCCTTCGGAAGAAGAGAAAGCGATCATCCTGCAAACCCTGATGGAGCTGGATCAGTTGCTCGATGGTCTTCCGCGCGCCGTCAAACGCGCATTTCTGCTGGCGCAGGTCGATGGCCTGACCTATCCGCAGATCGCCGCCGAACTGGGCATTTCCGTGGCCACGGTCAAACGCCATCTGAATAAAGCGGCGATGCGCTGCTACTTCGCCCTGTGAACCCGCCGATGGATTTTTCCGCGCAGGTCGCCGAACAGGCGGTGCACTGGCTGCTGGAAATGCAGCAGGGCCCGTTGAACCCGCGTCAGCAACAAGCCTGGCAGCAATGGATCGACGCCCACAGCGAACACCGCCGCGCCTGGGAACACATTCAGCGAGTCAATTCGCGGTTGCGCGGATTGTCGTCGCCACTGGCCCACGCCGCGTTGAATGCGCCGAAGTCCGGCAGCCGTCGTCAGGCGCTGAAGTTGTTGCTGATTCTCGGCGCCGGCTCGGCAGTCACCTGGGGAATGCGCGAGCACAATCCATTGCCATCGCTGCTGGCCGATTACCGTAGCCCGGTCGGTGAGCGGCGCAAGATCTCGCTCGGCGCCGGCGGCCAATTGCAGCTCAACACCGCCAGCGCGGCGGATGTTCGGGGCGATGGTTTGATCCGCCTGCTCGAAGGCGAAATGCTGCTCACCGCCACCCGGTCTTTCGAAGTGCAAACCGCCCAAGGCCTGCTGAAAACCCAGAGCGCACGGATCAACCTGCGGCAGTTTGCCGACCGCACGCAGATCGCACTGTTTGAAGGCCGGGTCGAATTGAACGCGCAAGGTCGCGCGCCGCTGCTGCTGCCGGTCGCCCGACAACTGAGTTTCAGCAGCACCGGCGTCAGCGCGGCCAAACCACTGGACGCCAACAGCGGTGCGTGGGCGGACGGCATGCTGGTGGCCGCGCACATGCGCCTGGGCGACTTCCTCGACGAACTTGGTCGCTACCGTCGCGGGCAGCTCCATTGCGATGCGAAAGTCGCTGATTTACTGATCTCCGGGACTTATCCACTGGACGACAGCGAGCGGATTCTCGACCTGCTGGAAATCAGCCTTCCGGTGAAAGTGAAGCGTTTTACTCGCTATTGGGTGACGGTCGAAGCCAGAGCCTGATCGCTCCGCGCCCCTGTAAAAAATAAATGAGCCGTTTTTCAGATCTGGCGTGACAGAGAAGGAAAGCCCCCTTGATTCAACCTTCTCAGGACCGTCCTCCATGCACCCCACCCGCCTCACGCCGTTGGCCCGAACCCTGCGCAATCTTGTCCTCGGCGCCAGCCTGAGCTTCAGCGCCCTGCCCCTTGCGCAGGCTGCCGAAACCAAGGCTTATCACATCGCCCCGTCGACGCTGGAAAATGCCCTCAACCAGTTCGGCCGTGAAGCCGGTGTGCTGATTTCGTTCGGCTCGCAGGTCACCAGTGGTGTGCAAAGCCGTGGACTGGAAGGCAGCTACACGGCGGAACAAGGCCTGAACGCGCTGCTCGAAGGCACCGGTCTGCAAGCCCGTGCCGAAGGTGGCAATGCCTTCAGCCTGCAACCGTCGAACGACGGCGCCCTGGAGCTGGGCACCTCGAAAGTGGTCGGCGACTGGCTGGGTGAAGCGGCGCAGGTCAACGTCTTCGAACATCCCGGTGCCCGTGACGTGATCCGCCGCGAAGAATTCGAACGCCAGGGCGCGACTCAGGCCCGCGATGTGCTCAACCGCATTCCCGGGGTCAACGCGCCGGAAAACAACGGCACCGGTAGCCACGACATGGCGCTGAACTTCGGCATTCGCGGCCTCAACCCGCGCCTGGCCGCGCGTTCGACGGTGTTGATGGACGGCATTCCGGTGCCGTTCGCACCTTACGGCCAGCCGCAGTTGTCGTTCGCGCCGATCAGCATGGGCAACATGGATGCAGTGGACGTGGTGCGTGGGGGCGGCGCCGTGCGTTACGGCCCGCAGAACGTCGGCGGCGTGGTCAACTTCGTGACCCGGGCGATTCCGGACGAGCCGACCGTGAAAGGCGGTTTCCAGACTGAAACCAGTCCATCGTCCAGCCACGACGGCTTCAAGACCAGCGCCAACCTGCTGGCCGGCGGCACCAACGCCAACGGTCTGGGCGGCGCGCTGCTGTACTCCGGCACGCGCGGTGGCGACTGGCGCGAACACAGCGACACGGAAATCGACGACCTGATCCTCAAGGGCAAATACCAGCTCGACGAGGCCAACAGTTTCAACGCCATGGCCCAGTATTACGAAGGCAAGGCCGACATGCCCGGCGGCCTGAATGTGGCCGACTACGATGCCGATCCGTATCAGTCGACCCGACCGAAAGACCAGTTCTGGGGCCGTCGCACGATGTTCAATGTCGGATACCGCTATCAGGAAGACCGCCGCGAATTCACCGCCAATACCTTCTTCACCAAGACCCTGCGCAGCGGTTATCTGGACCAGGGCACCTTCCTCTCGCTGTCGCCGCGCGAGTATTGGGTTCGCGGTCTGGAAACTCGCTTCGCTCAAGGCTTCGACCTCGGCGCCACCAGTCATGAAGTCGGCGTCGGCTATCGCTATATCAACGAGGCCGGTCACGAACTGCGCTACCGCACGCCGATCAGCAGCAATGAGTACCCGACCACCAACAGCCGCAATGATCGAGACACCCGTGGCGGCACCGAAGCCAATGCGTTCTTCGTCGATGACCGGATCGACATCGGCAAGTGGACGATCACCCCGGGCGTGCGCTACGAGATGATCGAATCGCAGCAGACCAACAACCTGACCAACGTCAAATACAAGGGCGACTACAACACCGCGCTGCCGGCGCTGAACGTGCTGTATCACCTGACCGACAGCTGGAACCTGTACGCCAACACCGAAGGCTCTTTCGGCAGCGTGCAATACAGCCAGATGCCCAACCGCGTCAGCAGTGGCGAAGTGAAACCGGAGAAGGCCCGCACCTGGGAAGTCGGCACCCGTTACGATAACGGCGCTCTGCGAGCGGAAATCGGTGCGTTCCTGATCAACTTCGACAACCAGTACGAAAGCAACCAAACCAATGATTCGGTGATCGCCCGTGGCGAAACCCGCCATCAGGGCATCGAAACCAGCGTCAACTACGCCCTCGACGACTTGAGCCCGGCGCTGACCGGCTTCGACGTCTACGCGACTTACGCCTATGTCGACGCGACCATTCGCGAAGACGGGCCGAACAAGGGCAATCGTGTGCCGTTCTCGTCGAAACACAAAGGCACGATCGGCGTCGGCTACACCGAAGGCCCGTGGAAGCTCAACCTGGACAGCAGCTTCCAGAGCGACCAGTTCGCCGACAACGCCAACACCTCCAAAGAAAGCGCCGACGGCAGCACCGGCAGGATCCCCGGCTACATGCTGTTCAGCAGCCGCGCCGGTTATGACTTCGGCCCACAGTTGTCGGACCTGAATGTGGCGGTGGGGGTGAAGAACATCTTCAACACCCAGTACTTCACCCGTTCGTTCGATGACAACAACAAGGGCAAGTATGTCGGCGAGCCGCGCACGGTGTACGTGCAGACTTCCGTTGCTTTCTGATTCCCGCTGAAAACAGAAAGGGCCTGCAATTGCAGGCCCTTTCTCATTGGGTGGCTTGGAAAATCAGCGCATCAACTGTTGATCGCTGCCTGTTCGTTCTCGTCAAACTCTTCCGCCAACAGCTTGTCGTTGGCCTTGCTGGTGAAAGGCACCACAGCGGCTCGCGGTTTGCCGCGCAGTTTGCCGAACAGGTGCTCCAGCGCGTGCTCCAGTTTTTCGGCTGCGCCATCGATCGCCTGTTCCAGCGAATCGGCTTTGTGGGTGACGGAAATCGGTTGATGGCCTTTTGGCCGCGCTTCCAGCTGACAGCGCAAATCATGAGGACCTGGTTTGTCACCGTTCTCGTCGCTCAGATGGACTTCGACACGGGTCAGGTCTTCCTCATAACGGTCGAGCGTGCTCTCAATGGTGGTTCGTACCCACTCCTCCAGTCGTTTGCTGCTTTGAATATGGTTATCGCTGTTGACTTGGATTTGCATAGTTCATCCCTTATTTCAGCTAGCTCGCAAGAGGCCTGGAACAGGATTTCGTGACCTCTTGATTACAACAATCGGCCCGCCGGACGAACATTTCAACCCCTGAAAAAAGATAAATATTCATTCGCAAAAAAAGCCGGACAACCGAGTAAAGCGCTGGTAAGGTCGGGAGTTGGGTCGCCCCGGCACCCCGAAAAATCTGCTCACAATTGGCCATCACCCAACGGGTGCAGGCTGCGGAAAATCCCCGCCTCTTCCACCAGCCAGTCATGCACCGCCCGCACACCCGGATGGCTCAAAGCCCCCGGCGCATAAAGCAAGACATAACGCTTGTGATTGGGCACCGAAATCCCGAACGGCACGATCAATGTCCCTCGCTCCAGCTCGTCGTTGAGCAACGTGCGCCTTGCAATCGCCACGCCCATGCCGGCAATCGCCGCTTCGATGGTCAGATGGTTGCGATTGAACGTGTGCCCGCGCCGCACATCGGCGCCTTCGAAACCGATGGCATTCAGATAAAACTCCCATTCCGCGTATTCATAACTGCCGCGCCAGGCGGTGATGTCGTGCAACAGCGGAAAATGCACCAGATCCGCCGGCCCGTGCAGCGGCGGTCGCCCACGCAACAGGCCCGGCGCGCACACCGGGAAAATCTGCTCATCAAGCAAGGCTGTGGATAACAGTCCCGGATAACTGCCGTCGTTCAGGTCGATGGCCAGGTCGAAATCCCCTTCATGCAACGGCACGCTGCTGTCCTCGGCCACCAGCCGCAGCTGGATGTCCGGGTAACGCTGTTGCAGGCGTGGCAAGCGCGGGGTCAGCCACTTGCTGAGGAACGACGGAATCGAGCGCACTCGCAGAATCCCGCTGATCATCCCCGCATCGAGCCGACGCAATTCCGCGTCGATGCTGCCGTAAGCCTCGTTGACCGTGATCGCCAGTCGCTGCCCTTCCGCGCTCAACTCCACGCCCCGGGCACGGCGGTGAAACAGGCGAAAACCCAGGCGCTCTTCCAGTTGTCGGATTTGTTGGCTGACCGCCCCCGGCGTGATGTGCAGTTCTTCGGCACAACGGGTGAATGACAGGTGCCGCGCGGCACAGGAAAACACCTGCAGCCAGACGTAAGTCTGGGCATGCAATTGACGACTCATGGTTTAGTCCTGCTAAAGGCTTACTTAGGAAGTTTCGTTAGTCACGTTGAAGCGAGGTAGGCAGTATCGCCGACATTGCGCTTGTCCTACAAAAAATGGCAGCGATTCCTACTCCATTGCTTGTAAGGGTTTAGCATGGCTATCAGTGTTTTCGATCTATTCAAAGTCGGCATCGGCCCGTCCAGTTCCCACACCGTCGGCCCGATGCGCGCCGCCGCGACCTTCGCCCAGGCGCTGATCGACCAGCATTTGCTGAACGATGTGCAACGGGTGGAAGTCCGTTTGTACGGCTCGCTTTCGGCCACCGGCGTCGGCCATGCCACTGACCGCGCAACGGTCATGGGCCTGATGGGCGAATGGCCGGACAGCATCGATCCATCGACCATCGAGCCTCGTATCCAGCAACTGCGCGAAACCGGCCAACTGTCTCTGGCCGGTAAACGTTCAATTGCCTTCAACTGGCAGCACGATCTCCTGCTGCTGGACGAGAGCCTGCCCTACCACCCCAACGCCATGTCGCTGACAGCCTTTGGCGCGTCCGGCCAACTGTTCGAGCAGACGTACTACTCGGTCGGCGGCGGTTTCATCATCGAAGCGGCCGAAGCCGAATCCGGTGCAGCGCCGGCCGGCGACGTCGAGTTGCCTTACGAATTCTCCAGTGCCGTCGAGCTGCTGGCGCTGTGCAAGCAGCACAACCTGCGGGTTTCCGAACTGATGATGGCCAACGAACGGGCCTGGCGCAGCGACGCCGAGATCCGTCAGGGCCTGCTGCACATCTGGTCGGTAATGCGCGAGTGTGTCGAGCAAGGCCTGCGTCACGAAGGCATTCTGCCCGGCGGTCTGAACGTTCCGCGTCGCGCGGCGAAATTGCACCGCAGCCTGCTGGAAATCGGCAAGCCGAATGTCATCAGCTCGACCCTGTCGGCGATGGAGTGGGTCAACCTGTTCGCCCTCGCCGTCAACGAAGAAAACGCTGCCGGCGGGCGCATGGTCACCGCGCCGACCAACGGCGCTGCCGGGATCATTCCCGCCGTTCTGCACTACTACATGAAATTCAATCCGGACGCGTCCGACGACGACGTGGTCGCGTTCTTTCTGGGCGCTGCAGCGGTCGGCATACTGTGCAAGAAAAACGCCTCGATCTCCGGCGCCGAAGTCGGCTGCCAGGGCGAAGTCGGCTCTGCCTGTGCGATGGCCGCTGCGGGTCTCGCAGATGTGCTCGGCGCCACCCCGGAGCAACTGGAAAACGCCGCCGAAATCGGCCTGGAACACAACCTCGGCCTGACCTGCGACCCGGTCGGCGGACTGGTGCAGGTGCCGTGCATCGAGCGCAATGCCATCGCTGCGGTGAAGGCGATCAACGCCACGCAAATGGCCCTGCGCGGCGACGGCAAACACTTCATTTCCCTCGACCGGGTGATCCGCACCATGCGCGATACCGGCGCCGACATGCATGACAAATACAAAGAGACTTCACGGGGCGGCCTGGCCGTGAGCTGGGTGGAGTGCTGAGGAGCGCTCCCTGACCGCCCGTAACACGTGAGCCCGAGCAAGAATAATAACGAGGCAAAAACGATGACCGATGTACGCACACCTGCTGCCGAAAATCCCGCTGTAGACCGCACACGCAATAACGAAACCGCCCACAAGGGCTGGAGCAAATTCGACACCACCTGGATGCTCGGCCTGTATGGCACCGCCATTGGCGCCGGCACCCTGTTCCTGCCGATCAACGCCGGTGTCGGCGGCTTCTGGCCGTTGCTGATCCTGGCGTTGCTGGCTTTCCCGATGACCTTCTTCGCGCACCGTGGCCTCACCCGCTTCGTGCTCTCGGGCCGCTCCGGTGACATCACCGAAGTGGTGGAGGAACACTTCGGCATCGGCGCCGGCAAACTGATTACGCTGCTGTATTTCTTCGCAATCTTCCCGATCCTGCTGGTGTACAGCGTGGCGCTGACCAACACCCTCGGCAGCTTCCTCGAACACCAGTTGCACATCGCCCCGCCACCGCGCGCGGTGCTGTCGCTGGCGCTGATCCTCGGTCTGATGGCCATCGTCCGTTGCGGCCAGAGCGTGATCGTCAAAGCCATGAGTGTGCTGGTGTATCCGTTCGTCGCCGCGTTGCTGTTGCTCGGCATCAGCCTGATTCCGAACTGGAACGGCGCATTCTTCGCCAGCGCTCAAGAACCGATGGAAATGTCGGTGTTCCTCAAGACCCTGTGGCTGGCGATCCCGGTGATGGTGTTCTCGTTCAACCATTCGCCAATCATCTCTGCGTTCGCCGTCGAGCAGAAACAGCGCTACGGCGAGCAGGCCGAACGCAAGAGCAGCGGCATCCTCGCCATGGCCCACGGCATGATGGTCGTCACGGTGATGTTCTTCTGCTTCAGCTGCGTGCTGGCGCTGTCGCCGGCGGACCTGGCAACGGCCAAGGCGCAGAACATTTCGATCCTGTCGTACCTGGCCAACCACTTCCAGACCCCGGTCATCGCTTACGCCGCGCCATTGATTGCGCTGGTGGCGATCACCAAATCCTTCCTCGGCCACTACATCGGCGCCAGCGAAGGCTTCCAGGGCATGATCGTCAAAAGCCTGCGCAGCCGTGGCCGGGTGATGTCGGCGAGCTGGCTGAACCGTGCGACCGCGCTGTTCATGATCCTCAGCTGCTGGGCCGTGGCAACCTTCAATCCGAGCATCCTCGGCATGATCGAAACCCTCGGCGGGCCGGTGATTGCCTGCCTGTTGTTCCTGATGCCGATGTACGCGATCCGCCGCGTGCCGGCCTTGCGCCAGTATTCGGGCCAGGTGTCGAACGTGTTCGTGGTGCTGATCGGCCTGATTGCACTGTCAGCGATCATCTACTCGGTTCTGCCCTGAAACGGGCCGCAAACGAAGAAGGCGAGCCAGGTGCTCGCCTTCTTTTTGGCCGGTTTCATTGTTCGACAATATTCCCGGCATGTCCCTTGCTACATCACTGAAGGAGACAGGACCACGGAAAGGCCGATGGTCAGGTTTGGCGAACCAACCCGATCAAGGCCGGTCAACAACTGCACGTTCAATCAGGCGGTGACGCATCATGGACAATCCTTTTCAGATCATTACCGATGCCTTCGCGCCGGACTATCAGATCAACCTGAGCATTCAGGGGCTCGACGGCAGCATCATGCTGACCCTCTCCAAAAGCGGGCGGATCGTCGCCAAACGGATGATCAGCGCCGAACAGCGCAACGACCCCAAGCGCCTCAAGCGCCTGGTGCAAAGCATTCAGTTCGGCATCGCCATCGAGCAGGGCCACAGCGCCATGGCGGTACTGGACGCCATGACACGCGGTGACGCAATCACTCCGCCACCGCGCCAGGTCAAGCACCAGGCCCGGCCAACCGCCGGTCTTTAGAGTTCGCCCTTCTCCACTTCCGGATGTTCACTGGAGCCCGTGCCGATCTTGCGGTGCGGGTTCTCGATTTTCACCGAAGGGAATTGCGACGAGGCGTAACGCACCACCAGGATCGAGAACGCCAGCAGCAGAATCCCGCCGCACAGGTAAATGATGCCCATATCCGGCGGATTGTGGTGCGAGACGTTGGAGATCAGCAGGCGCGTCAGTGCCGTGATCGCCACGTAGATCAGGAAGCGCACCGGCATATGGTTGGTCTTGAAATAAATCCCGACCATCGCCCCCAGTTCCAGATAGATGAACAGCAACAGAATGTCATCGATCTTGATGTGCCCTTCCTCGAGCATCCCGAGAAATTCCATCACCGCCGCCCAGGCGGTTACCGCACCAATGGCGAACAGCGCCAGGTAATGGAAGGTCTCGACGAACAGGTTGCCCAGGGACTCGGCCAGTTGATGCACGTTTTGCCGCAGTTTCTCGGCCCAGTTGATTTTCACGATGAAGGTTCCTTAGCCCGGTTCGAGCGGATGTTGCTTGCTGGACGTGACGGTTATTGCGCACGTACGCAGATGCATGCAGAAAAGAGGCCACGCCATCATGGCGAGCCGCCGCGAAACCCGCGCCGTGGCGTTTGGTCGCACCTGTGCGCAGGCGTCGGGCTGACAAAATCCGAATCCGGTCTACATTGAAAAGCCACTACCCAAAGCGCAGGGATTCGCTTATCCTTTTCGCTGTATATAAATACAGTAGTCGCAAAGACAACTTAATGTGAAGGCATGTGAGGTGGTGAATGGCCGTCGAAGTGGTATACCGCAGCAGCCGAGATCTGGAGCGCTTGTTCATGGATAAAGCCGAAGCTGACCGTCATGACAAAATGCTCGAACTGGCCGAACTGTTGGCCGAAGTGCTGGAAAAAGCCGTTCCATCGTTGAGCGAGCAGCAAGTGGAAGAAGTCGGGATCTTCATGGCGAAGAACCGCGATGTGTTTGCCCGGGCGTTCAAGAGCCAGCCCGATGCCCTGTCGGAACTGATCAACGCACCGGCTGCACCGGTTGTGGCAACCGAAGTGGCCGAAGTGGCAGAACCGGCAGAAGCGCCAGCCAAACCTGCAAAAGCGGCGAAGGCTGCGAAGTAAGCGACACTTGAATTGAATAGCCCCTGAGTTGAAAGACTCAGAGGCTTTTTCATGCCCCGACAAACCTCAGCGGTACAAGACTTTCTCTGCCAGCTCATCCGCCACCCGCGCGGGTGATCGTTTTTCCGCCTGGGCGTGAGCAAACACTTCGGTCAGGCGCGAGCTGATCTTCGACAGATGCGCAGTGATGGTCGTCAGCTCTTCGCCCCGATGCTTGAGGGAAACGTAGATCAGCCCGCCGGCATTGATCACGTAATCCGGCGCATACAGGATGCCGCGCCGTTCCAGTTGATCGGCAACGTCCAGATGGGTCAGCTGATTGTTGGCCGAGCCCGCCACCGCCGAGCAGCGCAACTGGGTGACCGTGTGGCTGTTGAGCACACCGCCCAAACCGCACGGCGCGAGAATGTCGCATGGCGTGCTGAGCAGCGCGTCGTTGGCGATCGGATGGGCGTTGAGTTGTTCCATCGCCAGTTGCACCTTGCCGTGGTCGATGTCGCTGACCAGCAGTTCGGCGCCGGCGGCGTGCAACTGTTCGGCCAAGGCATAACCAACATTGCCCAACCCCTGAATCGCCACGCGCAAGCCTTCGAGGTTGTCGCTACCGAGCCGTGCCATCGCAGTGGCGCGAATGCCGGTGAACACACCCATCGCCGCGTGAGGCGCCGGGTCGCCGGCCGAGGTGGTACTGGTGACATGCTGGGTCTGCTGGGCGATGCAATCCATGTCCGCCACCGAAGTGCCGCTGTCGATGGCGGTGATGTAGCGCCCGTCGAGCTGATCGATGCAACGCCCAAAGGCCTCGAACAGTGCGGCGCGGTTTTCCACGTGGGCCGGCCGCACGATCACGGCCACCCCGCCGCCTTGGGCGAGGCCGGCCAATGCGGCCTTGTAGCTCATGCCCTGGGCCAGGCGTATGGCGTCCTCGACTGCGGATTCATCGTTCGGGTAGGCAAGATAACGACACCCGCCCAGGGCTGGCCCGAGGCGACTGTTATGGATGGCAATGACCGCCTTCAATCCGGACACCGGATCAACGCTAAGGTGCAGCGATTCCAGGCGAGTGCTTTGCATGAGAGCGAACATCGGCAGGCTCCCGAATCACTTCTGGTAGACGCCAGTATAGGCTTGCGCCCGAAAATTGCTGAAGCGCACGGGAATAAGCCCCGACAGCGACCCATGCGTTGCGGCATAACCCGATGGCAGCGCGGCCCGGCACTGGACGAATGGCAAAGACGGGGCTAAAACGAGGCATACCCCGGAGATTGAGATGAGTCCGCGCCAACGTTTCTTCGATTGTCTGCACCGCTCACCGCCCGCGCTGTTCGAAGCGGCGTTGTGGATGGCCGCCGAACACGACAAACAAGCCGATCCCGAAGCGCTGTTGCAGGACTTCAAGGAACTGCAACAGCGGGTCAGCTATGGCTTGCCGTTGCTGCCGGTCAGCGAGCTGGCGCAACCGCTGCTGCGACGCATGGCCGATCTGGGGTTTGCCCAGGATGATTTCGTACCGCTGCGTCCGCAGGCGGCGATGGTGCACAAAGTCATACAGACCAAACGCGGCCAGCCGCTGGCGCTGGCACTGATCGCTCTGGAACTGGCCCGTGGTCTGGAGATTCCATTGGTGGGCGTCAACTTCCCCGGGCATTTCCTGCTCAAGGTTCCCGGGGCCGATCACCTGCTCGATCCATGCGGTGGGCGGCGTCTGTATCCGAACGATTGCCGCGAACTGCTGCATCGCCAGTACGGCCACCAGATGAAACTCAGCGCCGATCACCTGCTGACTGCCGAACCGGTGCAGATGCTTCAGCGCCTGTCACGCAACCTGCGCCAGTTGCACCTGACCCACGACGACTTCATCGCCGCGCTGATCGATGCCGAGCGCGTGCTCGAGCTGGGCAACGCCAGCGCCGCCGACTACCTGGCGCGGGCCAGTCTGTACCAGCGTCTCGATTGCCCGAACGCCGAGCGTTTCGATCTGGAGCACGCGCTATTACTCAGCGACGACCCGATTCAGCGACTTCGCCTGACGGAACGGCTGGGCCATCTGCCACCGAACGCGGTTGTCCACTGAGCGGCGCAGTCACTGGCGAACGCACCTGAATGATCAGCAACGCCGCAATCACCGCCGGAATCGCGCAGAAGAAGAAAATCTGCTCCACCGGAATGTGCATCGCCAGCAACAGGCTGCCGAACAACGGCCCGAGAATCGAGCCGAACCGCCCTACTCCCAACGCCCAGCCGGTGCCGGTGGCACGCACGTGCGCCGGATAGAAATTGCTGGCGAACGCGTTGAGCGTCAGTTGCCCGCCAATGATGCAGAAGCCCGCCGCAAACACACAGGCCACCAGATAACGCGGGTTGTCGTGATTCAGGCCCAGCAGGATCGTGCACACCGCCGCGCCGGCCAACACGCCGGACAGCAGTCGCACCTTGCTTTTCAAGCGGTCGGCGAACCACGCCATGCAGATCGCGCCGAGCGTGCCGGCGAACAGGAACATCGACGTCACCAGGTTCGCTTCATTGAGTTTCAGCCCGCTTTCGAGCAGCAACGACGGCAGCCAACTGATCATGAAATACAGCAGGATCAGGCTGACGAAGAACGTCGCCCAGATCAGCAAGGTCGGACGTGCGTAACCATTGCGGAACAACTCCACCACGGTCAGTTTGCTGCCCTGCTCGCGCGCGTTCTGCTCGACCGACGCGGCGGGTGGTTGCCAGTCCGGCAGCATCCGCGCGGTAACCTTGCGCAGGCGCGCATACGGCGGCGCGTCACGCAGCAGACGTGGCAAGGATTCCGGAAGCATCCACCAGAGAAACGGGAACAACAGCAACGGCGTGACACCGCCGGCGAGGAACACTGCTTGCCAACCGAACCGGTCGATGAAACCGGCCGCAACAAAACCACCCGCCGCACCGCCGAAAGAGAAGCCGCAGGCCGCCAGCGTCACCATCAGCGTGCGCAGGCGTGGCGGTGAATATTCCGACATCAACGCCATGGCGCTGGGCATTGCGCCGCCCATGCCGATGCCGCAGATGAAACGCGCGATCATCAGGGTATTCAGGGAATCGGCGAACACCATCAGCACGGTGAGGCTGGCGTAGATCAGCACGCAGGCGAGCAGAATCCGTCGAACGCCGAAGCGGTCGGCCAGCGGCGTCACAGCGAGCGAGCCGAGGGTCAGGCCCAGAAGGTTGGCGCTGAATACCGGACCGAATGCGGATTTTTCCAGGCCCCAGTCCTGCGCCAGCGCCGGCACTACGTAACCGAGTACCTGGGCGTCATAGCCGTCGGTGACCAGCAGCAAGGCGAGAAGAATCAGGAGCAACCACTGAAAGCGGGACACAGGACGGGCGTCGAGTGCCGCCCGAAAGCTGGCAATCTGGTTGTGCATCGCAAAGTACCTGTTTTGTTTTTATGATTTTTTGCGGGTAACCGGAATGGCTCCCGTGCGCTGCACAGGAGCCATCAAATGCTACTTCGGCGTGTCCGGCTGGTTCGCCGGATGCGCCGCAATGAACGCTGGATGTTCAGCGGCCAGCGCAGCCACCCGACGAATCCGTGGATACGCCTCCAGCGAAACATTGAAACGCTCGGCCGCGTACAACTGCGGAATCAGGTACACGTCCGCCACACACGGCCACTCGCCAAAGCAGAAGCCGCTGTCGCCGATCAACTGCTCCACCGTCGCCAGCCCCTGGCTGATCCAGTGGCCGATCCACTCGTTGACCTGCGGCTCGTCATGCCCCAGACCGCGCAGGCGATTGAGCACACTGACGTTGTGCAGCGGATGCACGTCGCAGCCGATCACCGCCGCCACACCGCGCACCTGGGCGCGGGCAACGAGGTCTTCGGGGAGCAACGGCACCTGTGGATAACGTTCCTCCAGATACTCGATGATCGCCGGCGACTGAATCAGCAACTTGCCTTCGTCAGTGCGCAGCGCCGGCACCCGGCCCTGGGGATTGACCGCCAGGAACGCCGGTTGCCGATGCTCGCCACCGGGCGGTGCAATCAGGTTGACCGGCAACGCCTGATAGTCGAGGCCCTTGAGCGCCAGCGCGATCCGCACCCGGTACGACGAGGTGGAACGGTAATAGGTGTAGAGATCCATGAGCCGCTCCTGTCAGCGTGCCGCCAGCACGGTGCCACGGCATTCGCCGAAACCGATCGAGGCAAAACCTTCGCGGGCGCAGCGGGCGCGCAGGATGATTTCGTCGCCGTCCTCAAGGAATTTGCGCACTTCGCCGGAAGCCAGTTCGATCGGCTTTTTGCCGCCCTCTGTGATTTCCAGCAGGCTGCCGAACTGACCGTTTTCCGGCCCGGACAAGGTGCCCGAACCGAACAGGTCACCGGCCTGCAACTGGCAACCGTTGACGCTGTGGTGCGCAACCATTTGCGCAACGGTCCAGTACATGTAGCGGGTGTTGCTCAGGGTCAGGCGATGGGCCGGCAGGTTCTGCTCGCGCATTTTCTCGGTAAGCAGCAGCACTTCCAGCTCGATGTCGAAACCACCACCCTCCTGATCGCGCTTGTCGAGCAGGTACGGCAGCGGCTGCGGATCGCCCTGCGGACGCGCCGGTTGCGCGATGCGGAACGGCGCCAGCGCTTCGGCGGTCACCACCCATGGCGAAACGCTGGTGATAAAGCTCTTGGACAGGAACGGGCCGAGCGGCTGGTATTCCCAGGCCTGGATGTCACGGGCCGACCAGTCGTTGAGCAGGCAGAAACCGGCGATGTGTTCAGCGGCGTCACCGATGGCGATCGGCTCGCCCATCTCGTTGCCCTGACCGATCCAGATCCCCAGTTCCAGCTCATAGTCCAGCCGTGCGCACGGGCCGAAGGTCGGCTCGCTTGCACCGGCCGGCAGGGTCTGGCCTTTCGGACGGCGCACGTCGGCACCGGAAGCGCGCACAGTGGACGCGCGACCGTGGTAGCCGATCGGCACGTGTTTGTAGTTCGGCAGCAACGGGTTGTCCGGACGGAACAGTTTGCCGACGTTCTGCGCGTGTTCGATGCCGACGTAGAAGTCCGTGTAGTCACTGATGCGCGCCGGCAGGTGCAACTGGCAATCGGCGGCCAGTGGCAGCAGTTTTGCGCCTTGGGCTTCAATGTTGCCGCGGTGAGTGCTGCCTTCGCTGAACAGTTCCAGCAGACGTTCACGCAAGGCAACACGAGCGTTGCGGCCGAGTTCGAAGAAGGCGTTCAACTGACCGCCGTGCATGGCTTCGACTGCACTGCGCGCGGCGCCGTCGAACAGACCGGACTCCAACGCCACTTGCAGATCGAAGATGTGTTCGCCAATCGCCACGCCGGCGCGCGGTGCCGAGCCGTTGGTGCTGAACACGCCCAGCGGCAGGTTCTGCAAAGGAAAATCCGCGTGGCCGTTGGCCGAAGCGACCCAACTGCGGGTGATGGAATTCTGCGTCATGGGTTATCTCCGGGTCGGGTCGAACGTGGCGGGCAGCGTGGCCCAGCAAGCGTCGTAAGTGGATTGCAGTTGCGGGCAGTCGAGGGCGAAGCGGCTTGGGCGCAGCACCTGGCTGGTCTCGAACATGAAGGCCATGGTGTTGTCGATCTTCGCCGGTTTGAGGTCCGCGTTGATGGCTTTGGTGCAGGTCTCGCCGTCCGGGCCGTGGGCGCTCATGCAGCTGTGCAGGGACGCGCCGCCGGGCACGAAACCTTCGGCCTTGGCGTCGTATTCGCCCTGGATCAGGCCCATGAATTCATTCATCAGGTTGCGGTGGAACCACGGCGGACGGAAGGTGTTCTCGGCCACCATCCAGCGCGGCGGGAAGATCACGAAATCGAGGTTGGCCAGACCGTGGACGCTGGTCGGCGAGGTCAGCACGGTGAAGATCGACGGGTCCGGGTGGTCGAAACTGACGGTGCCGATGGTGTTGAAGCGGCGCAGGTCATATTTGTACGGCACGTTGTTGCCATGCCAGGCGACCACGTTCAGCGGCGAGTGATTGAGTTCGGTGCCCCACAACTGGCCGAGGAATTTCTGCACCAGGGTGGTCGGTTGTTGCAGGTTTTCGTAGGCGGCGACCGGGGTCAGGAAGTCCCGTGGATTGGCCAGGCCGTTGCTGCCGATCGGCCCCAGGTCCGGCAGGCGCAGGGGTGCGCCATGGTTCTCGGCGACGTAGCCGCGTGCCTGCGGGTCGAGCAGTTCGACCCGGAATTTCAGGCCCCGTGGCAGCACGGCGATTTCCAGCGGCGCCACTTCCAGCACACCCAGTTCGGTGGCAATACGCAAACGCCCCAGTTGCGGCACCAGCAGCAGTTCGCCGTCGGCGTTGAAGAAAACGCGCTCCATCGAACGGTTGGCGCCATAGTGATAGATGCTGATGCCGGCCGGTTTTTCGGCGGAGGAGTTGGCCGCCATGCTGACCAGACCGTCGACGAAATCGGTCGGTTCGGTCGGGAGGTCCAGCGGGTTCCAGCGCAAGCGATTGGGGGTCACTTCACCCAACAGGCCGCCCGCCAGTTGCCGCTCCAGTTTGACGAACGCCGGGTGATTGGCCGACGGCTGGATCCGGTACATCCACGTACGCCGCGCTTCACTGCGGGTCATGGTGAACGCGGTGCCGGAGAACAGTTCGGTGTACAGCCCGTACGGGGCTTTCTGCGGGGAGTTCTGGCCTACGGGCAGTGCGCCGGGCAACGCTTCGGAGCTGAATTCGTTGCCGAAACCGGACTGGTAAGCCAGGGCTGAATCGAGGTTCATGGAGCCTCCTGAACAGGGCGTCGGCATGGCCCGACGCTCTGGATCAGAGGTCTTGGCACGCCGGGGTTATTTTTATCGTAATTCAATTACGCATAACGTAATTTGCTCGCTATCCAGCGTCAAGCTATAAAGACGCCCATTCGTTCCGGGACACGGCAGCACCATGGAAAAAACCAGCGACAGCAACGGCAAACAGAAAGTCCGCTCCGCCGAAGTCGGCACCGACATCCTCAAGGCCCTGGCCGAGTTGTCGCCGTCCACTTCGCTGTCGCGTCTGGCCGAACACGTGCAGATGCCGGCGAGCAAGGTGCACCGTTATCTGCAGGCGTTGATCGCCAGCGGTTTCGCCGAACAGAACACCGCCACCAACCATTACGGCCTCGGCCGCGAAGCGCTGCGCGTGGGCCTGGCCGCACTCAACAGTATGGACGTGCTGAAAGTCGCCGCCCTGCCGTTGGCCGAGTTGCGCGACGAACTCAACGAAACCTGTTTCCTCGCGGTGTGGGGCAATCAGGGCGCGACCGTGGTGCACATCGAGCCGGCGGTGCGTGCGGTGACGGTAGTGACGCAACTGGGCTCGGTATTGCCGTTGCTCAGTTCCTCCACCGGCCTGGTCTTCGGCGCGTACCTGCCGCAGCGGGAAACCGAGGAATTGCGTGAACAGGAAATCGCCGTCGGCGGCCATCCGCTGGCGGACGAAAAAGCTTATGCGGCGTTGTGCGAACAGATCCGCGCACGCGGTCTGCATCATGTCCACGGCTTGCTGATGCCCGGCGTCGATGCCCTGTCGGCCCCGGTGTTCAACGCCCTCGGACAGGTCGCTGCGGTATTGACCATCGTCGGCCCGACCTCGCTGTTCCACGCCGACGAAAACGGCCCGGCGGCGCAGCGATTGCTGGCGGCGACGCGGGCCGTGAGTTGGCGGATGGGGTTTCAGCCAGCGTGAATGTTCATCGGCATAAACCGAGCATTCTCGCCCGCGCTACGGCGTGAGTCCTGCGCTCGACACCCAGTTTTGCGTGAATACGCCGGACATGCGTTTTGACCGTGTGCAACGAGATGAACAACGTGTCCGCAATTTGCTGATTGGAGCTTCCAGACGCAATCAATCCAAGCACCTGCGACTCTCGCAAACTCAGTGAACCTTCGTTGTCCCCGTCATCAGCGAGTGAAGCGGCAAGCGTTGAACCGGGCCATAGGTTCAGCGCCTTCTGATCAAACTTCATCGACAAACGCTGCAAGTTGAAATGATCGGCCAACGTTCGTCCGTTGTCGAAGTAGCCCCGGGCAGACTCCAGATCATCGAGCTTCCAGGCCACCTCGCTCATGACCAACAGCAACTCGGCTTCAAGCACGACCATCCGATTGGCATGAGCGTGCTCGAGCAAACGCTGCAGATGCGTCATCGGTTGCTGTGTCTGACCCAATCGCATCTCGGCCAGAATCAGCAAACACTCGATGCGCGGAATCAGCTCCAATGTCGCCGGCGGCGCCTGCCGTGCGCATGGGCCGCGATAGTGCCTGAGCACACGGCTCAGCGCCTCGCGAGCCAGTTCGGGTCGTCCTTGCTGCAACCAGAACTCACTGCTGACCTGCAACAGAACACCGCGATAAACCGTATCCGGAATCTGCCGCTGTTGCATCAAGCGTTCGGCATCCCGCAGGCGCATGAATGCCTGAGAATAATCACCCTGATCGGCGGCCAGTTGCGCCTGACCGAGAAAGCCATAAAGCACTCGCTTGTCAAAGCTGCGCAGGCAGTCGTCGAGCCCTTGCTGGAAGAATTCAGCCGCCCGGCCTTGTTGCCCCATACTCAATGCCAGCCGCCCGCGCCGCAGGGCGATACGCCCCAGCAACGGCGTCGGTCGCTCGACGGAGGACGCGAGCATTTCGCAAAGATTGGCCAGCAACTCTTCGGCGCGAGCCGACACGCCCCGTTGCTCCAGCAGTTGGGCGTGATCAAGTTCCAGCAACGCTTCGAACAGCAATGAACCCTCAGCCCGGGCCAGGCACAGCGCTTCACGATTGATCGAATGAGCGATGTCCAGCTCACCGCATAACAACGCCTGCTGAGTGCGGCCCGACAAACACAGCAGGCGCGCCGTCCAGGCCTGCGGCGACAGCTCGTTCAAGGCTTGCTCGAAATGCTCGCGCGCCTCGTCCATGTGCCCTTGCAAATGCAGCAGCCAGCCTTGCTGAGCCTGCCAGCGGGCGATCAGTTGCCGTTGCTGTTCCGCCGACCGGGGCGGTAGAAAACGCGCCAGTTGCCCGATGCAATCCGCCGCTTGAGCAAAGCGTCCGGCAAACAACAGCGCTGCCGTGATCAGGCCGACCAGTTGCGCCGACCCCAGCAGCAGCTCCTCGCCGTGCTGCTCGTAGAGACGCAACAACAGCACGACCGTCTGCTCCTCGAACAAATGCTCGAAGCTGAAGTGTTGCAGCAGACTGACCGCGACTTCGTACTCTTCAGCCAGCAACGCCTGTTCGAAGGCGCATTTCCAATGCTGTCCGGCGGCAAACCACTGACAGGCCCGGCGATGCCAGGAACGTCCAGCCGACCAGGGTTCACCACGCATCAAACGCGACAGCGGAGCGCACACCTGCAACCAGTCCGGCGACCCTTGCCAGGGTTCGATAAAACACCCGAGGGTTTGCAGCGTGCGCATCCACTGCGCCCCTTCGCCGGCACCGAACAAGTGATCGCACAGGCTGGCGTTGAACCGCGGCAAATGCGCCAACACCCGCCAGGCCTCGGCCAGCTCCGGGCTCAAACCATTGAACAGTTCGTGTTGCAGGTAGTCCAGCAAGGTGTCCATGCGTTGCTGCGGCAAGGTCTTTTGCAACCAGTCGCATTTTTGCATCAACAGTATCCGCACCCCGGCGCACCACCCCCCGCTGCGCTGGAGGATCCGCCCGGCCACGTCGTCGACCCGGGCTGGCGGCAGGTGCCGCAACAGTTGCGCGATCTCGCCGCGACTCAACGCCAGCGCCGCGCTTTCACACTCGTACAAGGCGTCATCGAGCAGCAGGCGCGGCCAGTTGCATTGCGGGCGTCGACGGGTGCCGATCCACCAGGTGACGGCGGGACTGGCGAGCGCCAGCATCCGGTCGAGCAGCGCATCCAGTGCAGGCTCTTCAACACGGCAGTAATCGTCGAGAAAAACCCACACCGGTGAGGATCGGCGCGCCAGCTCGTTCAGCAGCGACGACTCATCCGCCGTCGCCCCTCCCAGGGACTGCGCCAGCCGCTCGCAAAATGCCGCGACACTCATTGACAGACCTGCCAGCGGCAGCCAGCACACCGTACATTCGGCGGGCGCCTGCAACAGGCATTCGCTCAAGAGCGTGCTCTTGCCGCTGCCGGCCGGTGCGCAGATCAGCCTGACCCGTGCCGAAGACTCAAGCAATGATGCCGTCAGACGTGGACGCGGAAGATGATGAGCTGAAAGTCTGGGCAGGAATCCCGGACGATCCGGAGCGTGAGTCATGGCGGTCATCGGGTACGCCTTCTTATCGTTGTACGCTCACCCTAGCCCTGTCACCGACGCTTGTTGACGAGTATTCAGTACGCTGATTGGCAGCCATAAAAAAGGCGACCGTGCGGTCGCCTTTTCCCGAGTCTGTGTATCGAAACCCTTACCGAACGCCCTCCGAGCGCAGGGCTGACGGAGTGTAATCGGCGGCTTTGGCTTCAAAGCCGAATTCGAAGCTGTGCTTCTCTTCGTTCTTCATCCCCAGGGCAATGTACCGGCCGGCGATGATGTCGTAGAGCGCTTCGAGGGTGTAGGCCTGGGTCTGGTGATCGTAGTAGTACTGAGCATGGCCCTCGGCCACTCGCCACAGCTGTCCACGACCGTCGTAGTGATCGGCCAGCGCCACCTGCCAGCTGTCCTCGTCGATGTACATGTGCCGTTTGGCGTAGATGTGCCGCTCGTTCGGTTTGACTGTGCCGACCACTTCCCAGACCCGGTGCAGTTCATAGCGCGTCAGGTCCTGGTTGATGTGCCCGGCCTTGACGATGTCGTCGTACTTGAGGCTCGGCGAGTCGAGCTTGTAGCTGTTGTACGGAATGTACATTTCCTTCTTGCCGATCAGTTTCCAGTCGTAGCGATCCGGTGCGCCGGAGAACATGTCGAAGTTGTCGGAGGTGCGCAGGCCGTCGGCAGCGGTGCCCGGCCCGTCATAGGCAACCTGCGGCGCACGGCGCACCCGGCGCTGGCCAGCGTTGTAGATCCACGCCAGTCGCGGCTCTTTCACCTGATCGAGGGTCTCGTGCACCAGCAGCACGTTGCCGGCCAGACGCGCGGGGGCTGTTACCGACTGTTTGAAAAAGGTCAGGACGTTGGCGGCCTTTTCCGGATCGAGATCCTTCATCAGTTGCGGCACCGCGATCTCTTCTTCGAAGCGGATCGGCGTGTAGCTGCCGTTGGTCTGCGGGGTCACCTGAGTGATGATCCGTCGCAGATTGCCGCCGTGATAGCGGGTGATGTGATTCCACAGAACCTCAACGCCATTCTTCGGAATCGGGAAGGCGTAGTAGCGATTGCCGGTGAAATTGGCCAGACCGTTGCCGTCGTTGATCGTGGTGACGTTGAGCGCACTGCGCTTGGCCGACTCGTAGATTTCCGGCGGCACGGCCACGGTGCGATGGGTCGGGTAGACCGGGATCTTGTAGGTTTCGGGGTAGCGCTTGAACATCGCCACCTGACCGTCGGACAGCTTGTCCTTGTACTTGTCGACGTTGGCGGGGGTGATGGTGAACAGCGGTTTTTCGCTGGCGAACGGGTCAGCCAGAAAGCCTTTGCTGTCGACCGCCCCGGCGTTTTTCGGGATACCGCCGGTCCAGGCCGGAATCGACCCGTCGGCATTGCCGGCCTTCTCGGCCCCCAGCGGTGTCAGGCTGGTGCCGAGTTTGTTGGCTTCGTCCGGCGACACCGCCGCGATCACGTTGGCGGCCAGCAGGCTCAGGGCCAGGACACCGCATTGCAGAATCATCTTGCGCATTGCACTCATCCTTCTCGGGCAGATCAGAAGTTCACACCGAAGCTCAGGGCCACGAAGTCACGGTCTTCAAGGGTGTTGTAGTCACCGCCGAAAAAATCGGTGTAACTCAGGCTCGCGGTATAGGTGTTGCGATAGTCGGCATCGACCCCGACGCTGACAGCCTTGGCGCCTTCGTTGAACAGACCGTTGGGGCCATAACCGGCGACATCGTGGGACCAGGACAGGTTGGGCTTGAGGTTGATCCCGCCGATCACGTTGGCGTAATCGAGGATCGCCCGGGCGCGATAGCCCCAGGAGGTGGAGGTGACAAAACCGTCGGTGTCACCGCCGAAACCGTACTGGCCATAGACCGAATCGCGGCCGTAACGCAGCTTGCTGCGCGACTCCAGGCCGCCAACCCGCACCACCGCCGCTTCGCCGACCAGGGTCAGGCGCTGCGCCCCCCAGACCTGATCGATAAAGTGCGTCAGCGTGCTCTGGATCTGCGTCACTTCCTTGCGCCGGTAGCCCTTGTTATCGGCACCGGGCGAGGTGACCAGCGGCGATGCAGCACCGCCGGCAATCGGATTGAGCAGCGCCAGAGTCAAATCGTTGGTGTTGACCTGCACCGGCGCGTTAGGGCGATAGCTGATCTCGCCGGTCCAGGCGGTGCCGGTTGGCAATGTGGTGGAGAAACTTGCACCGTACAGACGGATGTCTTCCGGGTACTCGAGGTAGTACTGACCGCGCCCGAGCATCACGCTTTGCGCCAGTCCCGAACCGCTGCCGGGGGCCAGACGGTTGGCGATCCCGACCATGCCCGGCAGCGCCGCGAGGGTCGACAGGCCAGCGGTGCTGGTGCCAACCGTCGGCGTGCGGCTGTGGTAGTTCATGAAGTAGAGGCCGTACTCGGTGTCATCGCCGAGCCAGCGCAGTGCCGTACCCCATTGTCCGGAATCCCGCGCATCGCGGTCGCCGCCACGGGGCACGATCACACCTTCGCGGGTGACCTGGATCGGCTGACCGAAGGCTGCCGTCAGCGGCGCCAACGGAGCGATCGCCGGGCTGCCGACGGTGTAGCCGTTGTTGCAACCGTCCGCCGCCACGTCGACACCGAAGAAGGTGCCGCAGTTGTCGAGAACGGTCTGATCCCATTCCAGTTGATAGAAGCCCTCGACCGTCAGTTGATCGGTGAGCCCCTGGGAGGCGAACAACATGTTCACCGGAATCAGCCCCTCCTTGATCTCCGCACCCGGCCGGCGAAAGGCCGAGACGTCGATCGGGTTGATGCTGTTGATCGAGTTGCCGATGAAGGTACTTTCGCCCCAGCTCACCACCTGTTTGCCGGCGCGAACCGTGCCCGGCAGATCGGCGATGGAATAGTTGTGATAGACGAACGCATCGAGAATCTGCGCGCCCGAAGACTTCGCGCCCTCCTTGCGGCCCTTGTCGCTGATCGGTTTGAACTCGCGGTCTTCGTCCTTGAGTTCGAAGTCGTACCAGTACTTGCCGCGCACGAACACACCGGTGTCGCCGTACTTCAGTTCGAGGTCATGGATGCCTTTGAATATCTTGGAAAAGGTCTCGCCCTTCTTGAAGTTCAAACGCCCGTCATCACCGGTGGAAGACTGGCCCGTCCCGCCGTTGACCGTACCGACCAGCGACTTGTCGGCATCGCGCATGCCCCAACTCGCACCGACCGACAGCGACGAGTCGAACGTGCCTTCGATTTCCCCGATATTGAAAGCGACCGCGTGCGCCTGGGCACAGCAACCCAAAGCCACCGCAGCGGCAAGCGCCTGCGGAGTGAAGATGGCGCGCATTGTTGTTTTTGTCATGCGTCTTCCCCGGTGAGTGACAGAAGGCCCCACCCTACTGCCGCGCCACGTTGAGGATAAGCGCACCAAGGAGGTATTCATGCTGTCGCTCGAAAGGATGAATACCCGCCTGCGACAAGGCTTCGCGAGCGCCATGAACAGGCTGGATGCACCACCATCAACGCAACGGATAGTGACGAAGCGGTGCACCGCACTGTTACATGCTCCGTAACAGTGCATGTCCGGAATCGCTATTTTTCCCCGAGGGGCCAGCCCTTATTCTGAGCGGGCTTTCACGGCAGACCGCCGGAAAGCACGAATCCCGCGACCGAGTCGTCGGCAATGATTTCTGATGGAGCGAAGCGTTTTTCGGTCCATCGCCCGGTGTTCACTGACGTTGATTTGTAGCTCCTTGATCCAACGTCTTACCTTGGCCGCTGCGTTTGCAGCGGCCTTTTTTATGGGCGATCGAAAGTTGCTGAATGCCCGTGCCCTGCATTTTTAAACTTCCTGAAATCAGACGTTTCCCAAGTTCGCATAGGACGTTTCTCTCAGGCTGAATAGCTTAAATAAGAGTTCTCTCATTGAAGAGAAACTTCACTCACATCCCTATGTAATGACTTACACCCATCTCAGACTCGCGTCCGCCATTTCCAATGTAACTTTAAATGGCGAAACGTAGACTCCATGCCCCCCCGTTTAAATTCAGAACAAGCACATTCAAAAGGATATGAATATGCAAAAGCCCCCGACATGGGAGTTGACCGAAGCCGTCCACACGACAGCCGTAGCGCCGTTGCACATCCCGGTTGCCTCGGCGACCGGTGCCACCCTTCCGCCCAGTGGCATGTTTGGCCCGCACGATTTCGGCCCGCAAAACATCGTCATCATCAACTCGAACACGATCGACGCCACCAAAAGATCCTACGCCCAGGAATATCAATCCCGTGCCAGCCAGCTGGCTCAGACCCTCGAACATGAATTGGCCACCACCCGACTGGAAGGCTCCACCCATCCGTTGCCACCGGCCGAAGCAATCATTCGGGAGCTGGGCGTTCGCAACACTCTGATACTCAGGAAGTCCGCCGAGCTGCATCAGAAAACGGCGTTGGCCAACCTGTTTTATGGCGGTGACCCGTTCAATCGAAGCCTGCTTGATTTCTACCGGAAAGCTTCGACGATGGAAGCGCGAGTCATGCCCGGCGGACTGGCCATGCAGGCCTGGACGGCGTCGTACAGAGCCGCCCACGACGCGAGGCTGCTTGCGCAATCGATCCAGATGCTCAACCAGCAGCATGTGAATGTGCTCAATTGGCTGGCCTCGGTGCAGGCCAGCGATCAGGCACGCATCGCTGCGCAACAGGAGGCGCAAAGGGCCGCTGCCGAACTGGCGCGCATCAATGAACAGGCACGACTCGCAGCACTGGCAGAAACTGCGCGTCGGCAAAAAGAGCAGCAGGAAATCCAAGCCCGTGAGCAAGCGCGCCTGACTGCGCTGGCTGAAGCGCAACGGCTGGCAGCCGAGCAGGCACAAATCGCCGCCCAAGCCGCCGCGCAGCAGATTGCTGCCGAGCAGGCACGCCAGCAAGCGCAAGCCGATATCCAGCGCCGAAATGAAGAGCGCCTCCAGCTGGCTGAAAAAACCCGTCAGGAAAAACAGCAGAAGGCGTTGCGAAAAGCACAAAAAAGACAGCGCAAAAAAGCACGCAAGATCGCCAGGGAGCAGGCGCAACGGCAAGCCGAAAACGCCAAAACCGGACAACCTCCGATCTTTGCCAATGCCGGTTCAATGGCCTCTTTGGGTCCCACCTTTACCGGCCCGCTCGGCGTTTTTGGCAACAACCTGGCAACAACTCTGGCGCTCAGGACATCGCTTCAAACCGCGGTGTCCCTGGCGCTGACCGCTATCTCCACCGCTGCCGCACCGCTGATCGTCGGGTTCGCGGCGTTGCTCGCCCCTTCAAGACTGGGGAACAGCGACCTGTATTCGGCCAGCGTTCCGTTGTCAGACCTCGTACCGGATCTGAACGCAGATCTTCAACACTTGGCGGCCGTCGGTGGAACAGTCGATCTGCCGGTCAGGCTGGGCTCGTCGACGATGGGCGACAAAGTCGAATTCGCCGTAGTCACGACGGACGGAGTGACAGTCCCCGCCCATGTTCCCGTGAGAGCCGCTCGCTTCGACGCCAGTAAAAACGTCTTCGTTTCCACCGCCAGCGACACCAGCGGTCCCACGCTGACCTGGACGCCGTTGGTACAGCCACAAGATACCTCGACCAACCTGCCGCTGGCCGATAACGATCCACCGGTCTACGACGGTGCTGAAGTTGTTCCAGACGAGGGACGAATCGATCCGTTTCCCGAGCTGGATCGGTATGGGTTTGGCGGGTTTATCACGGTCTTTCCGATTGAGTCCGGATTGCCGCCGCTGCTTGTGGTGTTCAGCAGTCCCTACGATGGCGCTTTCTTAAGAGGCAAATACAGTGGACGTGTTTTCAATCCGAACAAATCGGGCGGGCCCATACTTGATCTGGACTGGCAAAGTGCGGTCATAAATCGCGCCGGAATCGATGCAGTGAAGCTGCATATCGCACGCCTCGATCAATCAGATGCCAATGACGTTATGATCCAGCGATTAGAAGAAATTCTCAGCGGACGGCTGGCATCCACGGATACGGATCTACGCTATTACACTCATGAGATCAGGGAGCTTGAACGGTTTCGAGCGCTGGGCTTAAGTGATGTATTCCGACCTGACAAAGAATCTCCAATGTGGAACAACGCGCACACTGCAACATTGGAGGATTTCAAGCTGGAAGATAATGAGGCCTTGCTCTACACGAAGGACGCGATAGAGGCCGCAGATAAACAAGACGAAGTATTTTTCAAAAACTTGTTAAAAGGAGGCAAACAGTGAGCATCGTCGAACAGATCGTCAAAAATGAAACGGTAGAAGATGTGCTGACTGTTTTCGCACTTGGCTCCGCCATTCCCTCGTTAGACAGGATGTTTGGCCGCTATCGATATGAAGTCATACGGAACGGTGAGCTTTTGAAAACCTATGCGAGGCTTTTTGAGGAGGGTGTGCTCGCCTACGGTGATGGACCAATAGCGATCAAAGGCCCGAACTGGTCCCCACCAAAATTCATGATCGAAAACAGATACACCTGATCGGCAAGTCGGCCACCAGGCTCTCACCTGGTGGCCACTTCGGGTTACAACGAATACTTCTGCAGATTCCCCATCATTTCCTTCAGCGCCTCGATGTTGTCCTTCGGATGCGCCGCGCCTTCGAAATCACAGATCTGCTGCCAGTGCGCCGCGACGTCTTCCGGGGAAAACCCGACGCGCGGATCGAAGCCGGCGCCCAGGCTGCGCTCCCAGCGCACCTTGCCCATCCAGCCGCCGCCGACTTCGAACAGGCCCGAGGTTTCCTGGCACTGTTCACTGGCCAGGTACACCACCAGCGGGCTGACCAGTTCAGGCTTGAGTTGTTCGAACACCTGCGGCGGAATCAGGCCTTCGGTCATGCGGGTGCCGCCGGTGGGGGCGATGGCGTTGACCAGGATGTTGTTCTTGCGACCTTCGATGGCCAGGGTGCGGGTCAGGCCGTAGAGACCGAGTTTGGCCATGCCGTAGTTGGACTGGCCGAAGTTGCCGTAGATGCCCGAGGTCGAAGCGGTGAAGATCACCCGGCCGTAGTTCTGCTCGCGCAGATGGGGCCAGGCGGCGCGGGTCACTTTATAGGCGCCTTCGACGTGGACCCGATAGACCAGATCCCAGTCGGCGTCTTCCATTTTATGGAAGGTCTTGTCGCGCAGGATCCCGGCGTTGTTGACCACGACATCGACGCGACCGAACACATCAAGCGCGTTCTGTACCAGTTTGTCGCCGTCGGTAACCGAATCGTGGTTGGCTTCGGCGATGCCGCCGGCCTCGCGGATTTCCGCCACCACGCGGTCGGCGGCCGAAGCATTGGCGCCTTCGCCCTGAGTCGAGCCGCCGAGGTCGTTGACCAGCACTTTGGCGCCCTGTTTGGCGAACAGCAAAGCGTGAGCGCGTCCCAGGCCACCACCGGCTCCGGTGACGATCACGACTTTATCTTCGAAACGCACAGACTCATTCATCGGGGCAACTCCAGCAGACCTGAGGACAGTGTTTGCGAGTGTCAGGCACAGAGCGTACGGTCACAACGAAAACGGCTGAGGCTGAATGGTGCGCGATAAGGCTGAAGGATGATGAAAACGTGCCGAGGCGCCAGGCGCCTGCGGCACGAACTCAGGAACACGCCACCTTGCGCGGCGGCAGCACGAAGTGATCACGAAATTCGAGGTAGTGCCTGAGCACCTGCACCGGCGCTTCTATTTGCGGGTAGTGACCGATGCCCGGCAACGGCACGGTGTCGGCGTCGGGGATCAGCGCACGATAGCGCTCGACCATGTGCGCCCCGGAAATCGGATCGACTTCGCCATCGATCACCCGCAACGGCACTTCGCCGCGCTGCATCGCCGCGACCCAGCGATCACGTTGAACCCGACGTTCGGGAATGTAGTGAATCAGCTTGTGCATGACCCGTTGCCCGCGATTGCATTCGATCAGGCTCCAGAAATCATCCATCTCGCTTTCACTGGGCCGGGTGTCCGGGCCGAAAATCTGCTGGAAACTTTTCACCAGCGCATCGCGGGTGAATGCCCGGCCGATCATCCAGCCCAAAGGGCTTAGCAGCAGCTTTTGCGCCAGCAGCGGCCGATGGGTTTCCGGGAACAGACCACCGTTGAGGAATACGCAACTGACGACCTCGATCCGATCTTCGTAATGCCGGGCCAGCAGTTCCTGGGCAACACTGTCGCCGTAGTCGTGGGCCAGAATGTGCACCGGTTGTTCGACCTGCAGATGCGCCAGCAAGGCCTGTTGCAGATCGGCCTGCTCCAGCAGGCTGTAGGTGTGATTCAGCGGTTTGGCCGAGTCGCCAAAGCCGAGCATGTCGCAGGCAATCACCCGGTAGCGCTGGGACAGCGGCTGCCACAGGTAATGCCAGTCCCAGCTGGCCGTCGGAAAGCCATGGATCAGCAGCAACGGTTCGCCCTGCCCGGCCGTCCAGTAGCGGATCGGCTGACCACGAAAGACAAACGTCTGGCTGCGCTTGCGCCAGACACTCAGAGGGATCTCGGCGAGAGGCATTAGAGTCTGTACCCCGGGTCTTGTTTATCGAGTTTGCGCAGCAGCGCCGGCCAGGCCAGCGCGCCGCCCATGCCTTGAGCACTTTTGGTGACGCCGGCAATCATTGCCTTGGCACCCGCCAGTATCTGCGGTTCGATGGCGATCAGTTCGGCCCCGCCGGTCTGTGCCATGACCTGTATGTCGCAGGCACGCTGGAAGGTGAACATCATCAGGAACGTGTCGGCGATGGTGCCGCCACAGGTCAGCAGACCGTGGTTGTGCAGCATCAGGAAATTGTTGTCACCCAGGTCCGCCTGCAACCGCGCTTTCTCTTCATGATTCAGGGCCACCCCTTCATAGGCGTGAAAGGCCAGGCTCGACAGCACGAACAGCGATTGCTGACTGATCGGCAGCACGCCCTGCTTCTGCGCCGACACCGCGACACCCGAAGCGGTGTGGGTGTGCAGCACGCAGGCCACGTCGTGCCGCACTTCGTGCACGGCGCTGTGGATGGTGTAGCCGGCGGGATTAATCTCGTAGGGGCTGTCCATGAGTTTGTTGCCGGCCTGGTCGACCTTCACCAGACTGGACGCGGTGATCTCATGGAACATCAGGCCGAACGGGTTGATCAGGAAATCTTCGGTGCCGGGCACCTTGGCGGAAATGTGGGTGAAGATCAGATCGTCCCAGCCATGCAGCGCGACCAGACGATAACAGGCGGCCAGATCGACCCGGGTCTGCCATTCCGCGGCACTGACCTGATCTTTGACATTCACGGATGAAGGGACGGGGGCTACGCTCACTGTATGCACCTCTGCGTTCTTATTGTTTTTGCGTGTGTCAGCAGTCTAGTCAGCCCCGGATGATCGCGTAGTTGCATTGGCAGCCAGCTTGATGACTGAGCGAGTCAGCGACGCAAACCGCTTGGATCCACGTCATAGCAACGACGCCAACAAAGGGGCAGCGAACAGATTGAGCAGCCCCGTCAGCACCATCACCAACCCTGCCACCGAACCTTCTTCGCCGCCCACTTCATGGGCCCGGCTGACCCCGGCACCGTGCGCACCGACGCCGAACAATGCACCGCGCGCCAGGGCGCTGCGCAACGGCAGCCACTTGAGCAGCACACCACCGAGCATCGCGCCGAACACACCGGTGAACATCACGAACACCGCTGTCAGCTCAGGCACGCCACCCAGGTCCTGCGCCAGCGGCATGGCGAACGGCGTGGTGATCGAGCGCGGTACCAGCGACAGCGTCACCGAACTGTCCAGCGCCAGCGCTTTCGCGAGGCCGAACGAGGTGGCGATCGACGCCGCACTGCCAGCCAACATGCCCAGCAGCAACGCTGACCAATGCCGCACCAGCAAACGCCGCTGTTGCCAGATCGGCACCGCGAAAGCCACGGTGACCGGGCCAAGCACCAGCATCAGCCAATGGGTGTTGCTCGCGTATTCGGCGTAAGCGGTGTGCAGCGGTACGGCAAGCGCCAGCAGCAACGCGGGTACCAGAATCAGTGGCGACAGCACGTAACGCCCGGTCCGGCGATACAGCCAGCGACTGAACAGGTAGGCCAGCAACGTGAACGCCAGCCAGAACATCGGCATCAGCTCACGCTTCATGGGACCGCCTCAGGCGCACGGCCATTTCCACGGTGAACGCGGTCACCAGCATCACCATCAACGTACTGGCGGCGATCACCAGCAGAATCCGCCAGCCGTCGTCACGCAACAACACGCCGTAATCCAGCAGGCTCATCAGCGCGGGAATAAAGAACAGCAGCATCTCGGCCATCAACAAGCCGGCGCCCATTTGCAGCGCCGCCGGTTTGATCCAGCCGAACGCAAAACCCAGCAGCAACAGCGCCATACCGATCACACCGCCGGGGATCGGCCAGGTCAGCCACGCGGCGATCTGGCAGCCGAGCAGGTAGAGAGCGAGTAGCACGGCCAGTTCGGCCAACAGGCGAGAGAAGTATTTAACGGTCGAGGCTTTCATCGGTGGGCTCCTTTCGGGTGCCTATTTTACGAAACCGCCTGCCATCTCCGAAGCGAATTGTTAGACTCAAAGCCATTCCAATCTGGAATCAGGCCATGGAATTCAAACAACTCAAAAGCTTTGTCGAAGTCATGCATCAGGGTGGCTTCACCCAAGCCGCGAAGACCCTGCACATCAGTCAGTCCGCTGTGAGCAAGCAGATCGCCCAGCTCGAACAGAGTCTCGGCACCCCGCTTCTCGAACGGCTCGGCTCGCAGATTCGCCTGACCGCCGCCGGCAGTGTGGTGTTGCATCGGGCCGAAGGCATGCTGCGCTTGCGCAATGAATTGCTCAGCGAACTGGATGACCTCAGCCAACTGGCACGGGGCGAGTTACGTCTCGGGTTGCCATTGCTGGGCAGCGATGCATTGTTTGCCGGGTTGTTCGCCGAGTACCGTCGGCGTTACCCGAACATCAATGTGCAATTGCTTGAAGGCGGCAGCCGTAATATCGAACAGGCCGTGCTCAGCGGGGAATTGGAGTTGGGTGGCAGCCTGCTGCCGAAAGATCCGCAGTTCGACTTCCAGCCGTTCTGCGATGAACCGCTGGATGCGCTATTGCCGGTGGATCACCCGCTGGCGGCAAAAGGTGAAATCGGGCTGGAGGAATTGGCCGATACGCCGTTTCTTTTGTATCAGCGCAGTTTCGTGCTCAACGATCGTTTGCTTCAGGCATGCCAGCAGATGGGCTTCACGCCGAAGGAAGGCGGGCGCAGTGGTCAGGCGGATTTTCTCGCGGCGCTGGTCGCGGCCGGGCAAGGCGTGGTGTTGCTGCCCAGCGTGGTGGCGCGCGGTCTGGTGCGGCCAGGCGTGGTGCGCCTGACCTTGAACGCGCCGGACTACCTGCGCTGGGATATCGCTTTCATCTGGCGCCGAGGCGCCTATCTGTCGAAGGCTGCCCAGGCCTGGCTGGCGCTGTTGCGTGAACGCGGGATCAGCCTCTGAGCGTGGCGATCAACTGTTCCAGCCAAGGTTCGGCGTCGGTTTCCGGGGTGACGCTTTCGCTGGCGTCGATGCGCAGCATGTCCTGCACCTCGCGTACGCCCAGTTCGCCGAACAACTCGCGCAGTTGTTCGCCGCCGCCGCAGAAAGTGTCGCCGTAGCTGGCGTCACCCAAGGCGATTACCGCGCCGGGCAAGCCCCGCCAGGCCGCTGGTAACTGATCGCGAATGGCCGAATACAACGGTTGCAGGTTATCCGGAAGCTCCCCCATGCCGGTGGTCGAGGTCACGCCCAGCAGGGCTTCAGGGCCAAAAGCCTGGAGATCGGCAAGGCTGGCGCGCGAGTTGTAGAAGGTTTCAAAACCGGCGGCGTTCAACAGGCTCTGAGCGTGGCGAGCGACTTCTTCGGCCGTGCCGTACACCGAGCCGGAGAGGATGGCGACTTTCATCAATCTGATCCTGAAACTGAAAAAAAGAGCGCCGATAGTAACAGCCGGCGACGTCATGTTGCGATTGGCTCTCGATAAGCGCTGATGGCCAGTAGACAGCGGCGGGCGATCTTCTAGAATGCCTTCGGTCGATAACCTTGAAAGGATTCAAAGATGATCAATGCCAGTCTCATGCAAATGGTGATCAACGCGTCGAACGATGGAATCGTGGTGGCCGAACGGGAGGGTAAGGACGACAACATCCTGATTTACGTGAACCCGGCCTTCGAACGCCTGACCGGCTACACCAGCGAAGAAATCCTTTATCAGGATTGCCGTTTCCTGCAGTCGGGCGATCGCGATCAGGAGAACCTGGCCCAGATTCGCGATGCGCTGCGCAACAACGGCTCGTGCCGGGAAATTCTGCGTAACTACCGCAAGGACGGCACGCCGTTCTGGAACGAGCTGTCTCTTTCAACGGTTAAAAATGTGGACGACGGGCAGACCTACTTCGTCGGCGTGCAAAAGGACGTCACCGTTCAGGTCAAGGCTCAGCAGCGGGTTGCGCAACTGGAAGCCCAGGTGGCGGCACTGGAAGCAGAACTTGCTGCCTTGAAAGCGACGAACGGCGCAAACAAAACTGCGAACTAAGTGTCAGTAACTACAATCACCAATGACTTTGTAATTATTCATTTCGAGTTAACCATGCAGCGCGACGCCCTCCTCACTCAGGATGAGCTGGATTTCATCCAGACCATGCAACACAACCCGCAACTCAATGTGCGGGATGCGACGTCGAGCCTGCTGGTCAATGGTGGTTCGCAGATCCGTGACCTGCTCACGCGTCTGGCGGCCCATGAGCAAGTCACCATCCAGGCCAACTTCGAAAATCAGCAGATGACGTTCCCGCTGCATCTGGTGGAAGACGAATTTCACGCCCTGCACCTGCGCCTGGGTGTACCGAGCATCTATGAAGACGGGCCGATGGTGCGTCCATGGCGCCTGACCCTGGAAGAGCCAGTGGCACTGGAAAATGCCAAGGGCCAGCCAGGTACGCTGTGGGTGCACGAGGTTTCGCACAAGGGTGTGCTGCTGGAAGTGCGCAACAAGACCAAACCGCCGAAGCATTTTGCCCTGTGGTTCAGCCCCTCGGGCTACGAGCGGATCTCCCTGCGCGGGACGTTCGAGCGGGAAACCGAAAGCGGCTTTTACGCTTACGAGCTGAGCCAGAGCGATGCTGACGAAACCGAGCGTCTGCGCCAGTTCATTCTGCAACAGCATCGTCTGACCCACCCTGCCCTGCACACCTGATACTCAGGTATCCAGCGTCCCCGCCAGAAACTGATTCATGCGCTGGCGCATGGTCGAACCTTCATTGCCCAGACAGCCGACCGATGATCCCGCCAGGCTGTCCTGGGCCAGATCGGCCGCATCGCCCGCCAGCAGCAACTGACAATCCAGACTCAGCGCCAACCGGTTCAGCCGCCGTGGAAGTTCGGCAGTCGGTGCGTGATTGGAAAACAGCACCAGGGCTTGAGGTTTGATCTTTTCGCACACCAGCGTCAGCTCATCGAACGGCTGACCGGTCGTGAGCACACGAACGCCCGCGTCATTGCCACTGAGGAACAGCGCCGCCACCAGCAATTCGAGCTCGCGACATTGACCGGCCAGCGCGCTGACAATCACCTTGCGCGGTTGCGAGCCCCGCAGCACGACAATGCGCTGCAGCACCTTGGCTCTCAGAAAACCATCGAAGAACAACCACTCACTGGTTTGCCCGAATGCATCCTGACGCTGCAGCATTTGCAGCCACAGCGGCATCAGGATGTCCTGAAACACCACAGGCAAGGCATAGGAAGAGAAAATCTGACCGTAGACCCGATCAAGCAACTGATCGTCGAAAGAGCTGACCGCCTGCTGAACCTGCTCCTGCCACTGGATATAGTCCGCTTGCACCAGGTCATCGGGAATCAGATGAGCCAGCACCTTCATCGGCTCGGTCTTGGCCAGGATCTTGCCCACCTTGCTCACGGCAACACCCCGGTCGATCCAGTCGACGATGCTGCGAACACGCTCGATATCGGTCATCGAATACAGGCGATGCCCACTCTCGGTGCGCGTTGGCTGGATCAATCCGTATCGCCGCTCCCAGGCGCGCAACGTCACCGGGTTCACGCCGGTCAGGCGCGCCACTTCACGTATAGGGAAAAGATCCTCGCGCTCCAGCGCAACAGATTCCTGCGAAGCAGGGCGAACGTCTGTGATCACAGGCATTGGTGCGGACACGTCCTTGTTGGCAAAGTTGGATCCATTCTACTCCTGATGCCCCATGAAGGTTCAAGCGATCAAATGGAACGAAAGTCTCGGGTTCGTCATGGAAATAAGGAATAATCCTTGCTTGTCAAAAAACGCAGCCCTCTACCCCGGCGCTGCGTCAGGCGAAGTTCTTACCCGGAACGACGCACACGCAATACGGAGATACACAATGTCTACTTCCCCCGTCACGCTGATGGTCGCGCGTCGTGTCGCCAATGGCCGTTATCAGGATCTGATCGCCTGGTTGCGAGAAGGCGAGCAACTGGCCACCGACTTCCCCGGTTATCTCGGCTCCGGCGTACTGGCCCCGCCTCCCGGCGACGATGAATTCCAGATCATTTTCCGCTTCGTCGACGAACAGACCCTGCACGCCTGGGAACATTCGGCATCGCGCACTGCATGGTTGGCCCGCGGCAGCGATCTGTTCGCCCACCCGACCGAACATCGGGTCAGCGGGATCGAAGGCTGGTTCGGAGCCGCCGGGCATCGCCCGCCGCGCTGGAAACAGGCCGTGGCGATCTGGCTCGCGTTCTTCCCGGTGTCGCTGCTGTTCAATTTCGTGCTGGGCCCGCTGCTCGCTGAAATGAGCCTGTTGCCGAGAGTCTTCATCAGCACGCTGTGCCTGACCCCGTTGATGGTCTATTTCTTCATTCCGCTGTCGACCCGCCTGCTGGCCGGCTGGCTCAACCCGGCGCCTGCACGCCCGCTGCCTGCCGCACCCTCCACGCAAAATCGCTGAAACCGTCGCTCGCGTCGCTGTTATAGTTTTTGCTCTGACTTCGACGCGAGCCGTACATGACTTATCCCACCGCTCCCATCCTCATCACCGGCGCCGGCCAGCGAGTCGGCCTGCATTGTGCGCAGCGTCTGCTGGAAGATGGTCATCGGGTGATCTTCACTTACCGCAGCGAACGGCCGGGTGTGAAGACCTTGCGGGATCTGGGCGCCCTAGGGCTGCACGCGGACTTTTCCAGCGAAGCTTCGATCCTCGCCTTCATCACCGAGCTGAAGTCACACACCGACAGCCTGCGCGCGATCGTGCACAACGCCTCGGAGTGGCTGGCGGAAACCGGTGACGGCGAAGCCGAAGCCTTCAGCCGCATGTTCAACATCCACATGCTGGCGCCGTACCTGATCAATCTGCATTGCGCTGAATTGCTGCAACGTTCGAGTCCTGCCGACATCATCCACATCAGCGATGACGTCACCCGCAAGGGCAGCAGCAAACACATCGGCTATTGCGCCAGCAAGGCCGGGCTCGACAGTCTCACGCTGTCCTTCGCCGCGCGCTACGCGCCGTCAATCAAGGTCAACGGCATCGCACCGGCCCTGCTATTGTTCAATCCCGACGACGACGCGGCGTACCGTGCCAAGGCGCTGGCCAAGTCCGCGCTGGGCATCGAACCCGGCAGCGAAGTGATTTATCAGAGCCTGCGTTATCTGCTCGACAACCCGTATGTCACCGGCACGACCCTGACCGTCAACGGCGGGCGGCACGTCAAGTAATACGCCCCTGCGAGGATGCTCCATGACCCGTTCCCTGCCCGAGAATTACCGCGAGATCCTGATCGGTCTCGGTGAAAACCCCGACCGCGAAGGGCTGCTCGACACGCCGGTGCGGGCGGCCAAGGCCATGCAGTATCTGTGTCACGGCTACGAACAGAGCGTCGATGAGATCGTCAATGGCGCGCTGTTTGCCTCCGACAGCGACGAGATGATCATCGTCGCCGACATCGAGCTCTATTCGTTGTGCGAACATCACCTGCTGCCCTTCATCGGCAAGGCCCATGTGGCTTATATTCCGACGGGCAAGGTGCTGGGGCTGTCGAAGATCGCGCGGCTGGTGGACATGTTCGCCCGCCGCCTGCAGATCCAGGAAAACCTAACCCGCCAGATCGCCGAGGCGGTCCGGCAAGTCACCGATGCCGCCGGTGTCGCGGTGGTCATCGAAGCCCGGCACATGTGCATGATGATGCGCGGTGTCGAGAAACAGAATTCGACCATGAACACCTCGGTCATGCTCGGCGCCTTCCGCGAGTCGAGCAACACCCGCCAGGAGTTCCTGCAATTGATTGGACGGAGCAAGTAAATGCCACAACTTCAACCGGGAATGGCGCGGATCCGGGTCAAGGATCTGCGCCTGCGCACCTTTATCGGGATCAACGAGGACGAAATCCTCAACAAGCAGGATGTGCTGATCAACCTGACCATTCTGTACGCCGCACAGGAAGCGGTGCGTGACAACGACATCGACCACGCGCTGAACTACCGCACCATCACCAAGGCGATCATCGCCCACGTGGAAGGCAATCGCTTCGCGCTGCTCGAACGCCTGACCCAGGAGCTGCTGGATCTGGTAATGGCCAACGAATCGGTGCTGTACGCCGAAGTCGAAGTCGACAAGCCGCATGCCTTGCGTTTTGCCGAGTCGGTGTCGATCACGCTCGCCGCCAGCCGCTGAACGTGTCTGGCGCTCCGGGCGTCAGACTTTTATCATCCGCGCCACGATTTGACTGCACAGAGCCCATCATGACCGAGCAACAACGCCTCGAACTCGAAGCCGCCGCCTTCCGCCGACTGGTTGCCCACCTGGACAGCCGCAAGGACGTGCAGAACATCGACCTGATGAACCTTGCCGGGTTCTGCCGCAACTGCCTGTCCAAGTGGTACAAGGCCGAGGCCGACGAGCGCCGGATCGAGGTCAGCCTCGACGATGCCCGTGAAGTGGTTTACGGCATGCCGTACGCCGACTGGAAAGCCCAATATCAGCAAGAAGCCAGCGCCGAACAACAAGCGGCGTTCGCCAAAGGAAAACCCCATGAGTGATCTGAACACCCTGCGCGCCAGCCTCAAGAGCGGCGAACACGTTTTTGCCGACACCCTGTCGTTCATCGCCGCCGGTTACGACTACCAGCCGCAGGCGTTCAACAACGGCGGCGTGGAAAACGCCGCCGGGCAGAACGAAGGTTCGTGCAAGACCCTGGGTCTGGCGTTGCTGGAAGGCTTGAGCGATGAAGAAGCACTGCTGGCGTTCGGCGAGCACTACCGCTCGGTCGTGGCAACGCCTGAAGGCAGCGATCACGGCAATATCCGTGCGCTGATCCAGCACGGTCTGGCGGGCGTGAAATTCGAAGCGCAACCGCTGACCCGCCGCTGATTCCCGAGCGAATCGCGAGCATGAAAAAACCGGCCAATTGGCCGGTTTTTTCGTTTCTGCGATCTTAGAACGAAGCGTTCTGCAAACCGTCCAGGTAACGCTCGGTGTCCAGTGCCGCCATGCAGCCGGCGCCGGCCGAGGTGATGGCCTGACGGTAAACGTGGTCGGCCACGTCGCCGGCAGCGAAGATGCCTTCGACGCTGGTCGCAGTGGCGTTACCTTCACGGCCACCCTGAACGACGAGATAGCCGTCCTTCAGCTCCAGTTGACCTTCGAACAGCGAGGTGTTCGGGGTGTGGCCGATCGCGATGAACACGCCATCCACCTTGATTTCATCGAAGCTGCCGTCGTTGTTCTTCAGGCGGGCACCGGTCACGCCCATGTTGTCGCCCAGCACTTCGTCCAGGGTCGCGTTGAGTTTCAGCTCGATCTTGCCTTCGGCCACGCGGGCGTTGAGCTTGTCGATCAGGATCTTCTCGGCGCGGAAGGTTTCGCGACGGTGGATCAGGGTGACCTTGCTGGCGATGTTGGCCAGGTACAGGGCTTCTTCGACAGCGGTGTTGCCGCCACCGACCACGGCCACCGGCTTGTTGCGATAGAAGAAACCGTCGCAGGTCGCGCAGGCCGAAACGCCTTTGCCCATGAACGCTTCTTCCGACGGCAGGCCCAGGTAACGAGCGCTGGCGCCGGTGGCGATGATCAGCGCGTCACAGGTGTAGGTGCCGCTGTCGCCGGTCAGGCTGTATGGCTTGGAAGCGAAGTCCACAGCATTGATGTGATCGAACACGATCTCGGTTTCAAAACGCTCGGCGTGCTCGCGCATGCGCTCCATCAGCACCGGACCGGTCAGACCATGGACGTCGCCCGGCCAGTTGTCGACTTCGGTGGTGGTGGTCAGTTGACCGCCGGCCTGCATGCCGGTGATCAGCAGCGGCTTGAGGTTGGCACGGGCAGCGTAGACGGCAGCGCTGTAACCGGCAGGGCCGGAACCGAGGATGATCACTCGCGAATGACGGACTTCAGACATGAACCTGCTCCTGTTGACCGGCCAAGACACCCGGCCGGACGCCGGACTGCCGGCGGGAATAAAAAAGGACTGTGGATAACCTTGGGGAAGGCGTGAGCTCGACAGTCCTGTAAAAAGTTGGGTGCAGCGTATCGAGGGGGGCAAGATTAAGGAAATACGGTTTAACAATCCAGCTCATAGGTGGTCTCTATGCCGACACACTGACGAGATGGACGTCTTTGTTACAGTGAATGTCGATCTCGCCGCCGCGCTTTCACAGGTTCTGCAAAGTCGGTAAGGTCGGCGCGTTTTCCCTTGCTCGGAGCACCTTATGCCCGCCCCTGTTCTGTCCGGCCCGCAATACCTGCGCGAGGGCCTCAAACTGGTCTTGAGCCCTGGCCTGCGCCTGTTCGTGCTGCTGCCGCTGGCCATCAACCTGGTGCTGTTCGTCGGATTGATCTATCTGGCCGGCCACCAGTTCAGCCTGTGGGTCGACACGCTGATGCCGTCGCTGCCCGAATGGCTGAGCTTTCTCAGTTACATCCTGTGGCCACTGTTCGTGGTACTGGTGGCATTGATGGTGTTCTTCACCTTCACCATGCTGGCCAACGTGATCGCTGCCCCCTTCAACGGCTTCCTCGCGGAAAAAGTCGAAGTCGTAGTGCGCGGCACCGACGACTTCCCGGCCTTCAGCTGGGGTGAACTGATCGCCATGATCCCGCGCACCCTGGCCCGGGAAATGCGCAAGCTCGGTTATTTCCTGCCACGGGCGATCGGCCTGTTCATCCTCTCGTTCATCCCGGTGGTCAACATCGTCGCCGCGCCGCTGTGGCTGCTGTTCGGGGTGTGGATGATGGCGATCCAGTACATCGACTACCCGGCGGACAACCACAAGCTGGGCTGGAACGAAATGCTCGCCTGGCTTCGTCAGAAGCGCTGGCAGAGCATGAGCTTCGGCGGGATCGTTTATCTGGTGTTGCTGATTCCGGTGGTCAACATCCTGATGATGCCGGCCGCGGTGGCCGGGGCTACATTGTTCTGGGTCCGCGAACGCGGGGCCGAGAATCTGGTGACGCAACGCTGAGGCCGCGTCACAAATCCATCATCCGAACGTCACAACCACGACATGGCCTCAGCCGACACTGAGGTCATGACGACAGCTCTAAATATCACCCTCATCAGCGAAACCTTCCCACCGGAAATCAACGGCGTGGCCAATACCCTTGGCCGTTTGTGCGACGGTTTGCGCGCACGCGGGCATCGGGTGGAGCTGGTGCGACCGCGTCAGGCTGACGACCCGCAGCGCACTGAAGACGACTCGTTGCTGCTGTGCCGGGGCTGGCCGTTGCCGGGTTATCCGGGGTTGCAATGGGGTCAGTCGTCGATGCACAAACTGTTGCGGCGCTGGACCCGCCAGCGCCCGGATGTGCTCTATATCGCCACCGAAGGTCCGCTCGGGCTGTCGGCATTGCGCGCGGCACGGCGTCTGGGGATTGCCGTGGTCAGCGGTTTTCACACCAACTTCCAGCAATACACCCACCAATACGGGCTGGGATTGCTGACGCGTTTGCTCACCCATTATCTGCGCTGGTTTCACAATCGTTCGGCGTTGACGCTGGTGCCGAGCGTCAGTCAGCGCCTGGAACTGGAGCGTCGGCACTTCGAACGCCTGTCGCTAATGTCGCGGGGCGTAGACAGCCAGTTGTTTCACCCGGCCAAACGCCTGAATGCCTTGCGTGAGCAATGGGGTCTCGGCGAGCAGGATATTGCTGTCATTCACATAGGACGCCTGGCGCCGGAGAAAAACCTCGGTCTGCTCAAGCGCAGCTTCGAGAAACTGGCCAGCACTTATCCACAGCTAAAGCTGAAGCTGATCGTGGTCGGCGACGGGCCGCAACGAATGGCACTGGAAAATGAACTGCCCGAGGCAGTTTTCTGCGGCTCGCAACGTGGCGAAGCACTGGCGGCGCACTATGCCTCGGGGGATGTGTTTCTGTTCCCGAGCCTGACCGAGACCTTCGGCAACGTCGTGCTGGAAGCGCTGGCCTCGGGCCTCGGGGTGGTGGCTTACGATCAGGCTGCGGCAGCCCAGCATATTCGCCATGGCTACAACGGCGTGCTGGCGATGCCCGGGGATGAAGAAGCGTTCTGCGAGGCAGCGGCGTGGCTGCTGGAGGAAGACGAAAGGTTGCGCTGCGTGCGCCTGAACGCACGCCAACACGCCAGCCGTCAGGGCTGGGCAGCCATCGTCGAACAATTTGAAAACCATTTGCTGGGGGCTTGCCGCGACCTGCGCGACAAGCCTCCCACGACGATCACACCAGCGTCATCAACGCCTCACGGCTGAACGGCAGAATGTCCTGCTCGCGGCCTTCACGCACTTTCTGCGCCCAGTCCGGATCGACCAGCAGCGCACGCCCCACCGCCACCAGATCGAATTCTTCGTTGTTCAGACGCTCCAGCAGTTTTTCCAGACTGGCCGGTTGCGCGACTTTATCGGTGTTGACCATGAACTGCAGGAACTCACCGTCGAGGCCGACGCTGCCGACGGTGATGGTCGGTTTGCCGGTCAGCTTGCGTGTCCAGCCAGCCAGGTTCAGGTCGGAACCGTCGAACTCCGGCTCCCAGAAACGGCGCGTCGAGCAGTGGAAAATGTCCACGCCGGCGTCGGACAACGGCTTGAGGAACTCGCCCAGGGCTTCGGCGGTTTGCACCAGACGCGCGGTGTAGTCCTGCTGTTTCCACTGCGAGAAGCGGAAGATGATCGGGAAGCCTTCGCCAACAGCCGCGCGTACGGCCTGGATCAGCTCGATGGCGAAACGTGAACGGTTGGCCAGGCTGCCACCGTATTCGTCAGTGCGCTGGTTGCTGCCTTCCCAGAAGAACTGGTCGATCAGGTAACCGTGGGCGCCGTGGATTTCCACGCCGTCCATGCCGATGCTTTGGGCATCTTTGGCGGCTTGGGCGAACGCGGCGATTACATCCTGGATGTCCTGTTTGGTCATGCCGTGCACCACGACCTGACCGTCCTTGAGTTTTTCCGACGGGCCGTAACCCGGCACGCTCGCGTCCGGCTCGGTGCCCAGACGGCGCACATTGCCGACGTGCCACAGCTGCGGAACGATCTTGCCGCCTTCGGCGTGTACCGCGTCGACGACTTTCTTCCAGCCGGCCAACGCCGCTTCACCGTAGAAGTGCGGCACGTTCGGATAACCGTTGGACGCCTGGTGGCCGACGGTGGTGCCCTCGGTGATGATCAGGCCGACACCGGCCGCTGCGCGGCGACGGTAGTATTCGATCACTTTGGAATTGGGTACGCCGCCCGGGGAAAACGAACGGGTCATCGGCGCCATGACCACGCGGGTCGGCAGTTCGAGGGCACCGAGCTGGAACGGTTTGAACAGGGCTTGCACGGGCATGGGAGGCTCCACGAAAAATTGATCGACGGGCATGCGATTCATATGACGGCGATAATATGTGCAGTTTCAACTAGCCGATAGCACTATTGATCTGAATGATTAAGGGTCAAAAGGCAGGCGAAAAAAATCGCAGCTCGAGGGCTGCGATTTTGGTGTTTCAGCTCAGGGCTTTTTCAATCGCGGTAATCACCGAAGGATCATCCGGCGCCGTGCGTGGCGAGAACCGGGCCAATACCCGGCCGTCCTTTCCAAGCAGGAATTTCTCGAAATTCCAGGTGATGTCACCGGGAAACTCCGCGCCCTCGCCCGCCAGCAGACGGTACAGCTGATGACGGTCGTGGCCGTTGACTTCGAGCTTTTTCGACAACGGAAAACTCACGCCATAGTTGAGGCTGCAGAATTCCTGGATCTCCTGCTCACTGCCCGGTTCCTGGCCGGCAAACTGGTTGCACGGCAGGCCCAGCACACTGAAGCCTTTGCCTTTGTATTGCTGATAAAGGTTTTCCAGGGCCGCGTACTGTGGGGTCAAGCCGCATTTGGAGGCGACGTTGACCACCAGCACGACTTGGCCCTTGAAGGGTGCCAGCGGTAGCTCCTGACCATCCAGGGCTGTCAACTTAAGGTCGTGAAAAGCACTCATGACGAACTCCAGATTCCCGTGTTCTACTCGAAACAGCCACTTGGCGAGGCCACCAAGGACAGCCGCGGACTAAAAAGGCGCCCTCGGGCGCCTCTCCAGTACTCGAAAGCTTAGCGCAGAAAATCAGTGGTGATGGCCACCTTCGCCATGGACGTGACCATGAGCGATTTCTTCCTGGCTGGCGTCACGGATGGCAACGACCTTCACTTTGAAGTTCAGGCGCTGACCGGCCAGCGGGTGGTTGCCGTCGACAGTGACGTCGTCGCCGTCCAGATCACGAATGGTGACGATCTGCATCTGGCCGTCCGGCGCCGAAGCGTGGAACTGCATGCCGACTTCCAGCTCGTCAACGCCTTCGAACATGCTGCGGCTCAGGGTGCTGACCAGTTCAGCGGCGTATTCGCCGTAGGCATCTTCCGGCTCGACGGAAACTTCCAGATCGTTGCCGACTTCTTTACCTTCCAGGGCTTTTTCCAGGCCCGGGATGATGTTGCCTGCGCCATGCAGGTAGACCAGCGGAGCGCCGCCGGCGGAGCTGTCGATGACCTCACCAGCGTCGTTGGTCAGGGTATAGTCGATGGAGACAGCCTTATTGGCGGCGATCAGCATGGGGCGAGACCTTTTGCATAAGAATGAAGAACGGACAAGTCTAAACAAGGATTTGCCCGAAAGCGAACAGAACCCGGACAGACGGGACGGATTGACGCCCGTGACCGTCACCGGATTCCATCAGGACGAGGATGGCCACTGGGTCGCCGAGTTGTCCTGCGGCCACACCCAGCACCTGCGCCACCTCCCGCCCTGGCAGTCCAGGGCATGGGTCCTGGACGCCGCGCAACGTATTGAAAAAATAGGCCAACCCTTTGCTTGCGGTTGGTGCGCACAAGGCTCGGTTAGCGATAACCTTGGCGACTGAATTGCGGCAGATCGGCACACAGAGACGATCGCCATTGCCATGCACCCTTAGAGAATCCGCATGCAAACTTTTTTTATCGCGCCCACCGACTTTGGTGTGGGTCTGACCTCCATCAGCCTCGGGCTGGTGCGTACGCTGGAACGAGCCGGGCTGAAAGTCGGCTTCTTCAAACCGATTGCCCAGCCGCATCCGGGCGACACCGGCCCTGAGCGCTCCACCGAGCTGGTGGCCCGCACCCACGGCCTGAAACCGCCGCAGCCACTGGGCCTGGCCCATGTCGAGCGGATGCTCGGCGACGGTCAGCTCGACGAATTGCTCGAAGAAATCATCACCCTCTACCAGCAGGCCGCCATCGGCAAAGACGTGCTGGTCGTCGAAGGCATGGTGCCGACCCGTAGCGCCAGCTACGCCGCGCGGGTCAACCTGCACCTGGCCAAGAGCCTGGATGCCGAGGTGATTCTGGTCTCGGCCCCGGAAAACGAAGTGCTGACCGAGCTGTCGGGCCGCGTCGAATTGCAGGCGCAGTTGTTCGGCGGGCCGAAAGACCCGAAAGTCCTCGGCGTGATCCTCAACAAGGTCAAGACCGACGAGAGCATGGACGCCTTCGCCGCGCGTCTGAAAGAGCATTCGCCCTTGCTGCGCACGGGGGATTTCCGACTGCTCGGCTGCATTCCGTTCCAGCCCGAACTCAACGCCCCGCGCACCCGTGATGTGGCCGACCTGATGGGCGCCCAAGTGCTCAACGCCGGCGACTACGAAACCCGGCGCATGACCAAGACCATCATTTGCGCACGCACCATGCGCAACACCGTCGATCTGCTCAAGCCCGGCGTGCTGGTGGTGACCCCCGGCGATCGTGACGACATCATCCTCGCCGTCAGCCTCGCCGCGATCAACGGCGTGCCGCTGGCCGGCCTGCTGCTGACCAGCGACACCCTGCCCGACCCGCGCATCATGGACCTGTGCCGTGGCGCATTGCAGGCCGGTTTGCCGGTGCTGTCGGTGAGCACCGGCTCCTACGACACGGCCAACCTGCTCAACGGCCTGAACAAGGAAATCCCGGTCGATGACCGCGAACGTGCGGAGATCATCACCGATTTCGTCGCCAGCCATCTGGATGCCAACTGGCTGCACCAGCGCTGCGGCACGCCACGGGAAATGCGCCTGTCGCCGGCGGTGTTCCGTTATCAGTTGATTCAACGTGCCCAGGCGGCCAACAAACGCATCGTCCTGCCCGAAGGCAGCGAACCGCTCACCGTGCAGGCGGCGGCCATTTGTCAGGAGCGCGGGATTGCCCGTTGCGTGCTGCTGGCCAAACCGGCAGACGTCGACGCCGTCGCCCGTGCCCAGGGCATCACGCTGCCGCCGGGGCTGGAAATCCTCGATCCGGATCTGATCCGCGAGCGCTACGTCGAACCGATGGTCGCCCTGCGCAAGAGCAAAAGCCTCAACGCGCCGATGGCCGAGCAGCAACTCGAAGACACCGTGGTGATCGGCACCATGATGCTGGCGCTGGATGAGGTCGACGGCCTGGTCTCCGGCATCATCAACACCACCGCCAACACCATCCGCCCGGCGCTTCAACTGATCAAGACCGCGCCGGGCTGCACGCTGGTGTCGTCGGTGTTCTTCATGCTGTTCCCCGAGGAAGTGCTGGTCTACGGCGACTGCGTGATGAATCCACACCCGAGCGCCAGCGAACTGGCCGAAATCGCCCTGCAAAGCGCCGACTCGGCCGCCGCGTTCGGCATCACCCCGCGCGTGGCGATGATCAGCTACTCCAGCGGTGAATCGGCCACCGGCGAGGAAGTCGAAAAAGTCCGCGAAGCCACCCTGCTCGCCCACGAACAACAGCACTCTTTGCTGATCGACGGCCCGTTGCAGTACGACGCCGCCGCCAACGAATCCGTGGCCCGGCAACTGGCGCCGAACAGCCAGGTGGCCGGTCGCGCCACGGTGTTCGTGTTCCCCGACTTGAACACCGGCAACACCACTCACAAAGCCGTGCAGCGCAGCGCCGATTGCGTCAGCCTCGGCCCGATGCTGCAAGGCCTGCGCAAACCGGTGAACGATCTGCCGCGCGGCGCGCAGGTCGACGACATCGTCTACACCATCGCCCTGACCGCGATTCAGGCTGCCAACCGACCTCTGGATATCTGACCCGATGCTGGCTTTTCTCCCTGCCACCCTGCGCGGCGTGATTGCCGCGCTGCTGCTGGCGCTGAATACGATTCTGCTGTGCTCGTTCCTGTTTCTCGTGGCGCTGATCAAAGTGCTGCCGTTCGACCTCGCACGCCGCGCTTCGCGCTGGCTGATGAGCCACACCCACGAAGCCTGGATCAGCAACAACAAAGGCTGGATGAACCTGGTCCGCCGCACCCGCTGGCACCTCAGCGGTCTGCAAGGTCTGGACTACCAACACTCGTACCTGATCACCAGCAACCACCAGAGCTGGGTCGATATTCTGGTGCTGCAATACGTGCTCAACCGACGCATCCAGCCGCTGAAGTTCTTTCTCAAGCAGGAACTGATCTGGGTCCCGGTCATCGGCCTGGCGTGGTGGACACTCGGCTTCCCGTTCATGAAGCGCTATTCGAAAGCCTATCTGGAGAAGCACCCGGAAAAGAAAGGCAAAGACCTGGAAACCACCCGCAAGACCTGCGCGAAATTCCGCGACAACCCGGTGGGCATCTTCAACTTCGTCGAGGGCACGCGCTTTACCGAAGGCAAACACGCGCAGCAGCAATCACCGTTCAAATACCTGCTCAAGCCCAAGGCCGGCGGCATCGCGTTCGTGCTGGATGCGATGGGTGAACAGCTGGAATCGATCGTCAACGTGACCATCCACTACCCGGGTGGACGCCCTGGCTTTTGGGACCTGCTGTGCGGCAACGTCCGAGACGTAGTGGTGCACTTTGAAGAGCTGAAGATCCCGCCGCAGTTCATCGGCAGGAACTATGACCAGGACGGCGAGTACCGCCTGCAATTCCAGGGCTGGATCAATCAGCTGTGGCAAGACAAGGATGCGCTGCTTGCGCAGATGCATCGCGAGTATCCAAACCAACGCTGATCAGCCAAATAAAAAGCCCGCCGATGATTGCTCGTCGACGGGCTTTTTCTTGCAGCTTGAAGCTCGAAGCTTGTAGCTGTTTTTCTGGCTTAAATCGCGCCACGCTTGCGCAGCAGATCCAGCACTTGCTTGACGCTTTCATCCAGCGACAACGACTGGGTGTCGATCACCAGATCAGCATCCAGCGGCACGTCATACGGGAACGACTCACCCGGAATGTTATCGCCACCCGCAGCATACAAACCTTGCGGATCACGCTCGGCGCACACAGTCGGCGAGGCCTGGACATAAACCGTCAGCAGACGCTCCCTGCCAATCAGATCCTTCGCCTGCTCACGACCTTCGGCACTCGGCGCCACGAAAGCCGCAAGCGTCAGCAGACCCGCTTCGTTGAACTGGCGCGCCACGTGTGCGGCACGACGCCAGTTCTCGGTGCGACCGGCGCGATCCTGCGGCAGACCTTTGTTGAGGTCGTGACGCAGGTTCTGACCATCCAGCACAAACACCGCACGGCCCATATCGAACAGTTTGCGCTCGACGGCATAGGCCAGCGTGCTCTTGCCCGCGCCCGACAGACCGCTGAACAGCACGGTGGCCGGTTGCTGGCCGAAACGCTGGGCGCGCTCTTCGGTCGCTACATGGGCCAGTTTGCCGTGGTGCGTAGCCGTGCCATGGGTCACCGGCTGAGCGACGATCATACCGGCGCCTACAGTGCCGTTGGTCAAACGGTCGATGACGATGAACGCGCCGGTGGTGCGGTTGCTGTCGTAACCGTCGAGGGCGATCGGCGCGTCGAGCGCGATCTTCACCTTGCCGATTTCATTGAGCTGCAACGCGCTCGCCGGGCCTTCTTCGAGGGTGTTGACGTCGACCTTGTTGACGATGCTGGCGATGGAGCCCGGCACGTAACTGGTGGCACGCTTGATGTCGTATTTCTTGCCCGGCAGCATCGGCTCTTCAGCCATCCACACCAGCATCGCTTCGAAACTGTCGGTCACCGGCGGAACGTTGTCGGCGTGGACCAGCAGGTCGCCACGGGAGATGTCGATTTCGTCTTCCATGGTCAGCGTTACCGCCTGGCCAGGACCTGCGTGTTCCAGCTCACCTTCGAAAGTGACGATGGATTTCACTCGGCTGCTCTTGCCCGACGGCAGGACCACGACTTCGTCGCCCTTCTTGACGATGCCGCTGGCCAAAGTGCCGGCGAAACCGCGGAAGTTCAGGTTCGGACGGTTGACGTACTGCACCGGGAAACGCAGATCGGTGAAGTTGCGATCGCCCGCCACTTCCACGCTCTCGAGGATTTCCATCAGCGACTGGCCGGTGTACCACGGCGAGCGCTCGGACTTGTTCACCACGTTGTCGCCCTTGAGAGCGGACATCGGCACGAAGTGCATGCTCGTCGGCTTCATCTTCAAGCCTTCGGCGAACTTCAGGTAGTCGGCCTTGATCGACTCGAACACGCCTTCATCAAAGCCCTTGAGGTCCATCTTGTTGATGGCGACAACAATGTGCTTGATGCCCAGCAACGAGGCGATGAAGCTGTGGCGGCGGGTCTGGGTCTGCACGCCGTAACGGGCGTCGACCAGGATGATCGCCAGGTCACAGGTGGACGCACCGGTGGCCATGTTGCGGGTGTACTGCTCATGGCCGGGGGTGTCGGCGATGATGAATTTGCGCTTGGCGGTAGAGAAATAGCGATAGGCGACATCGATGGTGATGCCCTGCTCGCGCTCGGCCTGCAGGCCGTCGACCAGCAATGCCAGGTCGATGTCGTCACCGGTGGTGCCGACTTTCTTCGAATCGCGGGTGATGGCTTCCAGGTGATCTTCGTAGATCATCTTCGAGTCGTGCAGCAGGCGCCCGATCAGGGTGCTCTTGCCGTCATCGACGTTACCGCAGGTCAAAAAGCGCAGCAGCTCTTTACGTTCGTGCTGGCCCAGGTAGGCGAGGATGTCCTCGCTGATCAAATCAGATGCGTGGCTCATTGCATTCAAGCTCCGAGCTGTAAGCTTCAAGCGGCAAGCTTGTCGGCGTACAGCTAGTCAGAAATTTTGTTAATCAACCCGCCCAGCATTCGAGAAAGCTCGCGAGTTTCCATAATCCAGTTTTCAGCCAGCGGGTCTGCGATGTATGCAATGTCTCGAGCAATAAGGACCTGGGTTCGCAACTCCCCACAAGAGCCTTTCGCAACCCAAAGAAAATGAATTTTTTCTCTGGTACTACGACGCTCCATGCCCTCGGCGATATTGGAAGGCACTGAAAGTGCTGAGCGGGTGATTTGGTCCTTGAATCCAAAATCCCCACATCGTGCGAACTCTCTGTAGATCCCCACTGCCAGACACTTGCTTCGCTGCCAAACAACCAGCTTCTCGAAATCCATTACGAGCCATCCGATTCCGGCTCACAGCAACCGTCTGCAAGCACCAAACTGCAAAGTTACGCATACCGCCTTTAACTTGCAGCTTGCGGCTTGTAACTCGAAGCTTAAAAGTACCCCTGACGTTTCTTGTCTTCCATCGAGCCTGCGCCATCGTGGTCGATGACCCGGCCCTGGCGCTCGGAAGTTCGCGTCAGGAGCATTTCCTGAATGATGTCCGTCAGGCTTTCGGCCTCGGACTCCACCGCGCCCGTCAACGGGTAGCAGCCAAGGGTACGGAAACGCACTTTCTTTTTGACGATGCGCGCCTTGTCCTCATCGGACAGGTGCTCGAGGATGCGCTCGTCGTCGATCATGATCAGCGTGCCGTTCTTCTCGATCACTTCGCGTTCGGCGGCGAAGTACAGCGGTACGATCGGGATGCCTTCGAGGTAGATGTACTGCCAGATGTCCAGCTCGGTCCAGTTCGACAACGGGAACACGCGAATGGATTCGCCCTTGTTGACCTTGCCGTTGTAGACGTTCCACAGCTCCGGACGCTGGTTCTTCGGGTCCCAGCGGTGTTTGCTGTCGCGGAACGAGTAGACGCGCTCCTTGGCGCGGGACTTCTCTTCATCGCGACGGGCACCGCCAAAGGCTGCGTCGAAACCATGCTTGTCGAGTGCCTGCTTCAGGCCCTCGGTCTTCATGATGTCGGTGTGCTTGGCGCTGCCGTGGGTGAACGGGTTGATGTTCTGCGCCACGCCGTCGGGGTTGATGTGAGTGATGAGGTCCAGGCCAAGCTCTTCGACCATCTTGTCGCGGAACTTGTACATTTCCTGGAATTTCCAGCGGGTGTCGACGTGCATCACCGGAAACGGCAGTTTGCCCGGGAAGAACGCCTTGCGCGCCAGATGCAGCATCACGGCGGAGTCTTTACCGATGGAGTACAGCATCACCGGGTTGTCGAACTCGGCGGCCACCTCGCGGATGATGTGGATGCTTTCCGCCTCCAGCTGTTTCAGATGCGTCAGTTTGTCGACCATGGCTACTCACGAAAGCTTTCTTATGAACGGCCAGCGGGCCGTGTTCGAGCGAGGAATCCTAGCACAGCGACCTCTTCTAATCAGGACGCCGACTAGATCGAAAGGGTATATGAATATGCCTGCCCGTTCGGGCGCTCAGATCGGATTCGGGCAGTCGATAAAGATGTGCTCCAGGGCAAAGCGCTTCGCCAGATAGTCGCCCAGCGCCTGCACGCCGTAGCGTTCGGTGGCGTGGTGGCCGGCGGCGATGAAGCTGATGTCGTTTTCCCGGGCGCTGTGGAATGTCTGCTCGGAAGCTTCACCGCTGAGGAACAGATCGACGCCGGCCGCAATCGCATTGTCGATGTAACCCTGGCCGCCGCCAGTACACCAGCCGACTCGACGGATCATCGCGCTGCCTTCGACCAGCAGCGGCTCGCGGCCCATGACTTCCTGCACTTTGCGGGCGAAGTCGCGCGGGGTCATCGGCTCGCTCAGCGAACCGACCAGACCGACGATCTTCAGATTGTCCGGGTCCAGCGGCCCTTCGACGGTGATGTCCAGCTGCCGGGCCAGCTGCACGTTATTGCCGACGTCCGGGTGCAGATCCAGCGGCAGGTGATAACCGAGCAGGCTGATGTCGTGCTTGAGCAGCGTCTTCAGACGGCGCTGCTTCATGCCGATGATGCACGGGTTCTCGCCCTTCCAGAAATAACCGTGATGCACCAGCACCAGATCGGCTTCGGCCTCGACGGCGGCATCCAGCAGCGCCTGGCTGGCGGTGACGCCGCTGACGATGCGCATCACCTGCGGACGGCCCTCGACCTGCAGGCCGTTGGGGCAATAATCGGCAATTTTCGCACTGCCGAGGTAACGGTCGGCTTCTTCGACCAGGGTGCTCAGGGCGACGGCCATGAAAGACTCCTAAATATCCCGTTCAGAGGCGCGCGCGGCCTCGTATAATGCGCGACATTATGGGCGGTCTGCCCCCGCCTGCAACTTTTCCAGGACGTGCTTAATGCTCAAGGCGCTGCGTTTTTTCGGCTGGCCGCTGTTGGCCGGTGTGCTTATCGCTCTGTTGATTATTCAGCGTTACCCGCAGTGGGTCGGGCTTCCGAGCCTCGACGTCAACCTGCAACAGGCCCCGCAGACCACCAGCGTGCAGCAGGGGCCAGTGTCCTATGCGGACGCGGTGACCATCGCTGCGCCGTCGGTGGTCAACCTCTACACCACCAAAGTCATCAACAAGCCGAGCCATCCGCTGTTCGAGGATCCGCAGTTCCGCCGCTTCTTCGGTGACAATTCGCCGAAGCAGAAGCGCATGGAATCAAGCCTCGGCTCCGGCGTGATCATGAGCCCGGAAGGCTACATCCTGACCAACAACCACGTCACCAGCGGCGCCGACCAGATCGTCGTGGCGCTCAAGGACGGTCGCGAAACCCTGGCCCGGGTAATCGGCAGCGACCCGGAAACCGACCTCGCCGTCCTGAAGATCGACCTGAAGAACCTGCCGGCGATCACCGTCGGACGCTCCGACAATATCCGCATTGGCGACGTCGCACTGGCCATCGGCAACCCGTTCGGGGTCGGCCAGACCGTGACCATGGGCATCATCAGCGCCACCGGCCGCAATCAGCTGGGCCTGAACAACTACGAAGACTTCATCCAGACCGACGCGGCAATCAACCCGGGCAACTCCGGTGGTGCACTGGTCGACGCCAACGGCAACCTGACTGGCATCAACACTGCGATTTTCTCCAAGTCCGGCGGCTCGCAAGGCATCGGCTTCGCGATCCCGGTGAAACTGGCGATGGAAGTGATGAAGTCGATTATCGAGCACGGCCAGGTGATTCGCGGCTGGCTGGGCATTGAAGTGCAACCGCTGACCCAGGAACTGGCCGAGTCGTTTGGCCTGTCCGGGCGTCCGGGAATTGTAGTGGCGGGGATTTTCCGCGATGGCCCGGCCCAGAAGGCCGGCCTGCAACTGGGTGACGTGATCCTGAGCATCGACGGCGAACCGGCCGGTGATGGCCGCAAGTCGATGAATCAGGTGGCGCGGATCAAGCCGACCGACAAGGTCACGATTCAGGTAATGCGCAACGGCAAGGAGTTGAAGCTGACCGCTGAAATCGGTCTGCGTCCACCGCCGGCGCCGATGAAGGAAAAAGAAGAGTAAGACTTTGTTCGCGTCACCGACGCGAATAACAGACATTCTCAACAGGCATGTTATATTGTTTCAATTAGCACATTGGAACAACATAACATGTCGTCTCGAAAAAAGGCCTCCCTCCTCGGCCTGACCCTTGGCCTGCTGGGCGATCCCGCGTTTGCCGATGAACCGCAAACGCTTGAACTCGACGCCATCAGCGTCATCTCCGATTACGAATCCCCTGCCGGTCCGGTCAAAGGCTATCGCGCTACCCGCTCGTCCAGCGCCACCAAAACCGACACCGCGATCCGCGATATTCCGCAGGCCATCAGCGTGGTGCCCGCCAGCGTGCTCAAGGATCTGGGCAGCACCAGCGTAGAACGCGCGCTGGATTTCGCTGGTGGCGTGTCGAAGCAAAACAACTTCGGCGGCCTGACGCTTTACGAATACAGCGTGCGCGGCTTCACCACCTCTGAGTTTTACCAGGACGGCTTCAGCGCCAACCGTGGTTATCCGAGCACACCGGACGCAGCCAACATCGAGCGCATCGAAGTGCTAAAAGGACCGGCCGCCAGCCTGTATGGCCGAGGTGATCCGGGTGGCACGGTAAACATTGTCACCAAAAAACCGCAGCCAGCGGCCTTCACCACCCTGCAAACCAGCGCCGGCAGTTGGGATCGCTATCGCACCGCGCTGGACGTCAACACGCCGCTGGATGATCAGGGTGATGTGCTGTCGCGAATCAATCTCGCGGTCGAGGACAACAATAGCTTTCGCGACCACGTCGACAGTAAACGTGTATTCGTTGCCCCCTCTTTCAGTTGGCAGTTGAACCCGGACACCAGCCTGCTGGTGGAGAGCGAATTCGTGCGTCATGGCTCGACCTTCGACCGCGGCATCGTTGCGCCTAACAATAAATGGAGCGGCGTCTCGCGCTCGACATTCCTGGGTGAGCCGAACGACGGCAACATCGACAACCACAACAACAGACTGCAAGCCACGCTTGAGCACCACCTCAACGATGCCTGGAAACTGCGCCTGGCCAGCCATTACAAGGAAGGCAAACTCTGGGGTTTCGCCTCCGAAAACCGTGCCTTGAATGCCGATGGCCACACCGTCAACCGCCGCTATCGCGAACGCGATACCAACTGGCACGACAGCATCACCCAGCTGGAACTGCGCGGTCTGTTCGACCTCGGCACCTGGCAGCACGAACTGCTGATCGGCAGTGAGTACGAAAACTTCCGCAAGAACGAGCGCGTCACCACCATCGCCGGCGGGCCTTACGCCATCAATATCTATAACCCGGTGTACGGCCAGCCCAAACCCAACGGCGCACGCTCCGGTACAGACTTCTTCGAACACGTCGAAAGCCATGCGCTGAACCTGCAGGATCAAATCGTCTTCAGCGAAAAACTGCGCGGGATGATCGGGGCGCGATTCGAGCACTTCGAGCAAACCATCGATGACCACAGCCGCAACACCACCAGCCGTCAGACCCACGACGCGCTCACCCAACGTGCCGGCCTGCTCTATCAACTGACACCGGACACCGGCCTGTTCGCCAACGCCTCGACCTCATTCAAACCGAACAACGGCCTTGATGCGGCTGGCAAATCATTCGATCCGGAAGAAGGCGTGGGTTACGAAATCGGCATCAAGAACGAGCTGTTCGACGAACGGTTAAGCAGCACCCTCGCCTTCTTCCATATCGACAAGGAAAACGTCCTCGCCCTCGACCCGGGCACCGACACCAGCCGCGCCATGGGCAAGGCCCGCAGCCGGGGTTTCGATCTGCAGGTCACCGGGCAAGTCACCGACGCCGTCAGGGTGATCGGCGCCTTCGCCTGGATCGACGCCGAAGTGACCAAGGGGGATGCCGCGATCCCCGCCGGTAGCCGCATCCTCGGGGTGGCCAAACGCAGCGGCAGCCTGCTGGGTGTCTACGAGTTTCAGGACGGCCGCTTACGCGGCTCGGATATCGGCGCGGCATTCACCTACGTCGGTGACCGCTCAGGTGAGTCCGGCAGCGATTTCGAGCTGCCGGCCTATCACACCGTCGACCTGCTGGCCCATTACAAGGCCAGCGACACCGTCACTCTCGGCCTGAACCTGAACAACCTGTTCGACGAAAAGTACTACGAGCGCTCGTACAGCAACTACTGGGTCAACCCAGGCGAGCCGCGCAATTTCACAGTCAGCCTGACATTCAACCTGTAAAAGGACGTCACCATGCATTACGGCAAACTCTTATTGATCATCGCTGCGCTGTTCGCTGGCCAAGCATCAGCGCATGGTCTGTGGACCGAACAACGACGCGGCAATATCGAAGTGATCTACGGCCACGGCGCAGAAGACAACGCGTTCAAAGCGCAGAAAATCAGCGGTGCATGGGCATATGACGTCAGCGGCAAGATGATTCCGGTCAACGTGCAGCGCCTGACCGATCATGCGCGACTGCAACCGCTGAAACCGCCGGCGGTAATGGCCGTGGCCCTGAACAATGGCATGTGGTCCCAAACCGCCGACAAGAAATGGATCAATGAGGGACGCAGCAAGGTACCGGGCGCCATCGAGTCGACCGAGACCCTCAAGTACAGCCTGGCGATTTATCAGCCGGGAGCGAAGCTGCCCAAACTCAATCAGATCAAATTGCTGATTTTGCCGGAGGTCGATCCGCTGACCGTCGGCCCGGGGAAATCATTGCCGGTGCGGGTGTTGCTGGATGGCAAACCGGCAGCGGGCGTGAAGTTGATCGGTGACTACCGCAGCGCGCCGAATACCTTGAGCACTGAAACCGACAAGGACGGCCGCGCTCAGGTGCTGGTGCGTAACGAGGGATTGAATGTGATTGCGGCGCAGGTGGAGGTGCCGGTGAAGGACAATGCAGAGGTGAGCAGTCGGGGGTTGTTCAGTTCGTTGACGTTCCTGGGCGAACCGCATCATGAATGAACCAACGCTGATCCCTGTGGGACGAAACCCACAGGGATCAGCGTCGTTTCAGAGTTCGCCCAGACCGTCGATCAACGCCTGATTCTGTTCCGGCGTGCCGATCGAGATCCGCAGGAACTGGGCAATCCGCTCCTGCTTGAAGTGGCGCACGATCACGCCCTGTTCACGCAGTTTGGCTGCCAGCCCTGCCGCATCGTGTTGCGGATGCCGGGCGAAGATGAAGTTCGCCGCTGACGGCAGCACTTCAAAGCCCTTGGCCTGCAACTGCGCAACCACCCACTCGCGACTATCGATGACCAGTGCGCAGGTCTTGTCGAAGTATTCGCGATCCTCGAACGCCGCTGCCGCACCGACATTCGCCATGCGATCGATCGGGTAGGAGTTGAAGCTGTTCTTGATCCGCTCCAGCGCCTCGATCAGGTCCGGGTGGCCGACCGCCAGACCGACCCGCAGGCCCGCCAGCGAACGGGACTTGGACAGGGTCTGAGTCACCAGCAGGTTCGGATAACGGTCCACCAGGCTGATCGCGGTTTCGCCGCCGAAGTCGATGTAGGCCTCGTCGACCACCACTACCGAATCCGGGCTGGCCTTGAGAATCTGCTCGACCGCTTCCAGCGCCAGCAGGCAACCGGTCGGTGCGTTCGGGTTGGGGAAAATGATCCCGCCGTTCGGCTTGGCGTAGTCAGCCGGGTTGATCCGGAACTGGGCATCCAGCGGCACTGCATCGAACGTGATGCCGTAAAGGCCGCAGTAGACCGGATAGAAGCTGTAGCTGATGTCCGGGAACAGGATCGGCTGATCGTGTTGCAGCAGACCGTGGAAGATGTGCGCCAGCACTTCATCCGAGCCATTGCCGAGGAACACCTGATTGTTCTGTACGCCGTAGTACTTGGCGACGGCATTTTTCAACAGGTCGCTGTTCGGATCCGGATACAGACGCAGGTTGTCGTTGAGTTCGGCTTGCATCGCCGCCAGGGCTTTTGGCGACGGGCCGTACGGGTTTTCGTTGGTGTTGAGTTTGACCAGACGAGTCAGCTTCGGCTGCTCACCGGGTACGTAAGGCACCAGATCCTTGACGAACGGGCTCCAGAATTTACTCATGTTCAGTTCCCCTTCACTTCGTCTTTGATGCGGTATTCGGCGCTGCGCGCGTGGGCGCTCAGCGATTCGCCACGGGCCAGAATCGATGCAGTCTTGCCAAGTTCCGAAGCACCTTCTTCGGAGCAGAAGATGATCGACGAACGTTTCTGGAAGTCATACACGCCCAGCGGCGAGGAGAAACGCGCGGTGCCGGAGGTCGGCAGCACGTGGTTCGGGCCTGCGCAGTAGTCGCCCAGCGCCTCGGAGGTGTGGCGACCCATGAAGATCGCACCGGCGTGCCGGATCTGCGGCAGCCAGGCCTGCGGGTCGGCGACAGACAGTTCAAGGTGTTCCGGGGCGATGCGGTTGGCGACTTCGATGGCCTGGGCCATGTCGCGCACGTGGATCAGGGCGCCACGACCGTTGATCGAGGTTTCGATGATGGTTGCGCGATCCATGGTCGGCAGCAGTTTGTCGATGCTCGCGGCGACCTTGTCGAGGAACTCGGCGTCCGGGCTGACCAGAATCGCCTGGGCGTCTTCGTCGTGCTCGGCCTGGGAGAACAGGTCCATGGCGATCCAGTCCGGATCGGTCTGGCCATCGCACACCACGAGGATTTCAGACGGGCCGGCAATCATGTCGATGCCGACCTGACCGAACACGTGACGCTTGGCAGTGGCGACATAGATGTTGCCCGGGCCGACGACCTTGTCCACCTGCGGCACGCTCTCGGTGCCATAGGCCAATGCGGCAACGGCTTGTGCACCACCGATGGTGAACACCCGGTCGACGCCGGCGATGCACGCCGCTGCCAGCACCAGTTCGTTGACCTCGCCACGCGGAGTCGGCACCACCATCACCACTTCAGTGACACCGGCAACCTTGGCCGGAATCGCGTTCATCAACACCGACGACGGGTACGACGCCTTGCCGCCCGGCACGTACAGACCGGCGCGATCCAGTGGCGTGACCTTCTGACCCAGCACGGTGCCGTCGGCTTCGGTGTAGCTCCAGGAGTCCTGCTTCTGTTTCTCGTGATAGCTGCGCACGCGGGCGGCGGCTTTTTCCAGCGCTTCGCGTTGTGGGACAGTGATGCGGGTCAGGGCCAGTTCCAGGCGCTCGCGCGGCAGGATCAGGTCCGCCATCGAGGCGACTTCAAGGCCGTCAAATTTCTGGGTGAACTCGACCAGCGCCGCGTCACCGCGCTCGCGCACAGCCTTGATGATGTCCAGCACCCGCTGATTGACCGAGTCGTCAGACACACTTTCCCAGCTCAGCAGATGATCCAGATGATGCGCGAAATCCGGGTCAGCAGCGTTGAGTCGGCGAATTGCAGTCGGTGCGGTCATAGCGAGAGCCTCATAGGAATGGCAAAAACTCAGGCGCCCGAAACTACCATTCGATCCGCTTGGGCACCTGAGATTCTGGCTATGAGGCGGATAGACGGCGCAACTTGACGTCGCGCAGGTAAATCAGCCGCGGTGTCGAGACTCCACTGCCTTGCGCAGGGTGTCGATCAACGCCTGGATACGGGCGTGTTGCATTTTCATCGAAGCCTTGTTGACCACCAGACGCGAGCTGATCGTGGCGATCAGTTCCTGGGGTTCCAGGCCATTGGCGCGCAGGGTGTTACCGGTGTCGACCACGTCGATGATCTTGTCGGCCAGGCCGATCAGTGGCGCCAGCTCCATCGAGCCGTAGAGCTTGATGATGTCGACCTGACGGCCCTGCTCGGCGTAGTAACGCTTGGCGACATTGACGAATTTGGTGGCGACGCGCAGGCGGCCCTTGGGCTCGACCGCGCCGACCTTGCCGGCGGTCATCAGCTTGCACTGGGCAATCTGCAGATCCAGCGGCTCGTACAGGCCCTGGCCGGTGTATTCCATCAGCACGTCTTTACCGGCAACGCCGAGGTCGGCCGCGCCATGCTCGACATAGGTCGGCACGTCGGTGGCCCGCACGATCAACAGGCGAACGTCTTCCTGGGTCGTGGGGATGATCAGCTTGCGGCTCTTGTCCGGATTCTCGGTCGGCACGATGCCCGCTTCGGCGAGAAGCGGCAGGGTGTCGTCAAGGATGCGGCCCTTGGACAGTGCGATGGTCAACATGGGAAACGTCAGTCCTTATCAAGGTACTCATGTCCGGTCGCAAACGGCGCCGGACATACATCGAGGGCATTACCACCCCCGATCAAAACGAATTCAACGGACACTTCCCTGTGTCCAGATGCAGCGACTAGCCCGGAACGCGACGGATCCTGGCGCCCAGCATCTGCAGTTTTTCCTCGATGCACTCGTAACCACGGTCGATGTGGTAGATGCGGTCGATCAGGGTATCGCCTTCGGCCATCAGGGCCGAGATCACCAGACTGGCCGAGGCCCGCAGGTCGGTTGCCATCACTGGCGCGCCCTTGAGGATTTCAGTACCGGTCACGATGGCAGTGTTGCCTTCGACCTGGATCTTGGCGCCCATGCGGTGCAGTTCGTAAACGTGCATGAAACGGTTTTCGAAGATCGTCTCGATCACGGCACCGGTGCCTTCGGCAATGGCGTTGAGCGAGATGAATTGCGCCTGCATGTCGGTCGGGAATGCCGGGTACGGTGCGGTGCGCACGTTGACTGCTTTCGGGCGCTTGCCGTGCATGTTCAACTCGATCCAGTCTTCGCCGCTGGTGATTTCGGCGCCGGCTTCACGCAGCTTTTCCAGAACCGCTTCGAGAATCGTCGGATCGGTGTCCTTGACCTTCACGCGGCCACCGGTGACCGCAGCGGCTACCAGATAGGTGCCGGTCTCGATACGGTCAGGCATGACTTTGTAGAAAGTCGAACCCAGACGCTCGACGCCGTCGATGGTGATGGTGTCGGTGCCGGCACCGGAGACCTTGGCGCCCATGGCGTTGAGGAAGTTCGCCAGGTCGACCACTTCAGGCTCGCGGGCGGCGTTCTGCAACACGCTGCGGCCCTTGGCCAGAGCGGCAGCCATCATGATGTTCTCGGTACCGGTCACGCTGACGGTATCGAAGAAGAAGTGCGCACCGCGCAGACCGCCTTCAGGGGCCTTGGCCTTGATGTAGCCACCCTCGACGTCGATGACCGCGCCCATGGCTTCCAGGCCACGGATGTGCAGGTCGACCGGACGCGAACCGATGGCGCAACCACCAGGCAGAGCGACTTCGGCTTCACCGAAACGCGCAACCATCGGGCCCAGCACCAGGATCGAGGCACGCATGGTTTTCACCAGTTCGTACGGGGCGATCAGGGTCTTGATGGTGCGCGGGTCGATTTCGACGCTGAGCTTTTCGTCGATCACAGGCTCGATGCCCATGCGACCGAACAGCTCGATCATGGTGGTAATGTCGTGCAGGTGCGGCAGGTTGCCAACAGTCACCGGGCCATCGCACAGCAGGGTGGCGGCCAGAATCGGCAGGGCGGAGTTCTTCGCCCCGGAGATGCGGATCTCGCCATCAAGACGAGCGCCACCGGTAATAATCAATTTATCCATAAGAATCTCGACGCCCTAGGGCTCAGGTGCGCTCGGCCCAGGCCGCGCTGCTGAAAAATTTCATAGTGACCGCGTGGATGCTGCCATCGGCAATCCAAGGGTTCAAATGGGCATAGATGCTTTGCTGACGCTTGACCGGGCTCAACGCCGCCAGTTCATCACTAATCACGTTCAGCTGGAAGTTGCAGCCTTCGCCTTCAACTTCCACCTGCGTTCCTGGCAGCTTTCCTTCAAGGAAGCTCTTCACTTCTACGGCCTGCATGCTCAACCTCAATCGGCGCCCTGTGCGCACGGGTCGGACATCATACAAAAAAGCCCCGCGCCTGCGAACCCCGCTGCGCAGGACTCTGACGGGGGGCTTCTCTATTGATGCGGGTTCAGGGTTGCGCCAACAGCTCGGTCAGTTCGCTGACCTGAGCAATTTCGCGCATGTCTTCGGGCATCCCGCGAATGCTGACCGCCTTGCCGGCGGCCTTTGCGTCGCGAATGAAGCACAGCAGCAGCGACAGACCGACACTGCTGGACTTCTCCACCGCCGAGCAATCAATCACCAATGCCGGGGCATTGCACGATTTGATCAGCGCCCGGCCCTGCTCCCGCAGGTCAGGGCCGGTGCGGTAATCCAGCACACCGCTGAGCTGCAGCTGACTGGCTTCGTCCAGACGAATGGCCGACTCGGTCATTGGGCAGGTTTCTCGTTCTGCTCGGCCGACTGCTTGGCCTTGGCGACCTCCCCGGCCCAGCCGTTGATGGTTTTGTCCAGGTCGTTGCCATTGCGCTGCATCGCGTCGGCGAACTGGTCACGGAACAGCTTGCCGATGTTGATGCCGTTGATGATCACGTTGCGCAGTTTCCACTCGCCGTTGATCTTCTCCAGGGTGTACTGCACAGGGTAGATCGCGCCGTTGTTGCCTTTGACGGTCATGCCGACGCTGGTGCGGTCGCCCGATTCATCCTTGGGCGCATCGACGGTGATGCCCTGGTTGTTGTACTCGAGCAAGGCGTTGCCGTAGAACTGGAACAGGCCGCGCTTGAAGTTTTCCTCGAAGGTCTTCATCTGCGCCGGGGTTGCCTTGCGCGAATACTTGACCGTCATGATGCTCTTGGAAATGCCTTCGGCATCTACCACAGGGCCGACGATGGTGTTCAGCGCCGTGTAGAAATCCTGCGGATCCTGCTTGTACTTCTCTTTATTGGCCGACAGATCGGCGAGCATCCGGTTTGTAGTGTCCTGAACCAGATCGTGCGCCGACTGTGCCGCCACGGCGTTAGCCATCAACGGCAGCGTCGCAAGCAACACCAACAGGCCACGTCGCAAGGTAGAGATCATTCAAAAGCTCCTCATTTGGCGTCTTTGCTAACGGTATTGAGCAGGAATTTACCGATCAGGTCTTCCAGTACCAGAGACGACTGCGTGTCGTGGATGGTTCCACCATCCTTCAGGCGGGTGTCTTCCCCGCCCACGCTGATACCGATGTATTTCTCGCCCAGCAGACCCGCTGTCAGGATAGATGCTGTGGAGTCGGTCGGCAGATTGTCGACGCTTTTATCCACTTGCAGGGTCACCCGACCGGTGAAGCTGTCGCGGTCCAGATCGATCGCGGTGACCTTGCCGATGGTCACACCCGCCATGGTCACTTTGGCTCTGACCGTCAAACCGGCGATATTGTCGAAATAGGCGTAAAGCTTGTAGGTATCGGTGGTCGAAGTCGGAGACAGGCCACTGACCCGCAGGGCCAGCAGCAACAAGGCCAGGATCCCTGCCAGCAGGAACAGGCCGACACCGATTTCCAGGGTGCGGTTTTGCATCAGAAATCTCCAAACATCAAAGCGGTCAGAATAAAGTCCAGGCCGAGCACTGCCAGCGAGGCAAACACAACGGTCTTGGTGGTGGCACGACTGATGCCCTCGGAAGTGGGCTCACAGTCATAGCCTTGGAATACGGCGATCCAGGTCACGACAAAGGCGAAAACGATACTTTTGATCACGCCATTGAGCACATCGCTGGAGAAGTTCACGCTGTTCTGCATGTTCGCCCAGTAGGAGCCTTCATAGACGCCCAGCCAGTCGACCGCGACCCAGGAACCGCCCCAGATGCCGACCACGCTGAAGATCATCGCCAGCACCGGCAGGGAAATGAAGCCGGCCCACAGACGCGGGGCAATGATGTACTTGAGCGGATCCACGCCGATCATTTCCAGGCTGGACAACTGCTCGGTGGACTTCATGTTGCCGATTTCCGCCGTCAGCGCCGAACCGGCACGACCAGCGAACAGCAGCGCAGTCACCACCGGACCCAGCTCCCGCAGCAGGGTCAAGGCAACCATCTGCCCAACAGCCTGCTCCGAACCATAGCTCGACAGAATACTGAAGCCTTGCAGCGCCAGCACCATGCCGATGAAGATCCCGGAAACCACGATGATCACCAGCGACATCACGCCAACGGAATGCAACTGCTTGACCAACAGGCCGAAACCGCCGCTGATGCCGCCACGCCCCAGCAGGGCATGAAACAGGAACAGGGTCGCCCGGCCGAATACCGCGACAGCGTCGATGGCTGCTTCGCCGAATCGACGCACGCGTTCTATTAATGAAATTCTGCGCATCAGCGCTTCCCCAGAAGATCTGCGCGGTAATCCGTCGCTGGAAAGTGATACGGGACCGGGCCATCGGGGTTGCCGGTCATGAACTGACGAATACGCGGCTCATCCGAGTTCATCAACTCGTCCGGCGTACCCTGCCCCAGCACTTGTCCATCACCTACGACATAGATGTAGTCGGCGATGCTCGCGGTTTCCGCCAGATCGTGGGAAACCACGATACTGGTGATCCCCAGTGCATCGTTGAGCAGACGGATCAGGCGAACCAGCACGCCCATGGCGATCGGATCCTGGCCGACGAACGGTTCGTCGTACATGAGGATCTGCGGATCGAGGGCAATCGCCCGGGCCAGGGCAACACGACGCTTCATGCCGCCGGACAGCTCGTCAGGCATCAGCTCGATCGCACCGCGCAGTCCTACTGCCTGCAACTTGAGCAGCACGATGTCGCGGATCATCTCGTCCGGCAGTTCGGTATGAACGCGCAGCGGAAAGGCGACGTTCTCGAATACATCGAGATCGGTGAACAGCGCGCCGCTCTGAAACAGCACGCCCATGTGCTTGCGCGCATCGAACAGATCGCTGCGCGACAGCTTCGGCAGGTTCTGGCCGTTGACCCAGACCTCGCCTTTGGATGGCCGCAACTGGGCGCCCATCAGGCGCAACAGCGTGGTCTTGCCACACCCGGAAGGCCCCATGATGCCGGTGACCTTGCCGCGCGGGATGCGGATATCGACGTTATTGAAAATGCTCCGCGCACCGCGCTTGAAGGAGACTCCCTTCAGCTCGACCGCGTAGGCGTTATCGGCACTCATCTAAACTCCTTGCGATGCAGCCTCTCACTCGGACGCCTGGCTTTCTTGAGAAAGCCCCTACATCCCGGGCAGGCCGAACTGGCGGCGAACTATATCACTGCAAAGGGCAAGCGCCCAAGGCCTGCACCGGTCCGCATTCTGCGAGTTGAAGGGCTCAAAGCCTTATTTGCAGAGTTTTGGTAACGAGGAATGACAATGCGCGACGAACTTGCGTGAGGCTTTTCAACATAACCGCTATAATCGCCGCCTTTTCATCGGGCTATACGATTTCTGACATGAGCCAAACCAGCGACCTGATTCAATCGGCACAACGCACCATCCGCCTCGAAGTGGAAGCCGTACAAGGCTTGTTGCCCCATATCGACGCCGATTTCGTACGCGCTTGCGAGATGATTCTGGCCAGCAAGGGCCGTGTTGTCGTGGTCGGCATGGGCAAGTCCGGGCACATCGGCAACAAGATTGCCGCCACCCTGGCCAGCACCGGCACCCCGGCGTTTTTCGTGCACCCGGCCGAAGCCAGCCATGGCGACATGGGCATGATCACTCGTGACGATGTGATTCTGGCCCTGTCGAACTCCGGTTCCACCAACGAAATCGTCACCCTGCTGCCACTGATCAAGCGCCTGGGCATCGAGTTGATCAGCGTCACCGGCAACCCGCAATCGCCGCTGGCCAAGGCCGCCGAGGTCAATCTCAACGTTCACGTCGAACATGAAGCTTGTCCGCTCAACCTCGCGCCAACCTCTTCGACCACCGCGGCACTGGTCATGGGCGACGCCCTGGCCGTGGCACTGCTGGAAGCGCGCGGCTTCACCGCTGAAGACTTTGCCTTTTCCCACCCCGGCGGCGCACTGGGCCGACGCCTGCTGCTGAAAGTGGAAAATGTCATGCACGCCGGGCAGGAACTGCCTCAGGTTCAACGAGGCACGCTGCTCAAGGACGCGCTGATGGAAATGACCCGCAAGGGTCTGGGCATGACTGTGATTCTTGAAGCTGACGGCAAACTGGCCGGGATCTTCACTGACGGCGACCTGCGCCGCACTCTGGATCGCAGCATTGATATCCACAGCGCCACCATCGACCAGGTGATGACCGTTCACGGCAAGACCGCCCGCGCCGAGATGCTCGCCGCCGAAGCCCTGAAAATCATGGAAGACCACCGAATCAACGCGCTGGTTGTCGTGGATGAAGAGGATCGCCCGATCGGCGCCTTCAACCTCTCCGATCTGCTGCGCGCAGGAGTGATGTAAATGAGCACCGATCTGCTGCAACGCGGCAAAGCCATCAAACTGGCGGTTTTCGACGTCGACGGTGTTCTCACCGACGGGCGACTGTACTTCCTTGAAGATGGCAGCGAGTTCAAGACTTTCAACACGCTCGATGGTCAGGGCATCAAGATGCTGATGAACGCCGGCGTACAGACCGCCATCATCAGCGGTCGCAAGACTCCGGTGGTCGAGCGTCGGGCAAAGAACCTGGGCATCCCGCACCTGTTTCAGGGTCGCGAAGACAAACTGGTGGTTCTCGACGGTCTTCTGGAGCAACTGGGCCTAAGCTATGAACAAGTGGCTTACCTCGGCGACGATTTGCCCGACCTGCCCGTGATCCGCCGCGTAGGGCTGGGCATGGCCGTTGCCAACGCCGCCCCTTTTGTTCGCGAACACGCACATGGCGTCACCCAGGCCCGTGGTGGCGAAGGTGCCGCCCGTGAATTCTGCGAACTGATCCTGCGCGCCCAAGGTAGCCTCGACGCCGCCAACAATGCGTACCTGTGAGTCCAACCATGTTTAGCAAAAAGTTTCGCAACATCTTGTTGTTCGGTTGTATCGCAGCGATATTCGGCGCTGTCGGCTACTGGAACATCAGCCCGGAACGTTTCCTCGACAAACCGCCGGTTTCGGCAGAGGAAAGCCCGATCGACTGGTATGCAACCAATACGCACACGATCCAGTACCTCGAAGACGGCAAAGTGCAGTACGAAATGACGTCCGACAAGGCCGAGCACGTCAAGGCGACCGACATTACATTGGTCACCAAACCCGATCTGAACATGTTCCGTGGCACCGATTTTCCATGGCACGTGACCAGTGAACGCGGCGAAGTGAACTCCGGTGGCACCGAGGTCGAGCTGATCGACTCGGTTCGGGTCAAGCGCACCGACGAAAAGAACCGCGACACCCTGATTACCAGCACACGCATGACGGTGTTCCCTCAGCAGCAATATGCGCAGACCCAGCAACCCGTTAGAATCGACGGCGCTGGCGGTGTATCGACTGGCGTAGGAATGAAAGCGTATTTGAAGGAAAGCAGGATACACCTGCTATCGAACGTAAGAGGACAGTATGAGGCTCGTTAAAACCCTCCCTATTTTGCTCAGTCTGGGCGCAGCACTGGGAAGCGTGAGCGCCTGGGCTCTGCCGAACGATCAAGAGCAGCCAATCCGCATTCAGGCCGACGATGCCCAGCTGGACGACAAGAATGGCGTTGCCACCTATAAAGGTGACGTGATCATCACTCAGGGTTCGATGATCGTCAAAGGCAACACCGTGACCATCACCCGCACCCCGACCGGCGACATCGACGTCGTGACCTCGGTGGGCAACCTTGCCTACTTCGAGCAGTTGCAGACGGCCGGCGACACCAAGCCCGTACAGGGCTGGGGCGTGACCATTCAGTACCACGCCGCGCAAAACCGCGTTGTGCTGATCGACAAGGCGAAAGTCGTCGACAAGGACAACAACACCACTCAGGGCGAGAAAATCGTCTATGACACGGTGAAGAAACTGGCCAGCGCCGGTCGCGCAACCGGCAACAAGGTCACCGAAGCGCGTCCGCGCATCGACATGGTGATCCAGCCGAAGAAGAAAACCGACGAGAAAACCCAGTAATGGCAACTCTGAAAGCTCAGCACCTGGCCAAGGCCTATAAAAGCCGCCAGGTCGTGCGCGATGTCAGCCTGTCGATCGACAGCGGTCAGATCGTCGGCCTGCTCGGCCCGAACGGCGCCGGCAAGACCACGTGCTTCTACATGATCGTCGGCCTGGTGCAGGCCGATCAGGGTCGCGTGCTGATCGACGACCTGGACGTCAGCCACCAGCCGATGCACGGCCGCGCCAAGGCCGGTATTGGCTATCTGCCGCAAGAAGCATCGATCTTCCGCAAACTGTCGGTAGCCGACAACATCATGGCCATCCTCGAGACCCGTCAGGAGCTCGACAAGGCCGGTCGTCGCAAGGAGCTGGAAAGCCTGCTGCAGGAATTCCACATCAGCCACATCCGCGACAACCTCGGCATGAGCCTGTCCGGTGGCGAACGCCGCCGCGTGGAGATCGCCCGCGCACTGGCTACGGCACCGAAGTTCATCCTGCTCGACGAACCGTTCGCCGGTGTCGATCCGATCTCGGTCGGCGACATCAAGCAGATCATCCACCACCTCAAGGCCAAGGGTATCGGTGTATTGATCACCGACCACAACGTCCGTGAGACGCTGGATATCTGCGAAACCGCCTACATCGTCAATGACGGCCAGTTGATCGCCGAAGGCGACTCCGCGACCATCCTCGCCAACGATCTGGTCAAGGAAGTGTATCTGGGTCACGAGTTCCGCCTGTAAGCGTGAGAGCATTCGACCTGCCGTCCGGATGCTGTAACGTTGAAGCGCATTTTTCTACGCTTTTATTGTTACAGCGCTCTAGGCAAACACGACAGTTTCAGGCATATAATTTGCTTAAGTTTGGCGCTTCGGCGCCCTGTAGTGGATGGCGCATAGCGCCGGCGAATAAGGTGTTAAGCCCCTGCCATGAAACCATCGCTAGTCTTGAGAATGGGCCAGCAGCTGACGATGACACCGCAGCTGCAACAGGCCATCCGCCTGCTCCAATTGTCGACCCTGGATCTGCAACAGGAAATCCAGGAGGCGCTGGAATCCAATCCGATGCTCGAACGCCAGGAAGACGGCGACGACTTCGACAACTCCGATCCCATGGCCGACAACGCCGAACAGAAGCCCAACACCGAGATCCAGGAACCTTCCTATCAGGAGGCCGCGCCGACAGTCGACAACCTCGAAGACGGCGAATGGAACGAGCGAATCCCCAACGAACTGCCGGTAGACACCGCCTGGGAAGACGTCTACCAGACCAGCGCCAGCAGCCTGCCGAGCAGCGACGATGACGAGTGGGACTTCACAACCCGCACCTCCGCCGGCGAGAGCCTGCAAAGCCATCTGCTGTGGCAGCTGAACCTGGCACCGATGTCCGACACCGATCGCCTGATCGCTGTGACCCTGATCGATTGCATCAACAATCAGGGCTACCTGGACGAAACCCTCGAAGAAATCCTCGACGCCTTCGACCCGGAACTCGACATCGAGCTGGACGAGATCGAAGCCGTCCTGCACCGCATCCAGCAATTCGAACCGGCCGGCATCGGCGCACGCAACCTGGGCGAATGTCTGCTGCTGCAATTGCGCCAGCTGTCGGCCAAGACCCCCTGGCTGGCAGAGGCCAAGCGTCTGGTCACCGATTACATCGACCTCCTCGGCAGCCGCGACTACAGCCAGCTGATGCGCCGCATGAAACTCAAGGAAGACGAACTGCGCCAGGTCATCGAACTGGTGCAGAGCCTCAACCCGCGCCCCGGTTCGCAGATCGAGTCCACCGAAGCCGAATACGTGGTACCTGACGTCATCGTGCGCAAGGACAACGAGCGCTGGCTGGTCGAACTGAACCAGGAGTCGGTGCCGCGCCTGCGAGTCAATGCCCAGTACGCCGGGTTCGTGCGGCGCGCCGATACCAGTGCCGACAACACCTTCATGCGCAATCAGTTGCAGGAAGCCCGCTGGTTCATCAAGAGTCTGCAGAGCCGCAACGAAACCCTGATGAAAGTGGCCACCCAGATCGTCGAGCACCAGCGCGGCTTTCTGGAGTACGGCGACGAAGCGATGAAGCCGCTGGTCCTGCATGACATCGCTGAAGCGGTGGGCATGCACGAGTCGACGATTTCCCGCGTGACCACGCAAAAGTTCATGCATACCCCGCGGGGCATATATGAACTGAAATACTTTTTCTCCAGCCATGTGAGCACCTCAGAAGGCGGTGAATGCTCGTCCACGGCGATCCGCGCGATCATCAAGAAACTGGTTGCCGCGGAAAATCAGAAAAAGCCGTTGAGTGACAGCAAGATCGCTGGTTTACTGGAGGCACAAGGCATTCAGGTGGCTCGCCGCACCGTCGCCAAGTACCGCGAATCCCTCGGGATCGCGCCTTCGAGCGAACGCAAGCGGTTGATGTAAGCCACGTTACAGCGTTCCAGTGGCAGGCTTTTCGGCCTGCCGCTTTATGCACTGGCAACGAAGGAGAAGCTGTATGCAAGTCAACATCAGTGGACACCAACTGGAAGTTACCCAGCCTCTGCGCGAGTACATCGAGCTCAAGCTCAAGAAGCTCGAAGGGCATTTCGACAAGATCACCAACGTACAGGTCACGATGTGCGTCGAAAAGCTGAAGCAGAAAATCGAAGCCACGCTGCATATTCCCGGCAATGAGGTCGTCGCAAACGCGGAACATACCGATATGTACGCTGCGATCGACGCGTTGACCGACAAGCTTGATAAACAACTCAAAAAGCATAAGGAAAAGACCCAGAGCCTGCTTCAGGGCGCTACCGGTCGATAACCCCCAACCCCATGATCCGACTTGAAAGTATCCTGACCCCCGGCCGTTCCCTGGTGAACGTGCCGGGCGGCAGTAAAAAGAAAGCCCTCGAACAAATTGCCAACCTGATCGCCCGGGAAGTCCCGGATCTGGAGATGCAAGATGTCTTCGAGGCATTGATTGCCCGTGAAAAACTGGGTTCAACCGGTTTTGGCAACGGCATCGCCATTCCTCACTGCCGCCTCAAGGGCTGCGAAGCGCCGATCAGTGCGCTGATGCACCTTGATGCCCCTATCGATTTCGACGCTATCGACGGCGCGCCTGTGGATCTGCTGTTCGTCCTTCTGGTGCCGCAAGCTGCCACCGATGCGCACCTGGAGCTTTTACGCCAGATCGCCAGCATGCTCGACCGCAAGGACGTGCGCGACAGACTGCGCAGCGCGCCAAGCAACGAAGCCCTGTACCAGGTTGTACTGGAAGAGCAGAACAGGCCGTAATCATGCGCTTGATCATTGTCAGCGGCCGTTCCGGCTCGGGTAAAAGTACTGCCCTGGATGTCCTTGAGGACAACGGTTACTACTGCATTGATAACCTGCCGGCCGGCCTGCTGCCGGAGCTGGCCGAACGTGCCCTGATTCACACCGAACTGGCGCAGCCACTGGTGGCGGTATCGATCGACGCACGCAATCTGCCGAGCCATCTGAGTCGATTTCCGGAATTGCTCGAGGACGTACGCGCCAAGCATATTCAATGCGATGTCCTGTATCTGGATGCCGACGAAGAAACCCTGCTCAAGCGTTTCTCCGAAACTCGCCGCCGCCACCCGCTGAGCAACGCCAATCGTTCGCTGGCAGAAGCCATTCAGGATGAAAGCGCCCTGCTCGGCCCGATTGCCGATCTCGCCGATCTGAAGATCAACACCACCCATCTCAACCTGTACCAGCTACGCGACACCATCAAACTGCGCCTGTTGAACCAGCCGGAGCCGGGCACGGCGTTTCTGGTGGAGTCGTTCGGTTTCAAACGCGGCATGCCGGTGGATGCGGATCTGGTGTTCGATGTACGCTGCCTGCCGAACCCGTATTGGAAGCCGGAACTGCGCGCGCAATCCGGTCTCGATCAGCCGGTCGCGGAGTATCTGGCCGCTCAGCCCGAGGTCGAGGAGATGTACCAGGATATTTACACGTACCTGCACAAATGGCTGCCGCGCTTCGCCGCGAGCAACCGCGCTTACGTCACCATTGCCATCGGCTGCACCGGCGGGCATCACCGCTCCGTTTACCTGACCGAACGTCTTGGCCAGGCGCTGCAGAAGACCCTGAAGAACGTCCAGGTCCGCCACCGCGACCTCAGCTAAAGGATTCACACCGCGATGCCTGCTCGGGAAATAGAAATCATCAACAAACTGGGCCTGCATGCTCGCGCATCGGCAAAATTCGTCGGCGTGGCGGGCCAGTTTCCCGATTGCACGATCAGAGTCGGCCGTACCCCGGAAACCACGGTTGACGGTAAAAGCATCATGGCGATGATGATGCTCGCTGCGGGTAAGGGCACCAAAATCCACCTGAGTACCGAAGGCCACCAGGAACAGGAAGCCATGGATGCGCTGGTTGCGCTGATCAACAACTACTTCGATGAAGGTGGCTGAAAACGCTTGAAGCGAGGGAGCCAGCTCCCTCCTGCGTTTCAGCCCAATGCCGTGTCCATCACCATCATCAGACAGAATCCGGTCAACAAGCCCAGGCTCGCCAGCTTCTCATGACCATTGCGTCGCGACTCCGGAATGACCTCGTGAGTCACCACCAGCAGCATGGCACCCGCCGCCAACGCCAAGCCCAATGGCAGCAATAACTCGGCAAGACTGACCAGCCAGGCACAGAGCAGCGCGAACACCGGCTCGACCAGACCTGACGCTGCGCCAATCAAGAATGCCTTGACCCGCGACATCCCGGCACCGGCCAGTACCAGTGCAATCACCAGCCCTTCCGGCACATCCTGCAAGGCAATGCCCATGGCCAGACTGTCTGCGTCCGGCATTCCACCACCCGCCGAGACACCGACCGCCATGCCTTCCGGGATGTTATGGGCAATGATGGCGAACACGAACAACCAGATCCGCGGCGGAATCACCGGATGCTCGACAGTGCCGATGAGCATTTCCGGCGAGGCGCCCGAGACCCGGCGATCAACCAGATAAAGGCCAAACGCCCCGAGCATGATGCCAAAGCAGATCAGGCCGCTTGCGCCCCAAGGGCTCAACCCCAGACCTTCGGCGGCGGCGATTGCCGGCACGATCAGCGAAAACGCGGTTGCCGCCAGCATCACGCCGGCGCCAAAACCCAACAGCGTATCCCCCAATGCCTGAGGCATGTTGCGAATCACCAGCACCGGAACAGCCCCGAGTGCGGTGCCAAGGGCGCAAATCGCCCCGCCCTGCAATGCCCGGGACAATCTCGGCTCCAGATTCAGCCATTCGAGTCCGTGGGCGACCAGCAGGGTCATGCCCGCCAATAGCAGCAGCGATCCGATTGCGTAACGAAACATACGTCCACTTCCGACCGCCAGTGTTTCAGTGCCCATAGTCAGCCTTGAATTGTTCTTATAGGAGACTCAAACCAGCGCGGCCTGATAACGCGCAGCGACTTCTGGCCAGTTGATCACGTTGTAGAACGCGCTGATGTATTCCGGCCGACGGTTCTGATAACGGAGGTAGTAAGCGTGCTCCCACACGTCGAGCCCGAGAATCGGCGTGTTGCCGTTCATCAGCGGGCTGTCCTGATTGCCGCTGCTTTCCACCACCAGTTGCTTGTCCGGCATCACGCTGAGCCACGCCCAGCCACTGCCGAAGCGGGTCAGCGCAGCCTTGGTGAAGGCCTCCTTGAAGCTGTCGAGGCCACCCAGTTGCTCATCGATCGCCTTGGCCAGCGCACCGTCCGGTTTGCCACCGCCGTTGGGCACCATCACTTCCCAGAACAACGAATGGTTGGCATGCCCGCCGCCCTGATTGATCACCGCCGCACGAAGCTTTTCCGGTAGTTGCTGAACGCTGGCGACCAGTTTTTCCACCGGCCATTCCGCGAATTCGGTGCCCTCGACCGCAGCGTTCAGATTGTTGATGTAGGTCTGGTGATGCTTGGTGTAGTGGATCTCCATGGTTTGCGCATCGATATGCGGCTCCAGTGCGTCGTAGGCGTAAGGCAAGGCTGGCAGGGTAAAAGCCATTTCAGTGGACTCCATGGTGATGTGAGGCGGGTGCGCGACGCGCATTGCCGGTATCCGGGTGCAGCAAACGCTGGGTGCGCGGGTATTCGCCGTGTTCGCTGATGAAATTGAGCAGCTCGACGTAGGTCTTGCTGCTCTGGCGCAGGGCCGCTTCACGCAGCGCCGGGCGCAGGCGCTCGTCCTGCATGGTCTGCAACAGCCGTTGATGGATCGCGCACAGGTACTCGGCGCTCTCCTCCGGCTGATTCAGGCGCAGATGCAGATCCGCCAGGTTGTGATGGGAGATGACACAGGCCGCCACCGCTTCGTCGGCATCGGCCCAGCGCTCGAACAGCACCTGCGCCAAAGCCAGGGCTTGCAGATAAACCTCGCGGGCGTCGATCAGCTCGCCCAGCATGAAGCAGCGATTGGCCCGTTCGATCGTGCGTTTCCAGTGCTCCATGGTGAACCTCCAAAGCGGTTGCGGTGCTTACACGCCGCCGGCGGTGAGCTTCTCGGGATTGAGCAACGCTTCCAGCTGGCTGCGCGACAGATCGGTGTGCTCCAGCGCAACGTCGATCACCGGACGGCCCTGTTTGTAGGCCTGCTTGGCGATTTCGGCAGCTTTCTGGTAACCGATGATCGGGTTGAGCGCAGTGACCAGAATCGGGTTGCGCGACAGCGCTTCCTTGAGTCGCGACTCGTTGACCTTGAAGCTGGCGATGGCCTTGTCAGCCAGCAGACGGCTGGAGTTGGCCAGCAACTCGATGCTGCTCAGCAGGTTCTGGGCGATGATCGGCAGCATCACGTTCAGCTCGAAATTGCCTGACTGACCGGCGATGGTGATTACCGAGTCATTGCCGATCACTTGCGCGGCCACCATGGCAGTGGCTTCCGGAATCACCGGATTGACCTTGCCCGGCATGATCGACGAGCCCGGTTGCAGGCCTTCGAGTTCGATTTCACCGAGGCCGGCGAGCGGGCCGGAGTTCATCCAGCGCAGGTCATTGGCAATTTTCATCAGTGAAACGGCGGTGGCCTTGAGCTGACCCGATACGGCCACAGCGGTGTCCTGCGAGCCGATCAGGGCGAACAGATTCTTGCCAGGGGTGAACTGGACATTGGTCAACTGGCTGAGCTGGCGGCTGAACCGCGCAGCAAATTCCGGATGCGCATTGATCCCGGTACCGACCGCTGTGCCACCCTGTGCCAGGGATTGCAGGCTTGGCAGCAAGTCCTGCAGGTGACCGATATTGGCTTTGAGCTGCTGCGCCCAACCGTTGAGCACCTGGCTCATGCGCACCGGCATGGCGTCCATCAAGTGGGTGCGGCCAGTCTTGACGTGATGATGGACTTGTTCGGACTTGAGTTCGATCACTTGCACCAGATGCAACAGCGCCGGCAGCAGTTGTTCGTGCAGGGCCAGCGCGGCGCTGACGTGGATAGTGGTTGGAATAATGTCGTTGCTGCTTTGCCCGCAGTTCACATGATCATTGGCGTTTATTGGCTCCTCGAGCAAACGACTGGCCAGCGTGGCGATCACCTCGTTGGCGTTCATGTTGGAGCTGGTGCCGGAGCCGGTCTGGAAGATATCCACCGGGAAATGCCGCATGAAGTCGCCCTCCAGCAACCCTTGGGCGGCATCGCTGATGGCTTTGCCTTGCGCGGCACTGATCTGGTTGAGTTCAACGTTGGCCCGGGCGGCAGCGGCTTTCGCCAGAATCAAAGCGCGAATGAACTGGGTCGGCATCGGCTTGCCGCTGATCGGGAAGTTATCCACTGCGCGCTGGGTCTGCGCGCCGTAGAGAGCGTCCACCGGCACCTGCAGTTCGCCCATGCTGTCGCGCTCAATACGTGTCTTGGTCATCTGAAAATCCTTGCACCAGTTCTATGAGAGGAATCGAGGGAAGCAACTCGCAGGTCGCCAATTGCCAGGTGTAGCTTTGCCAGCGTTTGAGCCGGCACTTGCACAGCAAGAGGCGCTCCATTTCACGCAAGGGCCGCCAGGCTTGATCGAGACACAGGCTGCGCCAATGCCACGGCAGCGCGATGTCGGTGGCCGTGTCGAGCAGCAGACGGAAGGAGGTTTCAGCGATCATCCAGGGCGAGGTCGCCGTGCAGCAGGCCAGATACCGGCCTTCGGCCAGGTAATGTTCGATCAGTCGTGGTTCGTCGGAATCCATCGCGCAACGGATCTGGCGACTCATCCAGCGCCAGCTTTCGAGGTACGGCTGCTCGTGCAAGGCAGAACTCATGATCCTGGGCTCATCCGATAATGAGATTTATTATTAGATGATAATGAGAACCAAAACAAGAGCCGCTTTTTGCTGCCCTCATCAGCTCGAAAAATTTGCAGACACAAAAAAAGGCGCGCCTCCCAATCGGGTGGCGCGCCTTTTTTGTACCTGCCTGCGGCTTAGCTGCCCGCGACAGTCATCTTCTCGATCAACACCGAACCAGTGCGAATGTTGCTGCGCAGCTCCAGATCGTTACCGACCGCGATGATCTGCTTGAACATGTCACGCATGTTGCCGGCGATGGTCACTTCCTGCACCGCGAACTGGATTTCACCGTTCTCGACCCAGAAACCTGCCGCACCGCGCGAGTAATCACCGGTCACCATGTTCAGACCGTGGCCCATCAACTCGGTGACCAACAACCCACGCCCCATGCGTCGCAGCAAAGCGGCCTGATCTTCATCGCCATGAGTGACGAACAGGTTGTGCACACCGCCCGCGTTGGCGGTACTCGGCATGCCGAGTTTGCGACCGGAATAAGTGCCAAGAATGTACGACACCAACTCGCCCTTCTCGACGAACGGTTTGGCATAGGTCGCCAGGCCGTCACCATCGTAGGAAGCACTGCCCATGGCACGCATCAGGTGCGGGCGTTCGTCGATCGTCAGCCATTCCGGGAACAGCTTCTGCCCCAAGGTGCCTTCAAGGAACGACGATTTTCGGTACAGACTGCCGCCGGAAATCGCCGACAGAAAGCTGCCGAACAACCCACCCGCCAGTTCTGCCGAAAACAAAACCGGCACTTCGCAGGTCGGCACCGGACGCGCACCGAGGCGACTCGCCGCCCGCTGCGCAGCACGCTGGCCGATGCTCACCGGATCCGCCAGCAAACTGCCCTGGCGATTCACGTCGTACCAGTAATCACGCTGCATCTGGCCCTCGGCCTCGGCGATCATCACGCAGCTCAGGCTATGCCGGGTCGAGGCGTAACCGCCGATGAAACCGTGGCTGTTGCCGTACACGCGGCAGCCCTGATGAGTGCTCAACGTGGTGCCATCGGCATTCTTGATGCGCGCATCGGCGTCGAACGCGGCGGCTTCGCAGAGCAATGCCTTTTCAATGGCCTGCTCCGGGGTGATGTCCCATTGGTGGAACAGATCGAAATCCTGAATATCCCGGGCCATCAGCGCAGCATCAGCCAGCCCCGAGGCCTCGTCTTCGGAGGTGTGCTTGGCAATCGCCAGCGCCGCAGCGACGGTCTCGCGAATCGCATCCGGCCCGGTGGCGGAGGTGCTGGCCGAGCCTTTGCGCTGACCGACATACAAGGTGATGCCAAAGCCCTGATCGCGGTTGAATTCGACCGTTTCGACTTCACGCTGACGCACCGACGTCGACAGGCCCTGTTCCAGCGAGACCGCTACTTCACAGGCACTGGCCCCCTGGCGCCTGGCTTCGGCGATGATCTGCTCGACCTGTTCCTGCAGTGCCGGCAATGCCTGTGGGCCGACGCTTTCAACTGCACTCATGCTCATCTCCACTCAAATTCTGCTTTCGGCTGGGGCCTTCGAGCGACCGGGCCGGACAAGCGGCCCCCGACTGGTTATCATGGCGGCGTTTCTTTGCGGACTGCCACCATGGTTGATTCTTACGACGACTCCCTCGATACGGGAGAAAAAAGCAAATCCCAGGTCAAACGCGAGCTGCATGCTCTGGTTGACCTTGGCGAGCGCCTTACAACGCTCAAGCCGGACCTGCAGGCAAAACTGCCATTGACCGACGCTTTGCGCCGGGCCCTGGCCGATGCGCCCAAGCACACCGCGAACATCGCGCGTAAACGGCACTTGCAGTTCATCGGCAAACTGATGCGCGATCAGGACACTGACGCGATTCTCACCTTGCTCGATCAACTCGATGCCTCAACCCGTCAGTACAACGAGCGTTTCCACAACCTCGAACGCTGGCGTGACCGCCTGATCGCCGGTGACGATGCCGTACTGGAAAAATTCGTCGTCGATTACCCGGACGCCGACCGCCAGCAACTGCGTTCCCTGATCCGTCAGGCCCAGCACGAGGTTGCGCAAAACAAGCCTCCTGCCTCGAGCCGTAAAATCTTCAAATACATCCGTGAGCTGGACGAGACTCAACGCGGTCTGCGTTGATATTCGCCACCGGGTGGCCGCACTGCGCGCCACCCGAAGCTCCATTCCTTCTTATGCGCCCGTGCCACCCACGGTAATCGCATCGATTTTCAGGGTCGGCTGACCGACACCTACCGGCACCGACTGCCCGTCCTTGCCGCAAGTCCCCACACCGCTGTCCAGCGCCAGATCGTTACCGACCATCGACACCCGGCTCATCGCTTCCGGACCGTTGCCGATCAACGTCGCACCCTTGACCGGCGCGGTGATCCTGCCGTCCTCGATCAGATACGCCTCGCTGGTGGAGAACACGAACTTGCCGCTGGTGATGTCGACCTGACCACCGCCAAGATTGGCGCAGTAGATGCCCTTCTTCACCGAGGCGATGATTTCCGCCGGATCGCTTTGGCCGCCGAGCATGTAGGTGTTGGTCATCCGAGGCATCGGCAGGTGCGCGTAGGATTCACGGCGACCGTTGCCGGTGCGGGCCACGCCCATCAGCCGCGCATTGAGCTTGTCCTGCATATAACCCTTGAGCACGCCGTTCTCGATCAGCGTGGTGCACTCGGTCGGCGTGCCTTCGTCGTCGACACTCAGGGAGCCGCGACGACCGGCCAACGTACCGTCATCGACGATAGTGCAGAGCTTCGAAGCAACCATCTCACCCATGCGCCCGCTGTAGGCCGAACTGCCCTTGCGGTTGAAGTCGCCTTCCAGACCGTGACCGACCGCTTCGTGCAGCAACACGCCCGACCAGCCCGAACCCAGAACCACCGGCAAGGTGCCGGCCGGTGCCGGAATCGCTTCCAGATTCACCAGTGCCTGGCGCAGTGCTTCACGCGCGTAACCCATGGCGCGGTCTTCGGCGAGGAAATAACGGTAGTCGGTACGCCCGCCGCCGCCATGACCACCGCGTTCGCGACGGCCGTTCTGTTCGACGATCACACTGACGTTGAAACGCACCAGCGGACGCACATCGGCAGCCAGGCCACCGTCGGTCGAGGCCACCAGAATCCGCTCCCAGACCCCGGCCATGCTTACGCTGACCTGCTGGATACGCGGATCGAGGGCACGGGTCGCCACGTCGATGCGCTTGAGCAGTTCGACTTTTTCAGCGCGGCTCAGGACTTCCAGCGGGTTATCCGGTGCGTACAACTGGGCGACGTCCTGGCTGCTGAACGCCTGCACCGTGCCGTTCTGCCCGGCGCGGGAAATCGAACGGGCCGCACGGGCCGCCGCGCCGAGGGCTTCGAGGGTGATCGCGTTGCTGTAGGCGAAACCGGTTTTTTCGCCGGACTGCGCACGCACGCCGACGCCCTGGTCGAGGTTGAAACTGCCTTCCTTGACGATGCCGTCTTCCAGCGACCAGGACTCGGAAATCTGCCCCTGGAAATACAGGTCGGCCGCATCGATGCCTGGACCCGCCAGATCACCGAGCACGCCTTGCAGGCTCTCGATCGTCACGCCGCCGGGCGCCAACAGGTGATCACTGACTGAGGACAACAACTCGCTCATAGGTTTTACGCCTTAAATTCGTGTTCTGAAGCAGGTCGCTGTGCGCCCTGCGAAAAAAACCGCCGATGACCCGTCACCGGCATTCGCGCCCGGATGGACGCCTGTTCATGACTGTCGCGCTCGGCCAGCAACACCGCTTCGCCCTGCTCCTGTTGCGCCAGCACGCGGCCCCACGGATCGACAATCGCCCCGTGGCCAAAGGTCTCTCGTGGCCCTGGATGTATCCCGCCCTGGGCTGCCGCCAGCACATAGCACTGGGTTTCAATGGCCCGAGCACGGATCAACACGTCCCAGTGCGCCGCACCGGTCACCGCGGTGAAGGCCGACGGTGCGGTAATCAGTTCAGCCCCGGCTGCGCGCAATTCGCTATACAGCTCCGGGAAACGCAGGTCGTAGCACACCGTCAGGCCCAGTCGCCCGACCGGGGTGTCCACGACCACCACGCCACTGCCATAAGCATAGTCATCGGATTCGCGGTAACGGCCGCGATTGTCCGCCACGTCGACATCGAACAGGTGCAACTTGTCATAGCGCGCGACGATTTCGCCCTGATCATTCACCAGCAGCGAGCAGGCATGGGACTTGGCCTCAGGCTGCCCCACCGGCGGCAACGGCAAGGTGCCGGCCACAATCCATAACTTGAGGTCGCGGGCGGTCTGTTTCAACCACGGCAGGATCGGGCCTTCGCCAAGTGCTTCGGCGCGGCCGATATCGGCGATGTCGCGACGGCCCATGGCCGCGAAGTTTTCCGGGAGCACGGCCAGCTTCGCACCGGCATTGGCCGCCTGTTCGAGCAAACGTCGGGCATCGCGCAAGTTGGCCAGCACATCGCTCTGGCTGACCATTTGAATCACCGCTAAAGACATGGCGCACTCCGCAAGAGGTATGCGGCCATGCTACTCCATCGGTTCAGGGGCTGGCTGTTCAAAAAGGCTTGTCGAAGGTGATTTTCGGCTCTTTCCACGGGCCTTTGACGGTGTATTTGACGCTGGCGAACCGTGCCACGCGATCGCCGATCAGTTTGTCGATCAGGAACAATGCACCGCCGACCGCCGGTGCGCCGACAATCAGCGCGGCAATCGGCAGATTGTTGGTCACCGGCAAGGTCACCAGCAATTTGGCATCAACCTGATCGCCCACCAGATCCAGCGTGCCGTCCAGTTCCAGGTTGCTCGAAGGCCCGGTCAACTTGATCGGCTCTTTCGTCACATACACGCCATTGGTCGCCACCAGCAATCCCTTGACCCGGTCATAGCTCAAGCCTTTGCCGAACAGGTCGGAGAAGTCGAGGCGCAAACGCCGGCCAATCGAGTTGAAGTTGAGCAGACCGAATACCCGCAATGCCTGGGCGCCGCCCTCCACTTCAACAAACTGGCCTTTGTTGAGGGACGCATCGAGGGTGCCGGAGAAGCGCTTGGTCGCCAGCCACGCCGGCGAGCCCGGCCAGCGGCCGTCGACATCCATGTGGAATTCTTCGCTGGTCACGCTCGGTGCAAAGCCCCAGCCCTTGAGCACATCGGCGAGATTCTTGCCGCCGATCCGGCCCTTGTACCAACTGCTCGTAGCACCGGGCGCGCCTTCCCAGCCGCCGCTGCCCTGCAAAAGAATGCCCTTGAGGCCCAGATCGAGATTGTTCAGGGCGATGCCCTTGGCGGTCGGCCGAATCTTGAGCGACCAGCCACCGACCAGATCCTGGCCCTGGAACAATTGATTGATGGTGATATCCAGCGCCGGGATCTTGGTCGGATCGACCGAAGCCAGTGGATCCGGCGCGTTTTCGTCGGCCTGGACCGTCGGGTCCGGCGCCGGCAACCGCACGTATTGCAGGTTCACCGCAATCGGCGCGCCCTTGGCGTCAGGAATGCCCGCCGTGCCTTTGGCCTGCTGGCTGTCGAGGGCCAGTGCCCAGGCACCGGGCTTGCGATTCACTTGCACGGCTGCCTGATCCAGCGTGGTGCCGAAGGCCGTGAGTTTGCCGATCTTGAAATCCGCGCTGCTGAGCAACTGCTTGGCGTTGCCACCCGGATCCTGGCCAGCGTATTTGTCCAGCAGGTCCTGCCAGGGCTTGACGTCAAGCTCGGACAGTACGCCGCGCACTCGCAGACCTTTGCTGCCCGGCAACACCGCTTCGCCGGCGCCGAGGAACAACTCGCCCCGACCATCGGCAAAATTTCCCGGTGGCGCGGCAAAGGTGAAATTGGCCAGTTGATCGTAATTGACCCAGAAACGCCGCTCCTGTCCTTGCAGGGTCATGCGGAATACCGTGTCACGCCCCACGTCGGCGGCCATACCGAACGGCGCCGGCAGATCCACCGCCACACCCTTCATGCTGGAACTGACCATCAATTGGCTGTCGGCGCCGGACAGATTCACTTGTAACTGGTAAGGAATCGTCCCGGACGCCGGCAATGGTTGAGTCACGCCCAGCCAGTCGGTGAGTTTCTTGACCTCGACCTGCCCTGACGCCGCGACTCGGGTCTTGAGCTGGCCGGGAGCACCGTCGGCGAAGATCTGCGCCGAGACCGGTTTATCGAAGGCCCTGGCGCTGATGTTCTGACCGCTCAGGCCCTTGTCGCTGTCGAAGCGGAAATCACCCTTGAGCTGGCTCAGTTCCAGCTTCGGCTCGGCCAGCTTCAAGCGCGCATTGGCAGTTTTGAAGTCGACGAGGATTTTCGGCTGATCACCCTTGGCCAACGGCACATCGAGTTTGAGCTTGCCTTGCAGGTCACCCTCGCCTTCCCAGCCGGCAAAAGTATCGGCGGTGCCGATCGGCGCCTCCTGAAGAATCTTCAGGCCATCGCCCAGCCCGCCGGCAAAGCTGCCGTCGAGGAACATATGGCTGTGCTCGCCGCTCGGCACATGGGGAATATTGACGAAGACATCGCTGACCTGGGTGTCGAGCAACTGACCCTCGTTGGCCAGAATACGCACGCCACTGTCTTCGATGAACACGTCACCGCTGACCTTGCTCACGTGCGGCCAGCCCGGCTGGAACGCCAGCTCGGCGTCGTGCACCTTGAAGAATAGGCTGATGCTGCGATCCGCTTCTCCGGCGTTCTTGTTCAGCGAACCCTGATACTGGAAGAAGCCCTGATCCACCGCGCCTTTGAGAATTGCCGTGCGCAGCCATTCATCGAGGGCCGGGCTCAAGACTTGCGGCAGGTACTTGGCGGTGTAGCGTCCATCGCCATCCACCAGACCGACCCGCAGGTCCATGTAGTCTTCCTGGCTGTGATCGAAGTGCAGGCGGATCAGGAAGTCGCCGGCGATCTTGCCCTCCTCGCCGAGCACCTTGAGGTACGGCGCGATCAGGGTGAACCCTTCTTTATCGAGCTTCCAGGTCAACCGGGCATTGGCCTGAATGTACTGCCATGGCTTGGCGAAGATCGGATCGAGGTGCAGGACGAAGTCCTTGCTGTCCATGCGCAGCTCGCCGCCGCCGAGATTGCCGGTAAGGCTGCCGCTGACATTCCGTGCCGCCGGCGCGCCGTGGTAGGCGTCGAAGCCAACTTGATCGAGGTTGGCGGCGAAGCTGAATTTGCTGTCGTCGGTGGCGTTCGGCCGGAAATCCAGCAGTACGTTACGCATGCCACCGGTCACTTTCAGGCGCTCGACCACGGTGGCGAAACCTTGGGGCAATGGGCCGAGGGCATTGAGCAAAGGTGTGATCGGCGTCAGGTCGAGCTGGTCGGCCTGCAGATGCCAGAGCTCTTGCGCTTCGTCGGTGGCGGCCGTCTGTTTGATCTGGACATGGGATTCGAAGCGGGTTTCGCCGACATTCATCGCCAACGAATCAAGCGTGATTGTGGTCCCTTCGGAGCCGCGCTGAAAATAGCCATTAAGCGCCAGATTGTTGATCTGGATCGGCTTGCGTTCAGCGTAGGCGCCGGTCAGTTGCGGCGCATTGAGACGGATCGCCGCACTCTGCAACGCCCCCTCGCGCCAGTTGACCCACAACTCGCCACCGGCCTTGATCGCGGAGAAATTCCACTGTTGAGTAAGCCGCTCGGGCAGCCATTTTGACCAGTCGCTCTGCGGCAGGCTGGCATAGCCTTCCAATTCGCTGTTCTGCCACTGATTCGGACGAAGGCGTGTGCGCAGGCTCAGCGCCACAGGCTGACCGTTGGGCAGGGTCAGGCGCGCATCGAGGCGTTGGCGGCTGGAACCGGTCTTTAGATTGAGGCCGACATAAGTGAGGGTCAGCGGCGCCTGCTCCAGCGGCTGCAACGTCACCTGACTGTCGAGCACCGACAGTTGCTGAATCATTTGCATGCGGTTGAACAGTTGTTCGGGATCCATGGGCTGATCCTGCTGCACCGGCAAGCCTTCCAGCGCCCACTTTCCGTCTTCGCCTTCCTTGAGGCTGATCTTCAGACCGTTGAGTTCAAGATGGGCGATGCGCACTTCCCGGGCCAGCAAACTGGCCCAAAGATCCGGCACCGCGCGCACCCGATCCAGGCGCAAGGCGTTGGCGCCGCTGCCGACCATCACGTCGTGGGCCAGCAGGATCGGGGCAAATCCGCTCCAGTTGCCTTCCAGCTCGCCGATCTGCAGCGGCATGCCCAGGGCGGCACTGGCCTTGTCTTCGATATCGGCGCGGTATTCGGCCACCAGTGGCGTGAGTTCCCGGCCGAGACTGACGTACAACGCCATCAATACCAGAACCAACGCGCACAGGCTCAGACCCCAGCGGGTCAGCGCAGCCAAAATGCGTGTCAGACGTTCCATGTCAGTTGGCTCCCATGGCAAAAATAATGCAAAAAGCTGAGGCCAGCCGTTTCAGGAAAAAGGTGATGCAGGGGTTCAGAGCAGCACCACGTCATATTGTTCCTGGGAATACATGGTTTCGACCTGGAAGCGTATGGTGCGCCCGATGAAACCTTCAAGTTCGGCCACGTTACCGGACTCTTCATCGAGCAGCCGGTCGACGACTTTCTGGTTCGCCAGCACCCGATAACCCTCGGCCTGATAGGCCCGGGCTTCGCGCAGGATCTCGCGGAAAATCTCGTAGCAAATGGTTTCCGGAGTTTTCAGTTTGCCCCGGCCCTGACAGCTGCTGCACGGTTCGCACAACACTTGTTCAAGGCTTTCACGGGTGCGCTTGCGCGTCATCTGCACCAGGCCCAGCTCGGTAATGCCGATGATGTTGGTCTTGGCGTGATCGCGCTCCAGCTGTTTCTCCAGGGTACGCAGCACCTGACGCTGGTGCTCTTCGTCCTCCATGTCGATGAAGTCGATGATGATGATCCCGCCCAGATTGCGCAGGCGCATCTGCCGGGCAATCGCGGTCGCGGCTTCGAGGTTGGTCTTGAAGATGGTTTCTTCAAGGTTGCGATGACCGACGAAAGCACCGGTGTTCACATCAATAGTGGTCATGGCTTCCGCCGGATCGATCACCAGATAACCACCGGACTTCAGCGGCACCTTGCGTTCCAGGGCTCTCTGGATTTCGTCTTCGACGCCGTACAGGTCGAAGATCGGTCGTTCACCCGGGTAATGTTCCAGACGATCGGCGATTTCCGGCATCAGTTCGGCCACGAACTGCGTGGTTTTCTGGAAGGTTTCCCGGGAGTCGATGCGGATCTTCTCGATCTTCGGGCTGACCAGATCGCGCAGGGTACGCAACGCCAGGCCAAGGTCTTCATAGATCACGCTCGGTGCGCCGATGGTCTTGATCTGTTCGTTGATCTGATCCCACAGCCGGCGCAGGTAGCGGATGTCCATCAGGATCTCATCGGCCCCGGCACCTTCGGCGGCGGTACGCAAAATGAAGCCGCCGGCCTCCTTGATGCCTTCTTTGGCCACGCAATCGCTGACCACCTGCTTGAGGCGCTCGCGCTCGGCTTCGTCTTCGATCTTCAGGGAAATGCCGACGTGGGCGGTGCGCGGCATGTACACCAGATAGCGCGACGGGATCGACAGCTGCGTTGTCAGCCGCGCGCCTTTGGACCCGATCGGATCCTTGGTGACCTGCACCACCAGGCTCTGGCCTTCGTGTACAAGCGCACTGATGCTTTCCACCGCTGGACCTTCGCGCAGGGAAATTTCCGAGGCATGAATGAAGGCTGCACGATCCAGGCCGATGTCGACGAAGGCCGCCTGCATGCCCGGCAGAACTCGCACCACCTTGCCTTTATAGATGTTGCCGACGATCCCGCGTTTTTGCGTACGCTCGACGTGCACTTCTTGCAGCACACCGTTTTCGACCACCGCCACGCGCGATTCCATCGGCGTGATGTTGATCAGAATCTCTTCACTCATGGCAGGGTCTCGTTCAGGCATGTTCACGATAATGGCCGCATCTTGTCCGTTCGACGCTCATCGCGCGTTCAGGTTTTGCCAACAGGGTATGCCGAAATGGCCAAGCAGTTCTGCGCTTTCGCACACCGGCAAGCCGACGACCGCCGAGTAGCTGCCATTGAGGCCGGCGACGAACACCGCACCGAGCCCCTGAATGCCGTAGCCACCCGCCTTGTCCCGGGGTTCGCCGCTGGCCCAGTAGGCGGCGGCTTCTTCGCGGCTGATCGAGCGGAACCGCACCAGACTGCGCACCACCCGCGACTCGATGCGCTCGCCGTCGAGCACGGCAATCGCCGTCAGCACTTCATGCTCCTTGCCGGACAACATCATCAGCATGGCGCATGCATCGGCTTCGTCCACCGGTTTGCCAAGAATTTTGCCGTCCAGCACCACCGCGGTATCGGCACCCAGTACGCAAAAGGCTACGTCGGAAACGACAGCACGCCGCCCAGCCTCGGCCTTGCCGCGCGCCAGGCGCTCGACGTAGGCCGATGGGGATTCATTGGCGAGAGGGGTTTCATCGATATCCGCGCTGATGGCGGTAAACGGGATGCCGATCTGCGTGAGCAATTCACGCCGACGCGGCGATCCTGAGGCGAGGTAAAGCTTTTTCATCAAGACATCTCCCTGTTTGGTGCCCTGCCTCACAAATGCTGTTCCCTTTGGTCGGCGTCTGTTGCTGCCATACTGCGTTGCCGTTCCTCGCCATAGCACGCTATGACTCGTCACGGCGCCTTGTCTGGCAACAACAGCCACTCGCCCAAAAAGAACTTCATTTGCGAGGCAAGGCACTGGTGCGGGCAAATGCCTGACCGAATCAGTTGATTTTGTAGCGCCGACGCAATCCACGCAAAGCGAAGCTGACCCAAGGCCAGAGCAAGGCACTGACCAGTGCCGGCAGGACCAGTGCGAGGGTCGGCTGACGGTTGCCGGTCAAGGCACTGAGCCAGAGTTGTACGAGCTGGGCGAGGCCGAAGATCACCAGGATCACCAGGCACTGCTGCCACATCGGGAACATTCGCAGGCGTTGTTGCAACGACAGCACGAGGAACGTGATCAGTGTCAGGATCAAGGCATTCTGACCGAGCAGATCGCCTTGCAGCACGTCTTCGGCCAGCCCCAGGCAGAACGCCGTGACCATGCCGACCGTATGCGGCAGGTACAAAGCCCAGAAAGTCAGGAGCAAGGCCAGCCACAGCGGGCGCAGGATTTCCATGAAAATGGGCAGTGGCGACACGCTGAGCAGTATGCCGACGATAAACGTCAGCCAGACGATCCAGCCGTTACGCGATGCGGTAGCTCCGACCATTATTCTTGCCTCCCGGTGGTCGCCGGCGCAGTGACAGGCGGCTTGGCCGCTGGTCGAGCAGCGGGCTGATTGGCCGGTGGCTTGCTGGCCGCGGGTGTGGCTGCAGGCGGTTTGCTTGCAGCAGGTTTGGCCGGCGTGGTGCCGGCAGCAGGCGCAGCCGACGGAGTCGCCGTGGCAGGCGTTGCGGCTGCGGCTGGCGGGGTGACGATTTTCGGCACCGTGGACGGAATCACCGGACCGCCACCAAAGGCATCGAGGTTTTCCTGAGCCTGCGCGGCATCGTTGGCGCGCTCTTCGGCGGTGCGGTTGTCGCTGAATACCAGCAGCAGGTAACGGCTGCGGTTCAGCGCAGCGGTCGGCACGGCGCGAACAATGGCAAAAGGCTGGCCGGAATCGTGGATGACTTCCTTGACCGTCGCCACCGGGTAACCGGCCGGGAAACGCTGGCCGAGACCGGAGCTGACCAGCAGATCACCTTCCTTGATATCGGCAGTGTCCGCCACGTGGCGCAGTTCCAGACGCTCAGGGTTACCGGTGCCGCTGGCAATCGCCCGCAGACCGTTACGGTTCACCTGCACGGGAATGCTGTGGGTCGAGTCGGTCAGCAGCAGCACACGTGAGGTGTACGGCATCAGTTCGACCACCTGCCCCATCAGGCCGCGAGCATCGAGCACCGGCTGACCGAGCACCACGCCATCACGCTCACCTTTATTGATGATGATGCGATGGGTGAAAGGGTTGGGGTCCATGCCGATCAGCTCGGCCACTTCGACCTTCTCGTTGACCAGCGCGGAGGAATTGAGCAACTCGCGCAGGCGGACATTCTGCTCGGTGAGGGCGGCAAGCTTCTGCATGCGACCCTGCAACAGCAGGTTCTCCGACTTGAGTTTTTCATTTTCGGCGACGAGTTCGGTGCGACTGCCGAACTGGCTGGCGATACCTTCCCACAACCGTCCGGGCAGGTCAGTAATCCAGTAGGCGTCCATCAGCACCAGCGAGGCCTGGCTGCGTACGGGTTTAAGCAGACTGAAGCGCGCATCAACGACCATCAGCGCGACCGACAGCACGGCCAGCACCAACAGGCGCACGCCCAATGAGGGGCCCTTGGCGAAAAGCGGTTTAATAAGCCGCTCCTCCCAGGCAAATGTTCTGTTTATTCATACGGCATCAAACCGGCCTGGATGAAGACTGACAGAAGATAAACGCCAACAGGCAGCACTGCAAAGTGCTGCCTGTGCGCTCACCCACGTATTGCACCCGGCGATTATTCGCTGGAGAGCAGGTCCATGGTGTGCTTGTCCATCATTTCCAATGCACGGCCACCGCCGCGAGCGACGCAGGTCAGCGGATCTTCGGCAACGATTACCGGCAGACCGGTTTCCTGAGCCAACAGCTTGTCCAGGTCACGCAGCAGCGCGCCACCACCGGTCAGCACCAGGCCACGCTCGGCGATGTCGGAAGCCAGTTCCGGCGGCGATTGCTCCAGAGCGCTTTTCACTGCCTGAACGATGGTTGCCAGCGACTCTTGCAGAGCTTCCAGCACTTCGTTGGAGTTCAGGGTGAACGCACGTGGAACGCCTTCGGCCAGGTTGCGACCACGAACGTCGACTTCGCGAACTTCACCGCCCGGGTAGGCCGTGCCGATTTCCTGCTTGATGCGTTCGGCGGTGGATTCGCCGATCAGGCTGCCGTAGTTGCGGCGCACGTAGGTGATGATCGCTTCGTCGAAGCGGTCGCCGCCAACACGCACGGATTCGGCATAGACCACACCGTTCAGGGAGATCAGCGCGATTTCGGTGGTACCACCACCGATATCCACGACCATCGAACCGCGAGCTTCTTCAACCGGCAGGCCGGCACCGATCGCTGCCGCCATCGGCTCTTCGATCAGGAACACTTCACGGGCACCGGCGCCAAGGGCCGATTCACGGATGGCACGACGCTCAACCTGGGTGGACTTGCATGGAACGCAGATCAGCACACGAGGGCTGGGCTGCAGAAAGCTGTTTTCGTGAACCTTGTTGATAAAGTATTGCAGCATCTTTTCGCAGACGCTGAAGTCGGCGATCACGCCGTCCTTCATCGGACGAATGGCCGCAATGTTGCCCGGCGTACGGCCGAGCATGCGCTTGGCCTCGGTGCCGACAGCGACGACACTTTTCTGGTTACCGTGTGTCCGAATGGCCACAACCGATGGCTCATTCAGGACGATACCGCGCTCGCGCACGTAAATAAGGGTGTTGGCAGTGCCCAGGTCAATGGAAAGATCGCTGGAAAACATGCCACGCAGTTTCTTGAACATGGGAAAGGGACCCTAGGCAACGCGTGGGTAAAAAAGTGCGGCAAACTCTAACAACGACAGGGATTTTGGGCAAGGCGCCAATATGTTAAATTGGCCGCTTTTCTGTGCACCAAGCCCCACAATCGCGGCCTTATGACCGTAGAAGTGCGGTAGTGTTCCGACAATCTAACACACGGACGCCGTCCGTCCTGTTTTCCACTGGAGAAACCCGATGGCGCTAGAACGCTCCGACGTGGAAAAAATCGCTCATCTGGCCAGCCTTGGCCTGAATGACGCCGATCTTCCACACATCACTTCGGCCCTCAACAGCATTCTCGGGCTGGTCGACGAAATGCAGGCGGTCAATACCGACGGTATCGAACCGCTGGCCCACCCGCTGGAAGCCAGTCAGCGCCTGCGCGCCGATGTCGTGACCGAAAGCAATAACCGCGAGGCTTATCAGTCCATCGCACCAGCGGTCGAAAACGGCCTGTACCTGGTTCCGAAAGTCATCGACTAAAGGGAAAGAGCCTGCAATGCATCAATTGACTCTGGCCGAGATCGCCCGCGGTCTCGCCGATAAAAAGTTTTCTTCCGAAGAGCTGACCAAAGTCTTGCTGGCGCGTATCACCCAGCTCGATCCGCAGCTCAACAGTTTCATCAGCCTCACCGAAGAGCTGGCCCTCGAGCAGGCGAAAGCCGCCGACGTGCGCCGGGCCAATGGTGAGAGTGGCGCCCTGCTCGGTGCACCGATCGCCCACAAGGATCTGTTCTGCACCCAGGGTATCCGCACCAGTTGCGGCTCGAAGATGCTCGACAACTTCAAGGCTCCATACGACGCCACCGTGGTGTCGAAGCTGGCCGCCGCCGGCACCGTGACTCTGGGCAAGACCAACATGGACGAATTCGCCATGGGTTCGGCCAACGAGTCGAGCTGGTACGGCGCGGTGAAAAACCCGTGGAACCTGGAACACGTGCCGGGCGGTTCGTCCGGTGGTTCGGCGGCGGCAGTTGCCGCTCGTCTGTTGCCTGCCGCGACGGCCACCGACACCGGCGGCTCGATCCGTCAGCCGGCCGCGTTCACCAACCTCACCGGCCTGAAACCGACCTACGGTCGCGTGTCGCGCTGGGGCATGATCGCTTACGCCTCCAGCCTTGATCAGGGCGGCCCGCTGGCTCGCACCGCCGAAGACTGCGCGATTTTGTTGCAAGGTATGGCCGGCTTCGATCCGAACGACTCCACCAGCATCGATGAGCCGGTGCCGGACTACGCCGCCGGTCTGAATGGCTCGCTGCAAGGCCTGCGCATCGGCGTGCCGAAGGAATACTTCGGTGCCGGTCTCGACCCGCGCATCGCCGATCTGATCCAGAACAGCATCAAGGAGCTGCAGAAGCTCGGTGCCGTAATCAAGGAAATCAGCCTGCCGAACATGCAGCACGCGATCCCTGCGTACTACGTGATCGCCCCGGCAGAAGCTTCCTCCAACCTGTCGCGTTTCGACGGCGTGCGCTTCGGCCATCGCTGCGCAGACCCGAAGAACCTGGAAGATCTGTACAAGCGCTCCCGTGGCGAAGGCTTCGGGCCTGAAGTGCAGCGCCGGATCATGGTCGGTGCCTACGCACTGTCCGCCGGTTACTACGACGCCTACTACCTGAAAGCGCAAAAGATCCGTCGCCTTGTGAAGAACGACTTCATGACTGCCTTTAATGAAGTCGACATCATCCTCGGCCCGACCACGCCAAACCCGGCCTGGAAACTCGGTGCCAAGAACAGCGACCCGGTCGCTGCCTACCTCGAAGACGTCTACACCATCACCGCCAACCTCGCGGGCCTGCCGGGCCTGTCGATGCCGGCCGGTTTCGTCGACGGCCTGCCGGTCGGCGTACAGCTGCTCGCGCCGTATTTCCAGGAAGGTCGCCTGTTGAACGTTGCCCACCAGTATCAGTTGAACACTGACTGGCACACCCGCACCCCAACCGGCTTCTGAGGAGACACACATGCAATGGGAAGTCGTGATCGGGCTGGAGATTCACACCCAGCTCACCACCCGGTCGAAAATCTTTTCCGGTAGTTCCACCCAGTTCGGTTCCGAGCCGAACACCCAGGCCAGCCTGATCGACCTGGGCATGCCCGGCGTGCTGCCGGTGCTGAACCAGGAAGCGGTGCGCATGGCGGTGATGTTCGGTCTGGCGATTGACGCCGAGATCGGTCAGCACAACGTGTTCGCCCGTAAAAACTATTTCTACCCGGACCTGCCGAAGGGCTACCAGATCAGCCAGATGGAATTGCCGATCGTCGGCAAGGGCCACCTGGACATCGCCCTGGAAGATGGCACGGTCAAACGCGTCGGCATCACCCGCGCGCACCTGGAAGAAGACGCCGGCAAGAGCCTGCACGAAGAATTCAGCGGTGCCACCGGCATCGACCTGAACCGTGCCGGCACACCGCTGCTGGAAATCGTTTCCGAGCCTGACATGCGCAGCGCCAAGGAAGCCGTGGCCTACGTCAAGGCGATCCACGCGCTGGTGCGTTACCTGGGCATCTGCGACGGCAACATGGCCGAGGGTTCGTTGCGTTGCGACTGCAACGTGTCGGTGCGTCCGAAAGGCCAGGTTGAGTTCGGCACCCGCTGCGAGATCAAGAACGTCAACTCGTTCCGCTTCATCGAGAAGGCGATCAACTCCGAGATCCAGCGTCAGATCGACCTGATCGAAGACGGCGGCAAAGTGATACAGCAGACCCGTCTGTACGATCCGAACAAGGACGAGACCCGTCCGATGCGCAGCAAAGAGGAAGCCAACGACTACCGTTACTTCCCCGATCCGGACCTGCTGCCGGTGGTCATCGAGGACTCGTTCCTCAATGACGTGCGCGCCACCCTGCCGGAGCTGCCACCGCAGAAACGCGAGCGCTTCCAGAGCGCGTTCGGTCTGTCGGCCTACGACGCCAACGTACTGGCCACCAGCCGTGAGCAGGCGGACTACTTCGAGAAAGTCGCAGCCATCGGCGGCGACGCCAAACTGGCGGCGAACTGGGTGATGGTCGAGTTGGGCAGCCTGCTCAACAAGCAGAACCTGGACATCGAGGATTCACCGGTTTCGGCCGAGCAACTGGGCGGCATGCTGCTGCGCATCAAAGACAACACCATCTCCGGCAAGATCGCCAAGGTGGTGTTCGAAGCGATGGCCAACGGCGAAGGCAGCGCAGACGAGATCATCGAAAAGCGCGGCCTGAAGCAGGTTACCGACAGCGGCGCGATCTCGGCGGTGCTGGACGAAATGCTCGCGGCCAACGCCGAGCAGGTCGAGCAATACCGTGCGGCAGACGAAGCCAAGCGCGGCAAGATGTTCGGCTTCTTCGTCGGCCAGGCCATGAAAGCCTCCAAAGGCAAGGCCAACCCGCAGCAAGTGAACGAACTGCTGAAAAGCAAGCTCGAAGGCTGACCACAATGGAGCCAGATCCAAAGCCTGGCTCCATTCCCTGTGGGAGCGGGCATGCTCGCGATAGCGCAATTTCAGACACTGCAAAAGTGACTGACAGATCGCCTTCGCCAGCACGTTCGCTCCCACATTGTTATTTGGGAGCTTTCGAATGAAACGTCTGCTCGGCGCCTGCGCCCTGCTCTCCTTGCTGGCCGGTTGCGCCAGCACCGATGTCATCGACCCGCAGGGTTACGACCAGACCGGTGTCGCCTCCTATTACGGTGCCAGGCACCACGGTAAACGCACCGCCAGCGGCGAAGCGTTCAACCAGAATTCCCTGACCGCCGCCCACCGCCAGTTGCCGTTCGGCACCCGGGTGAAGGTCACCAACCTGAAAAACGATGAATCCGTCGTGGTCCGCATCAACGACCGCGGCCCGCACACTCGTGGTCGCCTGATCGATGTTTCACGTGCGGCGGCCGAACAGCTCGGTATGCTGCGCAGTGGAACCGCCCGCGTTCGGGTCCAGGCCCTCGACGACTGATGGAGCGCCCACCATTTTCGGACTGACCGACTTACCCCTGATCAGCGTGATCGAATTGCTCAGCGGGCTGTTCCTGCTGATCGTCGGCGCCGAACTGATGGTACGCGCCGCCGTGCGGCTGGCCGCGCGCCTGCATTTGCGGCCGCTGATTATCGGCCTGACCATCGTCGCCCTCGGCAGCAGCGCTCCGCAAATGGCCGTCAGCCTGCAAGCCGTGCAGGCGCACACGCCGGACATCGCCGTCAGCAGCGTGATCGGCAGCAGCATTTTCAACATTCTCGTCACCCTCGGCCTGTCGGCACTGATCATTCCGCTGCGGGTATCGCGACAACTGGTGCGCCTCGACATTCCGCTGATGATCGGTGCCAGCCTGCTGGTGTTCGTGCTGGCATGGAATGAAGAGCTCGGGCGCTTCGACGGCATTCTGTTGCTCGGCGCCCTCGCCCTGTATCTCAGATTATTGCTGCGCCAGTCGCGGCACTCGACCCGCCCGCACTCCGATCAACCGCACGATCCGCAGGCACCGTGGTTCACCAGCCTGCTGATGATTGTCGGTGGTCTGGGCATGCTGGTGTTCGCCGGGCACTTGCTGCTGGGCGCCGCCGTGGTCGTGGCCACCGACCTGGGGTTCTCCGAGCGGGTAATCGGCCTGACCGTGGTCGCGGTCGGTACCTCGCTGCCGGAACTCGCCACTTCGCTGATCGCCGCGCTACGCGGTCAGCGGGACATCGCCGTGGGCAACGTGATCGGCGCCAACCTGTTCAACCTGCTTGGGGTGCTGGGCCTGACCGCACTGATCGCGCCGACGCCGCTGTCGGTCTCGCCGAACGCACTGGATTTCGACCTGCCGGTGATGCTCGGCGTCGCCGCGCTGTGCCTGCCGGTGTTCTATTCCGGCTACCGCGTGACCCGGGCCGAAGGTCTGCTGCTGCTGGGTTTGTACCTGGCGTACGGGCTGCACGTGGTGTCGTTCACCACCGGCATGCCACTGGCCGGCAAACTCGAGCGATTGATGCTGTTTTATGTGCTGCCGACGCTGCTGGCGTTTCTGTTTTTCACGTCCGTACGCGCCTGGCGCCGCCAACACCACAGGAGGGATGTGCCATGACCGAATCGAAGAAATCCGGGGTTGAAGTCCGCCGTCAGGTAATGGGCGACGCGTTTGTCGACCGCGCGCTGGGCAATGCCACCGAATTCACTCAACCCTTGCAGGATTTCGTCAACGAACACGCCTGGGGCGGCGTGTGGAATCGAGAAGGTCTGCCGCTGAAAACCCGCAGCCTGATCACCCTCGCCGCGCTGACCGCGTTGAAGTGCCCGCAAGAGTTGAAGGGCCACGTGCGCGGTGCGCTGAACAATGGCTGCACAGTGGAAGAGATCCGCGAGGCGCTGCTGCATTGCGCGGTGTACGCCGGGGTGCCGGCGGCAATCGATGCGTTTCGTGCGGCGCAGGAAGTGATCGACAGTTACCAGAAGCCCGAGTAACCGCCGGCCTCAGATCCACCCGCCCCACTGCAGGAAGAAGATCCCGATATTGGTGGTGATCGCCGCCATCAATGTGGTCAGCACGATGATCGCCGCCGCCAGTTCATGGTTGCCCTGCGCCGCACGGGCCATGACGAAACTGGCGGCGGCAGTCGGGCTGCCGAAGTACAGAAACAGAATTCCCAGCTCCGCCCCGCGAAAGCCCCAGAGCCACGCGCCCAGCGTGGCGATCACCGGCAGACCGACCATCTTCACCAGACTCGAACTGAGCGCCATCTTGCCGCTCTTGCGCAGCGCCGCCAGCGACAGCGTGCCGCCAATGCAGATCAGTGCCAGCGGCAGCGTGGTCTGCGCCAGATACTGGCCGGAGGTTTCCAGCCACCCCGGCAGACCGATCTTGAAATAAGCGAACGGCGCCGCCGCGATCACGCTGATGATCAGCGGATTGCTGACCACGCTTTTGCAGATGCTCCACGGATCGGATTTGATCACCGGGCTGTAGACCGCCAGCACAATGGTCGACAGGGTGTTGTAGAACAGGATCACCAGCGCCGCGAGAATCGCTCCAAGGGAAATCCCGTAGTCGCCGTACATGCTCGCCGCCAGCGCCAGGCCGATCACCCCGTTGTTGCCGCGAAAGGCGCCTTGGGTGTAGATGCCGCGATCTTCACGCGGGCAGCGGAAAATGGCCCAGCCCCAGGCCACGGCAAAACTGACCAGCGTCGCGAGAGCGAAATAGATCAGCAGCGCCGGTTGCAGTGCCGCGTGCAGGTCGGCGTGCAGAATGCCGAGAAACAGCAGCGCCGGCATGGTGACGTTGAACACCAGCGACGAGGCTGTGTGGATGAAGTTGTCGTTGATCCAGTCGATGCGCTTGAGCAGCACACCGAGAAAAAGCATGGCAAACACCGGCGCGGTGATGTTCAGGGTTTCGAGGAAGATAGCCAGCATGCCGGGGAGCCTTGGAGGTGAGCGTCGTTAGGGGGCTAATGATAAGCCACTTTCACCCCGTTCGTTCCCACGCTATGCGTGGGAACGATCAACATACTCAGGTAATAGGCGCCGGATTGAACAACGTAATGTCGTTATGCAGCTTGTGCTTCTCCGCCCACGTCTGTTGCTTGCCGCTCGCCACATCCAGGTAGTAGTGGAACAACTCCCAGCCCAACTCCTCGATGGTTGCGCGCCCGGTGGCAATCCGCCCGGCATCGATGTCGATCAGATCCGGCCAGCGTTGCGCCAGTTCGGTACGGGTCGAGACCTTCACCACCGGCGCCATGGCCAGACCATAAGGCGTACCACGCCCGGTAGTGAACACGTGCAGATTCATCCCCGCCGCCAGTTGCAAGGTGCCGCAGACAAAGTCACTGGCTGGCGTCGCACAGAAAATCAAGCCCTTCTGCTTGAAACGCTCCCCAGGGCCGAGCACGCCACTGATCGCACTGTTGCCGGACTTCACGATCGAGCCCAACGACTTCTCGACGATGTTCGACAATCCGCCCTTCTTGTTGCCCGGCGTGGTGTTGGCGCTGCGATCCGCTTCACCCTTGGCCAGGTAACGGTCGTACCAGTCCATCTCGCGCACCAGTTCCTCGGCAACGGTTTTGGTCTGGGCCCGTGAGGTCAGCAGGTAAATCGCATCACGCACTTCGGTGACTTCGGAAAACATCACCGTCGCCCCCGCCCGCAGCAGCAAGTCCGAGGCATAACCCAGCGCCGGGTTGGCGGTGATGCCGGAAAACGCATCGCTGCCGCCGCACTGCATGCCGAGGATCAGCTCGGACGCCGGCACGGTTTCCCGGCGGCGCTGGTCGAGCTTCTTCAAACGGACTTCGGCCAGCTCCATGATCTGCTCGATCATCTCGGTGAAACCGTGACTGGAATCCTGCAAGCGATACAGCCAAGGCTCGCTCAGATCCACCGAGGCATCGTCTTCATGCATCACCTGCCCGGCCTGCAATTTTTCGCAGCCCAGGCTGATCACCAGCGCCTCGCCACCGAGGTTCGGGTTGCGCGCCAGATTGCGTACGGTACGGATCGGAATGTAGGCGTCGGTGGCGGTGATAGCCACGCCACAACCGTAACTGTGGGTCAGCGCCACCACGTCATCGACGTTCGGGTACTTGGGCAGCAGTTCGTCCTTGATCCGCTTGACCGCGTGATCCAGCACCCCGGTGACGCATTGCACGGTAGTGGTGATCCCGAGGATGTTGCGCGTGCCGACGGTACCGTCGGCGTTGCGATAACCCTCGAACGTGAAGCCTTCCAGCGGCGCCTGGGTGGCCGGCACTTCGGTGGACAGCGGCAGGCTGTCCAACGGTGGCGCGGTTGGCATGCGCAGTTGATCTTCCTTGACCCAACTGCCACGGGGAATCGGCTGCAACGCATAGCCAATGATCTGGCCGTAGCGGATCACCGTGCCGCCCTCGGGGATATCCACGAGGCTGACCTTGTGACTCTGCGGCACAAAATCCACCGTCACCAGGCCATCTGCAAATGCGGTGCCGGCCGGCACACCCTGGTCGTTGACCACTACCACTACGTTGTCCCGCTCGTGCAGGCGGATGTAGCGCGGCGAGTCGGAATGTTCAATCAACTGCATGACGCCGCTCCTCAGGAATGCGCTTGAGACAATTTGCCGGTGGCTTCGGAACCGCCATTGGTTGGCGGCTCTTTAAGTACCACACGTTTGATCGGGCCGACGATCACCAGGTAGCTGAACACCGCCACGAGTGCGTTGGCGCCGACGAACACCAGTGCCCATTTGAACGAGCCGGTGGAGCTGATGATGTAGCCGATGACGATCGGGGTGGTGATCGACGCGATGTTGCCGAAGGTGTTGAACAGGCCGCCACTCAGACCGGCGATCTGTTTCGGCGAGGTGTCGGACACCACCGCCCAACCCAGTGCACCCACGCCTTTGCCGAAGAAGGCCAGGGCCATGAAACCGACCACCATCCATTCAACGTCCACATAGTTGCAGGCCACGATGCTGCTCGAAACCAGCAGACCGGCAATGATCGGCGCCTTGCGGGCGAAGGTCAGCGAATGGCCCTTGCGCAGCAGGTAATCGGAAATCACCCCGCCGAGCACACCACCGATAAAACCGCAGATCGCCGGCAACGAGGCGATAAAACCAGCCTTGAGGATGGTCATGCCGCGTTCCTGCACCAGGTACACCGGGAACCAGGTCAGGAAGAAATAGGTGATGCCGTTGATGCAGTACTGGCCCAGGTAAACGCCGAGCATCATGCGGTTGGTCAGCAGTTGGCGGATGTAATCCCATTTCGGACCGTCTGCCTTTTTGCCTTGTTTCTGGTCCATGTCGACCATGCCGCCGTTGTCGGCGATGAACTTCACTTCCGCTTCGTTGGCCATCGGGTGTTGGCGCGGGCTGTGGATAACCTTTAGCCAGACCAGCGAGAACACGATGCCGAGCAGGCCCATGACGATGAACACGTGCTCCCAGCCAAAGGAGAACACGATCCAGCCCATCAGCGGCGCGAACAACACGGTGGCGAAGTATTGCGCCGAGTTGAAGATCGCCGAAGCGGTACCGCGTTCGGCGGTCGGGAACCAGGCCGCCACAATGCGTGCGTTGCCGGGGAACGATGGCGCCTCGGCCAGACCGACCAAAAAGCGCAGCATGAACAGCGCGACGATGGCCGTGGACATGCCGAACTCACCGACGAAGCCTTGCAGCACGGTGAACAGCGACCAGGTGAAGATGCTCAGGGCATAGACTTTTTTCGAGCCGAAGCGATCGAGCAACCAGCCGCCGGGAATTTGCCCGGCCACGTAGGCCCAACCGAAAGCAGAGAAGATGTAGCCGAGGGTGACCGCGTCGATGCCGAGGTCTTTTTGCAAGCTGGAACCGGCGATCGCGATGGTGGCGCGGTCGGCGTAGTTGATCGTGGTCACCAGGAACAGCATGAGCAGGATCAAATAGCGGACGTGAGTCGGCTTGGACGATTGCATGTAGATGTACTCCCACTGATTATTTTTATGCGCGGGTGGATCTTCTTTGGTCTTTGTGGGAGCTGGCTTGCCAGCGATGCAGGCGACTCGTTGTATCAGTCACTCCGCGGTGATGCTTTCGCTGGCGAGCCAGCTCCCACAGGTATTGCGTGGATCAGGAACCGATGTAGCTGGTCTTCACGACCGTGTAGAACTCTTGCGCATAGCGGCCTTGCTCACGTGAGCCATAGGATGAACCCTTACGGCCACCGAACGGAACGTGGTAATCGACACCGGCGGTCGGCAGGTTGACCATCACCATCCCGGCCTGGGAATGACGCTTGAAGTGGTTGGCGTACTTCAGCGACGTGGTGGCGATGCCCGCCGACAGACCGAATTCGGTGTCGTTGGCCATGGCCAGCGCAGCCTCGTAATCGGCCACGCGGACAATGTTGGCCACCGGGCCGAAGATCTCTTCGCGGCTGATGCGCATCGACGCTTCGCTGTCGGCAAACAGGGTCGGCGCGAGGAAGTAGCCCTCGGTGTCACACGTCACCAGACCACCGCCGCTGACCAGACGCGCACCTTCGGACTGACCGATGTCGATGTACTTCATGTCCTGCTCAAGCTGCGCTTGCGAGACCACCGGACCGATGTCGGTGCCGGCCTTCAGCGCGTGACCGACCTTGATCGACTTCATGCGCTCGGCCATGGCTTCGACGAACTTGTCGTGAATCCCGGCGGTGACGATCAGACGGCTCGATGCCGTGCAACGCTGGCCGGTGGAGTAGAACGCGCTCTGCACCGACAGCTCGACCGCTTGCTTGAGGTCGGCGTCGTCGAGAATGATCTGCGGGTTCTTGCCGCCCATCTCCAGCTGAACCTTGGCCTGGCGCGACACGCAATTGACCGCGATCTGCCGACCCACACCGACGGAGCCGGTGAAGCTGATGCCGTCGACTTTCGGGCTGTTGACCAGCGCTTCACCGACCACGCGACCGCTGCCCATCACCAGGTTGAACACGCCGGCCGGGAAGCCTGCGCGGGAGATGATTTCGGCCAGCGCCCAGGCGCAACCCGGCACCAGATCCGCCGGCTTCAACACCACGCAGTTGCCGTAGGCCAGGGCCGGGGCGATTTTCCACGACGGGATGGCAATCGGGAAGTTCCAAGGGGTGATCAGGCCGACCACACCCAGGGCTTCGCGGGTCACTTCAACGTTGACGCCCGGACGCACCGACGGCACGTAGTCGCCGGACAGACGCAGGCACTCGCCGGCGAAGAACTTGAAGATGTTGCCGGCGCGGGTCACCTCACCGATGGCTTCCGGCAGGGTCTTGCCCTCTTCCCGGGCCAGCAGAGTGCCGAGTTCTTCGCGGCGGGCGAGGATTTCGGTGCCGACTTTGTCCAGCGAATCGTGGCGGGCCTGAATGCCCGAAGTCGACCACGCCGGGAACGCGGCGCGAGCGGCGTCGATGGCGGCGTTGACCTGAGCCAGGTCAGCCTTGGCGTAATCGCCGATGGTATCGCTCAGTTCGGACGGGTTGATGTTCGCCGAGTAATCGTTACCGGCGATCCATTCACCGTTGATGTAGTTGTCATAGCGCTTGGTCACGAATCATTCTCCTGACGCAAAAAGCCGCTGATTGCTCAGCGGCCTTGTTTATAGAGGTGTGTTACTGAGCACCTTGCTTGTCGATCAGCGCAGCGAGCATTTCGTACTCTTCGCCGGTCAGGTCGGTCAGCGGCGCCCGCACCGGGCCTGCGTCATAACCGGCGATCTTGGCGCCAGCCTTGACGATGCTCACGGCGTAACCGGCCTTGCGGTTACGGATGTCCAGGTACGGCAGGAAGAAGTCGTCGATGATCTTGCCGACGGTGGCGTGATCTTCGCGGGCAATGGCGTGGTAGAAGTCCATCGCGGTTTTCGGGATGAAGTTGAACACCGCCGACGAGTAAACCGGCACGCCCAGGGCCTTGTAGGCAGCGGCGTAGACTTCGGCGGTCGGCAGACCGCCGAGGTAGCTGAAGCGATCGCCGAGGCGACGACGGATCGACACCATCAGCTCGATATCGCCCAGACCGTCCTTGTAACCGATCAGGTTCGGGCAGCGCTCGGCCAGGCGCTCCAGCAGTGGAGCGGTCAGGCGGCAGACGTTGCGGTTGTACACCACCACACCGATGTTTACCGATTTGCACACGGCTTCAACGTGGGCGGCAACGCCGTCCTGGCTGGCTTCGGTCAGGTAGTGCGGCAGCAACAACAGGCCTTTGGCGCCCAGACGCTCGGCTTCCTGAGCGTATTCGATGGCCTGGCGGGTCGAACCACCGACACCGGCGAGGATCGGCACGCTGCTGGCGCAGGTGTCGACGGCAGTCTTGATGATTTCCGAGTATTCGCTGGCAGCCAGGGAGAAGAATTCACCGGTGCCACCGGCGGCGAACAGGGCTGAAGCACCGTACGGGGCCAGCCATTCCAGGCGTTTGATGTAGCCAGCGCGATTGAAATCGCCCTGGGCATTGAAATCGGTCACCGGGAACGACAGCAGGCCGGCGGAGAGGATGGACTTCAGTTCTTGTGGATTCATTATTCGAACACCCTGGTAGCAACGTTTTTTTGTGAGTGGACCGTTCAGCCTTCGCCGAAGTTGTAGGTCATCGTACAACTTAAAATATAACCGTCAACTGCATTTCATCGCTGGGGGCTTTTTTTGTCGGACAGAATTTCTTTTTGACGTAGGAGATTTCTCGACTAGGCTCGATTTAACTGTATATACATACAGTTAAATAAGAATCCACCGACGACATATCAAGGAGAAAGAAATGTCCGGTCTTCAAACCACATGCGTTGAAAAAACCACACCGGTCATCGCCCGTTTCGATGATCTTTTTACCCCCAGTGGCATCGCTTTCAGTGCTGAAAATCCGCATCTGTTACTCCACATTGCCGACTCGCACAGCGATGTCGCCCCCGTCGCCACCCTGCCCGCTCACGCCTCGAAGGGCAAACCGCAGTTGCGCTTCGAAGGTGCGGAACACACGGCTATCGGCGATAACACCTTGCTGCGCTTCGTTGAAAATGCCGCGCCGGTAGTGGCGCAAAACGTGCCGCTGCATCTGCCGAACGGATTGGCGCTGACCTACGGCCAGGTACTGGCACTGGGCGGTGATTTCTATGGCGTCGTCGATCGGCCGATCAACGAAGGCGCTTCTGCGGCAGATCGCCTTCAGCGCTTTACGGCAGCCTTCGACACCCTGGCCGCGCTGCCGGCGTCAAAGGCCGAGGCGACGCAAATTCTTGCGATCATGCAAAAAGAGATCGACGCGGTTAAACAGGCGATCAAGGACGGCAAAACACCCCACGAAGCGTATGACGCACTGGGAGATACGTTGTCGGAAGAGTGGAACAAAATCACCGGCGGCGGCAGTTTTGTCTCGGCGCTGTTCCCCCTCGGTCGCTACCTGAAACTGGCGGCAAACAATGCCGACCATTTCGGCGAATGGGCACGGCAGGCCTACATCGCCGGGCACACCGCCGCCCTGCAAACCGCCGCTGCCGCCCACGCCAGTCAGGATGAGCTGCAACTGGAACGGGCCTACGCGATGAACGCATTCGCCGACCACTACCTCACCGACCTGTTTTCCTCCGGACATTTGCGGGTACCGCGCAAGGCCATGGCCGCCGCCGTGACGCCGAGCGACCTGGGGTCACTCATCACTCGTTTTATGCACGACGAAGACAGCAAGTTTGGCCTCAAGGTACGCAACGGATATGGCGAACAATGGCGGGCGTTCGGTGACAAACGCTACTTCGAAGCCGCCGACACCGACAACCGCAATCAGGTGAATCAGGCGGTACAGGATTCGGCGGACGAGGTGTACGCCGCGTATTCCAGCGGCAATGTGCCGACCACTTTCAACGCGCTGCAACGGCTGCCGGATCTGACTTTCGTGATGAGTCTGGCCAACAACTTCTCGCCCCTGTTCAGCGTCCAGGGCAACAAAGTCCTGCGGCGCAAGGACGTCAACAATCTCAACGACACCGCCACCGTCGACGACTGGTGGGGCTGGAGCACTTACCTGCTGCTCAAGGACTATCACCCAAGCGGCAACACGAATTAAGGAGCGATTCGATGAGCACCAAATTGAAACTGGAACTGGCCTCGGGCCAATCGTTGAAAGGTGCGCCGCTGCAATTACTGCGCGACGGCGTTGCCATTGCCCGGGCGTCGGTGGACGCTCAGGGCCAGGCGACGTTCGATGTCAGGCCCGGCCCGGGCAAACTGGCGGTCAGGGTGGATCGTTCGATTCTGCCCGGAAGCTGAAATGCCCGGACAAGATTGCCCCGGCGCGCCTCACGAATTCGCCGGGTAAAGTGCGACGACTGCCGCGAAGGATCGCGGCAGATCTTTCAAGGAGAACGAACCATGACGTTTGCCGCTGCACACCTTCCGCAGTTCCCCGACCACGCCAGCGACTCGATCATTCTGCGGCTGTCGACGCTGGATGACGACCTGATCATTCGTATACCCGATGGCCAGAACACACCGCCGAACTGGGATGTGTACCCAATCCTTGGCGATGATCCTGAAGAACCTGAATGGCTGGGTCTGTCGGAACCGACCGGCGTCTGGGACGACGCTCTCGACGACATGGTCGGCCTGACCGGAATCGAGTTGAGCATCCCGAAATTCGAACTGGAAAAGTACCTGAACAGCGTCGTCGAACTGCGTTACAAGTTTGCCGACGAGTCCAGTCTCGAACCTTGTTCGGAACCGCTGAGGCTGTACATCGAGTCCTGATCCCGCTCTTTCGAGTCCTTCCCAAGACCGAGCCAACGACTACCGCTCATCGCAACTGTCATTTCTGACAGGTGCGAGCGCTTGGCGTGTTCGGGCCTACTGATTTGGGAGTTAACGAACCGGCTCCATCAACGCACCACCATGGTTTGCGTTCTTACAACGGTTCAAATGGATGTGAAAAGGAGTTTGATCATGACTGCACAAGTCAAAGCCTTGGAGGCACCGACTCTCAAGGAAGCCGAGAACGGTGTGCTCTTCCTTGGCAAACTCAAAGGAGACGCTCACGGTGGTGTACCGCCTTACCAGCAGGCCGCTGCTGGCGACGTGATTATCATGAAAGTAGAGACCTCGACCGGTAACGAATGGGAAGGGAGACATGTACTGAGCGCAGCCGAGGTGGGAGAGCCAGTGATCTTCGCCATCCCCAAACACGTCTTTGAGAAAAAACTTGTTCCAGGTGCCGAGGCCGAACTGCATTACACCGTCACCAGAAACAACGGTAATGCTGAGTCATCCCCATTGCTGACAGTTCAACTCGAACGATAAGCAACAATCACCCCTGCGCCTGCGCCTCTTCATGCGCCTGACGCAGCCGTTCGCGGCTGTTGGTCAGGTGCAGGCGCATGGCCGCGCGGGCGGCATCGGAATCCTGACGGGCAATCGCGTCGTAGATTTCCTCGTGTTCGCGGCTCAGGCGATTCATGTAGTGCTGCTGATCGTCATGGGCCAGGCGCGCCGAATTCAGCCGCGTGCGCGGAATGATGCTGGTGCCCAGGTGGGTCATGATGTCGGTGAAATAGCGGTTGCCGGTGGACAGGGCAATTTGCAGATGGAACTGGAAGTCCGACGCCACTGCATCGCTGGCGTGGGCCACGCTGTCATTCAGCGCATCAAGGGCCGCGCGCATCGCAGCAAGTTGCTCGGTGCTGCGGCGCTGCGCGGCAAGGCCGGCGGATTCGACCTCGAGGCTGATACGCAGTTCGAGAATGGCCAGCACGTCACGCAGGGTGACCACGGTGGCCGGGTCGATCCGGAAACCGCTCGGGCTCGGAGTATCGAGCACGAAGGTGCCAATACCGTGGCGGGTTTCGACTTGCCCCGCCGCCTGCAGCCGGGAAATAGCCTCGCGCACGACGGTGCGACTGACGCCATGGGCGTCCATTATCGCCGACTCGGTCGGCAACTTGTCGCCACGCTTGAGCAGACCGTCGCGGATCTGCTCGGTCAGCACCGTCACCAGTTCCTGAGCCAGGCTGCGGCGCTTGCGGGGGAAGCGCGGGGTGTCGATCGGGTTTTCCATGGTCTGCATCTTGTCTCGAAAGTTCGGCTTGTGGGCATCATAGCTCAAGCGGGTTGTACGATCACTTTCCGTTTTCCACACAAATCCTGTGGGAGCTCGCCAGCCGGTTCCCACAGGAGAGTGTGGATCCATCAGGCCGTCACGGTCTGTTCCACCAGATGCCCGCCATCGATCCGCACATGCCGTGGATGAAAGCGCTTGAGGCTGCTGCGATGGCCGACGCTGACAATGCTCAGGCCCGGCAACTGGTCGATCAACGCCTGATACAACGTGGCTTCGTCTTCCTCATCCATCGCCGACGTCGCTTCGTCCATGTACAGCCATTGCGGTGCATAGAGCAGCGCGCGGGCAAAGGCCAGCCGTTGCTGTTCACCCGGCGAGAGCATGCGCTGCCAGTGGTTGGCTTCGTCCAGTCGAGCCACCAGATGTGGCAAGCGGCAGGTTTCCAGCACTTGTGCATAACGCTCGGGCGCGTAGGTGTCGCCCGGTTGTGGATAACTCAAGGCGTCGCGCAGGGTGCCGATCGGCAGATACGGTTTCTGTGGCAGGAACAGATAACGCGAGGCCGGCAAGCGAATGCTGCCGTGCCCGGCCGGCCACAAATGGCCCATCGCCCGCAGCAGCGTGGATTTACCGCTGCCGGAACGGCCACTGAGCATCACCCGGTCGCCCTGCTCCACGGTCATGTCGGCACTGGTGAGCAGATGACGACCATCGGCCAGATCGAGGCCCAGGTTATGAACCTTCAGCTCATCGCCCTGATTCTGCACGTCGATGGCCGGTGCACGTTCTTCGTTGTCGGTCATGGCCTGGCGGAAACTCAGCAGACGATCACAGGTGGCGCGCCACGCGGCGAGGTCCGCATAGGCGTTGATGAACCAGCTGAAGTTCTCTTGCACGTTGCCGAACGCCGAGTTGATCTGCATCAGCTCACCCAGCTCGATCTTGCCGGTCAGGTAACGGGGGGCCGCGACGATGAACGGAAAGATGATTGCGATCTGGCCGTAACCCGAGGTGAAGAACGTCAGGCGTTTGGACACCCGCATGATGTCCCAGAAGTTGTGCCAGACCAGACCGAAGCGGTTGCTCAGACGACGATTCTCGTTCGGCTCACCGTTGTACAACGCAATACTCTCGGCGTTCTCACGTACTCGCACCATGGAGAAACGCAGGTCCGCTTCGAAGCGTTGTTGTTGGTTGTTCAGGCCGATCAGGCGTCGACCGATCAAGTGCGTCAGCCAGCTGCCGACCGCTGCATACAGCAGCGCACACCAGAACATGTAGCCGGGAATCTCGATGCCGAACACCTCGATGCTGCCCGACACACCCCACAGAATGATCGAGAACGACACCAGGCTGACCACCGTGCGGATCAGGCCCAGGGCCAGACTCAAGGTGTTACTGGTGAAGGTGTTGAGGTCTTCGGAAATCCGCTGGTCAGGGTTGTCGGTGTAGCCGCCCTGCTCCAGCTGGTAGTAATTCTTGTGCCCGAGCCAGCGCTTGAAATGGTTTTCGGTGAGCCAGGCCCGCCAACGGATGGTCAGCATCTGCGTCAGGTACAGGCGATACACCGCGCCGAGGATCGCCACCGCTGCGATGCCGCAGAAATACAGGATCAATTGCCAGAACGCCGCCTCGTCCTTCTTCTGCAGGGCGTTGTAGAAATCCTTGTACCAACTGTTGATCCACACCGAGATCGCCACGCTGAACAACGTCAGCGCGATCACGGCGATCAGCAACGTCCAGGCCTTGCCCTTCTCTTCGCTGCGCCAGTAAGGCGTGATCATGGCCCACACCTTGCGAAAAAACTGCCCGCGCACAGTATCGTTGACCGCGGAATATTCAGCGTTCTGATTCATGAAAAAGGCTCGATAAAGAAAAGAACAGACACGCACCGATCATAGATGATCGGTGCGCTTTATCGCGAGGGCTGGCGATGGTCGTTCAGCGCAGGTTCAGCGACGAACCGGGCGCTTCTGCAGTTTGCGCTGCAGGGTGCGGCGGTGCATACCCAAGGCGCGGGCAGTAGCGGAGATGTTGCCTTCGTGCTCGGTCAGCACTCGCTGGATGTGTTCCCACTGCAGGCGATCCACCGACATCGGGTTTTCCGGCACCAGGCTGTCGAGGTCGGCGTGTTCGGACAGCAACGCTGCCAGCACGTCGTCGGCATCCGCCGGTTTGCACAGGTAATTGCAGGCGCCGCGCTTGATCGCTTCAACCGCCGTGGCGATGCTCGAGTAACCGGTGAGGATCACCACGCGCATTTCCGGGTCCAGTTCCAGCAGTTTCGGCAGCAGCACCAGACCGGAATCGCCGTCCATTTTCAGGTCCAGCGCGGCGTAGTCCGGCAGATCGGCCTGGGCGATGGTCAGGCCCTCTTCAGCGGAACCGGCGGTGCTGACGCGGAAACCACGGCGGGCCATGGCACGGGCCATCACCCGGGTGAAGGTCGCGTCATCGTCGACCAGCAGCAAATGCGGCAGTTCTTCGCCTTCGACTTGGATTTCGTCACTCATGTTGCTCTCCTCGGGCGCCGTGGGGCAGGCGCAGCTCGGTGAGCGTGCCGCCTTCCTCATGACTATAGAGTTTCACTGAGCCGCCGGCGCGTGTCACGCTGGCCTTGCTCAAAAACAGGCCCAGGCCGAAACCTTTGCCCTTGGTGGTAAAAAACGGTTTGCCGATCTGCTCGGCGATGGCCAGCGGCACACCGGCGCCATGATCGCGGATGCTGATGGTCAGGTCTTCGGCGGTCCAGTCCAGGGTCACCTGAAGGTTTTCCGGGCAAGCATCGGCGGCGTTGTTCAACAGATTCAACAAGGCCTGGGTCAGATCCGGCGGCGGCGCCACACGCGGCAACGGGCCCTGGCCCAGACGCTGGAAGCGGTAACTGGCTTCCGGGCGCATCAGGTGCCAGCGATTGAGCGCTTCGTCGAGCCACTCGGTGACGTCCTGCATCTCCACCGCCATCCGGCGATTGGCTTCGGCGGCACGCACCAGCTGTTGCAGGGTCTCCTTGCAGAGCTTCACCTGATCCTTCAACACCTTCAGGTCTTCCTGAAGCATCGGGTCGTGATGATCCTGCTGCATTTCATTGAGCAACACGCTCATGGTCGCCAGCGGCGTACCCAGTTCATGGGCGGCACCGGCGGCCTGAGTCGCTACGGCCAGCAATTGTTGATCGCGCAGGCCTTCTTCGCGGCGGATCGCGCGCAATTCTTCCTGACGGCGCAGCTCTTCGGCCATGCGCGCGGCGAAGAAGGTGATCACTGCTGCCGCGAGGGCAAAACTCAGCCACATGCCGTAGATCTGCAGGTTCTCCCGGGCGACCGGCAGGGTTTCCAGCGGATAGAAATGCGTCAGCATCAGGGTGTACAGGGCCAGCGCAATGCCCGACAGCACCACCGAATAACGCCACGGCAGCGTCACCGCAGCGATGGTCAGCGGCACCAGATAATACGAAACGAACGGGTTGGTCGAACCACCGGAGAAATACAGCAAGGCGCTGTGGATAACCAGATCGCAGGCCAGTTGCAGCGCGTATTCGAGCTCGGTCACCGGCCACGAAGTGCGCAAACGCACGGCGGTGAACACACACAGCAGAATCGAACAGCCGAGGGTCATCACCAGTTGCACCCACGGCAACGGCAACAGTTCCAGCCAGTAGGCCAGACCGACGGAACCGGCCTGCGCGGCGAGCACCAGGGTGCGGATGAAAGTCAGCCGCCAGAGGTTCTGGCGAGTGGCGGAAGTCAGTTGTACGGGGGCGAGCATGAGCTCTCCTGATGAGCGCTCCAGGCGGATCGCACGGAGTATAACCAAGGCGCGGGCTTGAGAGGCGAAAGTGCGGCAAACGACCACACCCAAAAGCAGTTGCAAGTTGCGAGCTTCAAGCTACGAGCAAAAGCTTGCGGCTGAATCTCGTCGCTGGCCTTGTCATCTGTATAGAAGTTGTAACTGGGCGAACCGGATCATAAACGCTAGAGTCTGATGGTTTCACGCAGGCCCCCGAACCATCACCTGCGCCCTCATCAAGGAGCTTTCATGCACACATTTCGCCGCAGCGCCGCCCTTCTCGCCCTGACCGTCGGCAGCATCGCCAGCCTTCCGGCCCTGGCCGCCGATGAGCTGCACTACAACCAGATTTCCCTGCGCGCCGAAGTCAGCCAGGAAGTGGCCCGCGACCTGATGATCGTGACTCTCTACACCGAAGAGCAAAACACTGACCCGGCCAAACTCGCCGCCGACGTCAGCACCACCATGAACAAGGCCCTCGCCCAGGCCAAGCAAGTCAAAGACATCACCCTGCGCCAGGGCAGCCGCAACAGCTACCCGATCTACGACACCAAGGGCCAGAAAATCACCGGCTGGCGCGAACGCGCCGAACTGCGCCTGGAAAGCGCCGACTTCGCTGCCCTGTCCAAACTCACCGGCGAACTGCTGACCGACCTGAAAATGGGCGGCATGGACTTCGCCATCGCCGACCCGACCCGCAAGGCCAGCGAAGATCAACTGCTCAAAGAAGCCGTCACCGCCTTCAAGGCCCGCGCCCAACTGGCCACCGACGCCCTGGGCGGCAAGGGCTACAAAATCGTCAATCTGAACCTCAACAGCAACGGCTTCCCGCAACCGTACATGCGCGCCCCGATGATGATGAAAGCTGCCGGCATGGATTCGGCTCCCGTCACGCCTGAAGTTGAAGCAGGCACCAGCCAGGTCAGCCTGACGGCCGATGGTTCGATTGAAGTGTTGATGCCGTGATTGAGTAACGGCTGAATGAAAACCGGCGATCAGTGATGATCGCCGGTTTTTTTATGCTCGGGATTTGAGTTGTCAGCTCTGCCGTCATCGCTGGCAAGCCAGCTCCCACCGGTTCTACGGATTTATTGAAATCGCGCACGACCCTGTGGGAGCGGGCTTGCCCGCGATGAACGATGACGCGGTCTCAAGCTCGCGGATCAACCCGATCCAGCGCGCGGTTCACTGCGAGCTCGGCCAGCATGATGATCTGCTGGATACCGAGCGCCGTACTGCGCTGCGGGCCGCTGAGTTCGTTGGCGAAATTGCTGGCGATGGTACTGGCCGAGGCCAGGGATTCGCAGGCATTGGCCAGCAGGCTTTCGGTGTCGACGTTGGGCGTGACCATGTACATCGTGCTCGGACGCGGTTTGGAAGGATTGGGGCACAGGTAATAGTCGAGGGCGCGTTTGATGGCTTCGCGGTTGCGGGCGAGGTCTTCCGCGCGCATGGCTTCTTCGAGGGGTGTGGGTGATTCGAGGGGTGGGTCGGGTACTGGCTTGTTCATGGAGCATTTCCTTATGAATTTGCGCCACTCATTTCCGATCTCACTCGTGAAATGAGGTGGCAACTATGTACGGAGTGAGATTACCGGTAAGGAAACCAACCCGGCCGGACCGAAGTCCGCCCGTACATAGCCGCCATAAAGAACTGCCGACAGCATGAACTGGCGGCGATTATGGGGTGGCTTGCGCTGGTTTCCAAATTCAGTAACCGGGAATCTCACCTCCCGATCGCAGATTGTTCTGCGACAACCAAAGACTAGGGATCGTGCTTCCGACGGACAACCTGAAAACCTTGTGGGAAGGATCCTGGGTTGTTGTTGATATTTAAACAGCTTCAAAAGCTGCCCTCACCCTAGCCCTCTCCCGGAGGTAGAGGGGACTGACCGCGTTGTTTAAATGGAATACGCCGACGTGAGGTACTGAGGTGAACTCGGTTTTTAAAACGCATACAACGCCACTCCGGCTTTGGCTTTGGCTTTGGCTTTGGCTTTGGCTTTGGCTTTGGCTTTGGCTTTGACTCTGGCTTCCACCACTCAACACGATGAGCGTTAGCTCGAGTACCGCTTTTGATCTTCGGGCGACGTCGGAAGGCTGAGTGGAGGGATTTGTCCGGGGGTGGGAGCGCAGCGACCGTTTGGCGAAGCCAAACACATCGAGAGGAGGTGCAGCGAAGCAAACCGTAGGCGATGCCCCCCGGATGAATCCCGGAGCGAAGGAACCCCGAGCCTCAGCGAGGGGCCGAACGTAGGAGCAAGCGTTTTTGGTTACTTTTTAGGCGTTTGTAAAAAGTGACCCGCCGTAAGGGCGGAACCATAAGAAGCCGTTACCGCAGCATCGGATATGCACACAATCACCCCAGATATACCGAGATAGACACCTCACCTAGAAAAACGATATTTCCGCGCCCACCGAAACCCCGGCTACCCTCCTCCCCACAACTACCTCCAGTGCACCCGGGGACTCCATGGATCGACTCACCTTCAAACCACTTCTAATAACCTTGGCCCTGACCGCCATAACCCCAATCGCCAACGCCGCAACAACCCTCGTCTACTGCTCAGAAGCCAGCCCCGCCGGCTTCGACCCCAGCCAATACACCAGCGGTACCGACTTCGATGCCTCCGCCGAAACCGTCTTCAACCGCCTCACCCAATTCAAACGCGGTGGCACCGAAGTCGAACCCGGCCTCGCAACCAAATGGGACGTAAGCCCGGACGGCCTCCAATACACCTTCCACCTGCGCCAAAACGTAAAATTCCACACCACCGACTACTTCACCCCGACCCGAACCTTCAACGCCGACGACGTGCTGTTCACCTTCCAGCGCCTGCTCGACCCGGAGAACGCCTTTCGCAAGGCCTACCCTGCCGAGTCCCCGTACTTCACCGACATGGGCCTGAACACCACGATCAAATCCGTGGAAAAACTCGACGACAACACCGTGCGCTTCAACCTGAACAACGTCGACGCCGCGTTCGTGCAAAACCTCGCCATGAGCTTCGCCTCGGTGCAATCGGCCGAATACGCCGCCCAGCTGCTGAAGGAAGGCAAAGCCGCCGACCTCAACCAGAAACCGGTCGGCACCGGCCCGTTCGTGTTCAAGCGCTACCAGAAGGACGCGCAGATCCGCTACGCGGCGAACAAGGACTACTGGAAACCCGAGGACGTGAAGCTCGACAACCTGGTGTTCTCGATCACCCCGGACGCCGCCGTCCGCCTGCAAAAGCTCAAGACCGGCGAATGCCAGGTCAGCGGCTACCCGCGTCCGGCCGACATCGAAGTGATGGAAAAAGACCCGAATCTGCGGGTGTTGAAGCAGGCCGGTTTCAACCTCGGGTTCCTCGCCTACAACACCACTCACCCGCCGCTGGATCAGTTGAAGGTACGCCAGGCGCTGGACATGGCCATCGACAAACCGGCGATTATCAAAGCGGTTTACCAGAGTGCCGGGCAACTGGCGCAGAACGCCTTGCCGCCAGCGCAATGGTCGTTCGATCCAAACATAAAAGACGCGCCGCACGACCCTGCAAAAGCCAGGGCGCTACTCAAGGAAGCCGGGGTTGCACCCGGTACAACCATCAATCTCTGGGCCATGACCGTGCAGCGTGCCTCGAACCCCAATGCGCGGATGTCGGCTCAGATGATCCAGCAGGATTGGGAGAAGATCGGTATCAAGGCCAACATCGTCAGCTATGAATGGGGCGAGTACATCAAGCGCGCCAAGAATGGCGAGCACGACGCGATGATCTACGGCTGGACCGGTGACAACGGCGATCCGGACAACTGGCTGGGGGTGCTTTACAGCTGCGCGGCGGTGAAAGGCAGCAACTACGCCAAATGGTGCGACCCGGCCTACGACAAGCTGGTGCAGCAGGCCAAGGTGTCCACCGATAAATCGCAACGGGTAAAACTGTATCAACAGGCGCAACTCATCCTTGAACAGCAGGTGCCGATCACGCCGATCGCCAACTCCACGGTGTTCCAGCCGCTGCGCAAGGAAGTCACCGATTTCAAGATCAGCCCGTTCGGTCTAACCCCGTTCTATGGCGTGGGTATAAATAAGTAACACCCGGCCCCAATCCGGCGCGCACAGTGCGACCAGCGCACCGTTTTGGGGCTCCATTTGCACCGTAAAAACCACCCGCAAACGGTCAAATGCGTCAGAAGTTATACGGATGCGACATTAAGGTACGTTCGTGCCACGCTTTGACGCCGCCGAGCGCTCTGGATCTTGCATTGGGTATGGGCCCTGCATAAGTATCCGCAGGCACGACTCACGAGGTCGTACCTCACTACTAAAAAATGACAACAAATCATGAGGCCAACATGCTTAAACACGCGGTCATTCCGTTTTTAGTCGGCGCAGGCTTGTTAGCCTCCGCACCTTTCGCCACCGCTGCGACTAACCTGGTGTTCTGCTCCGAAGGCAGCCCGGCCGGTTTCGATCCAGGCCAGTACACCACCGGAACCGACTTCGACGCCTCAGCCGAAACCATGTTCAACCGTCTGACCCAGTTCGAGCGTGGCGGCACCGCCGTGATTCCTGGTCTGGCGACCAAGTGGGACATCTCCGATGACGGCCTGACTTACACCTTCCACCTGCGTGAAGGCGTCAAGTTCCACACCACCCCGTATTTCAAGCCGACTCGTGAGTTCAACGCCGACGACGTGCTGTTCACCTTCAATCGCATGATTAACAAGGATGACCCGTTCCGTAAGGCGTACCCGACCGAATTCCCGTACTTCACCGACATGGGGATGGACACCAACATCACCAAGATCGATAAAGTCGACGACCACACCGTCAAGTTCACCCTGAAAGAAGTCGACGCCGCGTTCATCCAGAACATGGCCATGAGCTTCGCGTCGATCCAGTCCGCCGAGTACGCAGCCCAGCTGCTGAAGGAAGGCAAGGCTGCCGACATCAACCAGAAGCCGATCGGCACTGGCCCGTTCGTGTTCAAGAGCTACCAGAAAGACTCCAACATCCGTTACACCGGCAACAAGGATTACTGGAAGCCTGAAGACGTGAAGATCGACAACCTGATCTTCGCCATCACCACCGACCCGTCGGTACGTATCCAGAAGCTGAAAAAGAACGAGTGCCAGGTCACCCTGTTCCCGCGTCCGGCCGACCTCGCGGCACTGAAAGCCGACCCGGCGCTGAAGATGCCTGACCAGGCCGGCTTCAACCTGGGCTACATCGCCTACAACGTGATGGACAAGGTCAAGGGCAGCAACGAGCCGAACCCGCTGGCCGACCTGCGCGTGCGCCAGGCGCTGGACATGGCCGTCAACAAGCCACAGATCATCGACTCGGTTTACCAGGGCGCCGGCCAGCTGGCCGTCAACGCCATGCCGCCGACCCAGTGGTCCTACGACACCACCATCAAGGACGCCAAGTACGATCCTGAGAAAGCCAAGCAGCTGCTCAAGGAAGCCGGCGTCAAGGAAGGTACCGAGATCGTCCTGTGGGCGATGCCGGTTCAGCGTCCGTACAACCCGAACGCCAAGCTGATGGCCGAAATGCTCCAGTCCGACTGGAAGAAGATCGGTCTGAACGTGAAGATCACCAGCTACGAGTGGGGCGAGTACATCAAACGCTCCAAAGGTGGCGAGAACCAGGCCATGATCATTGGCTGGAGCGGTGACAATGGTGATCCGGACAACTGGCTCAACGTGTTGTTTGGTTGCGACTCGCTGAGTGGCAACAACTTCTCCAAATGGTGCGACAAGAAATTCGACGGCCTCGTGAAAGAAGCCAAGCGCACCACTGACCAGGCCAAGCGCACCGAACTTTACAAAGAGGCGCAGCACGTCCTCAAAGATGCAGTCCCTATGACACCTATCGCTCACTCGACGGTGTATCAACCCATGCGCGCCAACGTGCAGGACTTCAAGATCAGCCCGTTCGGCTTGAACTCCTTCTACGGCGTCAGCGTCAGCAAATAAAAGAGGCAGCGGCGACGTTTTCAGCGTCGCCGCTGTTTTTTTGCCGAGAAGTCAGGAATTCGCCTACAGCCTTTTCTAACCAGTCTTACTAGGTTGGGTTAGGACGTGTTGCCTTTTCCTACGAGTCTTTAGGACTCAGCGCATTTACTGCCAGACCCACGGCCCCTACCGTCGGGTTCTGACCAGTGACTGCGTGGGCTATCGGTTTGCTGTTGGTTTGAGCTCAATGCGGCCACAACGTCCCTGGACGGGATCGCGGCGCATTGAAAAACACTAAAAAAGAGGGAGCGTCATGCGCCATACCTTGGTTTTTTCCGCATTGCTGGGCGCCGGCCTGTTGGCCGCCACGTCCGCCAGTTTCGCCGCCAGCAACAGTCTGGTGTTCTGCTCCGAAGGCAGTCCGGCCGGTTTCGACACCGCGCAGTACACGACGGCAACCGATAACGACGCCGCCGAACCGCTGTACAACCGACTGGCCGAGTTCGAAAAAGGCGCGACCAATGTCGTACCGGGCCTGGCAACCAGCTGGGACATCTCCGAGGATGGCCTCAAGTACACCTTTCACCTGCGTGAAGGTGTGAAATTTCACACAACGCCGTACTTCAAACCTACGCGCGATTTCAACGCCGACGACGTGCTGTTCACGTTTAACCGCATGCTCGATCCGCAACAGCCCTTCCGTAAGGCTTATCCGACCGAGTTCCCGTATTTCAACGGGATGAGCCTCAACAAGAACATTGCCAAGGTCGAGAAGACCGGGCCGCTGACCGTGCAGTTCACGCTCAACAGCGTCGACGCCGCGTTCATCCAGAACATCGCCATGAGCTTCGCCGCCATCCTGTCTGCCGAATACGCCGACAAGCTGCTGGCCGAAGGCAAGCCGAGCGACATCAACCAGAAGCCGATCGGCACTGGCCCGTTCGTGTTCAAGAGCTATCAGAAAGACTCGAACATCCGCTACACCGGCAACCCGCATTACTGGGATCAGAGCCGGGTGAAACTGAAGAACCTGATTTTCGCGATCAATACCGACGCTTCGGTGCGTGTGCAGAAGCTCAAGGCCGGCGAATGCCAGATCACCCTGCACCCGCGTCCGGCCGATGTGCCGGCACTGAAGAACGACCCAAAACTGCAATTGATCGAGAAGCCAGGCTTCAACCTCGGCTACATCGCCTATAACGTGCGCCACAAGCCGTTCGACCAGCTCGAAGTGCGTCAGGCACTGGACATGGCGGTGAATAAACAGGGGATTCTCAACGCTGTTTATCAAGGCGCCGGCCAACTGGCCGTCAACGCCATGCCGCCGACCCAATGGTCCTACGACGACACCATCAAGGACGCCGCCTACAACCCGGAAAAAGCCAAAGAGCTGCTCAAGGCTGCCGGCGTCAAGGAAGGCACCGAGATCACCCTGTGGGCGATGCCGGTACAACGTCCATACAATCCGAACGCCAAACTGATGGCCGAGATGCTCCAGGCGGACTGGGCGAAGATCGGTCTGAAAGTGAAGATCGTCAGCTACGAATGGGGCGAGTACATCAAGCGCACCAAGAATGGCGAGCACGACATCAGCCTGATCGGCTGGACCGGAGACAACGGGGATCCGGACAACTGGCTCGGCACGCTGTACAGCTGTGACGCCATCGGCGGCAACAACTACTCCATGTGGTGCGATCCGGCGTACGACAAGCTGATCAAGCAGGCCAAGGTTGTCACCGACCGTGACCAGCGCACCGTGCTCTACAAACAGGCCCAGCAACTGCTCAAGCAGCAAGTGCCGATCACGCCTGTCGCTCACTCGACGGTTAACCAGCCACTGAGCGCCAAAGTCGAAGGGTTCAAAGTGAGCCCGTTCGGTCGCAACGTGTTTTCGGGTGTGAGCATCGATTAAACAAACAACCGATTAGCCGCAATGCTGAGGGGGCCGTCTACCCCCTCACGCAAGCGCTTTGCCGAAATTCGCCAATCAGGCCTTTTGCAAACGTTTGCGATGTGTGAATGAGTTCTAAACCAATAACCGGCCAACCCAAAAAAGCCGGCATAAAAAGAAAGTAAAGGAGCTTCACCCATGAAACTGAGCAATACCGCGATACTGGCCTTGGCCATCAGCAGCATCACCGCCACGGCTTACGCGGAAACCCAAAGCCAGGCGTTCACTCCGGTGACCGTCAACGAGAAGAGCGCCCAGGCTGAAGCCACCGGCTTCCTCGAAGGTCAGTCGATCAGCGGCTCGACCCGTAACTGGTACGCCAACGAACAACTGAAACGCGGCGGCAAGTTCACCTATCGCAAGGATGGCGTGGCCACTCCGACCGACCGCCGTATCAACTGGGTGCAGGGCACCATCGTCAAGTACAACTCGGGCTTCACCGAAGGCACCGTCGGTTTCAGCACCGAAGTGGCGGCGTACAACGCCATCGCGCTGGAGCGTGACCGCGAAAACCTGGCGTCCAACAACGGTGGCGCACCAGGCACCCGTCCAGGCGCGGGCAACAACCGTACCCTGACCCGTGAAGGCGGCGAAGCCCAGGGCCAGTGGAGCAAAGTCGGCCTGGCCAACGTAAAGGCGCGTATCTCCAACACCACCCTGACCGCCGGCCGCATGAACTTCAGCAGCCCGCAGGTTGATGTGATCGGCAACCGTCCGCTGCCATCGAGCTTCGAAGGTATCGCGATCCACAGCGAAGAGCTGAAAAACCTGTCCTTCGACCTTGCCTCGTTCGACCGCGTTTCGCCGCGAACCGAAGAAAGCCTGAGCAAATTCCGCTCCGAATACGGTGCGATCGATGCCGAAGCCGACCACGTTCACACCGGCGGCATCTCGTATCAGCCGTTCGCCAGCCTGACCACCAGCCTGTGGGGCACCCAGGCCGAAGACCTGTGGAACCAGTACTACTTCGGCGCCACCCACGTGCTGGGGGACAGCTCGGTTCTGGCTCTGACCACCGGTCTGAACTACTACAAGACCGTGGACGAAGGTAAGAAAAAACTCGGTGAAATCGACAACGACACCTACTCCCTGTCGTTCGGTCTGACCCACCAGGCGCATACCCTGACCTTCTCCTACCAGGAAGTGAACGGTAACGAGTACTTCGACTACCTGCACGAAACCAACGGCATCTACCTGGCCAACTCCCTGCTGTCGGACTTCAACGGCCCGAACGAGAAATCCTTCCAGGTGGCCTACGGTCTGAACATGGCCGAATACGGCGTGCCAGGCCTGAAGTTCAACATCTACCAGGCCCGCGGCTGGGGCATCGACGGCACTCACTACAAGGGTGGCGGCTACGACGGCGTGCAGTCGATGGACGGCGAGCACCACTATGAATACGGCATCGGCGCCTCTTATGCCGTACAGAGCGGTCCTCTGAAAGCTACTACCGTTCGTGCGACCTACACCGCGCACCGCGCCAGCGAAAACCAGGCTGACGGCAGCATCAACGAGTTCCGTCTGGTGACCACCGTTCCGTTCAACATCCTGTAAAAACGCCAGCCGACGGCTGACTCAGTGACGAGTCGGCCGTTCGGCTTTTTGTCTTCAACCGATTGCAGAGGGTTCTTGATGAAAATGCTTCCCCTACGTGCGGCCATCGCGGCTGCGTTGCTGAGTGTCGCTGTCGGCGTCTCGGCCAAACCCTTGGTGGTCTGCACCGAAGCCAGTCCGGAAGGCTTCGATATGGTCCAGTACACGACTGCAGTCACTGCCGACGCGGTGGCCGAAACCATCTTCAACCGTCTGGCGGACTTCAAGCCCGGCACCACCGAAGTGATTCCGGCGCTGGCCGAGTCCTGGGACATCAGCGAAGACGGCCTGACCTACACGTTCCACCTGCGCAAAGGCGTCAAGTTTCACACCACCGAATATTTCAAGCCGACCCGCGACATGAACGCCGACGACGTGGTCTGGAGTTTCCAGCGTCAGCTGGACCCGAATCACCCGTGGCACAAGCTGTCGAGCGTGGGCTTCCCGTACTTTGAAAGCATGGGCTTCAAGGAACTGCTCAAAAGCGTCGAGAAAGTCGACGACAACACCGTCAAGTTCACCCTGACCCGCCGCGAAGCGCCGTTCCTGGCCGACATCGCCATGGCGTTCTCCTCGATCTACCCGGCCGAATACGCCGACCAGTTGCTCAAGGCCAACAAGACCGGCGATCTGAACAACAAGCCGGTCGGCACCGGGCCGTTCATCTTCCAGCGCTATAACAAAGACGCCCAGGTACGCTTCAAGGCCAACCCGGACTATTTCCGTGGCAAGCCGCCGGCTGACGCGCTGATCCTGGCGATCGCCACCGACAACAACGTGCGCTTGCAGAAACTCAAGGCCAACGAGTGCCAGATCGCGCTGTACCCGAAACCGGATGACATCCCGAGCATCAAGAAAGACAGCAACCTGAAAGTCGACGAACTGGATGCGATGACCGTCTCCTACGTCGCCATGAACACCCAGCACAAGTACATCAGCGACGTGCGGGTGCGCAAAGCGATCGACATCGCCTTCGACAAGGAAGCCTACGTCAACGCCCTGTTCGGCAAAGGCAACGCCAGCGTGGCGGTCAACCCGTACCCGCCGACCCTGCTGGGCTACAACCACGAGCTGAAAAACCCGCCACGTGACCTCGACAAGGCTCGTGCCCTGCTCAAGGAAGCCGGTGTACCGGAAGGCACCACGTTCACCCTGTTCACCCGCAACGGCGGCGGCCCGACCAACCCGAACCCGATGCTCGGCGCGCAGATGATGCAGGCCGACCTGGCGAAAGTCGGGATCAAGATCGACATCCGCGTGATGGAATGGGGCGAGATGCTCAAACGCGCCAAGGCCGGCGAGCACGACATGGTCTCGGCCGGATGGGCGGGCGACAACGGCGACCCGGATAACTTCCTGACGCCTATGCTCAGTTGCGAAGCCGCCAAGAACGGCGAAAACTACGCGCGCTGGTGCAACGAGAAATTCCAGGCCCTGCTCGACGAAGCACGGGCTAAAGTAGACCCGGCCGAACGCGCCAGGCTGTATGAACAGGCTCAAGTGCTGTTCAATCAGGACCAACCGTGGATCAGCATGGCCCACACCCGCATGTTCACCGCAATGCGCAACAACGTAGAGGGTTATCACATCAGCCCTCTGACAACCAATAACTTCGCCACCACCCAGGTGAAGTAGATAAGAAAACTCCCGGTTTCCCTGACCCCAGGGAAACCGGGCACGCCTAACCGGCTGATGAGGTACCACACACGATGTTTAGTTTTATTGCCCGCCGACTGGGGTTATTGATCCCCACGTTTTTCGGCATCACCTTGCTGACTTTCGCGTTGATTCGCATGATTCCCGGCGACCCCGTGGAAGTGATGATGGGCGAACGTCGGGTCGACCCCGAAATGCACGCTCAGGCAATGGAACGCCTCGGTCTGAACAAACCGTTGTATGCCCAGTATCTGGACTACATTGGCAAACTGGCCCACGGCGACCTCGGTGAATCCCTGCGCACCCGTGAGAGCGTATGGACCGAGTTCACCTCCCTCTTCCCGGCGACCCTGGAACTGTCCATGGCCGCCCTGCTGTTCGCCGGCATCCTGGGCCTTCTGGCCGGGGTGATCGCGGCCCTTAAGCGAGGATCCCTGTTCGACCACGGGGTGATGGGCATCTCCCTCGCGGGTTACTCGATGCCGATTTTCTGGTGGGGCCTGATCCTCATCATGTTCTTCTCGGTAAGCCTGGGCTGGACCCCGGTGTCCGGACGGATCGACCTGCTTTACGACATCGAGCCACGCACCGGTTTCATGCTGATCGACACCCTGCTGGCCGATGACATGGGCGCCTTCCTCGATGCCCTGCACCACCTGATCCTGCCGGCCATCGTGCTGGGCACCATTCCGCTGGCGGTGATCGCGCGGATGACCCGTTCCTCGATGCTCGAAGTATTGCGTGAAGACTACATCCGTACCGCCAAGGCCAAAGGCCTGTCGCCGTCGCGCGTAGTGTTCGTGCACGGCCTGCGCAACGCGCTGATTCCGGTACTGACCGTGGTCGGCCTGCAAGTCGGTACCCTGCTGGCCGGTGCGGTCCTGACCGAAACCATCTTCTCCTGGCCCGGCATCGGTAAATGGCTGATCGAAGCCATCGGCGCCCGGGACTACCCGGTTGTGCAAAACGGCATCCTGTTAATCGCCTGCCTGGTGATTCTGGTCAACTTCGTGGTGGACATCCTCTACGGCTTTGCCAACCCACGCATCCGTCATCAGCGCTGAGGTCAATACCCATGAGCACTCCAACTTCCTCAGTAGTCACCGCCGCCACCGCCGTGGATCAAAGTCTGCTGTACCCGTCACCGTACAAAGAGTTCTGGCAGGCCTTCGCCAAGAACAAGGGCGCCGTTGCCGGCCTGCTGTTCATGCTGCTGGTGATTTTCTGCGCGATCTTCGCGCCGTGGGTCGCCCCGCATAACCCGAGCGAGCAATACCGCGACTTCCTGCTGACGCCGCCGGCGTGGCTCGAAGGCGGGCAAATGCAATTCCTGCTCGGCACCGATGAACTGGGTCGCGACCTGCTGTCGCGCCTGATCCAGGGTTCGCGCCTGTCGCTGCTGATCGGTTTGTCGTCGGTGGTGATGTCGCTGATCCCGGGGATCCTGCTGGGCCTGTTCGCCGGTTTCTTCCCGAAAGTGGTCGGCCCGACCATCATGCGTCTGATGGACATCATGCTGGCCCTGCCATCGCTGCTGCTGGCCGTGGCGATCGTCGCCATCCTCGGCCCAGGCCTGATCAACACCGTGATCGCGATTGCCGTGGTGTCCTTGCCGTCCTACGTGCGTCTGACCCGTGCCGCCGTGATGGGTGAACTGAACCGCGACTACGTGACCGCCGCGCGCCTGGCCGGTGCCGGTCTGCCACGTCTGATGTTCATCACCGTGCTGCCGAACTGCATGGCACCGCTGATCGTTCAGGCGACTTTGAGCTTCTCCTCGGCGATCCTCGATGCCGCCGCCCTGGGCTTCCTCGGCCTCGGCGTCCAGCCGCCAACCCCTGAGTGGGGCACCATGCTGGCTTCGGCCCGCGACTACATCGAACGCGCCTGGTGGGTGGTGAGTCTGCCTGGTTTGACCATTTTGCTCAGCGTGCTGGCAATCAACTTGATGGGCGACGGCCTGCGCGATGCGCTGGACCCGAAACTCAAGAACGCCGCCTGAGGAGATTCCCATGTCACTGTTAGAAATCAAGAATCTCAACGTTCGCTTCGGCGACAAGAACGCCACCCCGGTCGTCGACGGCCTCGACCTGAAAGTCGACAAGGGCGAAGTCCTGGCAATCGTGGGCGAGTCGGGTTCCGGCAAGTCCGTGACCATGATGGCGCTGATGGGCCTGATCGAGCACCCGGGGATCGTCACCGCCGACGCCCTGAGCTTCGACGGCAAGAACATGCTCAAGCTGAACAACCGCCAGCGTCGGCAGATCGTCGGCAAAGACCTGGCGATGGTGTTCCAGGACCCGATGACGGCGCTGAACCCGAGCTACACCGTCGGTTTCCAGATCGAAGAAGTGCTGCGCCTGCACCTGAAAATGTCCGGCAAGCAAGCGCGCAAACGTGCGATCGAACTGCTGGAAAAAGTCGAAATCCCGGGCGCCGCGAGCCGTATGGACGCCTACCCGCACCAACTGTCCGGCGGCATGAGCCAGCGTGTGGCAATTGCCATGGCGATTGCCGGCGAACCGAAACTGCTGATCGCCGACGAGCCGACCACCGCACTCGACGTGACGATTCAGGCGCAGATCATGGACCTGCTGCTGGCATTGCAGAAAGAGCAGAACATGGGCCTGGTGCTGATCACCCACGACCTCGCCGTGGTGGCCGAAACCGCCCAGCGCGTCTGTGTGATGTACGCCGGTCAAGCCGTTGAAGTCGGTCAGGTGCCGCAACTGTTCGACATCCCGGCGCACCCGTACAGCGAAGCGCTGCTCAAGGCGATTCCGGAACACAGTCAGGGTGCCGAGCGTCTGGCGACTCTGCCGGGCATCGTTCCCGGCCGTTACGACCGCCCGCAAGGCTGCCTGCTGTCGCCGCGCTGCCCGTACGTGCAGGACAGCTGCCGCGCGCAGCGTCCGACCCTTGACCCGAAAAGCCACAGCCTCGCCCGCTGCTTCTATCCGTTGAACCAGGAGGTGGCGTAATGGCCGTCGTACTTACCGCCCGCGACCTGACCCGTCACTACGAAGTCTCCCGTGGCCTGTTCAAGGGCCATGCCACCGTGCGCGCCCTCAACGGCGTGTCGTTTGAGCTGGAAGCCGGCAAGACCCTCGCCGTCGTCGGTGAATCCGGCTGCGGCAAATCCACCCTCGCCCGCGCCCTGACCCTGATCGAGGAGCCGTCGTCCGGCTCGCTGAAAATCGCCGGGCAGGAAGTGGCCGGCGCCGACAAGGCTCAGCGCAAGCAACTGCGCAAAGACGTGCAGATGGTGTTCCAGAGCCCGTACGCGTCGTTGAACCCACGGCAGAAAATCGGTGATCAACTGGCCGAGCCGCTGCTGATCAACACCAACCTGTCGGCTGCCGAGCGTCGCGAGAAAGTCCAGGCGATGATGAAGCAGGTCGGCTTGCGTCCCGAGCACTACCAGCGTTATCCGCACATGTTCTCCGGCGGTCAGCGTCAGCGTATCGCGCTGGCTCGCGCCATGATGCTGCAACCGAAAGTGCTGGTGGCGGACGAACCGACCTCGGCGCTGGACGTGTCGATCCAGGCGCAGGTGCTGAACCTGTTCATGGACATGCAGCAGGAGTTCAACACCGGTTACGTGTTCATCTCGCACAACCTGGCGGTGGTGCAGCACGTGGCTGATGACGTGATGGTGATGTACCTCGGTCGCCCGGTGGAAATCGGTCCGAAGCACGACATCTATGCCCGTCCTCTGCACCCGTACACCCAGGCGCTGCTGTCCGCGACCCCGACCATCCACCCGGATCCGGACAAGCCGAAAATCAAGATCGTCGGCGAGCTGCCCAACCCGCTGAACCCGCCACCTGGCTGCGCGTTCCACAAGCGCTGCCCATACGCCACCGCGCGTTGCAGCAGCGAGGAGCCGGCCCTGCGCCAGCTCGACACGCGTCAGGTTGCGTGCCACTACGCCGAGCAGTTCCTCGACGGCGCGGCCTAAGCAGATTTGGAGACCGATACAGAATTCTGGCGGGTGCGCGCTTGCTCGCTCCCGCCAGAATCGGGTTGTTCTCTGAATTGAAGTGTTGACCAAACCCCTTCTGCCCCGATTGCGCATCAATTGGGGCAGAAGGGGTTTTCTTTTGTCCGGCGTTTGCATCGTGCTGACGCAATGCCGTTGGATATTCGGCGCTATCACCGAAAAATCCGGGGCTATCGCACAATGGTCTAAACACCTGTCATTTATGACAGGTGCTCAATAGAGAGAGGCAGGCTTATGGTTTCACGTACTCAGGACACGTGACGCGGCTTTCAATCTTTCTATTGTTGGATCTGGAGTATCAGGCGATGAACGATGAACAAGAATCGAAACACGGCATTGAAGTTCTCGGCCGGGTGATTAACGCAAAATGTGAACCGCTGGATGAAAAGGGACCGATCGCAGCGACATCCGAAGACAAGTCGAACGACAGGCAAATACTGGAAACCGGCGTCAAGGCCATCGATCTGCTCTGCCCTTTCCCCAAGGGCGGTAACATCGGTGTATTCGGGGGGGCCGGGCTTGGAGAAACGCTATTGATACAAGCACTGATCAATAACGTTGAAAAATCGGGGGCGGTAGCAGTGTACGTGCCGGAGGATCCTGCTGATGGTGAAAGCATGGTTTCACCCAATCTGTGCGTGGTTCGGACTGAAGAGAACGCCTCACAGGAAGCCCACTTAAATGCAGTAAAGACCGCAGTTACGGTGGCCAAAAATTTACGTAACCTAGGTCACGACGTTCTGCTGGTAATCGAACGCTCCTTCGGAATTCTCCAGGCCGAGATCGATGTCGCCGAACTGCTCCGCCGTACAACTTCGGCAGTGCGTTACCGGCCGCACCTTGAAGAAGCCATGCGCAGCATGCAAGTAAGGGCGGGATCGATAACTTCTGTACAAGCCATCAATACGCCAGTGGACGAGTTGACCGACCAAGAGTCGACCACCTTCGCTCACCTGGACGCTCGCGTCGTTCTGTCCCGTAGCCTCTCTGAACTGGGTATCTACCCGGCGGTAGACCCTCTGGATTCGGGTTCGAACCTGCTGGACCCGGACGTGATCGGCTTGGACCACTACAATACCGCTACTGACGTTCGGAACTTGCTGAGTCAATACAAAGACATCATTGCAGTACTGGGTATGGACGAACCGTCGGCTGAAGACCAGCTGATGGTTAGCCGTGCGCTTAAGATCAGGGGCTTCCTGTCGCAGCCGCTCTACTCGATTGATGAACTTACCGTGGTCGTGAGTGTGAAAAACACCATTGCTGGCTTCAAAGGCATTCTCAACGGTAAATACGACCACCTGCCAGAACAAGCGTTCAACAAGGTCGGCGGCATCGAAGAAGTGATCGAGAAAGCCGAAACGCTCATAATCCAGCCACGCTGAGCACGTCGAGAAAATAAAAAGGCGAAGCTCCACGCTTCGCCTTTTCTCAACCCGCCGTGAAGTCCGGTTCAGCAAAAGATGTGCACTACCTGCACACTACGTCTGGCTGTCACCTTCATCCGGATCATCACTGTCCGGTTCATCGGTGGTCGGATCGTCATCGTCGGCGCTGCCGCCCTGGCCCTGATCGCCGGGCTCGGACTCGGACTTGGCCAGCATCAAAGCGCTGTGCCCCACCTGCCCGCTTGATGCCTGGGTATCGTGATCCTCGCACTCGGCCCAGGCCGTCGCGGTGCCGAGGGACAGCATCACCATCACTTTCAACAGCAGCAAAACCCGTAGCAACCTGTTTTTCATGGTCGAGTCCATCCTGTTCCAGGTGAGAAATTCATGCTGACCTGACGCTGATTGAAATCTAGTTCCGATCCGCCGGGTTCACCAGATAGGACGCTAACCCATGCCCGGAAATGCCGTGCCTGGACAGACCACTTTCGAATAACGTTCATAACCGGATCGGCTAAGCGAGGTCGATTCTCTCCAATACTTGATGAGCAAATGATTCTGCAGCCAACAAAAAGCCCCCGAGGCTTGCGCATCGGGGGCTTTGGATGGAGTAACTCAGCGCTTAGTGATGCTCGCGCGTCGCACGGAATTTCACGTCCGGCCAGCGTTCTTCCATCAGGGCCAGGTTGACCCGGGTCGGCGCGAGGTAGGTCAGGTGACCGCCGCCGTCCAGTGCCAGGTTTTCCACGGCCTTGTTGGAGAATTCCTCGAGCTTCTTCTTGTCGCTGCATTCGATCCAGCGCGCGGAGTACACGGTGATAGGCTCGTAGGAGCACTCGACCTTGTATTCCTCTTTCAGGCGGCTGGCGACCACATCGAACTGCAGCACACCGACGGCGCCGAGGATGATGTCGTTGCTGCGCTCCGGGAAGAACACCTGGGTCGCGCCTTCTTCGGCGAGCTGTTGCAGGCCCTGGCGCAGTTGCTTGGATTTCAGCGGGTCGCGCAGGCGTACGCGGCGGAACAGTTCCGGGGCGAAGTGCGGAATACCGGTGAAGCCCAGGGTTTCGCCTTCGCTGAAGGTGTCGCCGATCTGGATCGTGCCGTGGTTGTGCAGACCGATGATGTCGCCGGCGTACGCTTCTTCCAGCTGTTCACGCTCGGAGGAGAAAAACGTCAGGGCGTCGCCGATGCGCACGTCCTTGCCGGTACGCACGTGGCGCATCTTCATGCCTTTCTCGTACTTGCCGGAGCAGATACGCATGAAGGCGATGCGGTCGCGGTGTTTCGGGTCCATGTTCGCCTGGATCTTGAAGATGAAGCCCGAGAACTTCTCTTCCACCGGCTCCACGGTGCGCTCGTTGGCCACGCGTGGCAGTGGACGCGGGGCCCAGTCGACCACGGCGTCGAGCACGTGATCGACCCCGAAGTTACCCAGTGCGGTACCGAAGAACACCGGGGTCAGTTGGCCGTCGAGGAATTCCTGCTGATTGAACTCGTGGCAGGCGCCCTGCACCAGTTCCAGCTGTTCGAGGAAACGCTCGTACTCGTCGCCCAGGTGTGCGCGGGCTTCGTCGGAATCGAGCTTCTCGATGATCTTGGTTTCGGTGCGTTCATGACCGTGACCGGCGGTGTAGACAATGATGTAGTCGTCGGCCAGGTGGTAAACGCCCTTGAAGTCGCGGTAGCAACCGATCGGCCAGGTGATCGGCGCAGCCTTGATCTTCAGGACGGCTTCGATCTCGTCGAGCAGTTCGATCGGGTCGCGGATGTCGCGGTCGAGTTTGTTGATGAAGCTGACGATCGGCGTGTCACGCAGACGGCAGACGTCCATCAGGGCAATCGTACGTGGCTCTACACCTTTACCGCCGTCGAGAACCATCAGGGCCGAGTCCACCGCGGTCAGGGTGCGGTAGGTGTCTTCGGAGAAGTCTTCGTGGCCCGGGGTGTCGAGCAGGTTGATCATGTGTTCGCGATACGGGAACTGCATGACCGACGTGGTGATCGAGATGCCCCGCTGCTTTTCCATCTCCATCCAGTCGGATGTCGCGTGGCGGTCGGATTTACGGGATTTCACCGTACCGGCCACGGCAATCGCCTTGCCCATCAGCAAGAGCTTTTCGGTGATGGTGGTTTTACCGGCATCGGGGTGGGAAATAATGGCGAAAGTGCGGCGTTTCGCGACTTCGGCGGCCTGTCTGGTCATGGGAAATCGCCTGGCGGTGATTCAAAAAAGGGCGGCGATTATAGCCCAACTCGATTCAATAACCGAACCGTTGAGCACATTAAGGGTGGCCAAATGCTGCCTCGGATGGGAACCTTTTAAAGCACGGAGACGTCCATCCCCTGTAACGACATTTCGTCAGGGGCTGAAAAATCAGCAAGTTAGCCTGACGAGGCTGCGCTCATGGCTGGCTTTCAGACCGCTTTTGCCGGGCTGAAAAAAAGCTGCTTCTCGCGAACGACTCTCCCGGCAGCCAAGGCTTGGCATGCCACACGGGACTGCGTTCGCCGACTAAAAAAAGGAGTCCGCCTGTGGCTATCCGCTATGGCAAAGGGCTGATGGGAGGTGCGGTGGTGATCGCGCTCCTGGCCCTGCTGGTCCACTGGATCGGCATCAACACGATCGAACACTACCGCGACGATTTGTTGTTTTACCTGCAAGCTCATCTGATTCTCGTCCTCGCTTCAATGCTGGCCGCCCTGGTCGTGGGCATTCCCGCCGGCATCTTCCTGAGCCGCCCGCACATGGTCGGCCGCGCCGAACGCTTCATGCAGATCTTCAACATCGGCAACACCGTACCGCCGCTGGCCGTGCTCGCGATTGCCCTGGGGATTCTCGGCATCGGCAGCGGTCCGGCGATCTTCGCTCTGTTCCTCGCCTCGCTGTTGCCGATTGTGCGCAACACCTATGAAGGCCTGAAAAACGTCCAGGGCTCACTGAAAGAAGCCGCCGTCGGCATCGGCATGACCCCGCGTCAAGTGCTGTGGAAAGTCGAGCTGCCCAACGCCGTGCCGATCATCGTCGGCGGTGTGCGGGTGGCGCTGGCGATCAACGTCGGTACGGCGCCGCTGGCCTTCCTGATCGGCGCCAACAGCCTCGGCAGCCTGATCTTTCCCGGCATCGCCCTGAACAATCAGCCGCAACTGCTGCTCGGCGCCGCGTGCACCGCACTGCTGGCCCTGCTGCTCGATGGTGTGGTGACCCTCGCCAGCCGTCTCTGGCTGGAACGCGGTTTGCGCCCGTCTTGAGGCTTTGCGAAGGAATATTTATGAAAAGACTTAGTTTGATTCTGGGCTGCGTGCTGCTCTTCGCAGGTATCGCCCAAGCCGCCGACAAACCGGTGATTCGCCTCGGCGCCCGGGTATTCACCGAGCAGACCCTGCTCGCGGAAATCACCGCGCAATACCTGCGCAGCAAAGGCTACGACGCGCAGATCACCGGCGGTCTGGGCAGCAACCTGGCCCGCAGCGCCCACGAAACCGGACAACTGGACATGCTCTGGGAATACACCGGCGTGTCGCTGGTGGCCTACAACCATGTCACCGAAAAACTCGACAGCGCACAGTCCTACGCCCGGGTGAAAGAACTCGACGCGAAAAAAGGCCTGGTCTGGCTGACACCGTCGAAATTCAGCAACACCTACGCCCTGGCCCTGCCGAAAAAAGTGGCTGAGGAATATCCGCAGATCCACACCATCAGCCAGTTGAACGACGTGTTGAAGGCTGAAGCCAAAACCAATCATCTGGTGGCGCTGGACACCGAGTTCGCCAACCGTTCGGACGGTCTGGACGGCATGGTCAAGCTCTACGACATGAACCTGACCCGCAAGAACATCCGGCAGATGGACGCGGGCCTGGTCTACACCGCGCTGCGTAACGGCCAGGTGTTCGCCGGTCTGGTCTACACCACCGACGGCCGCCTCAATGCTTTCGGCCTGAAGCTTTTGGAAGACGACAAGCATTACTTCCCGGATTACACCGCAGCGCCCGTGGTGCGTCAGGCCTACCTCGACGCGCACCCGAAACTCGCCGAGCAACTCAAGCCGCTGGCCGAGCTGTTCGACGACGAAACCATGCGCCAGCTCAACGCGCGGGTCGACGTCGATCACGAGAGCCCGTCGAAAGTCGCTGCCGATTTCCTGCGCCAGCATCCACTGAACTAAAGGAGGAAAAGTCATGGAATTTTTGAACGCCTTTTCCCACCTCGACTGGCAGCAGGTGATGCACCTGACCTGGCAGCACATCACGCTGGTCGGCATCGCCGTCAGCCTGGCGATTTTCATCGGCGTGCCACTGGGCATTTTGATGACGCGCTTCCCGAGCCTCGCCGGCCCCTTGCAGGCCAGCGCCACAGTGCTGCTGACCGTGCCGTCGATTGCGCTGTTCGGCCTGTTGCTGCCGTTCTACTCGAAATTCGGCCAGGGCCTCGGCCCGATGCCGGCGATCACCGCCGTGTTCCTTTATTCACTGCTGCCGATCATGCGCAACACCTACCTCGCCCTGACCGGCGTCGAACCGGGCATCCGCGAAGCCGCACGCGGCATCGGCATGACCTTCGGCCAGCGTCTGCGCATGGTCGAGTTGCCGATCGCCGTGCCGGTGATCCTCGCCGGCGTGCGCACCGCCGTGGTGATGAACATCGGCGTGATGACCATCGCCGCGACCATCGGCGCCGGCGGTCTCGGCGTGCTGATCCTCGCCTCCATCAGCCGCAGTGACATGTCGATGCTCATCGTCGGCGCGCTGCTGGTCAGTCTTCTGGCGATCTTCGCCGACCTCATTTTGCAGTGGCTGCAACGTTCGCTGACTCCAAAAGGACTCCTCAAATGATCGAACTTCAAAACCTCAGCAAGACCTTCCAAAGCAACGGCAAAGATGTGAAAGCCGTGGATTCGGTAAGCCTGACCGTCAATGAAGGCGAAATCTGTGTGTTCCTCGGGCCATCGGGCTGCGGCAAAAGCACCACGCTGAAAATGATCAACCGCCTGATCAAGCCGACCTCGGGCAAGATCCTGATCAACGGCGAAGACACCACCGACCTCGACGAAGTGACCCTGCGCCGCAACATCGGCTACGTGATCCAGCAGATCGGTCTGTTCCCGAACATGACCATCGAGGAGAACATCGTGGTGGTGCCGAAACTGCTCGGCTGGGACAAACAGAAATGCCACGACCGCGCCCGCGAACTGATGAGCATGATCAAGCTTGAGCCCAAGCAATATCTGCATCGTTACCCGCGTGAACTGTCCGGCGGTCAGCAGCAACGGATCGGCGTGATCCGTGCGCTGGCGGCGGATGCGCCGCTGTTGCTGATGGACGAACCGTTCGGCGCAGTCGACCCGATCAACCGCGAGATGATCCAGAACGAATTCTTCGAGATGCAGCGCGCGCTGAACAAGACCGTGATCATGGTCAGCCACGACATCGACGAAGCGATCAAGCTCGGCGACAAGATCGCGATCTTCCGCGCCGGCAAACTGTTGCAGATCGACCACCCGGACACCTTGCTCGCCCATCCGGCGGATGACTTTGTCAGCAACTTCGTTGGCCAGGACAGCACCCTCAAACGCCTGCTGCTGGTGAAAGCCGAAGACGCAGCAGACAACGCGCCGTCAGTCAGCCCGGAAACCCCGGTGGCCGATGCGCTGGAGTTGATGGACGAACATGACCGTCGCTATGTCGTCGTCACTGACGCTGAGAACAAGGCACTGGGTTATGTGCGCCGTCGAGATCTGCATCGTCAGACCGGCACCTGTGCGCAGTTCCTGCGCGAATTCAACGCCACGGCGGCATACGACGAGCATTTGCGCATCCTGCTGTCGCGCATGTACGAGTTCAATCGCTCATGGCTGCCGGTGATGGATGCCGAGCGGGTATTCCTTGGCGAAGTCACCCAGGAGTCGATTGCGGCGTACCTGAGTTCGGGTCGATCACGCGGCATGAAGACCAATATCGTGTCGCCAGCCGAAGCGGTGGCCTGATCAAAAGCAAAAGGGCTGTTCGACAGCCCTTTTTTTTCGACTACCGGAACCTGAAAGCCGTGATGTTTTTGCCAACGAAGAGCCGGCAAGAAATATCAACACATGAGAAGGCTGACCCCGTCCGCGAATGTCAGCCTTAACCAGCAAATTCCCCCTCATATCCCCTTCTCGCCGCCAACGTCGTCGATGTTGAAGTGAACGCACTTATCTGAGACTTGGCTCGCATCAGCGTCGAACGTGCAGGTATTTTTAACACCTGAAAATTATTGCGGAACATCTGACCGTCATCTCGGTCGGCTACAAAGAGTGATATCCGCGACGTACGTCAGAAGCGTGCAAAAACGCGACATTTTTAGTTGATCTCAGGCCCCTCACGCCCTAAAGTTCGCGCCGAACGTCCATGCTGGAAACGATCCATCCGGCTCAAGTACTGACGACGAGACAGCAAGGCCAAGGGCAGCGACCCATGGCCTTTTTGCTTTCGGCGACATGCCTTGGGAAGTAGGCGAACCAAAGTGGGGATACGGAGGGCGTTCATTTGCACCCATTGTTTTTACGAGTTTGCCCATAGGAGCTCCCAAGTATGTCGATCCAGGTCGAAGACTATTTCGCGCGCGAAACCTTTCAGAAAATGAAGGCGTTCGCCGACAAACAGGAAACCCCTTTCGTGGTGATCGACACCGCGATGATCGCCCAGGCCTACGATGACCTGCGCGCCGGTTTCGAATTCGCCAAGGTCTACTACGCAGTCAAGGCCAACCCGGCCGTCGAGATCATCGACCTGCTCAAGGAGAAAGGCTCGAGCTTCGACATCGCCTCGATCTATGAGCTGGACAAAGTGCTGAGCCGTGGCGTCAGCCCGGACCAGATCAGCTACGGCAACACCATCAAGAAGTCCAAGGACATTCGCTACTTCTATGAGAAGGGCGTGCGTCTGTTCGCCACCGACTCGGAAGCCGACCTGCGCAACATCGCCAAGGCTGCACCGGGCGCCAAAGTCTATGTGCGCATCCTGACTGAAGGCTCGACCACCGCCGACTGGCCACTGTCGCGCAAATTCGGCTGCCAGACCGACATGGCCATGGATCTGCTGATCCTCGCCCGCGACCTGGGCCTGGTGCCGTACGGCATCTCGTTCCACGTCGGTTCGCAACAGCGCGACATCAGCGTCTGGGACGCCGCGATCGCCAAGGTCAAAGTGATCTTCGAACGCCTGAAAGAAGAAGACGGCATCCACCTCAAGCTGATCAACATGGGCGGTGGCTTCCCGGCCAACTACATCACCCGCACCAACAGCCTGGAAACCTACGCCGAAGAAATCATCCGCTTCCTGAAAGAAGACTTCGGTGATGACCTGCCGGAAATCATTCTGGAGCCGGGCCGTTCGCTGATCGCCAACGCCGGTATCCTGGTCAGTGAAGTGGTGCTGGTCGCGCGCAAGTCCCGCACCGCCGTCGAGCGTTGGGTTTATACCGATGTGGGCAAGTTCTCCGGCCTGATCGAAACCATGGACGAAGCGATCAAGTTCCCGATCTGGACCGAGAAGAAAGGCGAGATGGAAGAAGTCGTGATCGCCGGCCCGACCTGCGACAGCGCCGACATCATGTACGAAAACTACAAGTACGGCCTGCCGCTGAACCTGGCGATCGGTGATCGCCTGTACTGGCTGTCGACCGGTGCGTACACCACCAGCTACAGCGCCGTAGAATTCAATGGCTTTCCGCCGCTGAAGTCGTTCTACGTGTAAAAAACATTACCCGTAACGCGAAAAGCCCATGACCTGTCATGGGCTTTTTTATGCCTTACAGTCGGGTCATTTTGACCAGTTGGTCCGACATGCCTTGCACATCGTTCAACGGCCCCTTGAGCATCGGCAGGGTAGATTTCGCCCGCGCCATCGTCATCGTCGGGTAATGACTTCTAAGCATCTGTTGCGCTTCATCCAGCATCCAGGTCATACGAAAGCAGAAATCGCTGAGATTGTTCGCCGCACTGGCAGCGCGTCGGCGCAGATTGAACAGAAACTCGACGTGCTCTTTGGACAGTGCGACTCGCTCCTCTTGCGAATACGCCCGGCCCGGCACATAAGTCGTACCGGGTAATCCCATTTTGCCCAGGCCGTAATAGACTTCGATCTTGGCGACGGGTTTATCGCAGGAACATATCGGCATCGTCAGACACTCGATAAAACGCACGAAGATGCTGTGGATCGATTCGGCCAGGCTGCTCACCTGTTTTTTGAAATTCAACACCGTGCTGCGGTATTGCTCCAGTCGTCGATCCATTTCCCGCAGCACATCGATGATGTTTGCTGCAGGTGCATTGCCCCATACAGGCGACCTTACCAATGAAAATTGCCGTGGATCGATAGTGTTAATCGCCTCTCGGCGATTGTCGGCATTTGAAACAATGACCTGAAACTCTTCGATAAAACCGAATACCTCATGTAACACCCGCGCGGAATTGCTGCCTAGCAGCGATGTTGCTTGCTGTATCGCCAGCCAACACGCTCCATTGGTTTGTGCCGCCTGCCTCAGGCTTTGAATATTCGGTGGCGACAGCATGGTGTGCCCTTGTCGTTCAAAGCTTTTACTAAACTCAGTCATTTCCTGTAAGGCAGGGGGTAGATCCTGCAGAAACTTCACATACTGCTTCAATGCAGCGAAGTTTTTTTCTGCCAGTAAATATTCAAGCATCAGCCTCTCCTTGGTCTGATCGAACTTACATTGCCGATGGAACCGTACCCATCGGCAACCCTGCGCCGGACTCTGCTATCACCCACAAACGCAGAGCACGGCCTGCCGGAAGAATCAGCGCTGCGGTACTGACAGCGGATCAACGAACGCGATAAACAGTGGCGCATATTGTTTCAACGCGTTACTGAGTGCATCAAAGTCATCCGACCGCTCGACATCAATCGCATCGCGCAGTTGCTCGAAAGCAATCACGGCAGGACGGTAGGTGGCGGCATATTCGGCGCGGCAGTCTTCCATGACATGAATGGCCTTCAGGTATGCGACCTTGCCTTGCGAATCACGGATAACCGAGCGCTCACGTTCGATATCAGCCTGCACGCCATCGACTTTCAGCTTCAGCTTGTCGCTCTCGCGAACCATGTCCAGAAAGCGCACAGATTCGCCGATGCCGATGAGGGTTCGCTTCAGTTGATCGATGGCCGCCATCACCAATTTGATTTCCGGCGGAGCCAGGCCCAGTTCGGTAATCTTGGCGATGGTCAGTTCAACATCCTTGCCGAGTTTCTCGATGCCACTTTTTTCCAGAAGAGTGACCCCGTCATTGATGATCTTGCGTTCAGCCGCAAGCGCTACAAGCTTGCCTTCCAGTTGGGCAATTTCAGCATTGGCCACAAGCGCGTCGCGCTGGAAATCAGCGATGTAAGCCTGCGTCAGGCGAACATCAAACCGTGCATCAATGTTGCGCAAGGCGCTTCCCACCAAAGATGCCTGCCTGGTCATGGCAGAGGAGATCGAACGCAAAATGTCCTTACGCTCATCATCGATTTCTTCAATGAACTCAGGATCGGTTTCTTTTAACCGGTCCCTCTCGTTGCGGGCCAGACGTCGCAGGCTGTTTTGCAGATCATTCAGACTCGACTGTGCCGAATCCTGCAATTGGCTTTGGCATTGTCCCATGCCAATCACGATCCGCTTGAAGCGGTCAAACAGATCCGGCAGATAACCCAGTCGGGTTTTCAGTACTTCTGCCTGAGTACGGGCTTCACGCACCTGTTCAATAGAGGATGTCAGGGTGGCAACGTCCACAGGCGGATAGCTCACTGTCGTGTTGAGCCCGACCACACGCAAGGTGCGCGCGCTGAACGAATAGTTGCGCTCGTATTCTTCATCGGCCTCTTTGAAGACCTGGATAAGCTTGTCCGAGTCGGTTTCGATGGCTTTCCATGGCAACACGACTTCTTCGAATTCGGTACCGAAGATCCGCAGGCTCAAGGCGTCGTTGATTCGATCCATCGCCGCTACCGAGTTGGAGATGTGCAGGTAGAGGCTTTTCCAGACATGCATCAGGTTCTGCGTGGCAATGTCAGCATCAATCGCTACGATCATCAGGCTTTGCAGGTCATGCTTGACGCGGGCCAGGGCACCGAGTGTCTGGTTCATGCTCGCCAGCATCTGGATATCCCGCTCCTGTTCAGCGTACAACTCGTTGCGTACTGCACGAATATTTTCGGCCCCTACACCCATGTAGATCGCCATGGCCAGGCCCACGATGTTCATCCCGGATGCCGCCTTCAATGCCTCCTGAACCGCCGCCTTGTACTCAGTGTTTTTGATATCAATTTCTTTAGCACGCTCATCAATAGTGTTCTTCAACGCTTTGATATCCGCTGCCAACGTACTGCTGTCAATCAGCCCGACCCGAAGTTTTATGTTAGGTAGTACATGCTCGCGCAGATCATAACCAAACATATCCAGATCATTCTTGATGCCCTGCACATCGCTCAGGTTTTTATTAATCCTCTCGAATATCCGTTGCAGGTAATAGCCCAACGTCGCGACCGTATCAGGGTCAACTTCAATATCCGGAAACTTGTCACCCAGTTCGATTTCCAGCGCTTTAAGCTGAGCGAGTGTTTTAATCTTGTTTGCCTTGAGGAAGGCGACTGAATCATCATCATTCAAGACTTCCTGTATCGCCTTGCCATAATTGAGCATGCTGCTGGCAAAACTCTTCAGCCCTTGCCCGGTCATCATGATGCGTTCACGCAACGGCGACCAACGTCTTGCATGATTGCGGGTGTTGACAAAGGTCGAGAGGAAATCAGTCGGGTTCAAACCAGGGCCACCGTCCTGCCCCGCGCCGAAACGCAGATAATCCTGGACATCCTTGAGGGTATGAGGAAGCGCCAGACCGGCCGCTTCATATTTACGCAAATCAATGATCTGTTTTTTGGTGAGCAGAAGTCCGCGATCACGCACGACATCGTCACCCGCGGAAACCGATAGATCGCTGAGTAACTTGGGCGCCTCTGCCGCCATCTTCAGAACTTGCTCAGGCGAGGCATTATTCAGGGCATCGCCCCATAAAGCGTAAGAAGACATGGTCATTCCTTAAATCATTTTTTAAGTTAAGTTAGACAAACAAGAAAGTTAAAGCAGGCAAGCTTTTAACTTTCCAGCAAACTTAAACACAAAAGATAAACCTAAAGAAGCGCGTCAAACTTTCAATTTATTTATAAAGAATACCAACAAACAGACACATAACCCGAAAACTTAAAACAGTCTTTTATTTGACTAGACCGCCATGCGTTCTGCGCGCTCTTTGTACTCTTGAGCCAATGCTTGAATAGCAGGGTGTGATGCGCTTTCCAAGGTCCTGGCAGCCACATCGAGAAACACAGCATGCCCACCGCTCATTGCCTGGCGGTACCATTTCAACGCCTCGCTAATCTGTGAGCGCTCGGCCAGAACACTGGCATAACTGAACTGGCCACGGAAGTCGCCGCTCTGCGCCGAGCGGCGATACCAATCCAAGGCTGCGACCGGGTCCGCGCGACAATGACGGCCCTCTTCAAGATAGCGACCGAGCAGGTTCATCGACTTGGCGTGTCCCAACTCGGCGGCCCGACGATAAAGCGCCAAAGCTTGCGGTTGATCCACACCCACCCCGCGCCCGGTCGCCATCAGATTGGCGAGGTTGTACATCGCCCAGTCCAGCCCGGCATCCGTCGCAATCCGATAGTGCTGCGCGGCAATCGTCGCATCTGCCGTACAACCCCAACCCTGTTCATGGCAGCGCCCAAGCATGTTGCGCGCCATTAAATGACCTTGTCCGGCGGCGATTTCAAACCAGCGCAGGGCCAGCGGCTGATCCTGAGCAATCCCGTGACCGTCCAGAAGAATCTGCCCCAGCAATGCCTGCGCCTCAACCTCTCCATCTCCCGCCGCCAGCAGAATCGCTTGGGCGGCACGGGCCGGGCTTTCGGCGAGCATGGCGCTCAGTTGCGCGCCGTCGAGGACTTCTTCGCGACGTAACCGAAAGTCCGCCACTTACACCTCGACCCAGCGACGCAGCAGGTTGTGGTAAGTGCCGGTGAGGCGGATCAGCGAAGGGTGATCGGGCATGTCTTGCGTGAGCTGCTGGATCGCACCGTCCATCTCGAACAGCAAGGCCCGCTGGCTGTCCTCACGCACCAGGCTCTGGGTCCAGAAAAACGACGCATATCGCGCTCCGCGAGTGACCGCGTTGACCTTGTGCAGGCTGGTGCCGGGGTACAGCACCATGTCGCCGGCAGGCAGTTTCACCCGTTGGGTGCCGAAAGTGTCCTGGATTTCCAGTTCGCCGCCGTCGTAGTCCTCGGGTTCACTGAAGAACAGCGTGGCCGACAGATCGGTGCGTACGCGCTCGATGCTGCCCTTGGGCTGACGCACTGCGTTGTCGATGTGGAAATCGAAACTGCCGCCCGCCGTGTAGCAATTGAGTAGCGGCGGAAATACTTTGTGCGGCAAAGCGGCGGACATGAACAGCGGATTTTTCCACAGCCGTTCAAGCATCGCCGCGCCGATTTCCTTGGCCAGCGGATGGCCCTCGGGGAGTTGCAGATTGTGCTTGGCCTTGGCCGACTGATAGCCGGCGGTGATCTTGCCATCGGCCCAGTCGGCCTGTTCCAGAGCCTCGCGGATGCGCTGCACTTCGTCTTTCTCGAACAGCGCGGGAATGTGCAGGAGCATGGCGATGTCACCAGATGGCAAAAGGATGCCAATGGTATTGATTCTTATTGACTGTGTAAAACCCACTGGACGAATGAACTGGCAAAAACCGTAAGGTTAAATTGTAAAGAATGTAAATTTGTCGCGAATAGTAATGTTTCGCAATTGATACGAATACCTGTTTACCCTATATTCCGCCGCCTCAAATCCTTGGGGAGGGGAATAAAAATGGCACGTCAACCCGCACAATTACCGGTCAGTTCACCGCGTCTGCTCGCTTCCGCCATCGGCGTGGCAATTACCGCCGGCTCCGCAGGCCACATGGTGTTCGCCGCCGAAAAAACCGACAGTAAAGCCACCGGCAATGCCATCGCCCTGGACGCCACCGCCATCACCGGCGAAGCCCAGGACTCGACGTCCTACCAGGTCGAGAAAGCCTCCTCGCCCAAGTACACCGCGCCGCTGGTCGACACGCCGCGCTCGGTCACCGTCATTCCGCAACAGGTACTCAAAGACACCGGCGCCCTGAACATGCAGGACGCACTGCGCACCGTACCGGGCATCACTTTCGGTGCCGGTGAAGGCGGTAACCCGCAGGGCGACCGTCCGTTCATCCGTGGTTTCGACGCCCAGGGCGACACTTACCTCGACGGCGTGCGTGACACCGGCTCCCAGAGCCGCGAAATCTTCGCCGTGGAAAACATCGAAGTCAGCAAGGGCCCGAACTCCGCCATCGGCGGTCGCGGCGCGGCGGGCGGCAGCATCAACCTGGTGAGCAAGAAAGCGCACCTGGGCAACTCGTTCGACGGTGGTTTCACCTGGGGCTCCGACCAGACCCAGCGCTACACGATGGATGGCAACTACCAGTTCAGCGACACCGCTGCCGGCCGTCTGAACCTGATGAGCCACGAGAGCAACGTCGCCGGTCGCGACAAGGTCGACTACGACCGTTGGGGCATCGCGCCGTCCCTGGCCTTCGGCCTGGGCACCGACACCCGCGTCAACCTCGACTACTACCATCTCGAAAGCAACGACACGCCGGACTCGGGCATCCCTTACACCATTCCGGCCGGCGGCTCGGCGGCGCGTACCAAGTCCAACCCGGACAAGCCGTACGCCGGCGGCGATCACAGCAATTTCTACGGTCTGGACCGCGACTTCCGCAAGGGCCGCACCGACACCGCGACCTTCGCCATCGAACATGACCTGAGCGACTCGCTGACGATCAAGAACACCCTGCGTCACGGCACCAGCATGCAGGATTACATCCTGACCCAGCCGGACGACAGCAAGGGCAACGTCAACAACGGCAGCGTCTGGCGTCGTGCGAACACTCGCGTGAGCAACACCGAGACCACCACCAACCAGACCGATCTGTTCGGCAACTTCTACGTCGCCGGTTTCAAGAACAGCTTCTCCACCGGTGTCGAATACACCCGTGAGGAAAGCAGCAAATCCTCGTACAACGTCAACACCGACACCACGCCGCGCACCTCGGCCGTGACCACCAACTGCAACCCGGGCCTGATCGGCGCCGCCAGCGGCTACAACTGCACCTCGCTGTCGAACCCGAACCCGAACGATCCGTGGAACGGCGCGATCTCGCGCAACTACGCCGGCACCGACACCCAGTCCGATACCTACGCGCTGTATGTGTTCGACACCCTGGAGCTGTCCGAGCAATGGCTGGTGAACATGGGCCTGCGTTACGACCACTTCGAAACCGGCTACAAGACTTACAACAACGCTGGCCGCACCACCTCCAAGGGTGCTGACACCAGCGAGTTCGTCACCGGTCAGTTCGGCATCGTCTACAAGCCGGCAGAGAACGGCAGCATCTACGCGTCCTACGCCACCTCCGCCACACCGCCGGGCAACACCCTGGGTGAAGGTCAGGAAGGCAACCCGCTGGGCGGCACCCCGGATCGCAATGGCAACCTGCTCAAGAGCGACATGGAGCCGGAAACCACCAAGAACTACGAAATCGGCACCAAGTGGGATCTGCTGAACGATCGCCTGTCGCTGACCGCCGACATCTTCCGTACCGAGAAAGAAAACGCGCGTGTCCAGGTTGATACCACCTCGTACGAAAACGCCGGCAAGACGCGTGTACAAGGTATCGAGTTGTCCGCCAGCGGCAAGATCACCGACAAGTGGCAAGTGTTCGCCGGTTATGCCTACATGGACAGCGAACAGGTTGACGGTGGCGACCTGCCGGCCAACAAGGCCAACAACGGCAACGAGCTGCCTAACACGCCGAAAAACAGCGCCAGCCTGTGGACCACTTACCAGGTCACGCCGAAGCTGACCCTCGGTGGCGGTGCGTTCTACGTGGATGACGTGTTCGGCAGCGTGGCCAACACCACCATGGTCGATTCCTACGTTCGCTACGACGCGATGGCGGCGTACAAGCTGAGCAAGAACGTCGACCTGCAACTGAACGTGCAGAACCTGACCAACGAAACCTACTACGACAAGGCCTTCTCGACTCACTTCGCCAACCAGGCGGCGGGCCGTACGGCATTGCTGAGCACCAACTTCCACTTCTGATCGAAGAGGGAAGTACCGAGCCCCGTTCATTCATTTGAGCGGGGCTTTTGTGCGTAATAAAGAACGTTTCTCGATAGGCCACGGCATAATGCACGCCGTGAACACAACCTCCGAACGGACAAGGCAAGCAACGTGTTGAAGAAAACCCTGTTCCAGTTGCACTGGTTTTTTGGCATCACTGCCGGGCTGGTGCTGGCCCTGATGGGCATCACCGGCGCTGCCTATTCGTTTCAGGACGAAATTCTCAAAGCCCTCAACCCCTCCGTGTTGCAGGTCGAGAAACAGGTCGCCGGCGTCCTGCCGCCCGCCGATCTGGTGGCACAGATCGAAGCAGCCTCGGGCAAGAAAGTCTCGATGCTCTCGGTCGAGACCGAAAGCGGCAGCGCCGGACGCGTCTGGTTCACCCCGCCCAAAGGCGAGCGCCGGGGCGAGATGCGCTACTTCGATCCCTACACCGCCGAGTTCAAGGGCGAGGCCACCGGCCAGGACTTCTTCGGCCTGATGCTGCAACTGCACAGGTTCCTCGCCATGGGCGATACCGGTCGCAACATCACCGGCGCCTGCACCCTGATGCTGCTGTTCTTCTGCCTGTCCGGCCTGTACCTGCGCTGGCCGCGCCAGTGGAACAGCTGGCGCGTGTGGTTGACCCTCGACTGGAAGAAAAAGGGTCGCAGCTTCAACTGGGATCTGCACTCGGTGTTCGGCACCTGGTGCATGCTGGTTTACCTGCTGCTGGCACTGACCGGACTGTCCTGGTCGTACGAGTGGTACAACAAGGGCCTGACCAAATTGCTTTCCGACGCGCCGCAAAACGAACGCGTGCGCGGCGGACGCGGCCCTGCCCCTGAAGGCCCGGCGCCGACTGCCGATTACGCCGCGATGTGGGTCAGCATCTACAGTTCCGCAGGTCCAGGCCTCGCCGCCTACAACATCCGCATGCCGCCAGTGGCCGGCCAACCGGCGACCGTGTTCTACCTGCTCGACAGCTCGCCCCATGACCGCGCGCTGAACCAGATCACCCTCGACCCGGCCACCGGCGTCGTCAAACGGGTCGACCGCTACGCCGACAAGAGCTTCAAGGCGCAATTGCTGACCAGCATTTACGCGCTGCACGTCGGCAGCTATTTCGGTCTGGTCGGACGGATCATCGTCACTGTCGCGGCCGTCTTGATGCCGCTGTTCTTCATCACAGGCTGGCTGCTGTACCTGGATCGCCGGCGCAAGAAAAAGCAGATCAAGAACGCGCGCAAAGGCCTCGATCAACCGCCCGGCGATACGCCGGCGTGGCTGATCGGTTTCGCCAGCCAGAGCGGTTTTGCCGAGCAACTGGCGTGGCAGACTGCCGGTCAATTGCAAGCCGCCGGATTGCCGGTGAAGGTGCAGCCGCTGGCGAATGTCAGCGAGCAGGATCTGCGCGAATCGAACAACGCGCTGTTCGTGGTCAGTACCTTCGGCGACGGCGAAGCACCGGACAGCGCTCGCGGTTTCGAGCGCAAGGTATTGAGCAACGCCTCGACCCTCGACAGCCTCAACTACGCGGTGCTCGGCCTTGGCGATCGGCAGTATCAACACTTCTGCGGTTTCGCCCGACGCCTGCATCAATGGCTGGGCGAACACGGCGGCAAGACCCTGTTCGCCCCGGTCGAAGTCGACAGTGGCGATCCTTACGCCCTGCGTCACTGGCAGACCCAGCTCGGCCTGATCACCGGGCAAGCGCCGGTCGACACCTGGCAGGCGCCGAGCTACGAGAACTGGACACTGGTGCGCCGCGAGCTGATGAACCCGGACAGCAGCGGCGCCCCTGTTTTCCTGCTCGGCCTGACCGCGCCGACTTCTCGCAGCTGGCTGGCCGGTGACCTGGTGGAAGTGCTGCCGCGCAACTGCCCGTGGGCCATCGAGCATTTCCTCGACGGCCTCGGCATCCGTGGCGAAACCAGCGTCAAGGTCAACGGCCTGCAAGAGCCGCTGGAAGTGGCCCTCGCCAGCCGCCAATTGCCCGAGCACCGCGCCCATCTGGTGGGCCTGCACGCTCAGGCGCTGGTCGATGCGATGGTGCCGCTGGCCATGCGCGAATACTCGATCGCCTCGATTGCCGCCGACGGCGTGCTGGAACTGATCGTGCGTCAGGAACAGCATGCCGACGGCAGCCTCGGCATCGGCTCCGGCTGGCTGACCGAGCATGCTCCGGTCGGCGGCAGCATCAGCCTGCGGGTCCGCCGCAACAGCGGTTTCCATCTGCCGAACGCTCCGGTGCCGATGATCCTGCTGGGCAACGGCACCGGCCTTGCCGGACTGCGCAGCTTGCTCAAGGCACGGATCGCCGATGGTCAACAGCGCCACTGGTTGCTGTTCGGCGAACGCAATCGCGAGCACGATTTCCTCTGTCGCGCGGAGCTGGAAGAGTGGTTGATCAACGGCGATCTGGAACGCCTGGATCTGGCGTTCTCGCGGGATCAGGCCGAAAAGATTTACGTGCAGGATCGCCTGCGCGAATCGGCCGCCGAGTTGAAGAAATGGCTGGCGGACGGTGCGGTGATCTACATCTGCGGCAGCCTTCAAGGCATGGCGTCGGGCGTGGATCAGGTGCTCAATGAAGTGCTGGGCGCAGCCGAAGTCGAACGCCTGATCGAGCAAGGTCGCTATCGCCGCGACGTTTACTGACCACACATGACAAATGTGGGAGCGAGCTTGCTCGCGATAGCGGTTTTACATTCAACTCATTCGTTGTCTGTTATATCGCTATCGCGAGCAAGCTCGCTCCCACAGTTTTTTTGCGGTGAACTCAAGTCGGTTGCAGCTTCTGCTCGAACACCGCAACCCCCTCCAGATCCCGCAGCACCACACTCATCTCCCCGCTCTGCCCGTCAATGTTCACCTCACCGAAAAACTGAAACCCGGCAAACGGCGAGGCGTTCTGCGTCGGTGGTGCTTTCTGGAACACCACCTGCGGGCCAAAAGTCTTGTCCAGCGGATTGGGTCCGAAACTGCCGGCGTTCAACGGTCCTGCTACAAACTCCCAGAACGGTTCGAAATCCTGGAATGCTGCGCGATCCGGGTGGTAGTGATGCGCGGCGCAGTAATGCACGTCCGCCGTCAGGAACACGAAATTGCGCACCTGTTGCGCGCGCAAGAAGCCCAGCAGCTCGGCGACTTCCAGCTCACGTCCCTGCGCCGGGCCGGGGTCGCCGTTGGCCACCGCTTCCCAGCGAGCAACACCGGGGCTGACCTCGCCATCCGGCACGCCGAGACCGATCGGCATATCGGCGGCGATGACTTTCCACTGGGCTTTCGACGCCTTCAGTCCGCGCTTGAGCCAGTTCAATTGCTCACGCCCGAGGAACGGTTTTTCCGCCCCGAGATTGTCGTCGTTGGCGCCGCGATAACTGCGCATGTCGAGCACGAACACATCGAGCATCGGCCCGTAGCTCAGCTTGCGATAGATCCGCCCGCCGCCATCGGCCGCCTGCAAACGCATCGGCGAATATTCGAGCCAGGCCTGACGCGCACGGCCGACCAGGGTGTGGATATTTTTTTCCTGATAGCGCTCGTCGAGCTGCTTGCCCGGCGACCAGTTGTTGACCACTTCATGGTCGTCCCACTGCCAGATCTGTGGCACTTCGGCATTGAAGCGACGGACGTTTTCATCCATCAGGTTGTAGCGGTAATTGCCGCGATAATCGTCGAGGGTCTGGGCGACTTTGCTCTTGGCTTCGGTGGTGAGGTTGCGCCAGATCCGGCCACCTTCAGTGCTCAGTTGCGCCGGCACCGGGCCGTCGGCATAGATGGTGTCGCCGCTGTGGATAAAGAAGTCCGGCAGGCGCATGCGCATGGCTTCATAGATGCGCATGCCGCCGATATCGGGGTTGATGCCGAAGCCCTGGCCGACGGTATCGCCGCTCCAGACAAAACGGAGATTGCGCCGCGCCGTCGGTGCACTGCGCAAGTGGCCGAGCCACGGCTCGCTGGCAACGCCGGTGCGGGCGTCCTTGAAATACACGCGATAGAAAATCGCCTGATCGGCGGGCAGCCCGGTGAGTTCGACGCGGGCGGTGAAATCGCTGCGGGCATCGGCCAGCGCGGAGATGACGCGGCGCGGATGGCGGAACTGACTGCGGGTGTCCCACTCCACCACCATCTGCGCCGGGCGGTCGGCGCGGCTCCAGATCATCGCCCGGTCGCCCTGCAAGTCGCCGGATTGCACGCCGTCAGTCAGTTGCGGTCGATCCTTGACCGACGCGATCACGGCCGGCGCCAGCCCCGGCATCAGCAGTCCGGCGCCGACGGCTTGCATCACGCGCCGGCGACCGGGATTGAAATCGCTCATGGTGTTCTCCCTGAAAAAAGGAAAACTTAAGCACCGCTAGATGAAAGGGGTGTGACACCTCACGCCTTCACGGGCTCCAGCGCCAGTTCCACGGCCTCCGGCCGCTTGACCAGCGCATACACCACCGCCGTCAGCAGGCTGCCCGCGACAATCGCCAGCAGGTACAACAGCGCATGGTTGATCGCGTTCGGAATCGCCAGCACGAACAGCCCACCGTGGGGCGCCATCAGCTTGCAGCCGAAGTACATCGACAACGCACCGGTCAACGCACCGCCGGCAATGCTCGCCGGGATCACCCGCAACGGGTCTTTCGCCGCAAACGGAATCGCCCCTTCAGAGATAAAGCACAGTCCCAGCACCAGCGCCGCTTTACCCGCCTCGCGTTCAGTCTGGGCGAACTTGCGCCGGGCGATGAACGTGGCGATGCCCAGACCAATCGGCGGCACCATGCCGGCGGCCATGGTCGCGGCCATCGGTGCATAACTCTGCGAGGCGAGCAGCCCCACCGAGAACGCATAGGCAGCCTTGTTGATCGGCCCGCCGAGGTCGACGCACATCATGCCGCCCAGCAGCACACCAAGCAGGATCGCGTTGGTGGTGCCCATGCTGTCGAGGAAATGGGTCAGCGCCGCGAGCATCCCGGCCACCGGTTTGCCGACCACGTAAATCATCACCAGCCCGGTGAACAGACTGGCGAACAACGGGATGATCAAGATCGGTTTCAGCGCTTCCAGGCTTTGCGGCAGCGCCACATAACGACTGATCGCCTTGGCCGCGTAGCCTGCGATAAACCCGGCAACGATCCCGCCGATGAAGCCGGCGCCCAGAGTGCTCGCCAGCAAACCGCCGATCATGCCCGGCGCGAGTCCGGGACGGTCGGCAATCGACCAGGCGATGTAACCGGCCAGCAAAGGCACCATCAATTTGAACGCGGTCTCGCCACCGATCTGCATCAGCGCCGCCGCCAGCGTGCCTTCTTCCTTGAACGCGGTGATGCCGAAGACGAACGACAAGGCGATCATCAGACCGCCCGCCACCACCATCGGCAGCATGAAAGAAACGCCAGTCAGCAGGTGTTTGTAGACGCCGCTTTTCTCTTGCTTGGCCGGGACTTTTGCATCGCCGGCAGCGTTTTCCACGACACCGTCGGCCAGGGCTTTTTTCAGCGTGGCTTCGGACTGCTTCAACGCAATCCCGGTGCCGCAGCGGTAGATTTTCTTGCCAGCGAAACGCTCGGTGGCGACTTCAATGTCAGCCGCCAGCAGCACCACGTCAGCCTCGGCAATCGCGGCTGCGCTCAGCGGATTGCGCGCGCCGACCGAGCCCTGGGTTTCGACTTGCAGGTCGTAGCCCAGACGCTTGGCGGCTTGCTGCAAGGCTTCGGCGGCCATGAAGGTATGCGCGACGCCGGTCGGGCACGCGGTGACCGCGACCAGTCGCGGCGCTTGTGCGCTGGCAACTGTGGACGGCGTTTCGGCAGCGACGTAAACCTCGGCCTCGACTGCGCCACGTCGCAGCACGTCTTCGACATCCTGCAGGGCTTGCGCCGGTGCAATCCGAAAGACTTTCTTGCCGATGAACCGGGTCATGTCCACCGGTCCCGTGGCCACCAGCAACACCCACTCGGCGGCCTCGATGGTGGCCGCCGACAATTCACGTTCCGGGTGCGCGGCGTCTACCACTTCGACGCTGGTGCTCCAGCCCTGACGCTGGGCCGCGGCATCCAGCAACCGGGCGCACAGCACACTGGTGACCATGCCGTTCGGGCAGGACGTGACAATGGCTAACTTCATGACAAACCCTCTTATTGTTCTGTCAGGGGGCGCACGCGCACGCCCTGTTCGAGCCGCGCCAGTTGCGCAACATCGTGAATGCCGAAACCGATCTGAGTTACCGCCTGCGCCGCAATCGCCGTAGCAGTGCGCAGGGTTTGTTCCGGCGTGTCCGCGCTGAGCAGACCGTGGAGCATGCCGGCCAGCAACGAATCGCCGGCACCGACCGTGCTGGCGACGCTGACCTTCGGCGGCGTCGCATGGAGTGCCGAGCCGACGCTGAACCAGTTCACACCGTCGGCGCCGTGGGAAATCACCACATGCTCGATGCCCTGGCCGTGCAGCCGATTGGCTGCCTCGGCCTGAGACGCGTGGGATACCACTTCACAGCCCAGCGCGTCGGCCAGCTCTTCGGTGTTCGGCTTGATCAGCCACGGACCGGCCTTGAGCGCTGCGCGCAAAGCTTCGCCGCTGGTGTCCAGGGCGACTTTCAAACCCAACGCCTTCAAACGCTCGACCAACTCGCGCAGCCACTGTGCAGTCACGCCGCGCGGCAAACTGCCGGCCACCACCACCGCGTCATGCCCCGGCGCGATCTGCACCAGTCGCTCCAGCAATGCCTGTTGCGCCACCACGCCCACAACCGGGCCCGGGCCGTTGATGTCAGTGATGCGTCCGTCCTGCTCCGCGACCTTGATGTTGCTGCGGGTCTCGCCGGGCACCCGGATAAACGCATCGGTGAAACCGCGCTTGGCGAACAGGTTTTCGAACGCCTGCAAATTGTCTTCGCCGAGAAAGCCGCTGACCGTCAGTTGATGCCCCAGATCGGCCAGCACCTGAGCGACGTTCACGCCTTTACCGGCAGCGTGGGTGTGCATCTCGTCGCTGCGGTTGACCTGACCGGCCTCAAGGCGTGGCAACTGCACCGTCAGGTCCAGCGCCGGGTTGAGGGTCAGGGTGAGAATCTTGGCCATTACAGGGCCTCCACTAATGCACGCACTTCGTTGGCGCTGCCCACGGCCAGGGCTTGTTGAGCAAGGGTTTGAGTCTGGGTCAGGCTGAGTTCGCGGATGCGTGCCTTGACCTCGGCGATACTGCGCCCGGAGACGCTCAGTTCATCCACACCGAGGCCGACCAGCACCGGCACCGCCAGCGGATCCGCCGCCAGCTCGCCGCAGACGCCGACCCATTTGCCGTGGGCATGGGCCGCGCGCACGGTGATGTCGATCAGTTGCAGCACCGCCGGGTGCAAGCCGTCAGCCTGGGCGGACAGGGTCGGGTGACCCCGGTCAATGGCCAGGGTGTATTGGGTCAAATCGTTGGTGCCGACGCTGAAGAAATCCACTTCTTTGGCCAGCACCGGCGCGAGCAAGGCGGCGGACGGCACTTCGATCATGATCCCCAGTTGCAGATCGGCAACCGGGATTTCCAGACGCAGGCGCTCGGTCATGTCGCGGGCCTGACGCCACTCTTCGACACTGCCGACCATCGGGAACATGATCCGCAACGGACGGTTGTCCGCCGAACGCAGCAAGGCGCGCAACTGCGCCTCCATGATCTGCGGACGCTGCAAGGTCAGGCGAATCCCGCGTACGCCGAGGAACGGGTTTTCTTCCTTGGCGATCGGCCAATACGGCAGCGGTTTGTCGCCGCCGACATCGAGGGTGCGCACCACCAGCGGCCGACCGGCGAGGCCGTCGAGGACGCGGCGGTATTCGGCTTCCTGAGTCGCCTCGTCCGGCGCTTGCGGATGGGCCATGAAAATCAGTTCGGTGCGCAGCAGGCCGATGCCTTCGGCGCCCTGCTCCACCGCGCCGATGACGCCAGCGCTTTCACCGATGTTGGCGAACACTTCCACGGCGTGGCCGTCGGTGGTGTGCGCCGGTTGATGGCGTTGTTCGGCGGCGGCTTTCAGGCGTTGTTCGCGGGTGTCGCGTTCCTCGCTGGCGCGTTGCAGGGTCGCGGCATCCGCGTCCACGTGCAGGCGACCGCGCTGGCCGTCGAGCAGCAACGGCGTGCCCGGTTTCAGCAGCAGCACTGCTGCGCCCGCACCGACCAGCGCCGGAATTCCCAGCGCGCGAGCCACGATGGCGCTGTGAGCGGTGGCGCCGCCACGGGCGGTAAGAATCCCCGCGACCCGCGCCGGATCCAGACGCGCCACGTCGGACGGGCCGACCTCGTCCATCACCAGAATGTACGGTTGCTCAGGCTCGGCGGGCGTCTGCACGCCACACAGTTGCGCCAGCACCCGACGACCAATGTCACGCAGATCGGCGGCGCGCTCAGCGAGCAACGCGTCGTGCAACGCTTCCTGTTGTTTTGCAGCGGCCTCGATCACGGCCATCCAGGCTGCTTCGGCGCTTTCGCCCTGCTTGAGGCGAGTGTCGACTTCATCGGTGAGTTCCGGGTCGTCGAGCATTTCCTGGTGGGTGATGAAAATCTCGCGGATCGCCTTGGCCTTGCTGCGCTCGATCAGGCCTTGAATGTCCTGACGCACGTCGGCCAGCGCTTGCTTGAGACGCTCGCGCTCAATGGCGGCGGACTCGCCGCGCAACGGGTAATCGATGGTTTGCTGGACCTGAATGTGCGCCGGGCCGATGGCGATGCCGGGGGCGGCGGGAATCGCTTGCAGCAAGCTGCCGGAGGCCGGGGCGATGATAACTTCGGCTATGTCGGTGATCACTTCGGGTTGTTGGCTGACGGCCGGCAGCGGTTCGACTTCTTCGCCGAGGCCTTCTTCGATGGCGGCCAGCAAGGCCGGCAAGGCGTCGGCGGCGATGCTCGGTTCGGCGATGATTTCCAGCACCTGGCCACGACGGGCGCCGAGGCTCAGCAATTTGCTCAGGCTTTTCACCGATACGGCGCTGTCCTGACCGTCGACGATGCGCACACGGATTTCGCCGTCAAAACTTTTCGCCAGTTGCGCGAGGATCTTCGCCGGCCGCGCGTGCAGACCATGGGCGTTGGCCAATGCGATACGTGCGCTAGGCCAGTCGGCCGGCAACTCGCCGCCGAGCACTTCGAGGACTTTGCGGCTACTGGTGGCGCGACCCAATTCGTGGCCGCGACCTTCGATCAGCAACGCGCACAACCGCTCGAGCAACGCCTGATGCGCTTCACCGAGACTGGCCAGACAGAACAGACCGCTGAGGGGCTGACCGAGGTAGCGCATCGGTTTGTCCGGCGTGACGAAGGCCAGGCCCGGACGCTTCACGGTTTGTTCGCTGTGCAGCCACCACAGGCCATCGCCCAGCGGCAGCGCTTCGACCTGCTGTAACACGCCGGCGAAACCGTTGCTCACGCAATCGGCCTGACGCAGCAGGCGTGCTCCGCGCCAGACCAGTTCTTCGAAATCGTCGGCCGATACGCCGAGGCCGATCATCTGCGCATCCAGCGCCAGCTCTTGCGGCGCGCCTTGCAGCAGTTTCAGCAGCGCTTCGGGCGAACTGGCGCGGCGCAGGGCCTGGCCCAGATCGGTCTCGCCGAGGGCGCGGGTCAGCAGTTGCAGCAGGCGCAAGTGTTCGTCGGATTTGGCAGCGATACCGATGGCCAGATACACGATCTGGCCATCGCCCCAGTCCACGCCGTCGGGAAACTGCATCAGGCGCACGCCGGTGGCAAACACCTGATCACGGGTTTCGGGCGTGCCGTGGGGGATCGCAATGCCTTGGCCGAGGAAGGTCGAGCCCTGAGCCTCCCGGGCCTGCAGGCCGGCGAGGTAGCCGTCGGCGACAAGTCCATCGGCGACCAGATGACTGGCCAGCAATTGCAAAGCGGCGGGTTTATCCACAGCCGACTGGCCCATGGATATCTGCTCTACAGTGAGCTCGAGCATGCGATCTCCTTTTTGGCGTCGTGTGACGCCAGGTATTGTTTTGAATGGTTGCAGCTTAGGCGCTGTAGGCCATCCTTTTCAGGAGGCAGTTTTGGCGGTTTCACGGCAGAACCGGCCAAAGGCGTCTAAAACGTAGAAAATACGCTTGCTGAAACGTTTAATCTAGATTGATCGGCACGTTACTCGATAATGTCCCATCCTTGAAGTCCAACTTGTCGGATGCGCTGAGACAATGGTCGCCTGCCTGAATCGGGTAGGATTGGCGAAAATGTCGCGGCAAGCTCGAAAAAACAAGGAAATCCCGGGTTGAAACTCAGTGATATCGCGCGGTTGGCCGGAGTGTCCGTGACCACCGCCAGCTACGTCATCAACGGCAAGGCCGAACAGCAACGCATCAGCAACGCCACCGTCGAGCGGGTGCGGGCGGTGGTCGATCTGCACGGCTTTACCCCCAATCCACAGGCGGCCGGGTTGCGCAGTCGGCACACCCGGACCCTGGGTTTTATCCTGCCGGATCTGGAAAACCCCAGTTACGCGCGGATCGCCAAACTGCTGGAGCAAGGCGCTCGGGCACGCGGCTATCAGCTGCTGATCGCCAGCTCCGACGATGCGCCAGACAGCGAGCGGCAATTGCTGCAACTGTTCCGAGCCCGGCGCTGCGATGCGTTGATCGTCGCCAGTTGCCTGCCGGCCGGTGACGACAGTTATCGCCAGTTGCAGACCAAGGGTTTGCCGATCATTGCCATCGACCGGGTGATGGATGCCGAACATTTCTGCTCGGTGGTCAGCGATGACCGCGAAGCCAGCCTGCACCTGACCGAAAGCCTGCTCGACCCGCAGCCGAAACAGATCGTGCTGCTGGGCGCCCGCCCGGAACTGAGCATCAGCCAGGAACGTGAAGCCGGGTTCAAGCAAGCCCTGGCCGGGTTCAAGGGCGAAGTGCTGATCGAACACGCCGAGTCCTTCAGCCGCGAGTGCGGCAAGCAGTTGATGGAAGAACTCCTGCAACGCCTCGGGCATTTACCGGACGCGCTGGTGACCACGTCCTACGTGCTGCTGCAGGGCGTGTTCGACGCGCTGCATGACTTCCCGCTCAAAAACCGCCCGCTGCGCCTCGGCACATTCGGCGACACCCAGTTGCTCGACTTCCTGCCGCTGCCGGTCAACGCCATGGCCCAGCAGCACCAGTTGATCGCCGACAAGGCGCTGGAACTGGCGCTGGCGGCGGTCGAACAATCGGACTACCAGCCTGGCGTGCAGGCCATCGCCCGTACCTTCAAGCAGCGTATTCACCGGGACTGAGCCGTGGAGCTGATCGACAGCCACACCCATCTGGACTTCCCCGACTTCGACGCCGACCGCGCGGCACTGCTCACCGAAAGCCGCGCCCTCGGGGTGCGGCGAATGGTCGTGTTGGGTGTCTACGAAGGCAACTGGCAGCGGGTGTGGGATCTGGTGCAGAGCGATAGCGATTTGTATGCGGCGTTCGGATTGCACCCGGTCTATCTCGATCAGCATCGGCCTGAAGACCTGCTGGCACTGGGCGATTGGCTGACACGGCTAAAGGGTCATCGGCAGCTGTGCGCGGTCGGCGAAATCGGCCTGGATTACTTCATCGAAACCCTCGACCGCGTACGCCAGCAAGCGCTGTTCGAAGCGCAGCTGCAACTGGCGGCGGATTTCGAATTACCGGCGCTGATCCACGTACGGCGCAGCCATGCGGCGGTGATCGCCACGCTCAAGCGGTTCAAGCTCAAACGCGCCGGCATCATCCACGCCTTTGCCGGCAGCCGTGAAGAAGCGCGGGAATACATCAAGCTCGGTTTCAAACTTGGCCTCGGGGGAGCACCGACCTGGCCGCAGGCGTTGCGCATGCACCGGGTGCTGGCCGACTTGCCGCTGGATTCGGTGGTGCTGGAAACCGACTCACCGGACATGGCGCCCGCCATGTACCCCGGCATTCGCAATACGCCAGCGCATCTGCCGGCGATCTGCGACTCACTGGCCACTTTGATGAACATCAGTGCGCAACAACTCGCTGCCGCCAGTACCGCCAACAGCTGCGAGGTGTTCGGCTGGTAGTCAGTCGGCGTGGGCCTTGGCCGCGTCGAGAATCAGCGTCAGGTGCTGGCGCTGCCGGGCATAACGAATCACCGCGAAGTACACGAAAATCGCGATCAGCGATCCGTTCAGCTGCTCGGTGACGCTGAGCAGACCCACCCACTCCATCACCAGGGCCACCAGCAGCGCGGTGCACACCGTCACCAGCGCACTGGCGCGCAGCAGGCCGAGTGAATCGAGCGAACGGAAACGTTTGATCTGCTTGGGGCAGCGCAATTCCAGGCTTTTCTGGCAATGGGCACAGGTGAACGCTTCGTGGATCGAAATGGCATTCAGCTGCCAGGGCTTGAGCACCAGCGTGGTCTGGCAGTGGGCACAGCGGCCCTGGACGCCCAGGGTTGCGACGGACATGTGCGATCTCCTCCAAGTGGTCAATGAACTGAGCTTGGTTCATTGAAGACGAAAAACCAGCCCCCGGAGGAAAACAGGATTTTGCTTACAGATGTAAGCCAAAAAGTACTACAAGCCATTCCGAAAAAACCTGCCTCACAGGAGGCAGGTCGCTTCAAACCCGGAACGCGCTGATCAGCTGTTTCAACTCGACCACCTGCGCTGACAACGCGCGGCTGGCATCTTCGGTCTGATGCGCGCCTTCTGCGGTGCGCTCGCCGGCACGGTTGATCTCGACGATGTTCTGGTCGATATCGTGGGCGACGGCGGTCTGCTGCTCGACGGCGGCGGCAATCTGCTGGTTCTGGTCGACGATCATGCCGACAGCGCCGAGGATGTTTTCCAGCGCCTGCTGGACTTTCTCCGACTGCCCCACCGTGCCGTTGGCCATCTGATGGCTGACGCCCATGGCCTTCACTGCCGCGCCGACGCCGCCGTGGAGTTTGGCGATCATCTGCTCGATTTCTTCGGTCGATTGCTGAGTGCGTTTGGCCAGCGTGCGGACTTCGTCAGCGACCACGGCAAAACCGCGGCCCTGCTCACCGGCCCGCGCGGCCTCGATCGCGGCGTTGAGCGCCAGCAGATTGGTCTGTTCGGCGATGCTCTTGATCACTTCCAGCACGCGACTGATCGCCTGGCTGTCGCTGGCCAATTGGTTGATCACCAGCACCGACTGATCGATTTCGCTCGCCAGAGCAGCAATGCTGCCCTGCTGCGATTCCACCAACCCGCGACCGCTGATGGTTTCGTCGTTCACGCTGTGGGCGCTGCTGACCGCTGCCGCTGCACTGCGTGCCACCTCCAGCGATGTCGCCGACATCTGGTTCATCGCGGTGGCCACTTGCTCAATCTGCGTGCGTTGCCCGGCGACCGCCTGATTGCTTTGCGCCGAGACGTTTTCCACCTGCCCCGCCTGTCGCTCGACCTCGCCAACGGTGTGGCCGACCCGTTCGATCAGGTCATGGATTTTCTTCACCGTACCGTTGAACACTTCGCCCAACTCGCCGAGTTCATCACGGCTGTTGGCGCGGAAATTCACCGTCATGTCGCCCGCCGCCACTTTATCCATCATGGCGCCGAGGTTTTTCAGGGTGGCGCGGGTGGAAGCGTAGAAGCCGCCATAGAGATAGAAAATCAGCACGAACACCACCGACAATGCCACAGCTTGCAGCACCATGTGCGCGCGGTTTTGCCCCAGGCGCTGCTGCAACTGGGTATCAATGAATTTCAGAGTGGCGTCGTTGAGCTGATAGGTCTGGTCCATCAGCCCGGTGACCTGGTCATAAAACCCCTGCCATGGAGCGTCGAGCGTTTCGGCCATCACGACTTGTTCTTCGATCAGGGTGCCGGCCTGTTTCAGCGACGCCTTACTGGCATCGGCCGGGGTGCTCAGGGAGTCACGGGCGGCTTTGCTCGAGCCCAGCGCGTCCTGCAACTTCAGGCCGTACTCGGCCTGAAGTTTTTCGATCTGCACCAGCAACTCGTCAAAGCGGGTGCTCGACGAACTGTTGAGAAAGCCCTGACCCAATGAATACGAGCCCATCGCCCGCCCCTCGCCCAAGGCCTGGGTAACGGCCGGCGTGATCGCGGTGATCAGCTCGCTGAGCTGGCGAATGTCGCTCTGGTTGTCGCGACTCAAGCCCGCCTGACTGGCCACGATCTGGCTGAAAACCTGCGCATTGCCCAGCAGCTTGCCGATCAGCGCACTTTTGCTTTGCAGGGAGTTTTCCGCTTGCTGGGCCTTGAACGCGGCGATCATTTCATCGCGCTTGGCCTCGAAGAATTTGATCTGCTCCGGATCCTCGGTCATCGGCGTCAGCCCTTGCAGGCGCGCCAGGACGTTTTGCTCAAGGCTGGTGATCTGCGCCTCGACATTGCCGGCCTTGCCGGACTGGCCGAGGGTGACGTTGATCTGCACCAGATTGTTGAGGGTTTCCAGATCCCGGCGCAGGGTCAGGCTGCTGCCCAGCAGGTCAAGGCTCTGCAGCTCCACCCGGGTGCCCTGGAATTCGCGATAGGAGTCGCGCACCAGATAGAAATTGGTCACCAGCATCGGCACCAGGAACAGCACGCTGATCAGGCTGAACTTCATGCCGAAGCTCAAGCGGTTCATCAACGAGACGGCGGGATAGAGCAAGCTCTTCACTGGAAGTCTCCCTTGGTTTTTTCTTGTTTTTTTTATTGGCAGGCGCGAGGCGACAGCAGATAGCCACTATCGGGCGCCATCTCTGTATAGCTCAAATCGAAGGGAGGTTTTGTAACTTAAGGTTAACGAGGGGGATTGCCCCCCTCGTCACTTGAATGGCCTATGCCAGCACCGTCCACAGGGCAAAGCCGGCATACCACAGCACCGCCGCCCGCAGCAGCAGTTCCCACAGGCAGTCGAGGGTGTTGATGCCTTCGGGACCGACAGCGGCCGGCGGGATTTCCCCGGCCGCCAGCCCGACCTTGTTGATCAGTTGCGCGGCGCTGATGTTCCAGTTCAGCAGTTCGTGCAGCATTACTCGGCTGACCGCGACGAAATTGCCGACCAGGGCGAGGCTCGCGGCCAGCAGGCGCACCGGCACCCAGTCGAAGGCATGACGCAGTTGCCCGGCCCGTTCGGCCACCGCCGGGTTCTGGGCGTTTTCTTCGGCCAGCGCCAGCAAGCGATAGCTCAGCGCCGCCACCGGACCGAGCAGGAAATACCAGAAAATCACCGCAAAAAAGCTCTGGTAGGCCTGCCACAACAGATGTCGTTGCACTTGCTCCAGCAATTGTTCGCCGCTTTCGGCGCAGATGTTCAGATCACGCTTGGCCACATGGGCGGCGGCCTGCAGATCCTCACGGCGCCAGGCATCGCGGAACGGCCCGAGCTCGCCCAGCAGGTCACCCCGCCCCAGGCTGTAAATCACCACCAGCAAATGCACCGGCAACGCCAGCAGACCGTAGGCCACCGGCTCCAGCACCACCAGCAGCAAGCCCAGCAGCGCCACCGGCAACAGCACCAGGACGGTCAGCACCAGCCACGGCTGTTTCGCCAGCCCGCCGGTTTCAAGCTTGTGCAGTTCGCGGATCCATCCGCCATCGCGTTGCACCCGTTGGCGCAGAGCCGAGAACTTCTCGATCCAGACCGCCAGCAGTAACACCAGAAAACTCATTGTCCTTCCTCTTGTGCCAGGGCAGCGCGGTAGCGTGCCCAGTCGAATGCGGGTCCGGGGTCGGTCTTGCGACCGGGGGCGATGTCGCTGTGCCCGCAGATACGCTCGAGCGTGATCGCCGGGAACGCCGCCTGTATCTGCCGGGTCAGCGCGATCAACGCCTGGTACTGCGCATCGGTGAACGGCAGATCATCGGTGCCTTCCAGCTCGATGCCCACGGAAAAATCGTTGCAGGTTTCCCGTCCTTCGAACACCGAAACACCGGCATGCCAGGCACGCTCAAGACAGGAGACAAACTGGGTGACCTTGCCGTCACGTTCGATCAGAAAATGCGCAGACACGCGCAGGTCGGCGATCCCGGCAAAGTAGGGATGTTCCGTGACATCCAGACGATTCTGGAAAAATTCCTGGACCTTGCCGGTGGCGAACTGCGCCGGTGGCAGGCTGATGTTGTGGATGACCAACAGGGAAACTTCGCCCGCCGGGCGTTCATTGAAGTTGGGCGAAGGGCAGACCTGCACCCCGTGACACCACCCGCTTGCGGGATCCAACTGCATACCGATTCCTTCAACGCCGACTGTGTTGGCGACCAGTATGCCGTGATCGGCCCCCGGCGCGCGATCACTTGCCGCGATTGAGCCGCCGCAGATTGCCGAGCACCGACTCCAGCGCCCGATCGAACAGCAAGGTGTCGTCCAGCGTCCGCACCGCGCCGCGACGAAATGCCAGGGCCAGTTCGGTGCGGTCACGCTCCAGCACTTTCATCCCGGTACGGTCGACGAATACATACTTGTCGGTCGCCTCGATGATCGCCGCCAGTTTGCAGCGCAGGGTGTGTTCTTCGTCTTCCTCGAACGCCACCCAACTGCCCAGACGCAGCTGATCGACCTGGCGTAGACCCGCATCGTCGGCTGGCAAACGCGCTGGCGTGCGTGGCTTGAGGCCGTCGTCGGCCATCTGCAAGACAATCGTCTGCGACACCTCGATCATTTCCGGCAGCACGGACTGATCCGGTGCGCTGGACGGCTCGAGCAGGCGCACATGCAGCGCTTCCAATTCACTGAAAAAGCCGCTGGTGGCAAACGGATCAAAAGCTGAAGTGCTCAGGCCGTCGCGCAATGACTTGAGCAACCCCGGCACCAGCGCCAGCAGACGCAGACCAGCATCGGCGTCGTCGTGGCGCTGCACGCTCCAGATCAATTGCTCCATGGTCTGCACGTCGGCCTGCCATTCGGCGGACTGATCGCCGTGCTTGAGGCAGGTCAGCAGCAACACCTTGCTCCAGGCCTCCTGCACGAACGTCACTACTGACGGTGGCAGAACTTTGCCCAGCAACGCCTGATTGAGCACCTGCTCGACCCGCTGGCGGGCCAGTTCGGTTTTCGCCCGGCCCTCTTCGGCATCGCGCAATCGCTGTTCAAGCAATTCACTGCGACGGCGCTCGTCACTGGTGAAGGCGAGGAAGTCCGCCAGCAACTCGGAAAAAATCGCCGGGTCATCGACGAAATCCGTCAGCAGGCGCTGCACCACTTGCTCGATGCGCAGGTACAGGCTGTCGCGCGCATTCACGTCGCACTCGCCCCAGCCCATCGCCGCCTCGGCGATTTCATTGAGCAGGCGCCGCGCCGGGTGGCTGCTGCGGCTGAAGAAGCTTTTGTCGATCACCGCGACCTTCAACATCGGGATCTGCAACCGGGCAATCAGCGCCTTGAGCGAATCCGGCAGGTTGCGATCATCTAGGATGCAGTCGAAGACCATGGCCACCAGATTGATCACGTCCTCGTCGGCCCCGCCGACGATTCGCGACTTGCCGCTGCGCACGCTGACCCGCGTCAGCAACTGTTCAAGCTGATGGCGCAAATCGAAGTCATCCTGCACCGCCAGCGCCGGCACGTATTGCTGCAGGTGCGAAAGCAGGCGCAGCAGGTCGCGGGTGGAAATCGGTTGGGCGGGAGCGCTGGGCTCAAGGGTCGGTGCGACGCTGCCGCGCACATGCAGCAGCAACTCCTGCAACGCGGCGAAGACCTCCTGCACGCCCGTATCGGTCTGGGTTGGGTCGACGCCCTCAAGTTCACTCTGGACGCTGGCCACGGTCTGATCGATGGCACGACGGGCCGGTGCCGGCTTGAGCTCGGGCAACACGCCCGTGGCGATCAGCAGTTGGTTGGCTTCGGCATAGAGTTGATCGGTGTCGGCCAGCACATAGCGCTCGAACAATTTGAGCAGGATCAGTTTGACCTTGATCTCCACCCCCAGATTGCGCCCCGCTTGCAGGAAGTATTCGCAAAGCATCGCCGGGCCCAGCGGGTTGTATTGATCGTCCAGGGTCTTGCCCAACAGCGCATTGAATCGCGCGGTCAGTTGATCGAGGGCGAAACCGTCGCGATTCAGTACGCGGCCGACCATGGTTTCCACCGCGACGTTGCGCTCCATGTCATCGGTGCGCGCTGTCGTGTCCTCGTGCTGCAAAGCATGAGAGAGGACGGTGGGGACGGGATCGAATTGAGTGAGGCCGACAAAGGCCTCGAAGAACTGCTCGAGAAAACCGCGCTCGATGTTCTTGCGCTTGAGGCGCAGGTCGCGCATGGCCTCGAAAAAGATGTTCTGTTCGACGTCATTGCGTGCCCGATCGGCCATTTCGAACAGGGTGTCGTCGGCGTTATCGAACAACTCCTGCAAACCGTTGCGCAGGCGCTGGGCAGCTTTGTCGCGAACCTGAAGCAGAATCACAGGCAGGCGGGCGAGCGGCGAGTGAGTCGCCTGATCGGCAGTGACCTTGTGCAAAGGCACTACATTCCCGTCGTTGTGCATCCAAGCCTCCTGAAACGGTAATTCGCCGACGTCAAAGTCATGGCGTCAAATGCAAGGCGGATTATCTTGCAAAAGATGTCTCCGGCGCCAGAGCCGTCAGGGTTTCCCCTATGCGCCGACACCTTGCAGTGACCACGAAGGAATGGGGATTGCTCAAGAAAATCGACCGGATGCAGCGCTGCGTAGCGGTTCTCGCCTTGGGTTGGCTGATGCCATGCCCCTATAATCGGGCCACTTAGTTTGTGGAGCCCGTTATGCCGAATCTACGTCTCGCCGATTTGACCGCCGAAATCGAAGCCAACGTGCGCCGTGCGTTGCTCGAAGACATCGGCAGCGGCGACATCACCGCGCAACTGATCCCGGCCGAACGTCTGGCCAAAGCCACCATCATCACCCGCGACGCCGCCGTCATCAGTGGCACCGCCTGGGTCGATGCGGTGTTCCGCCAGCTCGATCCACGGGTAGCGGTGCACTGGCAGGTGCGCGATGGCGAACGGGTTTCGCCGAATCAGCCGTTGTTTCATCTGGAAGGCCCTGCCCGTTCGCTGCTGACCGGTGAGCGCAGCGCCCTGAACTTCCTGCAATTGCTGTCGGGCGTGGCGACCCGCGCGCAGTACCTGGCGGATTTCGTTGCCGAGACTTCGGTGAAACTGCTCGACACCCGCAAGACCCTGCCGGGCCTGCGGCTGGCGCAGAAATACGCGGTCACCTGCGGCGGTTGCCATAACCATCGCATCGGCCTGTACGACGCGTTCCTGATCAAGGAAAACCACATCGCCGCCAGCGGTGGCATCCCGCAAGCCATTGCCGCTGCGCACAAGATTGCCCCGGGCAAGCCGGTGGAAATCGAAGTGGAAAGTCTGGAAGAGTTGAAAGAGGCGCTGGCCGCCGGAGCCGACATCATCATGCTCGACGAACTGAGCCTTGATGACATGCGCGAAGCCGTGCGCCTGAACGCCGGCAAGGCAAAACTGGAAGCCAGTGGCGGCATCAACGAAAGCACGCTGCTGCCGATCGCACAGACCGGGGTGGACTACATCTCGATCGGTGCGATGACCAAGGACGTGAAGGCTGTAGACCTGTCGATGCGACTGAGCATTTAAGGGCAGCGGCAAGATGCGAGCTACAAGCTGCAAGCCAAAGCGATTGTGCTTTTACTTGTAGCTTGCGGCTCGTAGCTCGCTGCTGTCGTTAGTCGTTATACGACGAGATTGTTCATCTCGCAGTACTCTTCCCACTCGACGCCCAACACTTCAGCCGCTTCCTTGTGCAGCTCCAGGCGCTTGGCCTCGAACTCTTCAGGCGTACTGGTGTACTTGAGGGTCAACTCCCACGGCTGCAGGCCCTGGGCCTCGGCTTCATCTTCGAACGCCCACTGAATCTGGTCTTTCTGATCATCGGGACTCAGGTCCTTGATCTCTTCCTTCAGATCCGGAACATCCAGGATGTATTTTCTAAGCGCTTCTTCGTGACGTTGCTCTTGAGTTAATTCGTTCATGGCGTTCTCGCTGATCATGGGAATGGAGGATGGATCTGGATCATCAAGGATCTCTCTGACGCGGACTGTCCGGCCTTCGGAACCATTCGGGATCATCTGAAAACTGCTAAGCGATGCTCATGCAGACAACGAATATAGGACGTTTGGCGAGCGAATTACACGGGACTTTACATCTCTCCCACAAAAAGTTGACCGGGGGAATATAAAACCGGATTTCGAGGGCGGAGCACGGAGAGGGAAAAGCGAAATGGTGCCCGAGACAGGAATCGAACCTGCGACCTTCGCGTTACGAGTGCGCTGCTCTACCGGCTGAGCTACACGGGCGGTGGGCTAAACCTAGCACTGGTCTTGCAGGTCGGCAACTTCGCCGAATGACTCGATATTTCATGGACAAAAAAATGCCCCGCCGTTTTCACGGCGGGGCATCTTTCATTGCGCTAGAGCTGCGGGGTGATTAAACGCCCGAAGCCTTGGCAGCTGCCACGTCTTTGATGGACAGCTTGATACGGCCGCGGTTGTCCACGTCCAGTACCAGCACTTCCACTTCCTGGCCTTCTTTCAGGATGTCGGTCACTTTTTCTACGCGAGCGTCGCTCAGCATCGAGATGTGAACCAGACCGTCCTTGCCCGGCAGGATGTTGACGAATGCGCCGAAGTCGACGATGCGCTCAACCTTGCCGACGTAGATCTTGCCGATCTCGGCCTCAGCGGTGATACCCAGAACGCGCTGACGTGCTGCTTCAGCCGCTTCCTTGGTTTCGCCGAAGATCTTGATCGAACCGTCGTCTTCGATGTCGATCGAAGCCTTGGTCTCTTCGCAGATTGCACGGATGGTCGCGCCGCCTTTACCGATGACGTCACGGATCTTGTCGGTGTCGATCTTCATCGCGATCATGGTCGGAGCGTTGGCCGACAGTTCGGTACGCGACTGGCCGATGATCTGGTTCATCTGGCCGAGGATGTTCAGGCGCGCTTCCAGGGCTTGGCCCAGAGCGATTTCCATGATCTCTTCGGTGATGCCCTTGATCTTGATGTCCATCTGCAGCGCGGTCACACCTTTGGCGGTACCGGCTACTTTGAAGTCCATGTCGCCCAAGTGGTCTTCGTCACCCAGGATGTCGGTCAGGACGGCGAATTTCTCGCCTTCTTTAACCAGACCCATGGCGATACCGGCAACCGGTGCCTTCATCGGAACACCAGCGTCCATCAGGGCCAGGGAAGCGCCGCAAACGGAAGCCATCGAGCTCGAACCGTTGGATTCGGTGATTTCCGACACCACGCGGATGGTGTACGGGAACACGTCAGCGGCTGGCAGCATGGCCGAAACCGAGCGACGGGCCAGACGGCCGTGACCGATTTCGCGACGACCGGCGCCACCCATGCGACCACACTCGCCCACCGAGAACGGAGGGAAGTTGTAGTGCAGCATGAACGGGTCTTTTTTCTCGCCTTCCAGGGTGTCCAGCAGTTGTGCGTCACGGGCGGTGCCCAGCGTCGCGACGACCAGAGCCTGGGTTTCGCCACGGGTGAACAGTGCCGAACCGTGAGTCTTCGGCAGAACGCCGACTTCGATGTTCAGCGGACGTACGGTGCGAGTGTCGCGACCGTCGATACGTGGCTTGCCGTTGACGATGTTTTCGCGAACGGTGCGGTATTCGATTTCACCGAAAGCGGCTTTGACGTCGGCAGCCGAAGGCTGGCCTTCTTCACCGGACAGCTTGGCCACAACCTGGTCACGCAGCTCGCCCAGACGCGCATAACGGTCGGCCTTGATGGTGATGGTGTAAGCCTGGGAGATCGCTTCGCCGAACTCGGAACGGATAGCAGCCAGCAGCTCGGTGGCTTCTGGAGCAGGCGCCCAGGTCCAGGTTGGCTTGGCCGCTTCGGCAGCCAGTTCTTTAACGGCGTTGATCACGACCTGGAACTCGTCGTGAGCAAACAGTACTGCGCCCAGCATCTGGTCTTCGGTCAGCTCTTTGGCTTCCGATTCAACCATCAGCACGGCGTCCGAAGTACCGGCAACAACCATGTCCAGACTCGAGGCAGCTTGCTGCTCGTAAGTCGGGTTCAGCAGGTAGCCGGTGCTTTCGTGGAAAGCCACGCGAGCGGCGCCGATCGGGCCGTCGAACGGAATGCCGGAGATCGCCAGGGCTGCCGAGGTACCGATCATCGCAGCGATGTCCGGATCGGTCTTCTTGCTGGTGGAAACGACGGTGCAGACAACCTGCACTTCGTTCATGAAACCTTCAGGGAACAGCGGACGGATCGGACGGTCGATCAGTCGGGAAGTCAGGGTTTCTTTCTCGGAAGGACGGCCTTCACGCTTGAAGAAACCGCCAGGGATCTTACCGGCAGCGTAAGTCTTTTCCTGGTAGTGAACGGACAGAGGGAAGAAGCCCTTGCCCGGATCGGCTTGCTTGGCACCGACTACGGTCACCAATACGCTGACGTCGTCGTCAACGGTGACCAATACTGCGCCGGAGGCCTGACGGGCGATACGGCCAGTCTCGAGGGTAACGGTCGACTGACCGAACTGGAATTTTTTGATTACCGGGTTCACGGTGTCCTACCTTCTTTGTGGCTCTTGGGGGAACTGGTTTCTTGCGAAATTCTTGGGCAATGCCGGGAATCGGCCCGACGCCTGTCCAGGGTAAAACGTGTATCCAGATAAAACTTGAGGCTGGGAGCCTGCCGGACGCCGGCGGAAACCCGCTGACGTCTGACAGACAACCAACCTCATAGCGCAATCGCTGATTAGCGACGCAGACCCAGGCGAGCGATCAGAGCGCTGTAACGGCTCACGTCCTTGCCTTTCAGGTAGTCCAGCAGCTTGCGACGCTGGTTAACCATGCGGATCAGACCACGACGGGAGTGGTGGTCTTTACCGTTGGCCTTGAAGTGACCTTGCAGTTTGTTGATGTTGGCGGTCAGCAGTGCAACTTGCACTTCTGGCGAACCAGTGTCACCAACAGCTTGCTGGTAGTCGGCAACGATTTGAGCTTTTTCTTGAACGTCGAGAGCCATGAGGCAATCCTTTTATCAGGAAACTGTTTCAAAAACAGTTTCAACAGGCCAGGGACAAATCCCTGTATCTATAAAAGAGTAGTGACCGTGCCTGTTGACAGCCACACTCGCCGGCCTGCTGTTACACAGACCGGTTTCCGGTCATTCTGACCGAATCAGTCGACGCGGCGCGATGCGCCCGTCTTCGCTCACTTCACCGATACCGATGAAGCGACCGTTGTGATCCTGTACCCGCACCATGCCGAACTTCGGAGCATCCGGGGCACGTACCGGCTGGCCGTTGAGCCAGTAGAACGCGCTCGCTTCCGAGAACTGCAGCAACGGCCAATCCTGCAGGCCGCTGTCCGATGGCATCAGGAAGCGGTCGACCGCTTCGTTGCCGCCTTCGGCATGTACCGCTTCCAGCTCTTCGAGGGTCACAGTCTGCGCCAGGGTGAAAGGCCCGGCCTGGGTACGACGCAGTTCAGCGACGTACGCACCACAACCGAGTTGCTCACCGATATCCTCCACCAGGGTGCGAATATAGGTGCCCTTGCTGCAATCCACCGCAAGACGCGCAGTATCGCCTTCGAAGGCCAGCAATTCCAAGCGCGCAATAGTAACAGAACGCGGTTCACGCTCCACTACTTCGCCTGCACGGGCCAACTTGTACAGCGGCTGGCCATCACGCTTGAGAGCCGAGTACATCGGCGGTATCTGACTGATTTGCCCACGAAATTTCGGCAGAACCGCTTCAATGTCGGCCTGACCAACGGTCACCGGACGTTCCTGCAAAACCTCACCTTCGGCGTCTGCCGTGGTGGTGGTCTTGCCCAGTTGCGCCAGGGTTTCGTAACCCTTGTCGGAATCGAGCAGGTACTGCGAGAACTTGGTCGCCTCGCCAAAGCACAACGGCAAAACGCCGGTGGCCAGAGGGTCGAGACTGCCGGTGTGACCGGCCTTTTCGGCATTGAGCAACCAGCGAACCTTCTGCAAGGCTGCGTTGGAGGTGAACCCCAGCGGCTTGTCGAGCAGGATGATGCCGCTGACGTTACGACGGATACGTTTGACCTGAGCCACCGAGTTACTCCTTGGTGTCTTCGGGTTCTGCCGCAGCCACGTGCTGATTGTCCTCAGCCACGGCGCGCTCGATCAGGGCCGACAGGTGCGCACCCCGTACGACGCTTTCGTCGTAGTGGAAGTGCAATTGCGGCACGCTGCGCAGCTTCATTTCACGGGCCAGCTGCATGCGCAGGAAGCCGGCGGCAGCGTTGAGCACTTTGATGCTTTGCGCGATGTCTTCGGCGTTGTCCTGCCCCATCACGGTGATGAAGATCTTCGCGTGACCGACGTCACGGCTGACTTCCACAGCGGTAATGGTGACCAGGCCGACGCGCGGGTCTTTGACTTCACGACGGATCAGCTGGGCCAGCTCACGCTGCATCTGATCGCCGATACGTTGGGTACGGCTGTATTCTTTTGCCATGATTTGTTACCTGTTACTGCCCTGCGGTGAAACCCGCAAGGTCTGAAAGCGGCAAACGCCCGGCCTGACAAAAGCCAGACCGGGCGTTGCGTTTAGAGTCCTGACGCCGCGCCGCGCACTTGCATGCGGCGGCCCGACGTGGCCCTTGAAGTGCGCGAGTCAGAGGCTGCGAGCAACCTGAACCTTCTCGAAGACTTCGATCTTGTCACCGACTTTGACGTCGTTGTAGCTCTTCACGCCGATACCGCATTCCATGCCGGCACGTACTTCGGAAGCGTCATCCTTGAAGCGGCGCAGGGATTCCAGCTCGCCTTCGAAGATAACGATGTCTTCACGCAGTACACGGATCGGACGGTTACGGTGAACAGTACCCTCGATCACCATGCAGCCGGCGATGGCGCCGAACTTAGGCGAACGGAATACGTCACGGACTTCGGCCACACCGAGGATGTTCTCGCGAACGTCGCTGCCAAGCATACCGGTCAGGGCTTTCTTGACGTCTTCGATGATGTCGTAGATCACGTTGTAGTAACGCATGTCCAGACCTTCCTGCTCGACGATCTTCCGTGCGCCGGCATCGGCACGCACGTTGAAGCCGAACAGTACAGCGTTGGAAGCCAGTGCCAGGTTGGCATCGGATTCGGTGATACCACCGACGCCGCCACCGACCACGCGCACTTGCACTTCGTCGTTGCCCAGGCCGTTCAAAGCGCCCTGCAAGGCTTCCAGCGAACCACGGACGTCGGATTTGAGGACGATGTTGAGCGTCTTCTTCTCTTCCTGACCCATGCTTTCGAAGATGTTTTCCAGCTTGCCGGCGTGAGCGCGAGCCAGTTTGACTTCGCGGAACTTGCCTTGACGGAACAGAGCCACTTCACGGGCTTTCTTCTCGTCGGCAACCACGCTCATCTCGTCGCCAGCGTCAGGCGTACCGTCCAGGCCGAGGATCTCGACCGGAATGGCCGGACCCGCTTCCTTGATCGGCTTGCCGTTCTCGTCGAGCATGGCGCGCACGCGGCCATAGTTCGAGCCGACCAGCACCATGTCGCCTTGACGCAGCGTACCGTCCTGAACCAGAACAGTCGCCACCGGGCCACGGCCCTTGTCGAGACGCGATTCAACCACGACACCACGGCCAGGAGCCGAAGGCGTGGCGGTCAGTTCGAGAACTTCAGCCTGCAGCAATACAGCTTCGAGCAGTTCGTCGACGCCGGTACCCATCTTCGCGGAGACCGGGACGAATGGAGTGTCGCCACCCCAGTCTTCAGAGGTCACGCCGTGGGCCGACAGTTCGCTACGGATGCGATCGAGGTCGGCACCCGGCTTGTCGATCTTGTTCACCGCAACCACCAGCGGAACGCCAGCAGCAACAGCATGCTGAACGGCTTCGATGGTTTGTGGCATCACGCCGTCGTCCGCCGCAACCACCAGGATCACGATGTCGGTCGCCTTGGCACCACGGGCACGCATGGCGGTAAACGCGGCGTGACCCGGGGTGTCGAGGAAGGTGACCATGCCGCGTTCGGTTTCAACGTGGTAGGCACCGATGTGCTGGGTGATACCGCCGGCTTCGCCAGCAGCTACCTTGGCACGACGGATGTAGTCGAGCAGCGAGGTCTTACCGTGGTCAACGTGGCCCATTACGGTCACGACCGGCGCACGAGGAACTGCTTCACCTTCGAACTTCAGGGACTCGGCCAGGGAATCTTCCAGGGCGGTGTCGCTGACCAGGGTCACTTTGTGGCCCAGTTCTTCGGCTACCAGTTGAGCAGTTTCCTGATCAAGCACCTGGTTGATGGTCGCTGGAGTACCCAGTTTGAACATGAACTTGATGATTTCGGCAGCCTTGACCGACATCTGCTGGGCGAGATCGCCAACAGTGATGGTTTCGCCGATCTTCACTTCACGCACGACAGGGCCGGTCGGGCTCTGGAAACCGTGGGCGTTGCGTTTTTTCAGCTTGGCCTTGCCGCGACCGCCGCGACGGAAGCCATCGCTTTCTTCGTCGGTCGTGCGTGGAGCCACACGTGGAGCCGGAGCCTTTTCCTTGACCGATGCGCGATGCGGAGCGTTTTTGCGCTCGCCATCACCACCGCCACGACGGTTGTTGTCGTCGGCACGCGGCTTGTCCGGACGGCGCTGCTCGTCACGCTTGCGAGTGTCGGCAGCTGGCGCAGCAGCCACAACCGGCGCGGCTTCGCGCACAGGTTCGGCCACTGGTGCAGGTGCTGCGACAGCTTCGGCAGGAGCGGACGGCGCAGCAGGCTGGCGACGCGCTTCTTCTTCGGCGCGAACGCGGGCTTCTTCTTCAGCCTTCTGACGGGCAGCATTTTCTACTGCACGACGTTCATCCAGTTCACGCTTGCGCTCGGCTTCGATTTCTTCCGGGCTACGCTGTACGAAAACTTTCTTCTTGCGGACTTCAACGCTGATGCTTTTGCTGCCAGCCACACGCAGGGTGCTGGTGGTTTTACGCTGCAGCGTGATCTTGCGTGGTTCTTCCACTTTCGCCTTGTGGCTGCTTTTCAAGTGGGTCAGCAGGGATTGCTTCTCACTGTCAGTCACATTTTCTTCGGCGGCGGTGTGCGGCAGACCTGCCTCACGCATCTGCTGCAACAGGCGCTCTACCGGTGTTTTGACCTCATCGGCCAGTTGTTTCACCGTGACTTGCGTCATGCACTTCTCTCCTCAGGCCGCGCCTAATTACTCGAACCAGTGGGCTCGGGCGGCCATGATCAACTTGCCGGCACGATCTTCGTCAATGCCGTCGATGTCGAGCAGGTCGTCAATAGACTGCTCGGCCAGGTCTTCGCGGGTAATTACGCCGCGCACCGCCAGTTCCATCGCCAAATCCTTGTCCATACCCTCAAGCGAGAGCAGGTCTTCGGCCGGATGGGCGTCTGCCAGCTTTTCCTCAGTAGCGATGGCTTTGGTCAACAAGCGATCCTTGGCACGAGCGCGAAGCTCGTTGACGATGTCTTCGTCAAAGCCGTCGATGTTGAGCATTTCTTCCAACGGTACGTAGGCAATCTCTTCCAGGCTGGTGAAGCCTTCGTCTACCAGCACCTGAGCCAGTTCTTCGTCGACTTCCAGCTCGTCGATGAAGTTGCGCAGGATGTCGCCGGTTTCCGCTTGCTGCTTAGCCTGGATGTCCGATTCGGTCATCACGTTCAGGGTCCAGCCAGTCAGCTGGCTCGCCAGACGCACGTTCTGACCACCACGACCGATGGCCTGAGCCAGATTGTCTGCGCCAACGGCGATGTCCATGGCATGGGCATCTTCGTCAACGATGATGGCCGCCACTTCTGCCGGCGACATGGCATTGATCACGAACTGTGCCGGGTTGTCATCCCACAGGACGATGTCGACACGCTCGCCACCCAACTCGCCCGACACGGCCTGGACGCGCGAACCGCGCATACCGATGCACGCGCCCTGCGGGTCGATGCGTTTGTCCTTGGAGCGGACAGCGATCTTGGCACGCGAACCCGGATCACGGGATGCGGCCATGACTTCGATCAGACCTTCAGCAATTTCCGGCACTTCGATACGGAACAGCTCGATCAGCATTTCCGGCGCGGTACGCGACAGGATCAGCTGAGGACCGCGGTTCTCGGTGCGGATTTCCTTGAGCAGCGCACGCAGACGCACGCCAACACGGAAGGTTTCGCGAGAAATGATGTCTTCACGGGCCAGCAACGCTTCAGCGTTATTACCCAGGTCGACGATCACGTTGTCGCGGGTCACTTTCTTCACGGTGCCGGAGATGATTTCTCCCAGGCGCTCGCGATAAGCGTCAACCACTTGAGCGCGCTCGGCTTCGCGCACTTTCTGCACGATGACCTGCTTGGCGGTCTGTGCAGCGATACGGCCGAACTCGATGGACTCGATCTTTTCTTCAACAACGTCGCCAACCTTGGCACCAGGGTGCGTTTCAGCAACCTTGCTCGGCCAGGTTTCGATGGCCGGATCATCGAGATCATTCTCTTCGACGACCGTCCAGCGACGGAATGTTTCGTAGGAACCGGTGTGGCGGTTGATTTCCACACGCAGATCAACTTCGTCTTCAAAACGCTTTTTGGTAGCAGTGGCCAGAGCCAGCTCCAGCGCTTCAAAAATCACGCTTGCCGGTACACCCTTTTCATTGGATACCGACTCAACAACCAGCAGTACTTCTTTGCTCATCGTACGCCTCGCCTTTCGCAAGCCATTGGATCCGCGGGATCCGCGTCTCAGTCATAACTGGGAATAATGTTGGCCTTGTCGATCATATCGATCGGCAACAGGAACTCATGGTTTTCCACCTGCACCACGACATCCTGCTCTTCTACACCGCGCAGAAGGCCCTGAAAGTTGCGTCGACCTTCAAAAGGCGAGCGCAGCTTGATCTTCACTTGTTCACCGACATATTTGGCAAACTGCTCAAGAGTGAACAGTGGGCGTTCCATGCCTGGCGAGGAAACTTCAAGGGTGTATTCAACGGAGATCGGATCTTCAACATCCAGCACACCGCTGATCTGACGGCTGACGATGGCACAATCGTCCACCAGCACGCCGCCTTCCTTATCGATATAAACGCGCAACATTGAGTGACGACCTTGAGCCGAAAACTCAATACCCCAGCATTCATAGCCTAGGGCCACGACCACCGGGGCCAGCAAGGCCTGCAACTCTTCTAGCTTGCTCGACACCTGAACCCCCTCGTGCATGTATGTGCATGCTATGCAAAATAAAAAAATGGGCGAAACGCCCATCCTTGAAACGCCGTCGAACAGCGGCGTTGAAAGTGTCCAGCTAACAAAAAGCCCCTTAAAAGGGGCTCCTTAAACTGGTTGCGGGGGCCGGATTTGAACCGACGACCTTCGGGTTATGAGCCCGACGAGCTACCAGACTGCTCCACCCCGCGACAAAGCTGGGGCGGAAGTATACGACCGATCCCTCATAGGGTCAATGTAACCTTCCACCTGCAAGAAAGCCCGCAACAGCGGGCTCTCCTGACTAATTGGTACCGAGAAGGGGACTCGAACCCCTACACCCTATGGGCACAACCACCTCAAGGTTGCGTGTCTACCAATTCCACCACCTCGGCAATACTACGTTTGAAACCCTTCTTACTTCTGCTCTTGAGCCGGAGGTACGTCAGTCGCTGGAGTAGCCGACTTTTGCTCTTGAAGCACCGGGACATCATCAGAAGCCGGTTGTTGCTTTGGAACTTCCAACACTGCCGGGTTTGGCAAACCTGCTTGAGTCAGCTGATGAGCCTTCTCTTTAGCAAAGTATCCTAACCCCAAGCTGGTTATGAAGAAACCGGCGGCAAGTATAGCAGTAAACTTACTAAGAAAGGTAGAGGAACCTTGGCTTCCGAACACAGTATTTGAAGCACCTGCTCCGAAAGACGCGCCAGCATCCGCACCTTTACCCTGCTGCAGCAAAACCAGAGCTACTACGCCCAATGCACCCAGCAGATGAAAAACGACTACGACTGTTTCCAGCATTTTTTCAGTTTCCCGCGGCGCGACAAATCGCACCGAACTCATCTGCATTCAGGGAAGCTCCACCAATGAGCCCCCCATCGATATCCGGCATGCCGAACAGTTCGACCGCATTGGCCGCCTTCACGCTGCCGCCGTATAGAAGCCGCACACCTCGTGCCACTTCAGAATTCTCTGCCGCCAACTGCTCGCGAATGGCTTTGTGCACATCCTGAGCCTGTTGCGGCGTTGCAGTCAGCCCCGTACCAATCGCCCAGACCGGCTCGTAAGCGATCACTGCGTTGGCAAAAGCACCGACACCCAGCTCCTCGATGATACTGCCCAGCTGACGCCCGACAATCTCAAGAGTTTTTCCGGCTTCACGCTGCTCCAGGGTCTCCCCCACACACAACACCGGAATCAAGCCACATGCCTGTGCCGCCGCGAACTTGCGATTCAGCATTCCGTCTCGCTCGCCCATGATCTGGCGGCGTTCGGAGTGCCCGACTAGCACCAGGGAACAACCTGCATCCACCAACTGACTCGGCGCAATCTCACCCGTCAACGCACCTTGCATGGATTCCACCGCAGAGTTCTGCGCACCGACCGAAATCGATTTACCTTTCAAGCCATCAATCACTTGATTGATATACAAGCAAGGCGGGAATACCGCGACATCAACACCGCTTGGCAAGGCCAGATGACGAAGGCCGTTGATCAGCTCAGCGACGCTGGCGCGGGTACCGTGCATCTTCCAGTTACCAGCTACCATAGGGCGACGCATGCTGTACCTCGTCGGTCAAAGTGGGCGCAGATGTTACCCAACACAATCATGGCTGGCAAGCCGAATCAGGCAGAAACTTCAGTTACCAGTTTTGCCAGTTCTTCGGCATACCCACGAACCTGGGTTTCGTCCTCACCTTCAACCATCACACGCACCAAAGGCTCTGTCCCGGACTTGCGCAAAAGTACACGACCACGCCCCGCCATGGCCTGAGTTACACGCGCACTGGCTTCCTTGACAGCCGGATGCTCCAGCGGGCTATCGCCACCACCGAAACGCACGTTGATCAGCACCTGCGGGCACTTGCGTAGCGCCTGGCGAGTTTGAGCAAGCCCCTCGTTACGCGTCTTCAGCGCCATTAGCACCTGCAAAGCCGCAATGATCGCATCGCCAGTCGTCGTGTGGTTGAAGCAGACGACATGTCCGGAGTTCTCCCCCCCGACCAACCAATCACGCTCCAGCAACTCGGCAATTACATATCGGTCGCCGACATTTGCACGCACAAAAGGAATCCCCAGATCCGCCAGAGCCAACTCCAGACCCAGGTTACTCATCAGCGTACCGACAACACCGCCCTGCAATTTGCCTCGTTCATGCAAATCGCGCGCAATGATGAAAATCAGTTCGTCACCATCGACTATCGCACCGGTGTGGTCGACCATCAGAACTCGGTCGCCATCGCCATCGAAGGCGATACCCAGATCCGCATGTTCGGACAACACCGCCGCCTGCAATTGCCCCATATGCGTGGAGCCACAGTTATCATTGATGTTCAACCCGTTGGGCTGAGCCGACAAGACGACGACCTCTGCGCCCAGCTCGCGGAAAACACTCGGCGCAACTTTATAGGTGGCACCGTGTGCGCAGTCGATGACAACCTTCAGGCCGGAGAAACTGGTACCGGTCGGCACGGAGCTCTTGCAGAACTCGATATAGCGGCCGGACGCATCATTGATTCGCGACACCTTGCCAATCTTGCTCGACTCGACAACGGTCATTGGCGTATCGAGCAGCTCTTCAATCATCAGCTCCAGCTCATCGGGCAACTTGGTGCCCTTGCCGGAGAAAAACTTGATGCCGTTATCGTCATGCGGATTGTGCGATGCACTGATCACGATCCCGGCCTCAGCCTGGAAGGTCCGCGACAGGTAGGCAATAGCTGGAGTCGGCATCGGGCCGAGCAGCATTACATCGGCGCCGGCAGATGTCAGGCCGGCTTCAAGCGCCGATTCGAACATGTAACCGGAAATCCGCGTGTCCTTGCCGACCAACACCTTGCAGGCGCCCATCTTGCGAAAGGCCATACCGGCAGCCCAGCCGAGCTTGAGCATGAAGTCCGGCGTGATCGGGTATTCCCCGACACGACCACGAATGCCGTCAGTACCAAAGTATTTCTTGCTCATAAGTGCCCCATCATTCTTATTCGGCTGATTCCACGGCCGCGAGCATTCGCACCACGTCCACCGTTTCCGCCACATCATGGACGCGCAATATGCGCGCACCTTTCACCGACGCCAGCGCAGCCAGTGCCAAACCACCGTATAGACGCTCACCCACCGGACGATTCAATGCATGACCGATCATGCTTTTGCGCGAAACGCCCACCAACAGTGGCCGCCCCAGCGCATGCAGGGCTTCCATATGCTTGAACAAGCTTAGATTGTGCTGCAGGGTTTTGGCGAAGCCGAAGCCCGGATCAAGAATGATCCGCTCGGCCGGAATACCTGCCAACTCACACTGAGTCATGCGCTCGGCGAGAAATTCGCCCACTTCCCGGGTGACATCCTGATAGCGCGGATCGTCCTGCATATCGCCAGGTTCACCGAGCATATGCATCAGGCACACGGGCAATCCCGTGGCAGCAGCAGCATCCAACGCGCCATCGCGCCTTAGCGAACGAACGTCGTTGATCAAACCGGCACCCAACCGCGCCGTTTCGCGCATGACCGCCGGAGTGGATGTATCGACCGATATGACCACATCCAGTTCGCGGTTGATCAGCTCGACGACGGGAGCGACACGCTCCAGCTCCTCCAATGGAGAAACCGCCCGCGCGCCTGGACGGGTCGACTCGCCGCCCACATCGATCAGCGTTGCACCCGCCGCAACCATGGCTTCGGCATGACGCAAGGCTGCATCGAGCTGGCTGTATCGGCCACCGTCGGAAAAAGAATCGGGAGTGACATTGAGAATGCCCATGACATGCGTCCGGGCCAAATCAAGAACCCGGTTGCCGCAAGGCAACCGGGTCAGGGACTGTACAGAAGTCATTTCAAACCTTAAACGTCGGCAGCCGGGCCGCCAATCGGTGTTTCCGGACGCTCGCCCTGAATGACAGGAGGCGTGCCAGTACCGGTACCTCCCGACCAGTCGCGAGGCTCGCGAGGTGTACGACCGGCCATGATGTCGTCGATCTGCTCGGCATCGATCGTCTCGTACTTCATCAGAGCATCCGCCATGGCATCGAGCTTGTCGCGATTGTCCGTCAGGATCTGCTTGGCGGTGCCGTAGCACTGATCGATGATGCTGCGTACTTCGGAGTCGATCAGCTTGGCTGTCTCACCGGAGAAGCTGGCATTCTGACCGCCACCACCACGACCGAGGAATACCTCACCCTCTTCTTCCGCATACATCAACGGGCCGAGTTTTTCCGACAAGCCCCATTTGGTCACCATGTTCCGCGCGATCTGACTCGCACGCATGATGTCATTAGAGGCACCAGTGGTCACACCGTCGAAGCCCAAGGTCATTTCTTCAGCGATACGGCCGCCGTACAGCGAGCAGATCTGACTGATCAACGCACGCTTGGACAGGCTGTAGCGATCCTCTTCCGGCAGGAACATGGTCACACCCAGCGCACGACCGCGCGGGATGATCGACACCTTGTAGACCGGATCATGCTCAGGCACGACGCGACCGACAATGGCGTGGCCGGCTTCGTGATAAGCCGTGTTCTGCTTCTCTTTTTCGGACATGACCATGGATTTGCGCTCAGCACCCATCATGATCTTGTCTTTGGCCAGTTCGAACTCTTTCATCTCGACGATACGCTTGCCGGCGCGGGCAGCGAACAACGACGCTTCGTTCACCAGGTTCGCAAGGTCGGCACCGGAGAAGCCCGGCGTACCACGCGCGATGACAGCCGGAGCAACGTCGTCACCCATTGGCACTTTACGCATGTGCACTTTGAGGATCTGTTCGCGACCACGGATATCCGGCAGGCCGACCACCACCTGACGGTCGAAACGGCCCGGACGCAGCAGAGCAGGATCCAGCACGTCAGGGCGGTTGGTCGCGGCGATGACGATGATGCCGTCATTCATTTCGAAACCGTCCATCTCGACCAGCAACTGGTTGAGAGTCTGCTCGCGCTCATCGTGACCGCCGCCCATGCCGGCGCCACGATGGCGACCCACGGCGTCGATCTCGTCGATGAAGATAATGCATGGAGCGTGTTTCTTGGCCTGTTCGAACATGTCACGAACGCGGCTTGCACCGACACCGACGAACATTTCGACGAAGTCGGAACCGGAAATGGTAAAGAACGGCACTTTGGCCTCACCGGCAATCGCCTTGGCCAGCAAGGTCTTACCGGTACCCGGTGGCCCCACCATCAGCACGCCGCGAGGAATGCGACCGCCCAGGCGCTGGAACTTGCCCGGATCACGGAGAAACTCGACCAGCTCGCCCACTTCTTCCTTGGCTTCGTCGCAACCGGCAACGTCAGCCAGGGTGGTTTTCACCTGATCTTCGGACAGCAGACGCGCCTTGCTCTTGCCAAAGCTCATCGGCCCGCCCTTGCCGCCCGCACCGCCCTGCATCTGGCGCATGAAGAACATGAACACCGCGATGATCACCAGGATCGGGAAGCTGGCCACCAGAAGCTGGGTCCAGATGCTTTGCTGCTCAGGCTGCTTGCCTTCGACCACAACGTGGTTGTCGACCAGATCGCCGATCAGGCCATTGTCCTGAATTGCCGGACGAATGGTCTTGAAGCTGTCGCCGTCGTTGCGCTTGCCGGTAATCACGTAGCCGTCGACGGCCACGCGCTCGACCTTGCCATCCTTGACCTGCTGGATGAAGTCGGAATAGTTGAGGGTCTGCGGCTCGTTAGGGCTGGAGAAGTTGTTCATCACCGTCACCAGGACTGCCGCGATGATCAACCACAGGATCAGATTCTTTGCCATATCGTTCAATTAACTACCCTCTGAAGCAAGCTCCGCTACTGGCGCGCGCTTCGCATGATATTCACCGGCCTAACTTACTACATTACCTACAGCTCTGGCAGGCGCCGTCTGTAACCCTTTGTGAAACACTTTCTACACAATATGCGCTTATGCGCGCGGGGCGAAATACGAAAAACCTATCACCCCGCCAAAAAACCTCGTTTTACTCGCTACGACCGCGGTAGCCCCAAGCCAGCATGTATTGCTCACGAGAGCTGCCACGAGATGAATCCGGCTTGATCATCTGGATCTTGTCGAACTTCTTGCGAGCGTCCTTCAGGTACGTATCGAATCCTTCGCCCTGAAAAATCTTGATCAGGAAATTACCGCCCGGCTTGAGTATCCGCTCCGCCAGATCAAGCGCCAGCTCGCAAAGAAACATGGCCTTGGGCATGTCCACTTCAGGCGTACCACTCATATTGGGGGCCATATCGGAAATCACAAGGTCAACCTGTGAATTACCTACGGCTTCAAGGATCCGCGCGAGCACTTCGTCCTGAGTGAAGTCGCCCTGGATAAAGGTCACATCCGGAATACTGTCCATCTCCAGGATGTCCGAGGCGATCAATCGCCCCTGGCCACCGATCAGCCGACTGGTGACTTGAGACCAGCCGCCAGGCGCCGCACCCAGGTCAACGACGCTCATGCCCGGACGGATCAGCTTGTATTTTTCCTGGACCTCCAGAAGCTTGTAACTTGCACGCGAACGGTAACCGTCCTTCTGCGCCTGCTTCACATAGGGGTCATTGACATGTCTTTTCAGCCAACCAAGGCTTGTCTTGGAACGCGCCATTGGGCACCTCGTTGATTAGGGTCGTGATTAATTGGGCGGATCCACGAGCCCTCGGGTAAAATGGCCGCCATTTTACAGAATCCAGACGAAAGGGTCAGATTATGCCGCTCACTCCAGAGCAGAAGAAACAGTACAAATCCATTGGCCACCACCTGAAACCGGTTCTGACTGTGGCTGACAACGGTTTGACTGAGGGTGTTTTAGCCGAACTCGAACGCGCATTGGCAGATCACGAGCTGATCAAGATCAAGCTCAACATCCTCGATCGCGAGGCGCGCCTGGCGTCCGTTGCAGAGCTGTGCAAGGTCGGCAAGGCCGATCTGGTTCAAGTCATCGGCAAGATGGCACTGATTTACCGCAAGAACTTCAGCGTCAACAAGCAGCTGTCGAACGTCCATCGCTTCAAGTGATGACAAGGGTCAAGGGTGTGCTTCGCGCACCCTGCCACTCCATCCCGGCACGGGTTGCAACACCAGCACCAGCCCGGAAAAACCCAACACGAGAAAGCTGAACACCTGCCAGCGCTGCGCATCCGGCCAGCCGCCACGCACTGCGACAAACATCGCACACGCATACAACGCCATCAGCAACACTTGCCCGCGAAAATCCCGCCATAGACTGGCAAGGCCCTCGGCCTGTACCAGCACCAAAGCCTGAAATATCACGCACGCGACGGCAAACCCCACCACCGCTACTTCAAACGTACTTGCAACTTCATCGATCAACAGCGGTGCCAGGCCGATTTGACCCAGCACCGGGCGCAGACCGAGATGTACCAGCCACAGGCCACCGACCCACAACATCTGGGCCAGTTGCCAGAGCATTGCGCCCGCATGCAGCAGGCGCCCACCCTCAGATGTGACGGACTTCGACAATCTCGTACTCGATATCGCCACCTGGCGTTTTCACGACGACCGTATCGCCCTCTTCCTTGGCAATCAAGGCGCGAGCAATCGGCGAGCCGACTGAAATCTTGCCGAGCTTGATGTCCGCCTCATCCTCACCCACGATCTGGTAAGTGACGCTTTCATCGGTCTCGACGTTGGCGATTTCGACGGTGGTGCCGAAAATCACTTTGCCGGTGTGCGGAATGGTCGTCACATCGATGATCACCGCGTTCTGCAGGCGACCTTCGATATCACGGATCCGAGCCTCGACCATACCTTGCTGTTCGCGAGCGGCATGGTATTCGGCGTTTTCTTTCAAGTCACCCAACTCGCGGGCCGTACCGATGTCCTGGCTAAGCTTCGGACGAACGACCTTGGTCAGGTGAGCGTGCTCTTCTTCCAGGGCCTTGGAGCCCTGGACGGTCATTGGGTATTTATTCATGCCTTCAATCCTGCGTGTAGATCCTGCAAGCGGCGCACGGTCTTCTCGGGACCGAACTTCAGCGCTTCACAGATAGCTTCGCCAGCAGCAATGGTGGTGGTGCAGTAAATCTTGTGCTGCAAGGCGTTACGGCGAATGGAATAGGAATCGGCGATCGACTGGCGACCTTCGGTGGTGTTGATGATCAGGGTGACTTCGTCATTCTTGATCATGTCGACCACGTGCGGACGCCCCTCGGTCACCTTGTTCACGCGACGCACTTTCAGACCTGCGGCTTCGATCAGCTTGGCAGTGCCGGCAGTGGCGACGACTTCGAAGCCCAAGTTGATCAGATCACGGGCCACGCCTGCAACCAGTGGCTTGTCATCATCGCGCACGCTGATGAATGCGGTACCGCCGGTCGGCAGCACTTCGCTGGCGCCCATCTGGGCTTTGGCAAAGGCTTCGCCGAAGGTGTCGCCGACGCCCATCACTTCACCGGTGGACTTCATCTCTGGGCCGAGGATCGGGTCAACGCCAGGGAATTTGGCGAACGGGAACACCGCCTCTTTCACGCTGTAGAAGTTCGGGATGATTTCCTTGGTGAAGCCGATTTCCTTCAGGGTTTTACCGGCCATCACGCGAGCCGCGACCATTGCCAGGGAAATACCGATGCACTTCGACACGAACGGTACGGTACGGGAAGCACGCGGGTTGACTTCGATGACGTAGATGTCTTCGCCTTGCAGCGCCAACTGAACGTTCATCAGGCCGACCACGCCCAGTTCCAGGGCCATTTTCTTGACCTGTTCGCGCATCTCGTCCTGGATGTGCGCCGGCAGCGAATACGGCGGCAGCGAGCACGCGGAGTCACCGGAGTGAACGCCCGCCTGTTCGATGTGCTGCATGATCGCGCCGATCACTACGTCCTTGCCGTCGCAGACCGCATCCACGTCCATCTCGATGGCGCAGTTGAGGAAGTGGTCGAGCAGCACCGGACTGTCGTTCGACACTTGCACCGCGTCACGAAGGTAACGCTTGAGCTCTTCTTCCTTGTAGACGATTTCCATCGCCCGGCCGCCCAGTACGTAGGACGGACGCACCACCAGCGGATAACCGATCTTCGCGGCAGCGCGAACGGCTTCGTCTTCGCTGCGCACGGTGGCGTTTGGCGGCTGACGCAGGTTCAGGCGCTCGACCATTTGCTGGAAGCGCTCACGGTCTTCGGCGCGGTCGATGGCGTCAGGACTGGTGCCGATGATCGGCACGCCGGCTGCTTCCAGGGCGCGAGCCAGTTTCAGAGGCGTCTGGCCGCCGTACTGGACGATCACGCCTTTCGGCTTCTCGACGCGGCAGATTTCCAGCACGTCTTCCAGGGTCACCGGTTCGAAGTACAGACGGTCGGAAGTGTCGTAGTCAGTGGAAACGGTTTCCGGGTTGCAGTTGACCATGATGGTCTCGTAACCGTCATCGCGCAGCGCCAGTGCCGCGTGTACGCAGCAGTAGTCGAACTCGATGCCCTGACCGATACGGTTCGGGCCACCGCCGAGGATGATGATCTTGTCGCGACCGGACGGCGCGGCTTCGCACTCTTCCTCGTAGGTCGAGTACAGGTAGGCAGTGTCGGTGGCGAACTCGGCCGCGCAGGTGTCGACGCGCTTGTAGACCGGGAACACTTCCAGCTTGTGGCGGTGAGTACGCAGGTTCTTCTCGGTGACGCCCAGCAGCTTGGCCAGACGCTGGTCGGAGAAACCTTTGCGCTTGAGCTTGTACATCAGATCGCGGTCGATAGCGGACAGACCGAGAGTCTTGACCTTCTCTTCGTCCTTGATCAGGTCTTCGATCTGCACAAGGAACCAAGGATCGATCATGTTCATGCCGAAGATTTCTTCGACGGTCATGCCGGCGCGGAAAGCGTCCGCCACGTACCAGATACGCTCGGCGCCCGGCACCGTCAGTTCGCGCTTCAGTACGCTCATGCTTTCCGGGTTGCTCAGGTCGACTTTCTCGTCCAGGCCGCAAACACCCACTTCCAGACCGCGCAGGGCTTTCTGCAGGGATTCCTGGAAGGTACGGCCGATGGCCATGACTTCACCGACCGACTTCATCTGAGTGGTCAGGCGCGCGTCAGCGTTGGCGAACTTCTCGAAAGCGAAGCGCGGCAGCTTGGTCACGACGTAGTCGATGGATGGCTCGAAGGACGCCGGGGTACGACCGCCGGTGATGTCGTTCTGCAGTTCGTCGAGGGTGTAACCGACCGCCAGCTTGGCCGCGATCTTGGCGATCGGGAAACCGGTGGCTTTCGAAGCCAGAGCCGACGAGCGGGATACACGCGGGTTCATTTCGATCACGACCATGCGGCCGGTGTCCGGGCAGATACCGAACTGGACGTTGGAACCACCGGTCTCGACGCCGATCTCGCGCAGTACCGCCAGCGAGGCGTTACGCAGGATCTGGTACTCCTTGTCGGTCAGGGTCTGAGCCGGGGCAACAGTGATCGAGTCACCGGTGTGCACGCCCATCGGGTCGAAGTTTTCGATCGAGCAGACGATGATGCAGTTGTCCTTTTTGTCGCGGACAACTTCCATTTCATATTCTTTCCAGCCGATCAGGGATTCGTCGATCAGCAGTTCCTTGGTTGGCGACAGGTCCAGACCACGGGCGCAGATTTCTTCGAACTCTTCACGGTTGTAAGCGATACCGCCACCGGTGCCGCCCATGGTGAAGGACGGACGGATGATGCACGGGAAGCCCAGGCGCTCGAGCACCGCGTTGGCTTCTTCCATGCTGTGGGCGATACCGGAACGCGGGCATTCCAGGCCGATGGCTTTCATCGCCTTGTCGAAACGCGAACGGTCTTCAGCCTTGTCGATGGTGTCGGCGTTGGCGCCGATCATCTCTACGCCGAACTTCTCCAGAACGCCTTCACGCTCCAGGTCCAGGGCGCAGTTCAGAGCAGTCTGGCCGCCCATGGTTGGCAACACGGCATCCGGACGCTCTTTCTCGATGATCTTGGCAACGGTCTGCCATTTGATCGGCTCGATGTAGGTGGCGTCGGCCATGTCCGGGTCGGTCATGATGGTGGCCGGGTTGGAGTTCACCAGAATGACGCGGTAACCCTCTTCGCGCAGGGCTTTGCAAGCCTGGGCGCCGGAGTAGTCGAATTCGCAGGCCTGGCCGATAACGATCGGGCCAGCGCCGAGAATCAGGATGCTTTTAATGTCTGTACGTTTTGGCATGGGTTTGTCACTCAAATCCGCAGGTCAGTCGGCAAGCCGTCTTGATCGATTTCTGAAGCCCCGAGGGGGCCGCCGGTTTCGGGGCCGCCCTCAAGGGCTTCTCGCTACAGTCTCAAGGCGAGCGCTTAGCGTCGCTTGGCCATCTCGTTGATGAAGCGGTCAAACAGAGGGGCCACATCGTTCGGGCCCGGGCTCGCCTCAGGGTGACCCTGGAAGCTGAACGCGCTCTTGTCGGTGCGCTCGATGCCTTGCAGGGTGCCGTCGAACAGCGATTTATGGATCGCGCGGACGTTGGCTGGCAGGGTCTCTTCGTCAACCGCGAAACCGTGGTTCTGGCTGGTGATCATCACGACGCCAGTGTCCAGATCCTGCACCGGGTGGTTGGCACCGTGGTGGCCGTGGCCCATTTTCAGGGTCTTGGCGCCGGAAGCCAGAGCCAGCAGCTGGTGACCGAGGCAGATACCGAAGACCGGAATTTCGGTTTCCAGCACTTCCTTGATGGCCTTGATCGCGTAGTCGCAAGGCTCCGGATCACCAGGGCCGTTGGACAGGAACACGCCGTCCGGCTTCAAGGCCAGCACGTCGGCCGCCGGGGTCTGTGCCGGAACGACAGTGACGCGGCAGCCGCGCTCGACCAACATCCGCAGGATGTTGACCTTGACGCCGTAGTCGTAGGCAACCACATGGTAAGGCAGCTCGGAGGCTTCGATGGTCGCGTGGCTGTCGGTTTTCAGATCCCAGACAGTGGAGCGCCATTCGTATTGGGTCTTGGTGCTGACGACTTTCGCCAGGTCCATGCCCTTCAGACCCGGGAAACCTTGCGCAGCGGCAATCGCGGCTTCTTCGGAAATGTTGTCGCCGGCCATGATGCAGCCGTTCTGTGCGCCTTTTTCACGCAGGATGCGGGTCAGACGGCGGGTGTCGATACCGGCGATCGCCACAACGTTGTTGGCTTTAAGGTAATCGGACAGGGACATCGTGTTACGCCAGTTGCTCGCTACCAGCGGCAGGTCACGGATGACCAGGCCAGCGGACCAGACGCGATCGGACTCGGCGTCTTCCGGCGTGGTACCGGTGTTGCCGATGTGCGGGTAAGTCAGGGTAACGATCTGTTGGGCGTAGGAAGGATCGGTAAGGATTTCCTGATAGCCGGTCATTGCGGTGTTGAACACCACCTCACCAACGGTCTGACCGTCGGCTCCAATGGCTTCGCCGCGAAAAATGCTGCCATCAGCAAGGGCGAGTATGGCTGGCTTAGTCAAGAAGACCTCCCGTAAATAACGCATGAAAGGGCAATCGCAGGTTGTAAAAAAGCGGAGTGACGTATGGACACGTCACCCCGCTTCTTCACTGAATTATTCTGCGCGCTTTTAGTGGACACACTAAAGCTGTAGCTTACAGAAAAAGGGATTTTTGGTCTACCGCCAATGAGGCCTAAAGGCCTGAGAATGCGACAGGGCGTCGCCCGGCGGAGCAAAACCGGCACAAACAGGGCGTTTGCGCCGGTTTCAGAACATCTCAATGCAGGTCGAGCACGTCCTGCATGTCGTACAAACCAGGCTCGCGACCGTCAAGCCACAACGCCGCACGCACCGCGCCCTTCGCGAACGTCATGCGGCTCGAAGCCTTGTGCGTGATCTCCAGACGCTCGCCCTCGCAGGCAAACAGCACCGTGTGATCACCCACCACATCACCACCGCGAACAGTGGCGAAACCGATGGTTTCACGCTCACGGGCACCGGTGTGACCTTCGCGACCATAGACCGCGACTTTCTGCAGATCACGATCAAGCGCATTGGCAATTACTTCACCCATGCGCAGGGCCGTACCCGACGGCGCATCGATCTTGTGGCGGTGATGGGCTTCGATGATCTCGATGTCCGCATCATCAGCCAATACCCGCGCTGCCATGTCGAGCAGCTTCAGCGACAGGTTGACACCGACACTGAAGTTGGCGGCGAAGACGATCGGAATATCCTTGCCCGCCTCGGCCAGCAACTGCTTCTGCGCAGCGTCCAGCCCGGTCGTGCCGATCACCATCGCCTTGCCGGCCTTGCGGCAGAAGGCCAGGTTTTTCAGCATCACTTCCGGCAGGGTGAAGTCGATCAAGACATCGAACTCTTCCGCCACCGATTCCAGATTTCCGGACAGCGGCACGCCGATTCGACCCAGCGAAGCCAGCTCACCGGCATCCACACCGATCAGCGTACTGCCAGGACGAACAATCGCGGCCGTCAAACCGGTCAGCGGCGCGCGCTGCTGCACGGCCTCGACCAGAATCTTGCCCATGCGCCCGGCAGCGCCCATCACAGCTATACGTCGCATGCCGACTCCTTACAGATCGCCGAAGAAGCGCTTCACACCGTCGAACCAACCGGTGGTTTTCGGGGAATGACTGTTATCGTCCGCCAGGGAGCTGCGGAACTCTTCCAGCAGTTCACGCTGACGACGGGTCAGGTTGACCGGCGTCTCGACGGCCACGCGGCACATCAGGTCGCCCGCACCACCGCCACGCACTGGCGCCACGCCTTTGCCGCGTACGCGGAACTGCTTGCCGGTCTGAGTCCCTTCCGGAATCTTCAGCTTGACGCGACCGTCGAGGGTCGGAATTTCCAGCTCGCCGCCCAGGGCCGCGTCGACGAAGCTGATCGGCACTTCGCAGAACAGATGCTTGCCGTCACGCTGGAAGATGTCGTGTTCGCGGACATTGATCACCACGTACAGGTCGCCGGTCGGGCCACCCTGAGTGCCCGCCTCGCCTTCACCGGACAGACGAATGCGGTCACCGGTATCGACACCGGCCGGCACTTTGACGGAAAGGGTTTTGTATTCTTCGACGCGACCGTCGCCGTGGCACGAGTCGCACGGATCGGAAATGATCTTGCCCTGACCATGGCAACGTGGGCAGGTCTGCTGCACCGAAAAGAAGCCTTGCTGCATGCGTACCTGACCGATGCCGCCGCACGTCGGGCACGTCGATGGCGACGAGCCTTTCTTGGCACCCGATCCATCACATGGTTTGCAATTGACCAGTGTCGGAACGCGGATATTCACGGTAGTACCGCGTACCGCTTCTTCCAGGTTCAACTCCAGGGTGTAACGCAAATCGCTGCCGCGCTGAGCGCCGCCACGGGAACCGCCGCGACCGCCACCGAAGAAGTCACTGAAGACATCACCAAAGATGTCGGAGAAGTTCTGACCGCCGAAGCCTGCACCGCCGCCACCCATGCTCGGGTCGACACCGGCATGACCATACTGATCGTACGCTGCACGCTTGCTGGAATCGGACAGCACTTCGTAGGCTTCGTTGGCCTCTTTGAACAGATCTTCCGACGCCTTGTCACCGGGATTACGGTCCGGGTGGTGCTTCATCGCCAGACGGCGATAGGCCTTTTTCAGGTCTGCTTCGCTTGAGCCGCGCTCAACACCCAACACTTCGTAATAGTCACGCTTAGCCATAAGTTCTTCATACTCTTGAGGACGTTCGGCAAACCCCTCCTGAGCTTCGCCAAACTCGTTGAGCCCCAATACAGGCCCGGACCCAACTCACGTCAATTCAACGATCCTGGTCTTTGGTTCATGCGGTATTTGCGGCGCGAAAAGCAGGAGCATTCCCGGCCATACCACCAACACACGAAGCTTGTCGCATGCTGTAAAAATTCGCGTATTCCAGATACGCCAACGCGGGAGCAAGCTCCCGCGCGGCGACATCCTACCAGTCACCGCCGCAAGGCAGTCAACCGGGCGACCAACAACTTACTTGTGGTCTTTGACTTCTTCGAACTCGGCATCGACAACATCGTCAGCCTTTTCAGCTTTCTCGTCGTGCGGTGCCGCGCCTTCAGCAGGCTGAGCCTGTTCGGCATACATCTTCTGAGCAACCGGTGCAGAGACTTTCGACAGCTCTTCAACCTTGGCGTCGATGGCAGCCTTGTCGTCGCCCTTGACGGCAGCTTCCAGGGCAACCACAGCCGCTTCGATTGCAGTCTTCTCTTCTGCAGTCACTTTGTCGCCAGCGTCAGCGATCATCTTGCGGGTCGAGTGAACCAGCGCGTCACCCTGGTTACGGGCAGCGGCCAGCTCTTCGAACTTGCGGTCTTCCTCGGCGTTCAGCTCGGCGTCGCGCACCATCTTCTGGATTTCTTCATCCGACAGACCAGAGTTGGCCTTGATGGTGATCTTCTGCTCTTTGCCAGTCGCCTTGTCCTTCGCACCTACGTGCAGGATGCCGTTGGCGTCGATGTCGAAGGTCACTTCGATCTGCGGCACACCACGTGGAGCAGGTGGAATGTCGGCCAGGTCGAACTTGCCCAGGGACTTGTTCTGTGCGGCTTGCTTGCGCTCGCCTTGCAAGACGTGAATGGTCACGGCGCCCTGGTTGTCGTCGGCCGTCGAGAACACTTGCGATTTCTTGGTAGGAATCGTGGTGTTTTTCTCGATCAGCGCGGTCATCACGCCACCCATGGTTTCGATACCCAGGGTCAGCGGGCTGACGTCGAGCAGCAGAACGTCTTTCACGTCACCGGCCAGAACGGCGCCCTGGATCGCAGCACCCATGGCAACAGCTTCGTCCGGGTTCACGTCTTTACGTGCTTCTTTACCGAAGAAATCCGAAACAGCTTTCTGCACCATCGGCATACGGGTCTGACCGCCGACCAGGATCACGTCGTCGATCTTGCTGGCGTCGATGCCGGCGTCTTTCAAAGCAATGCGGCATGGCTCGATGGTACGAGTCACCAGATCTTCAACCAGCGATTCGAGCTTGGCACGGGAGATCTTCACATTCAGATGCTTCGGACCGGTCGCGTCTGCAGTAATGTACGGCAGGTTGACGTCGGTCGACTGCGAGGAAGACAGCTCGATCTTGGCTTTCTCAGCGGCTTCTTTCAGACGCTGCAAGGCCAGAGGATCGTTCTTCAGGTCCATGCCGGACTCTTTCTTGAACTCGTCGACGAGGTAGTCGATCAGGCGCATGTCGAAGTCTTCGCCACCCAGGAAGGTGTCACCGTTGGTGGCCAGCACTTCGAACTGGTGCTCGCCGTCAACTTCAGCGATCTCGATCACGGAGACGTCGAAAGTACCACCACCGAGGTCGTAAACGATCACGGTGTGATCGCCCTTGGCCTTGTCCATACCGTAAGCCAGAGCAGCTGCGGTCGGTTCGTTGATGATACGTTTTACGTCCAGACCGGCGATGCGGCCAGCATCTTTAGTTGCCTGACGCTGACTGTCGTTGAAGTACGCCGGAACGGTGATCACCGCTTCAGTCACAGCCTCACCGAGATAGTCTTCGGCGGTCTTCTTCATCTTTTTCAGGACTTCGGCGCTGATTTGCGGCGGAGCCATCTGCTTGCCGGAGGCCTCGACCCAGGCGTCACCATTGTTAGCCTTGACGATCTTGTAAGGCACCAGCTTGATGTCTTTCTGCACAACTTCTTCTTCGAAGCGGCGACCAATCAGACGCTTCACTGCGAAAAGGGTGTTGTGCGGGTTGGTCACAGCCTGACGCTTGGCCGACTGACCGACCAGGATTTCGCCATCGTTGGCGTAAGCGATGATCGACGGCGTGGTGCGCGCGCCTTCAGCGTTCTCAATAACTTTGGCTTTGCCGTTTTCCAGCACGGAGACGCAGGAGTTGGTAGTCCCCAGGTCGATACCGATAATTTTGCCCATGTTCACTCTCCCGAAACTTTGGATTTTTTTGCCGCAGCAGTGGTGGCTGACTGCGGTAATACTTAAACGCTTGACTTGTAAATGGGGGCCTTGCGGCTAATTTCAAGCCTTCTCGTCAATCGAAGGCGAAACTGGCGCCGGCGCCTTGCTGACCACGACCATCGCCGGACGCAGCAGGCGACCGTTGAGCTGGTAGCCCTTCTGGAACACCTTCAGAATGCTGTTCGGCTCCAGGTCAGCACTTTCCTGCATGGCCATCGCCTGATGCTCCACGGCATTGAACGGTTCGCCTTCCTGCGGGCTGACAGCGACAAGCTGATAGCGCGTGAGGGTGTCGTGAAACATTTTCAGGGTCAGCTCGATGCCTTCGCGCATCGGACGGATGCTTTCGTCATCCGGGCTCGACAGCTCCAGACCACGCTCCAGGCTGTCGACGATCGGCAGCAGATCGCCGGCGAATTTTTCCAGCGCAAACTTGTGCGCCTTTTCGACGTCCTGCTCGGCACGGCGGCGGACGTTCTGCAGATCGGCAGCTACGCGCAGCGATTGATCCTGCGCGGCGGCCAATTGCTCTTCGAGCACTTGTACACGGGTCGCCAGGTCATCACCCGAAGCCTCGGGCGCCTGATTGGCTTCTGGATTTTGCGTATCTACTGTCTGTTCGTCAGCCATAGAATTCTCCTTTCAATATCGTCCGCGAGTTCGATTCGCGCTTCTGCCCCGGTATATGGGGCCGCAAAATCAGGCTTCAAGGGCTGACAACGATTAACCCTACAAAAAAGTGCTGCATTGGCATTCCCGGGCGCGACAGGCATTTGATCGGATCATCCCCATCGATCCAAGCGAGGGCATTGTCAGCCCGAAACAAAACACTGTATAAATAACCAGACCTGAAGCCTGGGAGCGGCCTTTATGCTGGTGCACCTGTCCGTACACAACTACGCCATCGTTGAACATCTCGATCTCGAACTCGATCGCGGCATGAGCGTGATTACCGGGGAAACCGGCGCCGGCAAGTCGATCATGCTCGACGCCCTGGGCCTGACGCTCGGTGATCGCGCCGACAGCGGCGTGGTTCGACCGGGCGCCGACAAGGCCGATATCCTGGCGACCTTCGACCTGGCCGACATCCCCGAGGCCAGCGCCTGGCTGGCGGAACGCGACCTGGAAATCGACGGCCCGTGCATCCTGCGCCGGGTCATCACGTCCGAAGGTCGGTCACGCGGCTATATAAATGGCACGCCCTGCCCGCTTGGCGATCTCAAGGCACTCGGCGAGCTGCTGATCGATATCCACAGCCAGCACGAACACCAATCCCTGCTCAAGACCGACACCCACCGGCGCCTGCTCGACGAGTACGCCGGGGCCACCGATCTGGCACGCCAGGTACACTTGGCCGCCCAGCGCTGGCGCCAGACTCGCCAGGAGCTGGAACGCCTTTCCAACTCCGGCGACGAACAGCGTGCACGCCATCAACTGCTCAGCTATCAACTCGAAGAACTGGAAAACCTCGGCCTCGGTGAAAACGAGCTGGAAGAGCTGGAGCAGGAACACAAGAACCTGACCAACGCCGAAACGCTGCTCGGCATCTGCCGACAAGTGGTCGAGCAATGCAGCGAAAGCGATTCCGGCAATGTGCTGAATGCCTTGACGGCCAGCCTCAACCGACTGTCGAGCGTGAACAGCTCGGTGGGTGCGCTGGGTGAAGCGAGCAGCCTGCTGACCAGTGCGCAGATCCAGGTCGAAGAGGCCGTCGGCGAGCTCAATCGTTTTCTCGACAACTTCGACGCTGATCCGGCGCGCCTGCAATATCTCGAGGAACGCCTGGACTCCATTTACACATTGGCACGCAAACACCGCATTCAGCCGACGGAAGTGGCAGAGATGCAGCAGAAGCTGCTCGACGAAATCGAAGCGCTGGACGCCAACGATGAATCCATCGAACGCCTCGCCGAAGAACTCGCTTCCTATGCCCGCCACTATCAGGAAAAGGCTCGGGAACTCAGTGAGCTGCGCCATCAGGCGGCCGGCAGCCTGGCAAGCGCGGTGGAGCAGGAGATTCAGCGCCTGGGCATGCCCGGCGGTCGCTTCACCATCGAACTGCGCGCCAACAATAGCGGCGAGTTGCAACCCAATGGCCTGGAACAAGTCGAGCTGCTGGTGAGCGCCAACCCGGGCCAACCCTTGAAAGCCTTGGCCAAAGTCGCGTCCGGCGGTGAGTTGTCACGGATCAGCCTGGCCATCCAGGTGATTACAGCCCAGACCTCTCGCGTACCGACATTGGTATTCGATGAAGTGGACGTGGGGATTGGCGGTCCGACGGCGGAAATCGTCGGCCAGTTGTTACGCCGCCTCGGGGATCGCGGACAGGTTCTGACGGTCACGCATTTGCCGCAAGTTGCGGCTCAGGGGCATCAGCATCTGTTCGTGCACAAGGTACGTGGCGAGCAGGCGACTCATACGGCCGTTTCGAAGCTGAGCAAGAATGACCGCATAGAAGAAGTCGCGCGGATGTTGGGCGGCATCGATCTGACCAAAGAGTCCTTGGCGCACGCGAAAAAGATGGTCGTAACCGCAAAGGTTTAAGAACCGCAGAAAGCACGAAGGCGACCCTCGGGTCGCCTTCGTTCGTTTCGCGAACCTGAAATTCGCGCGACATGCTTACTTTTTCTTGCGTACGTACAGGACGAGATTGTGATCAACCATCTCGTAACCGTGCTTCTCGACGATCGCCTTCTGAAGTTTTTCGATTTCTTCGTCGAAGAATTCGATGACTTCGCCCGACTCCACGTTAACCATATGGTCGTGGTGGCCACCATCGGCCAATTCGAATACCGCGTGGCCGCCGTCGAAGTTGTGACGGACCACGAGGCCAGCCGCTTCGAACTGGGTCAGAACACGGTAAACCGTGGCCAGACCGACATCCTCGCCAGCTTCCATCAACGCCTTGTAGACGTCCTCGGCACTCATGTGACGCTGCTCGGTAGAGTCGAGCATTTGCAGGATCTTGACCCGTGGCAGGGTCACTTTGAGGCCGGCTTTGCGTAGTTCGCTATTTTCAACCATGGTCAGCTTTCTCGCGATGCTGCTTCGCAGCTTCTCTTAATGCGGGTATGATCGGCGTTTACGTTGTCCCAGCCAAGATAGTGGAAGTCGCCCACCGATGCAAAACACCAAGCTCTTGCTAACCAGTTTCACCTTTGTGGGACTGCTCGCACTCGCCGGTTGTTCATTCCCCGGGGTTTACAAAATCGACATCCAGCAGGGCAATGTCGTCACGCAGGACATGATAGACCAGTTACGCCCGGGAATGACCCGGCCGCAAGTACGGTTTATCATGGGCAACCCTCTGCTTGCCGACACGTTCCATGCCAACCGCTGGGATTACCTGTACAGCCTGCAACCGGGGGGCGGTGAACGCCAGCAGGAACGCGTAAGTGTCATTTTCGACTCGAATGACCGCCTTGCCAGCCTGTCCGGTGATTTCATGCCGGGCGTCAGCCGTGACGAAGCCATTCTCGGCAAAGACAGCGGCACCAGCGTGACCGCTCCTGCTGAAAACGCCGAGCAGCCGAAACCGGAAAAACCGGCCAAGCCAGGCTCCTTGCTGGATCAGATCCAGAAGGACGTCGATGGCGTGGAAACCGTTCCGGTTCCAACGCCAGAACCGCTGGACACCTCGCCGCAGTAATTTGCGACGCAATAAAAAACCCGGAAATTCCGGGTTTTTTATTGCCTGCCGTTTGGCCAGCCTACTGGTTTCGCGCTTTAGCCTCGGCAGCCTTCGCGGCGCGCAGACGGCGCACCTCTTTCGGATCAGCCAACAGCGGTCTATAGATCTCGATGCGATCGCCTTCCTGGACCCGTCGAGCATCCGGATCAGCGATCACTTTGCCGAAGATCCCCAAGGGACAACTGTTCAGATCCAGCTCCGGAAATTCAGCATCAATCCCGGACGCCATGAGCGCCGCACGCACCGTCGTACCCTCGGCGACGCTGATCACACGCAAAACCTGACGATCAACGGCGGCATACACCACTTCGATTTCAATCACCGACTCAACCATGCATCTGCTTGGCGCGCTGGCAGAACGCATCCACCAATGTATTGGCCGCCTGATTGAACAAAGGACCGAGCGTCGCGCGGACCAGCGGCCCGGCATAGTCGAAGGACAGATCCAGACTGATCTTGCAGGCTTTCTCGTTCAACGCCTTGAACACCCAGACCCCGTGCAACTGATTGAATGGACCTTCCTCAAGATTCATCTCGATCGACTGTCCCGGCACCAGCGTATTGCGCGTCACGAAGTGCTGACTAAGCCCACCCTTGGCCACGCCAACACTGGCGCGCATATGCTCAGGCGAGCTTTCCAGGACTTCGGCAGACGAGCACCACGGCAGAAACTCCGGGTAACGCGCCACGTCATTGACCAGGTCATAAAGAAATTGCGCCGGATAAGGCAGCAGCGCCGATCGTTGAATATGTGTCGTCATGTAAGCGTCACTTCCAGAGCTGGGCGGCAAACACTACAAGGATGCCGATGGGCGCCACATAGCGCATCAAAAACAGAGACAGGGCGAACAGAGCCGGGCTGCGAATCGACAATTCGTCACGCACCGCTTCACGCCCCATCACCCAACCGGCAAACAGCACGAAGCACAGCCCGCCGAGCGGCAACATGATCCGCGAGGTGAAGAAGTCGATCACACCAAAGAAATCCAGACCACCGGCCACACCCCATTGGTAGAGATGAAACACCCCGCCATCGTTCACGAAAAATTTGGCTTCCTTCCAGATATTGAAGGAAAACACCGTGCCCAGACCGACGAACCAGCAGGTGAACGCCAGCCAGAATGTCACCCACGTACGGCTGATTTTAGTCCGCTCGACCAGATAGGCGACCATCGGCTCCAGCAGGGAAATGGCCGAGCTCCAGGCCGCGATTGCCACCAGAACAAAGAACACCACGCCCATCAACTGGCCGAAAAGCACGTTACCGAAAGCAAATGGCAGACTGACGAACATCAGCCCCGGGCCTTCACTCGGATTCAAACCACCGGCAAACACAATCGGAAACAAGGCCAGACCGGCCACCAGCGAAACAAAGGTATCGAGCAGCGCCACACCCACGACCGTGCCGGACAGCGAAGCTTCCTTGGTCATGTAGGCGCCGTAGATCATGATCGAGCCCACCCCAACGCTCAGGGAGAAGAACGCGTGGCCCATGGCCGGCAGCAAGCCGTCGAGGACTTTTTCCGGGTGGAAGTCGAACATGAAGTGCACGCCCTCCATGAAATGCCCGGTGGTCATGCTGTAACCCAGCAGCACCAGTACCATCACGAACAGCAGCGGCATCATGATCCGCAGGCTGCGCTCAAGCCCCGCGACGACGCCTTTGGCGATCACCACCGCAGACAGCAGCATGAAAACCGTGTGCCAAAGTGTCAGGCGCCAGGGGTCGGAGATGACATTTCCAAAATAGGCCCCGACCTGATCGGCCGTAGCCCCCTGAAAATCTCCGCGCCCCATATCAATGATGTAATCCAGCGACCAGCCGCCGACCACACTGTAGAAAGACAGGATCAGCAACGCCGTGATCATCCCGGCGAAGGCGCCCCACGACCATTTGCCCGAGTGCCCGGCTTCCCGCGCCAGCACCTTCAGGGCGTTCGCCGGACTCTGGCGGGCACGGCGGCCGATCAGGGTTTCAGCGAGCATCACCGGGATGCCGATCAGCGCAATGCACGCCAGAAACATCAGTACGAAGGCGCCGCCACCGTAGACCCCGACCATGTAGGGGAATTTCCAGATGCTGCCCAATCCCACGGCCGAACCGGTCGCGGCGAATATGAAAACCCAGCGGCTAGCCCAACTGCCGTGGACAGAAACCTTGTCTGTCGACATCGTTTATCACGCCCAAGCGTTAGAAAAAGAGGCCGCATTGTCCGGGATTCACTCAACCTGCTCAAGCACGCAGCATCACCGTAGCCGACAGCCGTTTATCTCCATATAATGCCGCCCCTATGGCTAAACAGAAGAAACACCCAACAGGGACCATCGCGCAAAACAAAAAGGCGCGACACGATTACTTCATCGAGCACAAGTTCGAGGCTGGTCTGGTCCTGGCCGGCTGGGAAGTAAAAAGTCTGCGGGCAAGCAAGCTGCAACTGGTCGACAGTTACGTGCTGCTCAAGGATGGCGAGGCCTGGTTGCTCGGCAGCCACATCACGCCTCTGATGACCGCCAGCACCCACGTCATTGCCGATCCGGTGCGTACCCGCAAGCTGCTGCTCAACCGCCGCGAACTGGACAAGCTCTCCGCCGCCGTGCAGCAGAAGGGTTACGCCTGCGTGTGCCTGTCCTGGTACTGGAGCAAGCACATGGTCAAGTGCGAGATCGCTCTGGGCAAGGGCAAGAAGGAATACGACAAGCGTGATACCGAACGCGAACGCGACGCCGGTCGCGAGTTGCAGCGTGCGGTGCGCAACAAGGGCAAGGAAGACTGATTTTTCTGCCTGAATGACCGTTCCCGCGCCTGGCACGGGAGCGGTCTTTTTTACATCCCTTTGCGTCGCTCGGCGCGAGCCATGCGCTGCACTTCCTGTCGCACTTCTTCCAGCACTTCCTGCACATACAGAATGTGTCGGCTGGAGACCTCACGCGCCTGCTCCGCGCGCCCTTCGATAATCGCCAGATACAATTCCCGATGCTGGGTTATCAGCATGTCGCGGGTTTCCGTGCGCTGCTTGTACATGCCACCGATGTTGGTCACCACGTTGCGCTTGAGCAGATCGAACAAGCCGCGAATGGTGTGCAGCAACACCGCGTTGTGACTGGCCTCGGCAATCGCCAGGTGGAATTTCGCATCCGCCGCGCCCTCTTCCGCCCGGCTCACTTCGTCATGACGCGAATAGCAATCCTGTAACTCTTCAAACGCCGCCGTCAGCCGCTCCCGATCCACATCTGTGGCGCGCAATGCTGCGTAATAGGCACACGATGCCTCCAGCGTGTGGCGAAATTCCAGCAGATCGCGCTGGGCCTCGGGATTGCTTTCCAGCAATTGCAGCAGCGGATCGCTGAACGTCGAACCGAGGCTTTCCACAACATAGTTGCCGCCGCCCTGCTTGCTGACCAGCAAGCCCTTGGCCGCCAGCTTCTGAATCGCCTCGCGCAACGAAGGCCGGGAAACGCCGAACTGTTCCGCCAGAGTCCGCTCGGCCGGCAGACGCTCGCCGGACTTCAGCGTGCCCTCGAGAATCATCCCTTCCAGTCGCTCGACAATGTCATCAGACAAACGGCGCTGACGTATCTGATCAAACCCCATCACTCAATTCTCCACCATCCCGACCGCTCGCCGGGCTCTCTATTCTGGCCTATCGACGCTGCGCCGACACCTGCCAGATGACATTTGGGCGACCGGATCAGATCGAGCTCTGCACCGGTGATTCGACAAAAGTTTTAGGGCGGCAAATTGACACACCGACATCAAGGCTTTTAACCTAGCCAGCAGCGATTGTAAATTGGTATTACCAATTAACCAAGAACGCTGAAAGTGCCTGACCAACAACAATTAGGGGCCACCCCATATGCAAACCTGGCAACAGCTCTACAGCCCGCTCGGCAGTCTCGGCGTGTCCGCACTCGCGGCCGTCATCCCCATCGTTTTCTTCTTCCTCGCTTTGGCGGTGTTCCGCCTCAAGGGTCATGTGGCCGGCAGCATCACGCTCGCCCTGGCTATCGCGGTGGCGATCTTCGCGTTCCAGATGCCGGTCGACATGGCGTTCGCCGCCGCCGGATATGGCTTCGCCTATGGTCTGTGGCCAATTGCCTGGATCATTGTGGCGGCGGTGTTCCTGTACAAACTGACGGTCAAGAGCGGTCAGTTCGAGGTCATCCGCAGCTCGGTGCTGTCGATCACCGATGACCAGCGTCTGCAGGTGCTGCTGATCGGTTTCTGCTTCGGCGCATTCCTGGAAGGTGCCGCCGGTTTCGGTGCACCCGTGGCGATTACCGCTGCGCTGCTGGTGGGACTCGGCTTCAACCCGCTGTACGCCGCCGGCCTGTGCCTGATTGCCAACACCGCACCGGTAGCGTTCGGCGCACTGGGAATTCCGATCATCGTGGCCGGGCAAGTCACCGGCATCGACGCGTTCAAGATCGGCGCCATGACCGGCCGCCAGCTGCCGCTACTGTCGCTGTTCGTGCCGTTCTGGCTGGTGTTCATGATGGACGGCCTGCGCGGTGTACGTGAAACCTGGCCGGCGGCGCTGGTCGCAGGCCTGAGCTTTGCCGTCACCCAATACTTCACTTCGAATTTCATCGGCCCGGAACTGCCGGACATCACGTCGGCCCTGGCCAGCCTGATTTCGCTGACACTGTTCCTGAAGGTCTGGCAGCCGAAACGTGCCGCCGGCCAGCACATCGTCGGCGCCGTGTCCGCTTCGGTGGTGACTGCCAGCGTCGGCGGTTTCGGCCAGAAGCGCACCACAGTCGCTTCGCCTTACAGCCTCGGGGAAATTTTCAAGGCATGGTCGCCGTTCCTGATCCTCACCGTGCTGGTGACCATCTGGACGCTCAAGCCCTTCAAGGCCATGTTCGCCGCCGGCGGTTCGATGTACGCCTGGGTGTTCAACTTCGCGATTCCGCACCTGGATCAACTGGTAATCAAGACTGCGCCGATCGTGGCCGCCCCGACCGCGATTCCGGCCGTGTTCAAACTCGATCCGATTTCCGCGACCGGCACGGCGATTTTCTTCTCCGCGCTGATCTCGATGCTGGTACTGAGGATCAATATCAAAACTGGTCTGACCACTTTGAAAGAGACCTTCTACGAACTGCGCTGGCCGATCCTGTCGATCGGCATGGTGTTGGCTTTTGCCTTCGTCACCAACTATTCCGGCATGTCCTCGACCATGGCCCTGGTGCTGGCGGCAACCGGCGCGGCATTCCCGTTCTTCTCGCCGTTCCTCGGCTGGCTCGGCGTGTTCCTGACCGGTTCCGATACCTCGTCCAACGCCTTGTTCAGTTCGTTGCAAGCAACCACCGCGCACCAGATCGGGGTCAACGACACCTTGCTGGTGGCGGCCAATACCAGCGGCGGCGTGACCGGCAAGATGATTTCACCACAGTCGATTGCCGTGGCCTGCGCCGCGACCGGGCTGGTGGGCAAGGAATCCGATCTGTTCCGCTTCACCCTCAAGCACAGCCTATTCTTTGCCACGATTGTCGGCCTGATCACCTTGGCCCAGGCCTACTGGTTCACTGGCATGCTGGTGCATTAAGCCGACAAGCAACATGGAAATAACCGACGCCGGTTCGTGATTCCGGCGTCAGCAATTCACAACCCGGTCTGTAAGGCTGCTGAAAGCAACGCGCTCTATATTCGGCAGCCTCAACAGACGGATAACCGGGCCCACCCGGAGACACGCCTGATGAGCGAGCTTTTTTACAATGCTGTGCCCAACGCTACTCGCGTCGCACCGCCACTGCCCGAACCCCGGCAATACCCCAGCGAGAAACCGTCGCGGGTCTACCTGTTCGGCACGTGCGTAGTCGACCTGTTCTACCCGGAAGCCGGGATGGACGCGATCCACTTGCTGGAGCGCGAAGGCATCCGGGTCGACTACCCGCAAGGGCAGAGCTGCTGCGGACAACCGGCCTACACCTCGGGTTACACCGAGCAGGCACGGACGGTGGCGCGCTCGCAACTGGCGCTGTTTGCCGGGGACTATCCGGTGGTGGTGCCGTCGGGTTCGTGCGCCGGGATGATCCGCGAGCATTACGCCGACTTGTTCAAGGACGAGCCGGAAACGTTGAAACAGGTTCAGGCCCTCGCGGCCCGTACCTACGAGTTGGCCGAGTTCCTGCTGTTCGTCTGCAAGGTGCAGCTCAAGGACAGCGGCGAGCCGGTGAAAGTGGCGCTGCACACCTCGTGTTCGGCGCGACGGGAAATGAACACCCACCTGCACGGCCGCGAGTTGTTGGCGCAGTTGAGCAACGTGGAACGGGTCAATCACGACCATGAAAGCGAATGCTGTGGCTTCGGTGGGACATTCAGCGTCCGTATGCCAGACATTTCCGGCGCGATGGTGGCCGACAAGACCCGGGCGTTGAAGGAATCCGGCGCGCATCAGGTACTCAGTGCCGACTGCGGCTGCCTGATGAACATCAACGGCTCGCTGGAGAAACAGCAGGAAGCACTGCGCGGGCAACACCTGGCGAGCTTTCTTTGGCAACGAACCGGAGGTGCGCGATGAGCACTTCCACGATTATTCCTACGGTTGCCGTAGAAGAAGATTTCCGCACCCGGGCACACAACGCCCTGGGCGATTCGCAGTTGCGGAACAACTTCCGCACCGCGATGGATTCACTGATGACCAAGCGGGCAGCGGCTTTCAGCGATGCCCACGAAAGAGAACACTTGCGCGCCCTGGGCAACTCGATCAGGGCGCGTGCGCTCTCCAAGTTGCCCGACCTGCTCGAGCAACTGGAACAGAACCTGACCCGCAACGGTGTGACAGTGCACTGGGCGGAAACGGTGGACGAGGCCAATGGCATCGTCCTTTCGATCATCCGCGCTCACGAGGCGCGGCAAGTGATCAAGGGCAAATCGATGGTCAGCGAAGAGATGGAGATGAACCATTTCCTCGAGGCTCAAGGTGTTGAATGCCTGGAGTCCGACATGGGGGAATACATCGTCCAGCTCGACCACGAGAAGCCTTCACACATAATCATGCCGGCAATCCACAAGAATGCCGGTCAGGTCGCGTCCTTGTTCCACGACAAACTTGGCGTGGAATACACCAAGGACGTTGACCAACTCATTCAGATCGGTCGCAGGGTCCTGCGGCAGAAATTCTTCGAAGCGGACATCGGCGTCTCCGGTGTCAACTTCGCCGTGGCCGAAACCGGCACCCTGCTGCTGGTGGAAAACGAAGGCAACGGCCGCATGACCACCACCGTGCCGCCGGTGCACATCGCCGTCACCGGCATCGAAAAAGTCGTGGAAAACCTGCGCGACGTGGTGCCGCTGCTGTCATTACTGACCCGCTCGGCGCTGGGCATTCCGATCACCACTTACGTCAACATGATCTCCGGCCCGCGCAAGGAACATGAACTCGACGGCCCGCAGGAAGTGCATCTGGTATTGCTCGACAACGGTCGCAGCCAGGCCTTCGCCGACAGCGAACTGCGCCAGACGTTGAACTGCATCCGCTGCGGCGCCTGCATGAACCATTGCCCGGTTTACACCCGCGTCGGCGGCCATACCTACGGCGAGGTTTACCCCGGCCCGATCGGCAAAATCATCACCCCGCACATGGTCGGCCTGGCGAAAGTCCCGGATCACCCGAGCGCGTCTTCGTTGTGCGGCGCCTGCGGTGAAGTGTGCCCGGTGAAGATTCCAATCCCCGCGTTGCTGCGGCGCCTGCGCGAAGAAAACGTCAAAGCCCCGGACGCACCGCATCAGGTGATGCGCGGTCAGGGCAGCAAATACTCGCGCAAGGAACGTTTCATCTGGAACGCTTGGGCGAAGCTCAACAGCTCGCCGACTTTGTATCGACTGTTTGCGTTTTTCGCCACGCGCCTGCGCGCGCTGGCGCCGAACAATGTCGGGCCGTGGACGCAGAACCACAGCGCACCGAAACCCGCCGCCCGCTCACTGCATGACATGGCTCGCGAACACCTGGCCAAACGAGGAGACCGTTGATGAGCGCCAAACAAAACATCCTCGGCAAGTTACGGAAGAGTCTGACCGGCACCACGCCGATTGCCGACAACTTCGACGTCGATCTGGTGACCCAGCCTTACACCTACAGCGCCGAACAACGGATCCCGCAACTGCGCAAACTGATGGAAGCGGTGCACACCGAAATCCACCTGACTTCCGCTGATGGCTGGCCGGCGCTGCTGGCGCAATTGCTGCGCGACCGTCAGTTGCCGAGTCTGTTGATCGCACCGACTACGCCGCACGGGCAGCGCATCACACAGCACTGGGCGAACAATCCTGATCTACCGGCGCTGAAGTCCTACGACCGCCCGATGGAAGAGTGGAAAGCCGAGTTGTTCAACGACACCCCGGCCAGCCTAACCGGCACCCTCGGCGCCATCGCCGCCACCGGCAGCCTGATTCTGTGGCCGACCCGCGAAGAACCACGGCTGATGAGCCTGGTGCCGCCGGTGCATTTCGCCCTGCTCAAGGCCAGCCAAATTCGCGACAACTTCTATCAGGTGCAGCAGGAATTCGAGTGGGCCCAAGGCATGCCGACCAACGCATTGCTGGTGTCCGGCCCATCGAAGACCGCCGACATCGAACAAGTCCTGGCCTACGGCGCCCACGGCCCGAAAGACCTGGTGGTGTTGATCCTGGAGGACCAATGACCTTACCGGCGACTTTCCTGCGCGATGCGCAGCAGCTGATTCCTGCCGAACGGCGTTTCGACGATCCGCTGTCGACCCTGGCCTTCGGCACCGATGCCAGTTTCTACCGATTGATTCCGCAACTGGTGATCCGCGTCGAATCGGAAGATGAAGTGGTGGCGCTGCTGAAACTGGCCCAGCGCGATCAGGTCCCGGTGACCTTCCGCGCCGCCGGCACCAGCCTGTCCGGCCAAGCGATCAGTGATTCGGTGTTGATCGTGCTTGGGGATAACTGGAACGCTCGTGAAATTCGCGGCCAGGGCACGCAAATCCGCCTGCAACCGGGCGTGATCGGTGCCCAGGCCAATGCATGGCTGGCGCCATTCGGGCGTAAGATCGGTCCGGATCCGGCGTCGATCAACGCCTGCAAGATCGGCGGCATCGTCGCCAACAACGCCAGCGGCATGTGCTGCGGCACCGCGCAAAACACCTATCACACGCTGGCCGGGATTCGTCTGGTGCTGGCCGACGGCACACGTCTCGACACCGAAGATGCCGCCAGCGTCGAGGCGTTTCGAGTCAGCCACCGCGAACTACTGGAACGCTTGGCAACATTGGGCCGCGAAACCCGCGCCAATGCCGAGCTCGCCGCGCGAATCCGCCACAAATACCGTCTGAAAAATACCACCGGCCTGTCGCTCAACGCCCTGGTGGATTTCGATGAGCCTGTGGATATCTTGAGCCACTTGCTGGTCGGTTCCGAAGGCACGCTTGGCTTCATCAGCGCAGTGACCTACGACACGGTGATCGACCACCCGAACAAGGCGTCGGCGCTGATCGTTTTCCCGGACGTGGAAACCTGCTGCAACGCCGTCACCGTGCTGAAAAGCCAACCGGTGTCCGCCGTGGAACTGCTCGACCGCCGCAGCCTGCGTTCGGTGCAGGACAAACCCGGCATGCCGGATTTCGTACAGCAGCTGTCGAACAATGCCTGCGCGCTGTTGATCGAATCCCGCGCCGCGTCTTCCACTTTGCTGCAGGAACAACTGGCGCAGATCATGGCGTCACTCGGCGGTTTCCCGGTGGAAAAACAGGTCGACTTCACCGAAGACCCGGTCGAAAACGCCCGTCTCTGGGCGATCCGCAAAGACACCTTCCCCGCCGTCGGCGCCGTGCGCAAGACCGGCACTACGGTGATCATCGAAGACGTCACCTTCCCGGTGGAACAACTGGCCATCGGCGTGAACCGTCTGATCGAGCTGTTCGACAAACATCACTACGACGAAGCGATCCTTTTCGGACACGCGCTGGAAGGCAATCTGCACTTCGTCTTCACCCAAGGCTTCAACAGCGCGGAAGAAGTCGCACGCTATCAGGCGTTCATGGACGATGTGGCGCAACTGGTGGCCGTGGAGTTCGGCGGTTCGCTGAAGGCGGAGCACGGCACCGGGCGCAACATGGCGCCCTTCGTCGAACTGGAATGGGGCAGCGACGCCTATCAATTGATGTGGCAGCTCAAACGCCTGCTCGACCCCAACGGCATTCTCAATCCGGACGTGGTGCTCAGCGAAGATCCGCAGATCCACCTCAAGCACCTGAAACCGCTGCCGGCGGCCGACGAGATCGTCGATAAATGCATCGAGTGCGGTTTCTGTGAGCCGGTCTGCCCCTCGAAAGGCCTGACCCTGAGCCCGCGCCAGCGCATCGTGATCTGGCGCGATATCCAGGCGCGAAAGCGCGCCGGGATCGACACCGCCGAACTGGAAAAAGCCTACGAGTACCAAGGCATTGATACCTGCGCCGCGACCGGTTTGTGTGCGCAACGCTGCCCCGTGGGAATCAATACCGGCGAGCTGGTGAAAAAGCTGCGCAGCCGTCACGCCACCCATACGAAAACCGCCAACCTGATCGAAGGAAATTTCGCCACCACTCTGCAAGGTGCGCGCTTCACCCTGCATGTGGCCAACGGAGCGCGGATGTTGTTGGGGGCACCGCGCCTGGCGAAGCTTTCAGCGACCCTGACGCGGCTGTCCAAAGGTCAGGTGCCGCTGTGGACCAACGCGATGCCGCAGCCGGAAAAAGCCATTCGCTTCAGTCCGGCCGTGTCGGACGAACGCCCGCGCGTCGTGTATCTGGCGGCCTGCGTCTCGCGTGTGATGGGGCCGGCGGCGGGCGACAAGGAGCAGATGTCGCTGTACGACAAAACCCGTGGTCTGCTGGAGAAGGCCGGTTATCAGGTGGTGTTCCCGGACAATCTGGACAACCTCTGCTGCGGCCAGCCCTTCGCGTCCAAGGGCTATGCCGAACAGGCCGAGCACAAGCGTCAGGAGCTGATCGGCGCATTGCTCCAGGCCAGTCGCGGCGGCCTCGATCCGATCTATTGCGACACCAGCCCCTGCACCTTGCGACTGGTACAGGACGTGGGAAATGTTCGCCTGGATCTGTATGACCCTGTGCGATTCATACGTACGCATCTGCTGGACCGGCTCGACTTCACGCCGCAGGAAGCACCGATTGCCGTCCACGTAACGTGCAGCACTCAGCATCTTGGGGAGAGCCAGGCGCTGATCGAACTGGCGCGCAAATGCAGCAAGACGGTTGTGATTCCGGAAGGTATTCACTGCTGCGGTTTTGCTGGTGACAAGGGTTTCACCACGCCGGAACTCAACAGCCACTCACTGCGAACGCTCAAGGATGCGGTGCAGCATTGCAGCGAGGGGATTTCCACCAGCCGCACCTGTGAGATCGGTCTGACGCAACATGGTGGAATCGACTACCACGGTCTGGTGTATCTGGTGGATCGGGTGACCCAAGCCAAAGCCCCCGCAACCGCCCTCTGAAGAAAAATAGAACCCTTGCGAGCGACCGCAGTCCACAGAACAGGCCCCGAACAATCGGGGCTTGTCCTCCATTCGGTTGCCCGTCCTGACGGCCAGCGAAGTCTGGATCCCTCAGTTCAAGGAGATACACATGAAGCGTTCTGTACTGTTAGGTCTGTTCGTTACTGCCTCGATGATGGCTTCCACTTCGTTCGCCGCAGATAAGCCTGCTGACTTGTGCGACGCCAACATCCAGGAGATCAATAATCTCAAAGGGCAGTTGTCATCGTCCCCGGAAAAAACCCAGATGGTTGAAACCAGCCTGAGCAAGGCCCAAGCCCTCAAAGCTCAAGGCAAAATTGATGACTGTGTGGCAGAAACCTCGAAAACCAAGCTGGAGATACAAAAAGCCAGCGGCACCAACAACTGATCGATGCTGACGGGCCAACCTGCGGGTTGGCCTCGTCGGCAGATTGACGTACACTGTGCACGCTTGTTGCCTGATCAGATTTACCAGGCAATGAGTTCGGGGCCGTTTAGGATTCGACGCCGGTTGCGAAACTCTAGGTGCATGCCGACTTGGTAACAGAAGTCGTAAATCCACTGTTGCAACTACTTATAGTTGCCAATGACGACCAATACGGTGCTGCTCTCGCTGCTTAATTGCAGCTGACATGCACTCCTGGTACCTTCGGGTCCAGCAATCATCAGGGGATGTCTGTAAACCCGAAATGATTGTCATATAGAACAGAATCGCCGTGCAGTACGTTGTGGACGAAGCGGCTAAAACTTACACAACTCGCCCAAAGCACCCTGCCCGTCGGGTCGCTGAGGGTTAACTTAATAGACACGGCTACGCATGTAGTACCGACAGCGGAGTACTGGCGGACGGGGGTTCAAATCCCCCCGGCTCCACCAAATAAGCGTTAAAAATTAGGCACTTAGCGAATAGCTACAGTGCCTTTTTTGTGCCTTTCGGGCCTGTTTGGGCTGTGTTATGCCAGCTCTATACAGCGTATCTGCCCGCGAAGCCCATCCGCAGCTGTAGCCTTTCCAGTGCCCACCTGATTTTGTTGGAGTCGCCCTTATCGCGGCGGTTAGCACCATAATCGCGGTTTCGTATAGCCCTTATCCTTGGCGGGGATAAAAACTGCCACAACAACAGTGATCTCCGAGTTCATACCTATTTGGATTAGCCGGCCACCTGGATTGTGACTCACTCTTCCGCGAAGTAATCACTGTCCAGCTGCTTCACTTCGTAAACCTGCTTAACGCTCACGCCCAGGTTGTTCTCCACCATCAACCGCGCCAGCTCAACACCATCGATCAGCACCACTTTGATATCCAGCCCCTGCGCTGCAATACGGGCACCATCGGAAAAATCCGAGGTAGTGATAAACACGCCTTTCCGCGCCCGCTGACGAGTCAGGGCGCCGATAAACTTGTCGATCTCCGGCCGATGTACCGTGTTCGTCCAGCGTTTGGCTTGCAGGTAGATAACGTCTAGGCCGAGCTTGTCCTCCTTGATAATGCCGTCGATGCCGTCATCGTTGGTCGCCTGGGTCGCCTTACCGGCTTCCTTGCGCGAGCCGCCGTACCCCATGGCAATCATCAGATCGACCACCAACTGCTCAAAAAAACTGGGCGTCGCTGCCCGGATTTGCGCCAGCAACTCGTCTGCGAGGGACTGCACAAGCGCCTGATGCGCCTCGGCCAACTGCTCGTCCGGCGTGGTTTCGGCAATCTCAATGTCCAGCGCGACAGGTGCGTCAGATGTTTGCGGCTTGGCGGTATGGAAGTCCGCGAACTCGGGAAACTGCTTAAGCCAGCTCACAGTGATGCGCTCCGGGCCACTGACCAAAGCGTCCCGGCCACGCGCAGTGATCTGCACCATGCCCTTGGCGGGAATGCACAGCAGCCCGGCTTTATTCAGATAGGTACGAGCCCAGCCCACACGGTTGTTGATCACCGTCTGATGGCCGGAGGGCAGCCGCTCCTTACGCTCGTCCTCAGTCAGCTGGAACTGATCGGCCACCAGCTCACGCAACTCATTAAGCGGCAGCGGCGCACCGTTCTGCACGGTGGCCAACACCGGTCGCATGACGCTTTGAAAATCCGGAATTGCCATCATCACTTCCTAACTTTATTGGCCCGCTTAGATGCCACGCGAGTCGCTCTTATCGAGCCCGGCCGCCGTCTTCAGCATCTTCAAAATCACCAGAGCAAACGCACGGCTTTTGGTCTCGTTATCCAGCACCTCCAACGACAGCTTCTCGTGGTCGGTCATGGCATCCAACACTGTATCGAGGACGCGCTTGGGGAACAGACCGTGCATCACTTGCTCAACCGAGTGGTTGTTCACTTGGGCCATCACGTCTTCTTGGCGGCTGATGCGCTGGGCGATGCCTGTGAGGAACTGCAGCTGGTCGTCGTCACCCACCTCGGCACCGAAGATATCGTTCAGCGCCTCGATGATTTCCGACAGGCGCTTTTTCTCCGGGTCGTGGGGCTTACCGCTGCCTACATCGCTGCCGGGCTTGAGGGTGTATTCGCCGTTTTCTTCGCTCAGCCGCAGCTGGTGCTCGGCGCGCTTGCTCAGGCGGTAGTGGCTGAGTTGCAGTTCGCCCACATCAACGTCGTCTTGTTGGAGACGATCCACGCGCAGCAGCGGATGTAGGTGCTTGGCGTACACACACAGCTGCTCTAGCTCGCGGTCCTCATAAGGCACGATCTGGGAGAGGAACTCGTACAGGCGCACAAAGCTCTGCAGGTTCTTGCGGAACAGGTCGAGCTGATCAATCTGCTCGCCAGCCTCTTTCAGCGCGTGCTCGGCTTTTTTCAGGCCGGCGCTGTCGCCGTTGGCTTCGGCGGTGCGCTTGTAATCCAGCGCCTGCTGGCGCGATTCGATCGAGAAGGCATAACGCTTGGCAAAGCGCTCTTTAGCCGGGGTGCAGTAGTAGCTGAGCTTGCTGGCAGCAGCCTTGGGGTCGAAAAAGGCGATGGCGAACGCTTCGACCTCCTGCCAGTGATAAATTCCCTCGGCATCCAGTGTCTTCTGCAGGTCATAAATGATCTGCGGATCAGTCACATCGGTCAGTTCGGCCTTGGTGTAGTAAGGCAAGAAGGCGTCAAGAATGTCCTGGGGCTCGTTGAAGAAGTCGAGGATGAAGGTTTGCTTGCTATCACCGAAAGTGCGGTTCAGCCGCGACAAGGTTTGCACACAGTCCACGCCTTGCAGCTTCTTGTCCACGTACATGGCGCACAGCTTGGGCTGATCGAAGCCGGTCTGGTACTTGCTAGCGGCGATCATCACGTTGAAGTCTTGAGTGTCGAAGGCATCCGCCAAATCGCGGCCATTCAGGCCGGCGTTGAGCAGCCCGCTGCTTTCCGTCACCTCTTCGGGGATCACCTCATCCGGCAACACGCTGCCGGAGAACGCCACCAGTGGGTGCACATCGCTGTAACCCATCTGCTGCACGTAAGCCTTCATCGCCAACTGGTAGCGCACGGCCTCCTGGCGGCTACTGGTCACCACCATCGCCTTGGCCTGCCCCCCCAACAGACCACGGATATTGGCGCGGAAGTGCTCGACGATCACCTCGACCTTTTGGCTGATGTTGTACGGGTGCAGGCGCACCCAACGGGCCAGCTTGATACGCGCCTTCTTGCTGTCCACCTCGTCGTCTTCACCATCCGGGTGGGCGATCTTCCAGGCGATGCTGTAGGTGGTGTAGTTACGCAGCACGTCGAGGATAAAACCCTCCTCGATAGCCTGACGCATGGAATACAGGTGGAACGCCTCGGGCTTGTTGCTGGAGCTGGCTGGCAGCGTAGGATCGGCCGGGCGCCCGAACAGCTCCAGGGTCTTGGCCTTGGGCGTGGCGGTAAAGGCGTAGTAGCTGATGCGCTCATTCGGTTGGCGCGCCTGCACGGCAGCGTCGAGCAGCTCTTCGGCGCTGACTTCTTCCCCTTCCAAGGCATCGCTGCCAAGAATCTGCTTCAGCTTGCTGGCCGATGAGCCAGTTTGCGAGGAGTGCGCCTCGTCGGCGATTACCGCGTAGCGCCCGCTGGCCAACTTGAGATACTTATCCAGGGCATCGAACAACGCCGGGAAGGTCTGAATGGTGACGATGATGATGCGCGTCTGCTCGGCCAGTGCTTCGGCCAGTTGTTCGGATTTGCTCTGGCTGCTGGTTTCACGATTGATCTGCTTGACTACGCCTTGGGCATGCTCGAACTGGTAGATGGTGTCCTGCAGCTGCTTATCCAACACGGTGCGGTCGGTAATCACAATCACCGAGTTGAACAGGCGTTGGCCGGCATCGTCGTACAGCGAGGCCAGTTGATGCGCCGTCCAGGCGATGGAGTTGGACTTGCCTGAACCGGCGCTGTGCTGGATCAAATAGCGCTTGCCCGGCCCTTCGGTGCGGGTGGTATCTATTAGCTTATTGACCACTTCCCATTGGTGATAACGCGGGAAGATCACCGTCTCCTTGGTCACCAGCGTTCCATCGAGGCTTTCACTGGTTTTCTTGTCCAAGTGCAGAAAGCGACCCAGCACTTTGAGCCACGCATCCGGCTGCAGCAGACGTTGCCATAAGTAGCTAGTGGAGTATTGGCTGTCGTCCTCAGGTATCGGATTGCCTGCGCCGCCTTCCTCGCTTCCGAGATTAAACGGTAGGAAGAAGGTGTCTTTACCCGCCAGCTTCGTGGTCATCGCCACCTCGTTCTGGCCTACGGCAAAGTGCACCAGCGCGCCGCGCTTGAAGGTCAGTAGCGGCTCGGGCTTGCGCGTGAGTGGGTCTTTGACCGGGCGGTCTTGGCGGTACTGGCGCTTGGCGTTTTCCACCGACTGCTTGAACTCGCTTTTCAACTCCAGCGTGGCGGTGGGGATGCCGTTGACGAACAGCACCAGATCCAGCCGTGGGTTGTAGCTCTGCCCGCCGCTAGCCGCATCACGGGCATGGGGCGAGTAGGACAACTCCGGCACCACGCGTAGGCGGTTGCATTGGTAACGCTTGAGGGTGTCCGGGTTCATGCCGTGGTCGGGCTGGAAGCTGCACAGCTCCACCTTCACCGCCGGCAGCTTGAAACCATGGCGCAGCACATCCAGAGTGCCGCTCTGCTCCAGCTCGCGCACCAGCTTTTGCACCAGCACGCCATCCGGGTCATTCGGGTTGGCCTTGGCGAACCTGTCCCAACGCTCTGGCCAGGCATCCTTGAAATAGCCCAGCACATCCTCGGTATACAGCGCCGTGCGCCGGTCGTAGCCGCTGGCTATGCCGACTAGCCAGCCTTGGGCGGCCAGAGCGTCGATAATGTCGCGTTGAAACTGAGCTTCCTTGCTGTCCGCCATTACACGGCCTCTTCTACTAATTCGGGGGATGGCGCGCTGACCGGTGACTGCCAGCCGCGTACGTCGATTTTGCCGGTGACTGCGGCGGAGATTAGGGCGGAGCGGCGTTCCTGGAGCAACCTAATGCCCTCTACAGCTTCTTTGCTCAAGAAAGTAAACTGTGCTCTCAGCTTTTTTACTGCGGCGACAATCTCAGACACCTCGTTGCTTGGGGGAATAGGCACATAAATTGATTTGACAATGTCAGTGTTCAAGTTCGGCTGCCCCGAGCCAGCAGCCCTATCCCTGAGCCCCTCGGTCAGGGTCGCCAGATAGAGATATGAATACTCTTTATCCAGAGAGATGTTTTCGAAGCCTACAACTCCGTCATTAGCATTTGCGTCGATCATCAGTATTTTTGGAACACCCAAGGTCGCTCCGCTATTTGAAAGCAGCAAAGTGCCCTTTGAAAAAACTCGGCATTGATCACTGCCTTTCTTTGTCAGAAACGTCTCTGTTTCATCCAGATAGATTTCATCGTCTTTAGTTATTTCTGCAACTGTTACCCAAGGCGAATAATCACCATTGAATAGTTCTGGGTCACCGGCTGGTCGTGGTGAGCCTCCTCTGACAACAGAAGAAATATACCCAAATTTGCTTACCACCCAATGCGCAGGCACATCGCCTAACCACTCCACACCGGAGTCTTTCATCGGAACTGCCGGATCGAGGCCTTTGGTGACGGCTTTGGAGATCACGACCTGGCGCTTTTCCTTGAGCAGCTCGATCAGACGCTGCTGGTCTTCGATCAGCGCGTCGATACGGGCGGTTTCGTGGTCGAGGAAGAGAGCGATTTGGGTTTGCTCGGCTGTTGTAGGAAGGCAAGCAATACCACCGCGAAGAATTTCCTGAGTAACACTGAATACCTTGACCCCTTTTACGCCCATACGTAACTGGGTTCTGAAGGCGAATGACTCTAGATAATAGGCAAGAAACCGTGAACTTACGTCCGAATCCAAGCTGTAGATAATCGTGTGATAGCCAGCGAAAAGAGGCTCCAAGCCTGACACATGAGTGAAATTGCCGACGCCTTCAAGGTCCTCCGAGGTATCGGCAAACACAAAATCGCCATAGCTAATACAAGATGATGGCTCTGTTTCCAGATACTCCGCAGGCACGCATTTCAGGGCCTGTATGTCCTGATTCACCTCGAAGGGATACAAGGAGTGAACCTCCCCATAGTTCAGACAAGGGATACCTGTATCAGTTAAATCTGCCTTTGTTATCGTCAACCCCTTTCTAAAGCGACCGAGATACCTGAGCGGTTTAACACCCCAATGTTCAGGTACAACCCCTAGCCACTCGACCCCAGAATCCCTGTAGTCCGGATACGCTGGAAACGTCATGCCGACAGCCCCTCAATCATCTGCTTGATACGGTCGGTGCAGGCTTGCAGGTCGCTATCGATCTCGGCCAATGGGCGCGGCGGCTGGAACACATAGAAGTGGCGGTTAAAGGGAATCTCGAAGCCGACGATGCCAACCTCGCCGTCTTGGGCATCGGTCTTGCTTTCGTCGATCCAGGCATCCGGCACATGGGGTATGACCTCGCGCGCAAAATACTCGTAGACCGACTCCCCTAGCGGCACGTTCTCGTTGTCGCGGAGGCCGGCGTCTGCGTCCGGCTGACCCTTGGTCATGCAGATATCCGCCTCAGGGTCGCGCTCGCTCAGGGAGCTCATCAGGGCTTTTAGCTCTGGCGTGCTGAGGCTGACGCTGTGCGCGGTGAGGGCCTTCTTTAGCAGCTTGCTGAACTGCTCGCGGTTGCGGTGCAACACGCTGGCGTCCATCCCTTGCAGGGCGGCCAGTAACTGTTGTTGAGCGGCGCTGTCGAGTTTCTGCAGGGCTTTTTCATCCAGCACTTTGGCGATGCGTTCGGCGCTGGTTTGGAAGTTCAGGCGCAGCGGGCGTTCGACGGTGATGCGCCGGTAGCCGAAGGCGTCGATGGGAAAGATTTTGCTCTGTGCGGCTTGCTCGAAGCTGCCATACAAGCGCACCAACTCGCTGATTTGATCCTCGGTGATGTACTGGCGCTTACTGCCCAGCGACTTGCGCATTTTGGCGTAGTGCTGGCTACCGTCGATCAACTGCACCTTACCCTGGCGCGCAGCGGTCTTGTGGTTGCTGAGTATCCACACGTAGGTGGCGATGCCGGTGTTGTAGAACATGTCGGTCGGCAACGCGACGATGGCTTCGACCAGATCGTTCTGCAGCAGGTAGCGGCGAATCTCCGACTCACCCGAGCCCGCGCCGCCGGTAAACAGCGGCGAGCCGTTGAGGATGATGCCGATGCGCGAGCCACCGTCGCGCGGGTCACGCATCTTGCTGACCAGGTGCAGGAGGAACAGCAGCGAGCCATCGGACACACGCGGTAGGCCCGGCCCGAAGCGGCCGTCAAAGCCCTTTACCGTGTGCTCGTCGGTGATCTGCTTTTGCACCTTCTTCCATTCGACGCCGAACGGCGGGTTGCTGAGCATAAAGTCGAAGCGCTTGCCAGCTAGTTGATCGTTGGACAGGGTGTTGCCGAGCTTGATGCTGGCCACATCCTGGCCCTTGATCAGCATGTCCGCCTTGCAGATGGCGTAGGATTCTGGGTTGAGCTCCTGGCCGTGCAGCGACACGCTGACCTTTCCGCTGATGGACTGGATGTATTCATCACCCTCAGACAAAAAGCCACCGGTGCCAGCGGTTGGGTCATAGATGGTGACGATGCTGTTGGGCGCGAGCTTGTGGTCCTGATCGGTGATCACCAGCGAGGTGGTCAGGTGCACGATATCGCGTGGGGTGAAGTGTTCCCCGGCGGTTTCGTTGGAGCTCTCCGCAAACTTGCGGATCAGCTCTTCGAAGATGATGCCCATACCGAAGTTGCTGATGCGCTCAGGACTGAGATCAGTGGCAGCGAAACGTTGCACCACCTGATACAGCAGGTTGGCGGTTTCCAGCTGTTGCACGAAATCCTCAAAGTGGAAGTGCTCGAAGATCTCGCGGGCATCCTTGCTGAACGCCTGCACGTAGCTCATCAGGTCGGCGGTAGTCTGAGTGTCGGACAGGCTTTGCAGAGTTAGCTTGGAGCTATTGAAGAACTGCAGTCCGCCTGCGGCGCGCAGCATATACATCTCGCGCACGGTATCCGGGCGACCCTCCTGAGCGTAGGACTCGCGAATCACGGCATCCTTGGTCGGCGCCAGAACGCATTCCATACGGCGTAGCAGGGTGAACGGCAGGATGATACGACCGTACTGGGACTGCTTGAAGTCACCGCGCAGCAGATCGGCAATGGACCATAGAAACGCGGCCGTCTGGGAATGATTTTCCGTGTTCACGCAATAATTCCTCGGAGTACGGGCAAAACCGCAAGTCTATCACCAGAGGAGGCTCATCCGGAGCGAGTGCTTTAGCTATCAGGACGTGTGGATCGCAACCCGAGTCAAACGCTGGGACTTAATCGCTCGAGCATATACACCCGTGCACCGGCCCCCACGAACACCGGCAAAGCCGTTTCCTTACATTGAGATACCTGCTTCCAGATTCTTAAAATTTCAACATTGAAATTCAGCAAGTTGAGAGGCGTCTCACTTCTAAAGCCTTGCGGTTTTCCGACCCTGTACACCGCTTCAATTCGCCTGAGTACACGGGTCAAAAATGTAGCCCTCACCATTGGCAACTATCCCAATGGCTGCGTATCGTCGCGAGTCTGCCAATAACAAAGGATTTGCCGTGTTCTGGAACAAGGAAAAGAGGATCAAGGTTGAGTTGATGTCACCCGTCAGCCTTACGCTACCCCTAGGGAGGGATTGCTCGGTGGCGACCGAAACAGCGCCTCCGGTGGATCAACCGAAGGTCAACACCGAGCTTGCTTTCAAGCTTTTGATTTACGGGGCGGTTGTGTCACAGGCAGCTCTATTAATCATCGGATATTCGCTGCTGGTCGGTTACTACGAGCAGTTTGGCATTGATACGAACGAGCTAACCCTTGGCACACCTACCCTACTGCTTTACGGATACATAAACATATTGTCGGGCGCTTTGTCCGTCACACATCGATTGCCCTTGCTAGGTCCAGGCCTACTAGCTGCCGCTTACATCTGCGTATCTGCGTTGTTCCTATTACTCATCACAAAACGACTGAAGGAAGGCGTCATCATTGGCTTATCGAGCTGGATCGGTTTCTCGTTACTGCTCATTTCTTTTGCTCCTGGTATAGGTGTTCAGAATGGCGCAGAGATGGGCTTGAAAGACTTCGCTGAATATACGCATCAGGAAGTGCCTAAAGGACTGGATGACATTCATACAGTCATAACAGATAAAGGCGAAAGGCTCACTGGCTACTTGATCCTTGCGGATAGCAAATCCACCTTTCTCCTGATGGGCACCAAGGTACTTAAAGTAGATGGAGTAAAAGGCCGGGTCATCCGTGAAACAGAGTTACGAGTGAAGGAACCTGCTTCGAAGAAATCCAACTGATGCGCGAGCTTATGAGGACAAACAAAATGCTTTGTGTATCCCCATCTGTATTCCGAGCCCTTTAAAGCCACGTATGAGCCAATATTTATTGGGGTTGCCCTAATCAGTTCAAATACCCCCTTCTCAACGACAAGCCCCGCCCAGTGCGGGACTTGTCGCATCTGCAGTTCCCCATCTGGACAACACCTCCAACCACCGTCCTAGGAAATTTCCCGCAACCCGCGTCGACTTCCATGAACTGGTTCAAGATGCTTCCAAACGCTAGTCTTCGCGCTCCGCTGTAACCCGGCAGATGGTTTACCAAAGGGATTCGCCGGGAGCCTGAAACCATGGAGCCTTGTCATGAAAAAAGACACCCCAAGCCTGCCTGATCAAACACCGTCTCACGAGTCTGAATCGAAAGAACCGGCTGTGCTCGCCCAGCCTCAGGAGTACGTGAGAAAGCCGCGTCGAACCCTGCCTTTCAACGAGATTTTTTCCGTGCGCACCGACGTGGATACGGCCACTCTGCTGACGCATGCCTGTGAAACCCTGGCGGCGCTCAACATGATGACGGCGAACATCGCCGATGATTTCACGGGCTCTCAGCGCAGCCGGTTGCTGGCGATCCGGCAGCTGTCGATCATGACCGAAATGCTGGTCAATCGGGCCGTGGAGAACCTTGATCCGGTGAATCTGGTGCCCCGTACGACGGCGCCTGTCGTGCACTGAAAAACGACCGTTCGTCGATGACGCAAGTCGTTCATCGACATGAACTTTTCTTCACCCCGGCGGCGGTGATGGCCGTGTACATTGGCCTCGCTCATTCAAGAAACTACGGTTCGCCCGCGCTCCTGCGGGCTTTTTTTCGCCCGCAATTTGGCGGCGATTTGTGTTTTCCTGCCCACCGGGCAATTCTGGTGATCAATCCCGAGACCCGGAGCACCCGATGCCGCTGCTGACCCTGCCCTGTCAACGCCTGACGCTCGCGGTACTCGACCCGGATCAGGCGCCGCTGGAAAGCGCGTTCTACCAGCGCAACCAACGTCACCTCGCGCCGTGGTCGCCGATTCGTACCACCGATTACTTTTCCACCGAGCAGATCCGCCGGCGCCTTGAAATACAGGCCAGCGCCTTCGAAGCCGGACTCGCGGTGCATATGGCGTTGCTGACTCCGGACGGCGAGCAGATGATCGGGGCCTGCAATTTCAGCGGGATCATTCGCGGTGCGTTTCAGGCGTGTTATCTGGGTTATCACATCGACGAGGCACATCAGGGCAAGGGGTTGATGCAGGAAGCGCTGGAGGCGGCCATCGCCTACATGTTCGAGACCCAGAACCTGCACCGGATCATGGCCAACTACATTCCCGGCAATGAGCGCAGCGCCCGGTTGCTGGAGCGCCTCGGGTTCGAGCGTGAAGGCTATGCCAAGGCGTACCTGAACATTGCCGGGCGCTGGCAGGATCATGTGCTGACGGCGCGGGTCAATCCGCGTTTCGAAACGCCGGAGCAACGCTGGTCGCGGCCGCTGTCGTGACGTTCACAATTTATTAAGGATTGGCCGCGTAAGCTCGGGTTTCCGCTCACTTCCGGTTGCCTGAACCCATGTCGCGTGCCGCCTCTTCCCTGCTTCTGCTTGCCGCTCTGCTGTTCTTTTTCGCCCTTGGCAACCATCAACTGCAAGGTTCCACCGAGGCCCGGGTTGCGGGCATTGCGATGGAAATGCATCTGGACAACGACTGGGTGACGCCGCGTCTGTTCGGCGAACCCTTCCTGGAAAAACCGCCCCTGAGTCTGTGGCTGGACGCCGGCGCCCTGCGGGTTTTCGGCGTCTCGCCCTGGGCGGTGCGACTGGCGTCGGCGGTGGCCGGGTTGCTCAGCGTGATGCTGCTGTACGCCATGTTGCGCCGCTTCGAACGTCCGAAGGCCATCGCCTGGACGGCGGGGATTCTGCTGGCGACCATGGCCAGTTACTGGAGCAACGTGCGCGGCGTCGGCGAGGATGCGTTGCTCGCCCTCGGCGTGACCACGGCGCTGTTGGCGTTCTTTCAGGCGCAACGAGCGTCGACCCTCGGCAATTCGTTGCTGTTTGCCGTCGGGATTGCCATCGCCACGCTGAGCAAAGGCGTGCTCGGGCTGGCGATGCCGGGCGTGGTGATTTTCGCTTTTCTGCTGGCCGACAACCTGATGGACAAGCGCTTCAAGCTGACGGACTGGCTGCGTCCGGGCTTGCTGACCCTTGTCGGTCTGATCCCGCTGATGATCTGGCTTGCCGTGCTCTATCAGCGCGGCGGCGTCCAGGCGGTCAGCGAAGTGCTGCTGACCAACAGCGTGGGACGTTTCAGCGGATCGTTCGTCGAAGCCGGGCACTACGAGCCGTTCTACTACTACCTCGCCAAGCTGCCCGAAGCGTTTCTGCCCTGGAACATTCTGGTGTACCTGGGCCTTTGGCATTTTCGCAAGGAGCTGAAGGCCAACCGTTACCTGCTGTTTTTCAGCCTGTGGATCATCGCGCAGTTCATCCTGCTGACCCTGGCCTCGAGCAAACGTACGGTGTACCTGATGTCGATGACACCCGCAGCGGCAGTGATCGCGGCGGAATATGCGGGCGTGCTGTTCGACAAGTTGAAGGATCAAAGGAATGGTTTTGTCGGACGAATCGCCCGTCATCGTCAGACACTGGCGGCGGGGATACTGACGGTTGTCATCGCCAGCTATTTAGGCGCCGCGCAATGGGCACTGCCGAACGCCGATAAACACCTGTCGTTCCTGCCGCTGACCGAACACATCCAGTCGCTGCAAGCGAGCGGCAATCAAGTCGCGTTGTTTCAAGCCAACGAACGGGTCGGCGGCGCCAGCGTGTTCTATACCCAGAGCGTCCTCAAGGGCCTGGACACCGATGCGCAGCTACGGGACTTTCTCAGTGCATCGCCATCGAACATCGCCGTGATGTCGGGAGACAGCGAACCCACCGCCCCGCTGAAAGTCCACAAGACCATGATGGTCGGACGCCAGGCGTATTACTTCGTGGGCTATTGAAACCACCACAGCACAAACGAAAAACCCGCCGCTGATGGCGGGTTTTTCATTTCAGCGGCGAGACCTTAGAGAGAAACCTCAGGCTGCGCGCCGAACACCTTCCGCTCACGCTTGCTCAACACCGGCAGGTCCAGACGAGCCCGTCCGTAGAACGCCAGCGCCGTCAGCAAACACGCCAGCCACACGAAGATCCCGGCCCAAAACGTGTGGGACATGTAGTGCCAGCCCTGTAGGACCCGCGTAGTGCCGTAGACAAAACCGAGCAGCAGCGAACCCCACAACAATGCGCTGGAGAAACGCCACTGATAACGACTCGCCACGAAATACAGCGCCAGCATAGTGAAACCACCCGAGGCATGGCCGCCCGGCCAGCAACGCCCCTCACCCGCGTCGTGGAACAGTTGGAAATTGTTGTACCACTCGATGTGCGGCATCTTCCCGCCGTACAGCGTGGTCTCGATCGGGCAGTAGACGCTGGTGTGCGCCTTGAGGAAATGGATCACCCCGGTGCAGACCGCGAAAGCCACCACCACAAACAGAAAATCCCTACGGTGCTCGGCGGCAAATCGCAGCACCGGCGCGACTTTACTGCGCTCGAGAAACCCGCCCAGACGCGGATGCTTTTGCGGTTTCACCAGTGGCCAGACAAACGACAATATCGCGCCGATCAAGGCGATTTCCGCCGTCCAGTTCGGAATGATCCGCGCCCACTTGTGGGTCAGTTTTTCGAAGAAATGGACCTTGTCGAGCGGGAACGTGTGGGTCAGTGGATCGAACAACAAATTGCTGAAAGCGATGTCGATGTTGGTCATGTCGAACATCAGAAAAACCACGGCTGCACACAGCAGCGGGATGCCGAAGTTATAAGCGTAAAAGCGGGATTTCATTGGGTGGTCACCGTGCGCCAGTCGGAGGCTTCAATGAAGCCGAGCATTCGAGGGGCCGCCGTGCTGGCGGCGGAAACAAACAGCGATGCGCCGTACCCGAGGGTCGAGGCCGGCACCTTGAGGTCTTTTTCCAGCTGCGCCATGCATTCGCTGTGGGTCACCAGAATCAGGTTGCGTCCCGGCACCTTGTGCGCGAGCGCGTCCTGCAACATCCGGCCCTTGCAACTGATCAGCCAGTCTTCGCTGGCCGTCACCTTGTTGAACATGTAGCCGGCGGTCTGCACGGTGCGCATCATCGGGCTGTTGTAGACGTCGGCCTTGTCCAGGCCCAACTGCTCGAACTGCGCGCCGACGCTCACCGCGACACTGCGCGAACGATCGGTGATGCCATCGTGGCCGCTCAGGCACGCCGCTTTCGAGTGGTCGCAGCGCTCGACGTGGCGCACCAGCACGATGATGTCGCCTTTGCTCCAGCCCTCCTTCAGCGCCTGCGCCCCGGCCACATTGCCATGGGCAAGGTCAGGCACGGCCGCCGGGGCCAGCAGCCAAAGGGTCAAAGGGATCACCAGCACCGAGGCCGCCAATACCACCCAAGTGTTTCGAAAACGGGCCAGACCGCTCAGATCAATCGAGCGCTTGACGCCGAACAGACTCAGTCTCAATTCCACAAAAAAGCCGCCATCACGTGTCATTCGATGCGGCGAGGTTAGAGAGGAGGCTGTGGGCAGGCAGTGAAACCCATGTGAAAAAAATCTTCGGATCCATTGTTACAAATTCTGTCCGACAAAATCCTTTCAGCTCTCGGATTTGCGGCCGATACAGTCCTGCTTACACCCTTGCTGGCGCAAAAAAACAACAATCTTCCAGCCTGACCGACGATCAAGACGCACAACGTTTTTCTGGAGGATTTTTGATGAATAGCTGGTTCGGCAACATCAGCGTGAACCTGAAACTGGGGCTCGGATTCGGCCTCGTCCTGGCCCTGACCTGCATCCTTGCGCTCACTGGCTGGACCAGCCTGGGCGGCCTGATTGACCGCAGCAACTGGATGAGCGACATCACCCAGCTCAACGCTGGCCTGACCAAACTGCGCGTGGTGCGCCTGCAATACATGCTGACCAACGGCGACGAAACCGCCGCGCAGAACGTGCAGACCACCCTCGACGGTTTCGCCGCGCAACAGCAGAAGCTGATCAGCAGCTTCAAGAGCCCGGAAAACGTCAAACTGCTCAAGGAGCAGGCGGCGACCATCGCCGAATACCAGACGTCCCTGAACAAAATGCGTAACGCCTACCGCACCGGCAACACGGCGCGCGACACCATGGGCGCCAATGCCGAGACCGCCTACAACCTGATCCAGTCGATCAGCACTCGCGTCCAGCAGATGGAGATGAGCGAACAGCGTTTCGAGCAGTTCCAGGCCATCACCGCCGCCAAGGAAGCGTTCATCCTGGCGCGCTATGAAGTGCGCGGCTACACCGCCACAGCCAACGCCGAGACCGAGCAGAAAGCCGTCGGCCAACTGGATGCGGCCATCGCCAGCCTCAAGCCACTGAACATGCATTTCGCCAGCACCCAACAGGACGCCCTGCGTCAGCTGGAAACCGCGCTGACCAACTACCGCAGCGCCTTGCAGGCCTTCAAGAACGCCAACACCGAGGCGGTGCAGGCGCGCAAGGAAATGACCGACCAAGGCAATCTGATCGTATCCCTGAGCGAGCAGCTGTATCAGATCCAGCTTGACCGTCGTGACGTGGAAAGCGCCCAGGCCCGCACCCTGCAACTGATCAGCACCCTGCTGGCGTTGCTGGTCGGCATCATTGCTGCCTTCATCATCACCCGTCAGATCACCCGTCCGCTGCAGGAAACCATGGCTGTGGTCGACCGCATCGCCAGCGGCGACCTGAGCCACAACGTTGTGGTTACCCGCCGCGACGAACTCGGCGTGTTGCAACAAGGCATCGCCCGCATGGGCGTGACCCTGCGCGACCTGATCAGCGGCATCCGCGACGGCGTGACTCAGATCGCCAGCGCCGCCGAAGAACTGTCGGCCGTCACCGAACAGACCAGCGCCGGCGTGAACAGCCAGAAGGTCGAGACCGATCAGGTCGCCACCGCCATGCACGAAATGACTGCCACCGTGCAGGAAGTCGCGCGCAATGCCGAAGAAGCCTCGCAAGCCGCAGCCGCCGCTGACGGCGAAGCTCGCGAAGGCGACAAAGTCGTGAACGAAGCCATCGCCCAGATCGAGCGTCTGGCCAGCGAAGTGGTGCGCTCCACCGAAGCCATGAGCGTGCTGCAACAGGAAAGCGACAAGATCGGCAGCGTCATGGACGTGATCAAGGCCGTGGCCGAACAGACCAACCTGCTGGCCCTCAACGCCGCCATCGAAGCCGCTCGTGCCGGTGAGGCCGGTCGCGGGTTTGCCGTGGTTGCCGACGAAGTCCGTGGCCTGGCCCAGCGCACGCAGAAATCCACCGAGGAAATCGAAGGCCTGGTGGCCGGTCTGCAGAACGGCACGCAGCAAGTGGCCGCCGTGATGAACAACAGCCGCGCCCTGACCGACAGCAGCGTCGCCCTGACCCGCAAGGCTGGCGACTCGCTGGAAAACATCACCCGCACGGTGTCGAACATCCAGTCGATGAACCAGCAGATCGCCGCAGCCGCCGAACAGCAAAGCGCCGTGGCCGAGGAAATCAGCCGCAGCATCATCAACGTCCGCGACGTGTCGGAACAGACCGCAGCGGCGAGTGATGAGACGGCCAAGTCCAGCGTTGAACTGGCGCGGTTGGGTGGGCAGTTGCAGCAGATGGTGAGCCATTTCCGCGTGTAAACCCTGCACACGAAAACCGAAGTACAAAGAAGGGCAGCTGAAAAGCTGCCCTTCTTTTTTGCCCGGAAATTGCGGGCTTTTTTGAGCGGTGTTTATCAACCGCTGAGGTTTTCTGAACGTGATGGCAGATCAAGTTCGACGCCACCCATAGCGCCGAATCGATTGCGTATCCGAGTACCTAATCCGCCGGCTCGATCAACCGTAGCCAACACGTTCTCCAGAATCTGCCGCGCTTCGTCTTCCATGGAATGACAGTTTTGGGCGGCAGCGATACGCAATTGCTCTGTCACCTGCTCATCGAGTCGAATAGTGATGCTGGTCATAAGGCTTCCCCTGCAATCTTTGAAATGAGTGATCGCAGACTAACAAACCAGTTCGAAGATCTCTGCATGGTCCCAAGGCCAACCATTTACTTTATTCGCGGATTCAAATTACCTTTCAGAGCGCTCATCCGCCCCCGGCGGCCTCGATCAAGAGGATTCGGTCATGCAATCGCTCGGCTTCACCTCCGTCCCACCGCTGCTCAAGTACCTGCGCCATGCCGAACATCTGGGCCTGGCCATCGAGCCTGCGTTGGCGGCGGCCGGGTTGCAGGCGCAGCAGTTGAGCGACAACAGTCTGCGCTTGCCGGGGGAAACCCATGAGCGGTTGCTCGATTACTTTTGCGAGCACTCGGGCGATCCGCTGTTCGGCCTCAACGCCGCGAATTTCGTCCTGCCCAATTCCTGGAGCGTGCTGGGTTACATCACCATGAATTGCGCGACATTGGGCGATGCCATGAACCGCATCATGCCGTTCGAAAAACTGGTGGGCGACATGGGTGTCAGCCGCGCCGAGGTATACGACAGCCACGTACACCTGATCTGGAGTTGCCGCTTTGAACGCCCGCGGATTCGCCGGCATCTGGTGGAAAACGTGCTTGGCTCCTGGCTGCAATACGCGCGCTGGATCGCCGATGCCCGACTGTCGCCGGCTGCCGTGTGGCTGGAACACTCAATCCCGGCGGGCACGACGCTGGCGCAGTACGAACAGTTTTTCGAATGCCCGGTGCTGTTCGATCAGGCGTATTCCGCGCTGATCGTGCCGCTGCCGTATTTGCAGTTGCCGTTGCGCCAGGCCGATGCGCATTTGCTGCGCACCCTGGAAGAACACGCGCAGAGTTTGATGGCGACGCTGGAGGATGCGTCGCTGGAGCAGCGGGTCAAAAGCATCCTGCGCCAGTTGCTCAAGGAAGGCCTGCCGCGCAAGGAACAGGTGGCCGAACATCTCGCCGTGTCGGTGCGCACGCTGCAACGTCAGCTGCATCAGGCCGGCACGTCGTATCAGCAGATTCTCGATGAACTGCGCCAGGAACTGGCCGAGCATTACTTGCTCAACAGCACTTTGCCGATTCAGGACATCGCCCAGTATCTGGGCTTCACCGAACCGCGCTCGTTTCACCGCACCTTCAAGAGCCGGCGCGGGATACCGCCTGGTGAGTTTCGGCAGACTCACCGGGTATCGAACGACAGTTAGAGGCTGATCGCGTTGGTGAACACCAGGCGATTGCCGAACGGGTCGGCGATGGTCATGTCCTGGCTGCCCCACGGCATGGCTTGAATCCCCGGGTGCGAGAACTTGTAGTTCTTGGCGACCAACTGCTGCTGGAAGGCCTCCAGCTCATCGGTCTCGATCCGCAGGGCCGAACCCGGTGTCGCATCGCCGTGGTGTTCGGACAAATGCAGCACACACTCGCCGCGCGACACTTGCAGGTACAACGGGAAACCAGGTTCGAAACGATGCTGCCAGTCGATCTTGAAGCCGAGGAAGTCGACGTAGAATTCCACGGCTTTGGCTTCATCGAAAATCCGCAGGATCGGGGTGGTTTTGCCGAAGCTCATGGGGTGCTCCCTGACTGATTGGCCCCGCAGTGTAGCCGGGGTGGATGTCAGCAATTCGGCTTGGTGATGGCTTTCTTTAATTGCAATGTGCCACCACCGTGACGTAGTCAGCAAAATTCAACGAAAGCCGTCGCGCAGATCGCCCTGGCGCGCGAGGAACCGCCCGGGTCTCTGGCCATTGGCCTGACCGTCGCGGTAACTCAAAACACCATTGATCCACACCCCCTCGATGCCTAGGGCGGCGCGTTGCGGTTCGTTGAAATCCGCTACGTCACGCACGGTCACCGGGTCGAACAGCACCAGATCCGCCCAGTGTCCTTCACGAATCTCGCCCCGTTCCTTCAAGCCGAAACGCGCCGCCGACAGACCGGTCATCTTGTGCACCGCGGTGTGCAGCGGAAACAGCCCGACATCACGACTGAAATGGCCGAGCACCCGCGGGAAAGCGCCCCACAGGCGCGGATGCGGGAACGGGTCTTCCGGCAGACCATCGGAACCGACCATCGACAGCGGATGAGCAAGGATCCGGCGCACATCGTTCTCGTCCATCCCGTAATACACCGCGCCCGCCGGTTGCAGGCGTTTGGCGGCGTCGAGCAACGACAGGTTCCATTCGGCAGCGATGTCCATCAGGTCGCGACCGCCCATTTCCGGATGCGGCGTCGACCAAGTGATGGTGATGCGGTGGGCGTCGGTGACCTGCTTCAAATCCAGGGTCGAAGAACTCGCCGCATACGGATAGCAATCGCAACCGACCGGGTGAGTTTTCGCCGCGGCTTCCAGCGAAGCGAGCAACTGCGGACTGCGGCCCCAGTTACCGGCACCGGCGCATTTGAGATGGGAAATGATTACCGGCGATTGAGCATGGCGGCCGATGCGGAAGGCCTCGTCCATTGCTTCCAGCACCGGTTCGAATTCACTGCGCAGGTGGGTGGTGTACACCGCGCCAAATGCATTCAATTCTTCAGTGAGTTGCATGACCTCATCAGTGGATGCCGAGAACGCACTCGCATACGCCAGCCCGGTGGATAACCCAAGGGCACCCGCCTCCAGGCTTTCACGCAACTGCTCGCGCATCGCACTGATTTCAGCGTCAGTCGCGGTGCGAAACAGATCATCAAGATGATTGCTGCGCAGCGCCGTATGCCCAACCAGTGCCGCCACGTTCAACGTAGGATTGGCCGCTTCCACCGCTGCGCGGTAGTCGCTGAAACGCGGATAGACGAACGCTGCCGCCGAGCCGAGCAAGTTCATCGGATCCGGCGGATCGCCGCGCAAACTGACCGGCGCCGCGCTGATGCCGCAGTTGCCGACAATTACCGTGGTCACGCCCTGGCTGAGCTTGGGCAGCATCTGTGGCTGGCGGATCACCACGGTGTCGTCGTGGGTGTGCACGTCGATAAAACCCGGCGCCAGCACACGGCCGGCAGCATCGATTTCCTCGCTGGCGCGGGCGTCGCGCAAGTCGCCGATGCGCGCGATGCGGCCATCGAGGATCGCCACGTCGGCGGTATAACCGGGGCGGTTGCTGCCGTCGATGACCAGAGCGTTGCGAATCAGGGTGTCGTACAGCATGTCAGTCTCCCAGCGGCAGGTGATCGTCGCCGCCACGGTATTCGTCGAGGGCGAGTTTGATCCGCCGCAGACGTTCTTGATTGTCTTCAGGATTGGCCAGCGCCAGCTCAGTGGCCAGCACATCGATGGCGAGCAGCATGCCGTAGCGCGCCGCCGTCGGTTTGTAGATGAACGAGGTCTCGGCGCCTTGCAGCGGCAGGACGATGTCGGCCAGTTCCGCCAGCGGCGAGTCGGCGCGGGTGATGGCGAGAATCCGTGCGCCGTAATTGCGCGCCAGCGCCACGGTCTCCAGCAACTCCGGGGTGATGCCGGTCAGCGAACAGACGATCACCACCTGCTCGGCGCTGAGGCTGGCGGCGGTGACGCGCATCATCACCGCGTCGTGGCACACCGCGATCGGGTAGCCGAGGCGCACCAGCCGCACCTGCAATTCGTCGCTGCACAGGGTCGAGCATCCGCCGATGCCGAAGGCGTGGATCATCCGCGCCTGGCCCAGCAGTTTCACCGCATCGGCGAAGCGCGATTCATCGAACGCCGCCAGATGCTGACGAAGGGTGGTTTCGATATCGCCGACGATCTGCCCGTAAAACGCTGACTGCTCAGGCGTGCCCGCCGGGTCGAGAAAACGGCTGCCGACTCCGCTGGCCTGGGCCAGTTGCAGGCGCAGGTCGCGCAGGTCACGACAACCGACGGTGCGGGCGAAGCGCGACAGCGTGGCGGTGCTGACTTCGGCCCGCTGCGCCAGCTCTTCGAGGCTGGCGGAGGCGGCAAATCCTACGTCGTCGAGCATCAGACGGGCGATGCGTCCTTCACCGGCGCTGAAGGAATCCTGACGGGCGCGGATCTGATAAAGGATGTCCATGGCGGATAACTCCGACTACAGCAGGTAAGAAAGACCGACGGTCAGGGCAAAAGCGACAACCGAGATCAGGGTTTCCAGCACCGTCCAGGTCTTGAACGTCTGGGCCACGGTCATGTTGAAGTATTCCTTGATCAACCAGAAGCCGCCGTCGTTGACGTGGGAAAAGATAACCGAGCCCGCGCCGGTCGCCAGCACCAGCAGTTCCGGGTGTGGATAACCCAGACCAATGGCCACTGGCGCCACCACGCCGGAAGCCGTGGTCATCGCGACGGTGGCCGAACCGGTGGCGATGCGCATCAACGCGGCGAACAGCCAGCCCATGATCAGCGGCGACAGGTGAAATTCGTGAGCGAGTCCGACGATCTGATCGGTGACGCCGGCGTCCACCAGAATCCGGTTGAGACCGCCACCAGCGCCCACCAGCAAGGTGATGCTGGCGGTCGGTGCCAGGCATTCGTTGGTGAATTTGAGGATCGATTCGCGGTTGAAACCCTGGGCAATGCCGAGCGTCCAGAAGCTCAATAGCGTCGCCAGCAACAGCGCGATCACCGAGTTGCCGATAAACAACAGGAACTGATTGAAAGCGCTGCCGGGCGTGGAAATCAGGTTGGCCCAGCCGCCGATCAGCATCAGCACCACCGGCAACAGAATGGTCGCCATGGTGATGCCGAAACCCGGCAGGCTGGCGCGGGGTTCGCGTTCGAGGAATTGTTTTTCCAGCGGATTATCCGCCGGCAACTGAATGCGCGGCACGATGAATCTGGCGTACAGGGGGCCGGCAATGATCGCCGTCGGAATGCCGATGGCAATCGCGTACAGCAAGGTCTGCCCGACCGACGCCTGATAAGCCTGCACCGCCAGCATCGCCGCCGGGTGCGGCGGCACCAGCGCATGCACCACCGACAGCCCCGCGACCATCGGCAAACCGACCATCAGAATCGACACGCCGACCCGCCGCGCCACGGTAAAGGCAATCGGCACCAGCAACACGAAACCGACTTCGAAAAACAACGGCAGCCCCACCAGAAACGCAATGCACACCATCGCCCAATGCGCGTTCTTCTCGCCAAAGCGCTCGATCAACGTGCGCGCCATCTGCTCGGCGCCGCCGGACTCGGCCATCATCTTGCCGAGCATCGTCCCCAGCGCCACCACCAGCGCAATGTGCCCCAGCGTCTTGCCCACCCCGGCCTCGTATGCCCCCACCACCCCGGACGGCGGCATCCCCGCCACCAGCGCCAGGCCGATGGAAATCAGGGTAATGACAATGAACGGATTGAGCCGGTAACGGGCGATCAGAACGATCAGGGCGATGATGGCAACGGCGGCGTACACCAGCAGCCAATAACCGAAGGACGGTGTCATGCGGTACTCCTCGAAAGGGTCACGTTCGAATGGGTTGTGAAACTCATAAATCATTTCGAGATCGAGTTTTCAAACCCAGTGAAAGTAATTTTCGTGGAGGGATAAGGGTTGTCGTTTTTGGATATACCTTGTCGCGAATAATGAAAATCGCGGGGTGGGATTTTCATGACCCGGCTGAAGGTTTCGCCCAGACCACAAGGTTTTCAACATCAGTCCAGGCGCTATACTCGGCAGACGCTTTCTATCGAGTTCCTGCCATGACTGCTTCGCGCCGCCGCCCCAAAAAGCTCACTGCCGAAGCGTTGATACGCGCGATTGCCAGTTCGACAGCCATCGAAACGGGTCAGAGCGTTGAATCGATTGAACGCAAGCTGAAGCTCAAGGACAGCAAGTTTCTGCATCTCTCTCTGGCCAAATGAGATCGTCACTCAAGTCCACAATGCCTGCCGAACCCAATACTCCATGGGTTCGTAATTGCAATTCAACCCTTGGTTGATTGCCGCAAAATAAGCCTCTTTGTTTCGCTCCCAACTGCTGTAGTCGAGCGGTACATACCCCGCCTGCACCGCCATGACATCCGCCAACAATCGCGACAGACGCCCATTACCCTCGCGAAATGGATGAATCAGGATGAACTCCACGTGCGTGACAGCGATGGCGTGGATCAGGTTTTCATCCAGATCAGGCTTGCAAGGTGTGTACTTGCCAAGACAGTCCCTCTCGAAACCATCAAGCAGTCGGGGAATCTGCGGTGCTGCGGCAAAGACAAAGCCGTCCTTGCCCATATTCACCGCACGCACATCGCCGGCCCACGAATAGAGATTGCCCAACCAGTGTCGGTGCCACTCTTTCAGGTCCTGAACGGTTAATGGCCGATTTGGCAAATGCTCAATGAGCACGAACTGGTACAACTTTTCCAACAGGATGAGCTCTGCGTCATCCATGTCTTCAGGATCGGTTATCCCTAATTTATTGCTCAGTACCTGTTCGTCGGAGCCTGGCTCATAAGAACTTTGCGAGCCCTCGGCATCATAACGATCAACCATCCTGCTCCTCCTGATGCCACTGAACATTGAAAAGCGCCGGGGGTTTGCCCCGATGCCAAGACAAATCCAAAAACACAAACGGCTGCCCAAAGGCAGCCGTTCAAAGGTTAGTCGCAAAGCCCTCTCGGGTTTAATCAGCCCTCACACCATTTCGTTACGAATCCATTCAACCACCGACGTGCGCTTCGGCGCCCAGCCCAGCCGTTCGCGGGCGTGTTTGCCGCGGACGCGGCTGTTGGAGCCGAGGCCGTAGTTGGCCATTTCGTAGCCCCACTCGGCTTCGGCGTCTTTCAGTGGCCAGTCTTGTGGCTGGCCCAGATTCAGGGCTTCGGCCATGGCGGTGGTCATGTCGATGAACGACGCTTCGCCGCTTTCGACGAAGTAGAAGGTGCCCGGAACGTTGTTGCTCAGGGCCAGCAGGTACAGCGCCACCACGTCTTCGATGTGCACGTTGGACCAGATGTTCTGGCCGGTGCCGACGTGACGGACCACGCCGCTTTTGCGTGCCTGGTTCAGCAGGCGCGGCAACTGCACGCTGTCGCGATTGACGCCCAGGCTGTGGCCGTAAATCAGGGTGTTGCAGATGACGGCCGAGTTCACGCCGTCCTTCGCTGCGGCGAGGATCAGGTTGTCGATGGCCACCCGTGCGGCCTTGTCGACGGTCGGCTCCGGCAGGTTGTCTTCGAAGTAGATGACATCGCTGGATTTGCCGCCGGATGCATCGCCGACGATGCTTGAACCGCTGGTGTGCAGGAACACTTTGTTCGAGCCGCGCAGGGCATCGAGCAAGGCTTCGACGGCGCCGCGATGGTCGCTGCTGGCGGCGTTGATCACGGCGTCGGCGGCGCGGGCCTGTTCGGCCAGCAATGCGTTGTCGTCGAGGGTGCCGATCACCGGGGTGATGCCCAGTGCTTTCAACTCATCGGCCTGTTCGGCGCTGCGCACCAGACCGGTGACGGTGTGACCGGCCTGGACCAGACCGGTGGCGATGGAGCCGCCGATAAAACCGGCTGCGCCGGTGACGAATACGTTCATGGAGAAACTCCCTGCGTGAGTAAGTGATGCAACGAGTATCGACCGGCGAGCCCGGTGGAAAAACCTGCCCCCAACCAAATCACTGTTGCGCAGGGATCACGAATCAGCCTTTGAAATCGGCGCTGGCGTAAGCCGCCAGTTTGCTCTGGATGAAGTCGAGGAAGCACTGGATGCGCAGCGCCAGCTGCGAGTTGCGGTAGTACACCGCGTTGATCGGCTGGCGATAACCGCTGTTGAATTCCGCCAGCAACACCTTCAGCCGCCCGGCACGAATGTCGTCGATGGTCATGAAATGCGAAAGACAGGCGATGCCCTGGCCTTCCAGCGCCAGATGGCGCACCGTCTCGCCGCTGGAGGCGCTGATCGCCGGAGTGATCGGCCAACGGTCGCCGTGCACGTAACGCAGCGGCCACTGGTTGAGGCCTTCGTTCTGGGTGAAGCCGAGCAATGTGTGTTCGCTGAGGCCAGCCACTTCGACCGGCGCGCCGTGCCTTTCCAGATACGCAGGACTGGCGACGATCAACAGCGGACTGCAACCCAGCGACCGAGCATGCAACGTCGAATCGGCGAGGGTGCCGATGCGGATGGCGACGTCGGTGCTTTGTTCCAGCAGGTCAATGATCAGGTCATTGCTGTTGAGTTCGAGCTGGATGTCCGGGTACAGCCGACGGAATTCGTCGATGTACGGCACGATGGCGTGGAGCATGAATGGCGATGCGGCGTTGATCCGCAGCCGTCCTGATGGCGTCTGCTGACGGGAAGACAGGCGCTCCTCGAGTTGATCCATCTGGTCGAGGATCAGCTTGGCCTGTTCGAAGAAATACTTGCCCTCCTCGGTCAGGTCCATGCGCCGTGTGGTGCGGTTGATCAGTGTGGTGTCGAGCTTGGCTTCCAGCCGCGACAGCGTGCGGCTGACCGCCGACGGCGTCTGTCCGACCTGCTCGGCGGCGGCGGAGATCGAACCGCATTCGATCACGCAGACGAAAATCTGCAACTCATCGGATCTGGCTTTCACGGGTGTCCTCGAATCGAAAGGCCTGCTGCGCAAGCTCAGGCCTTCGATAGTAGCCGAGCGTCAGGCCTTGAGGCCAAACACCTCGGTCAGATGCTGCTCGTAACGCGCCACATCCGCTTCGATGTTCGGGCGTTTCATCACGTCCACACAGAGGAAGGTCGGCAGGCCGGTCATGCCGAGGAACTGGTTGGCCTTGTGGAACGGAAAGTACACGGCGTCCACGCCTTTGGCTTCGAAGAAATCGGTCGGATCATCGAACGCCTGCTGCGGTGCGTTCCAGGTCAGCGACAGCATGTATTGCTTGCCCTGGATCAGACCGCCGCTGCCGTACTTCTGCGATGCGTCGGAACGGGTACGGCCGTCACTGGCGTAGAGGCTGCCGTGGCCCTCGGTGAAGACTTCGTCGATGTACTTTTTCACGGTCCACGGTGCGCCCATCCACCAGCCCGGCATCTGATAAATGATCACGTCGGCCCAGAGGAATTTGGCGACTTCTTCGGCGACGTCGTAACCCTCGTCGATGAAGGTGGTCTTGACGTCGAGACCGCCGCGATCCAGCACGCTCAGCGCAGCTTCGTGCAGGGTGGTGTTGTAGCGACCGTCGGAGTGGGCGAATTTTTTACCGCCATTGAGCAACAGCACTTTTTTCATGGGAGAGCCTCGTTCGGATTCCGATGCGCAGCGCAGAGCGCTGGATGGAAAAGGGGAAAAATGGAATGGCGGCAGATTAGCGATCCGCCTCGCGCGGAATAAGCACCGGTCGCGCAAAATTCATTTGATTAAAACGCACGAATCGAATGCCGATTGTTGCCGTAAGATTGGCCGCCATCTGAATCTGAATGGAGTTTTTTGCGATGAGCGAACGCCAGGGTTTCATCCTGCACGCCAAGACCCGCCCGGAAAAAGCCGAGGCTTTCGAAGCGTTTTTCCGCGCCTACGTCGAACCGAGCCGCGCCGAACCCGGCTGCATCGAGTACCACATGCTGCGCGACAAGGAAGACCCGAGCCTGTTCATTTTCTACGAGATCTGGGAAAGCCAGGCGCATCTGGACGTGCACTCGAACCTGCCGCACATGCAGCAGTTTCTCGCGCAGCGCATGGAGTATCTGGAGCGTGATTTCGATATCCGCCCGATTGAAATGCTCAGCGCGTCGTCCGCTAACCGCTGATCAGCAGATGGGCGCCGAGCGCGCCCAGACCGATAAAGAACACCCTCCTGAACAGCACGGCGCTGATGCGCTGTCGCAGCCATTGCCCAAGCCACATGCCGAGCACTGCCGGGATCAGCGCCAGCAGTGAGGCGCTCAGTTCTGCGCCGCCAAGTGAGCCGCGCCAGAGCAACCCACCGGCCAGCGCCAGAGTCGATACGGTGAAGGACAGGCCCAGCGCCTGCACCAGTTCATCGCGGCTCAACCCCAGTGCCTGCATGTACGGAACGGCGGGAATCACGAACACACCAGTGGCCGAAGTGATGACGCCGGTGATTACACCACAGAGCGGGCCGAGCCATGGTTCATGGCGGCGAGTGACACTCAGTGTCGGCAGGAACAATCCGCTCAGCGCATAAAGCAACAACGCCGCACCAAGTCCGCGCACAACCCAATGCCCGCCCGCCATGCCGATCCACAAGGTGCCAATGGCCGTGCCGAGAAAGATCGCCAGCAGCATTGGCCACAAGCGTTTCACCAGCCCCTGCAAATGCCCGCCGAACGCCAGTTGCCAGACATTGGTGAGGGTCGCCGGAATGATCAACAACGCCGCAGCCTGCGACGGTGCCATAGCCAGACCGAGCAAACCCATTGCAACGGTGGGCAGGCCGAGACCGATCACGCCCTTGATCATGCCGGCGACGACGAAGGTCGCAATCACCAGCAATGACAGGGCCAGACCGAGGTTTTGATAGAAATCTGCGAGTGCGTTCATGGCCACACTTTGCGCCTGCGCGGGTGAACTGAAAATCTGTCATACACTGAGGCAGCCTCTCTTTCAGCAAGAGCCACGCATCATGCACTTCGACCTCACCGACCTGCGCCTGTACCTGCACATCCTCGACAGCGGCAACATCACCGCCGGCGCCGCCCGCAGTCATCTGTCGCTGGCGGCGGCCAGTGCGCGGATCCGGGCGATGGAAGCTTCGCTGGGTACAGAGTTTCTTGAGCGCGGGCGCCGTGGCGTCACACCGACACCCGCCGGCAAGGCCCTGGCGCAACATGCGCGACTCCTGCTGCAACAGGCCGAGCGCATGCAGCAGGACTTGAACGAATACGCCCGGGGTGTCAAAGGCCAGGTGCGTTTGCTGTGCAACACCACAGCCATCAGCGAATACCTGCCGGAAGTGCTGGCGGATTTCCTGCGCGAACACCCCAACCTCGACATCGACTTGCAGCAACTGCCCAGCGCTCGCATCACCCACGCCTTGCGCCAGGGAGCGGCAGACCTGGGCATCGTTTCCGACGCCGTGGACACCCGCGACTTGCAGACCCGGGTCTTTCGCGCCGACCCGCTGGTGCTGCTCGTGCCGCCGGGTCATGCGCTGGCAGAGCGTCTCTCGCTGACCTTTGCCGAAACCCTGGCCCATGACTACGTGGCGCTGGGTGCCGACAGTGCCCTGGCGATTCATCTGGAAGAACAGGCGCTGCACATCGGCCAGCGCATGGCGATCCGCATCCGCGCCGATGGCTTCGATGGGCTCATGCGCATGGTTGCGAACGGCGCGGGGCTGGCAATCGTGCCCAAAGTGGCGGCTGAGCGCTGGCCCCGGACGAACTCATTTACCTGCGTGTCGCTGGACGACGCCTGGGCCAGGCGGACACTGCATCTGTGTTCACGAAATTTCGCTCATCTGCCGGCCTATAGCCAGGCCTTGCTTGATGCTCTGACGCCTTGACTCTACCGCTAGGGGCAGACTCTATCCTGTGAGCTTCTTTTCAGGAGTACACACAATGAGCAAACGAATGCTCGTGATTCTGGGACACCCCTCCACCGACAGTTTTTGCGGAGCACTGAGTGAAACCTACGTTCAGGCGGCCAAGGACGCCGGGCATGAGGTGCGGTTGATGCGCCTGGATGCGCTGGATTTCGACCCGGTCCTGCACGAGGGTTACAACAAGATTCAGCCGTTGGAACCCGATCTGTTGCAGGCGCAGGCCGACATCACCTGGGCCGAGCACCTGACCTTCGTCTACCCGATCTGGTGGGGCGGGATTCCGGCGTTGATGAAAGGCTTTCTGGATCGCATCTTCCTGCCCGGTTTCGCGTTCAAGTACCGCGAGGGCAAGGCCTTCCCGGACAAACTGCTCAAAGGCCGCACCGCCCATTTGCTAGTGACCATGGACACGCCGTACTGGTACTACAAGTGGTTCTACCGCATGCCGGGGCTGCACCAGGTCCGCAAGACCACGCTGGAGTTCTGCGGGGTCAAACCGATCAAGACCCTGACGTTCGGCCCCATGCTCGGCTCCAAACCGGAGCAGCGCGATGTGTGGCTGCAACAAGCGCGAGCCAGCGCCGCGTTCTGAATCTGACGCTACTGTTCAACTGACGGCGCCGCCGACGCCGTCAGCCTTCCACGGGTTCTCCCACGAGCCCGTCCGTCAGCTGTGCGCGTCATTTACGCACAGTTGCAACCTGCCGATGGTATTCACCCTATAATCGCCCGCCGATCAGGCCTCGAGCCTGGTCACGCTAAGCCCCGTTTTATCATCGAGATGGATCTTTATGTATATCGGCAAAGCCGCCCAGCTGTCGGGCACCACAGTCAAAAGCATTCGCCATTACGAAGAAATCGGTCTGTTGCCCGAGCCCAAGCGTGAAGGCAAATACCGTATCTACAGCCAGGAGAGCGTCGAGGTACTGACGTTCATCAAATGCGCTCAGCAACTGGGCTTCAAGCTCAAAGAGTTGCAAGTCATCCTGAACAACTACCGCGGCGACGAATTTCCCTGGGACATGGCACAGAATGCCATCGCCCAAAAAAAAGCCGAGCTGGTGACCCAGATCGGCGATTTGCAGCAGTTGTACGATGGACTTGAAGCGTTTGAAAACAACCTCCACGAGGCTCGACAGGAGTGTCAGTTCGAGCGCATTGCCCGGCAGGGGGAAAAAACCCCGGGCGCTACGCTGAACTGAAAACCCTTCTGCGGCGCATGGGCCGGTTCGCCTGTCGGATCAGGGCAGGCGGAACCGGCTCGGGCTTCAGCCCGGTACTGCCTCTGCGTCGATACGTTGCGCCTGAGCGGGCTGGACAACCGGCTCAATCGCGCCGAAGAACCACGGCGAAACCAGCGTCACCAGAATGATGGTCATGACCCCGCTGGAAAACAGCGCCATGGCCACCAGCGCCCCCAGGTCGACAATCGGCTTGAAGTCGGAAAACAGCAGCGCCATGAAGCCCACGGAGAAAATCACCACGTTGATCACCGTCGAGCGACCGACGCTGTGCATCGCCTGCAGAATCGCCGCGTCGACTTCAATGCCCTGCTGCACCAGCCATTTGATGCGCGACAACAGGTGCACCGCGTAATCGACCACGCCCACCACCAGGAAAGTCACCAGCGTCGTGCCAATGTTCAGCTCGATCTTGAACAGAAACATGAAGCCGTAGACCGTGACCGAGGTGGTCAGCAGGGTCAACATGCCGAGGATGCCCAGCCGCACCGATTTGAGCCAGTACATCATCATCAGCGTGACGACCAGCAACGCCAGGGAAAAACTCAGTACCTGGCCCTGGGTGATTTCCTGCAACACACCGGTCCAGATCAACGGCGTGCCGGCATGCGTCACCTCCAGATTGGCCGGTTTGTTCACCAGCAGCCAGGCGTCGAGGCGATCGAGCATGCCCTGATAATCGCTGGCGACCGACGAGGTCATGGTGTACAGCGTCAAGGCCTTGGAGAAGTCGGCGTTGAGCACGTTGTTCAAGTCCGAGCCGCCACCGTTTTCGAACAGCATCACGTGCTGCTCGATCAGCGAATTGCCTGGCACTTCGAATTGTTCGACCTGCCCGTCATCATTGACTGAGCTCACCTTTTCCATGGCGTTGGGAACGCGCAGGTAATCGGGGTTCATGTCGTTAAGCACCAGGTTCATGCGCTTGACGTAAGTGGCCAGGGAGTAGCCATAACTCACGTTCGGCTGCTGCTTGATGAAGTGGTCGAGCTTGTCGATGAACTGCACCACCTCCGTGGTCAGCACCCCGCGTGGTTCCTTGCTGTCGATGGCAATCCAGCCCGGCGCCGTACCCGCCACTTTGGCGTGGTTGATGAACTGGTCCGAGACGCGGATATGGCTTTCAGGCTTGAAGTAAGCGATGCCCGAATCTTCGATATCGACGCGGAAGGTGAACACGGTGGCCAGCGCCAGCAACGGCAGCATGACCATGAGAATCGGTTTGCGAAAGCGGATCATCCAGGCGCAGAACGCCACCAGATAACGCGAGATGATCGATTCCTTGTGCGTGGCCACCCTGGCCTGCGGCGGTTGATCCTTGCCCCAGATGGAGATCCAGGCCGGAATCAGCAGCAACGAAATGATCAGCGCTGCCGTCAGGCCGATGGACATGAACACACCGAAATTGCGGATGCTGACGATGTTGTTGGTGGTGGAAATCATGAACGTGGCGATGGTCGTCACTGTGGTCAACACCACCGGCACGACCATCAGGCGCTGGGTTTCGCGGTTGGCGTCACGGTTGCTCTTGCCGGCGTTTTTCTGCTCGTAGTATTCGGCCATCACATGGATGGCGTCCGAGCAGCAGATGGTGAACAGAAACACCGGCAATACGCTGGTCAACAGGTCGAACGGCACCCGCAGCAGCGCCATCAGACCCAGCGTCCAGATGGTGCAGAACAGAATGTTGAACAGCGGCAACAACACGCCCAGCGGTTTGCGGAAGAAAAAAATCAACAGCAGGGTGATCAGCAGAAACACGATCGGAAACAGCACCGCCAGGTCATGGTCGATGATTTCCTGTTGGGCCGCGATGAAGATCGGCATGCCGGCAATGAAAATCTCGTCCTTGTACTCCGGATGCTCTGCCTGATACTTCGCGACGATGCCCCGCACGATCTGATAGGCGCGCAATTGCGCCTGGGCGTCATCCTGTTTGGTGCCGAGCTCGGCCACCAGCATCGCGACTTTCTTGTCCTTCGACACCACCCCGTCGACCATCAGTTCGTTGCCCATGATCTGCGACTCGACCACGGCCGGATCCATGTCATAGGCATTGAGGGTCTTGTGGATCAACAACTCGCCACCGTCGGTCAGCACGATGTTTTCCAGGTCGCCCATCGACGCCATTTCGCGAATCGGGTTGATTCGCTCGGCGAGGAAGGTCAGGAACAACTGATCATGAGCATCCCAGTTCTGACTCTGGGCATGATCGCGCAGGGCCTTGGCCTGAGCGTAATCATTCTGGGAAAAACCGTCCCCCAGAATGTCCCGGGTCAATAACTGTGCGCGGCTGTCATTCGGGTAGCGGGCGACGATTTGCGTCAGTTGCTCCTTGTCGGCGTCGTTGGCCAGGATCATCTTGCGCACCGACTGCGACATCGAAAACAACGCATTGAGCGTCTGTTTGTTGAAGACCGTCTGCGGGTTGTTCAACGCCACCATCACCGAGTCGAAGGTGCCGGTGAACTCACCCTGCAAATCGATGATGGTCTTGCGCGCCGGATGGCTGTCCTTGAGCAGATAAGGGTTGGTGTCCGAAATCAGCGCACCCAGCGTATAAGTGAAATACGCGGTGATCGCCACCAGCAGGAAAACGATCGCCCGCGCATGGCGCTCGACGAAGTTCAGGTATCTTTCCATGATCATGTGTTCCAGGGTCGTCGGGAGCGGCGCTTAGCGGGCAGTCACGGAAAATTCCGGCAGGTCACCGGTTTTCAGCCCGCGCTTGATGGCGGTCTGGGTAAACAGTCGGTCTTCCAGCGGAACGTTGTACTGCAACTGGTTGAAGCGCATTTCCGAGCGCGTGCCGTCGATGAAGTGCTCGGTTTCACTGAGCAGGATGCTGTCGATCCCGTCGATGGTCGCGACCTTTTGGGTGCGCATCTGCTTGATCAGCACACCTTTGACGTCGAAGAAGTCCTGACGCATGACCAGGAAATTCTGCTTGTCGATCCACACCTTGAGTTTGTTGTAACCGGTCTTGGCCAGCACTTCCGGGGACGCCGGTTCACGTTCGATCACGTAGCAGTCGCGGCCCTTGATCTGCTCTTCTCCCAACAATGTCTGCGAGTAATCCTTGACCCGGATCTTGTCCAGGTCGGCATAGGAGTATTCGCTGCCCATGAACGAGCCGCGCTTGTCGGTGGTGGAGATCCGGCGGGTCTGGCGGCTGACCGGCAGGTACATCCACTGGCTGTCTTCCAGCCCCAGAGTCTCATGCGGGTTTTCGATGTGGAACGCGACGTCGCGCACATCGGTCGGCGCCGAGAAATACATGCTGAATTTGTCGCTGTCCGGGTAGTCCTTCTGCAGGTAGGTGAATTCACGAACCCGGGTATTGCCCTTCTTGTCGTGGAGGATCAACGACACCTGGGACATGAAGCTTTTACCGTCATTGCGATCGCGCACCTGGCGAATGATTTCATCGGCATTGCTGCCGTCGGCAGCGCTGGCGCAGACGCCACTGAGGATCAACGCGGTGGCGGTCAGACTTTTCAAAAGCGGCAACATCGGAATTTCCCTTTTCGTCGGATGAGTACATGCGGGCCTGCGCCACCGGCGGCAGGCAGGCGTCACGGGGTTAAAACAAATAGCCGGCGGACAGCCGCACTTGATCGCGCTTGCTGTACTCGCCGAAGGCCCTGTCGGGTTTGCCGAAGAACACGTCCACTTCCAGTCCCAGCTTGATGTAGTCCACCGGTTTGTAGGTGAAGATGCCCTGCAACAAAGCGTTGTCCTTGAGCGGCGGCGAGGCCGCGGCCACCAGTCGGCTCTTGAGCCGGTCCTGCCAGTGAGTGCCTTCGGCCGACAGCGTGAACAGCGGCTCGCGCTTGTCCTGCAGCATCCCGTACTGCCAGTCGAGCAGCACCTGCTCCTGCCATTGCGCCGAAATCAGCCAGTCGCGCCACAGATAATCGACACCCAACAGCGACTTGACCATCGACGTGCTGTCGGCACCGTAGGCGCGGGTCGGATTGGTCACGCGCCAGTTGTCGAACCAGGCAATCTCGCTGCGCACCACGATGCTGTGACCGGCGTCGATCGCCAGACCTGCACCGCCCATGGTGTAACGGGGAAACTGGCGTTCAAGACGCGTACGACCGTCATCGGCCAGACCTTCGACGGCATACACCGGGTCCTGCTGACGTGCGCTCAGCGCCACGAAACTGGTGTCCACCGCACCGATCTGGCCATTGGCGCTCAGACCATAGGCATAGCCCTTGTCACCGTCATAGCCGGGTTTGGAATCAAGCAGGAAATACTCCGGATCGGGCGCCGCGAACAGCGGCGCGGCGAACTCGCTGCCCGCCACCGGCGGCTGGTTCTTGACGAAGTCGGTGATCCACAGCGCTTCCAGTTCCCACTCGCCTACGGGCTGCGTCACACGCACCATCGGTACGGCGATGCGGCTGTCTTCAAGCAACGGGGTCAGCCCATCGCGATAGTCCAGCGGGTTGATCTGGTCCAGCACACGCAGCTCATCCGCACGCCCCCAGACCACCTGTTGCCAGCCGACCGTCACTTCACCGTCGCCCAGCGAATGACCGACATACAGATGCCGCCAATCAGCGTCGAAGCGATACTTTTCCCGGGCGCGTTCGCTGTACGGGTTGTTGCCGTCGTAGCGGGCGTCATACCGCACACGGCCCTTGGCCTTGTAATAGCCGCCGTCCCAGTTGTCCTCCAGGTTGGCTTTGAAATACACGGCCTTCTGTGTGACCTGATCGTCACCGTGCAGGCGCAGCGCCGTGGCCACGCCGATTTCAGCGTCGGCGTAATCGGGCTTCAGATCGTCGACTTCCAGGGCCGCGACAGCCGCCGGAGCGGCCACGCAGGCCCACATCGCCCAGGCGATGCGGTTGCTGGTTCCTGGCATCGCTACATTCCCAACCCGACGCCGCCATCGATCACCAGGCTCTGGGCCGTGACCCCGCCGGCTTCAGGACTGGCCAGGTAACGCACCATCGCCGCCACTTCTTCGCTCTGGATGAAGCGGCGCATCGGCAGTTTTTTCTTCGCGTTGCGCACGATCTGTTCCTGGGTCAGACCGGCGATCGCCGCTTGCGTCGCCAGTTCGCCCTGGAGCATCGGCGTATCGATCCAGGCCGGCAGAATCGCGTTGACCGTGATCTGCCGCGACGCCAGGTCCAGTGCCAGAGCCTTGGTCATGCCGACGATGCCGTGCTTGGAAGCGCAGTACGCGGTGTTGCGCACCTTGCCGGCCCGCCCGAGGATCGAGGACATGTTGATGATGCGTCCCCGATCCGGCATCAGCGCCAGGCACAACGAGGTCACGTAAAACGTACCGTTGAGGTTGACCGAAATCACCTTGTGCCAGTTGTGCAGATCTTCGGGCTCGTTTTCATTGCAGATACCGGCACTGTTGACCAGCACGTCGACCTGCTTGATCCGGGTGCCGAGCTGCTTGAAAAACGCTTCCATGGCAGGCAGGTCGGCGATGTCCGCCGCGTGGGTCTCGACCCGCGCGTTGATCCGCTCCTGCTGCTCATCGACCCAGCCCTGCAATTGCGGCAAGTCCAGGTCCAGCAGGATCAGGTGATTGTCGCCATTGGCCGCGAAGTCCTCGGCCACCGCGCGACCGATGCCCTTGGCCGCACCGGTAATCAGAATGGTGCGGCTCATGGCATTTTCAACCCGCCGTTCACCGGCAGGACCTCCCCGGTCAGGTACAGGCCACGGTCGGCGAGGTACAGCACCGCCTCGGCAATTTCCTCGGGCTCGGCGTAACGCTTGATCAGCAACCGCGACTGGATCTGCTCCTCCTGACTGCCGATCAGTGCGGTGCTCATCTCGGTCTTGACGATCCCCGGTGCCACCGCATTGACCCGGATATTGCGCGGCGCCAGCTCGACCGCCAGCGCGCGGGTCATGGCTTCGACCCCGCCCTTGGCCGCGGCATAGTTGCTCTGGCCCTTGCCGGGCTTTTGCGCGGCGACCGAACTGATATTGACGATACAGCCACTGCGCTGGCGCAGCATGCCCGGCAGCACCTGCTGACAGCAGAGCAAGGTGCCGACCAGGTTGGTCTGGATCACCTCCAGGATGTCGCTGGCCGGCATCGTCGCCAGCAAGCCGTCACGGGTAATGCCGGCGTTGTTGACCAGCAGATCGACGCGCTGGAAATGCGCCTCGACCCGCTTGAAGAATGACTCGATGCTGCCGCCACGGCTGATGTCGCATTGCAGTGCCAGGCAATCCACGCCCGACGCTTGCACTTCATCACGCAAGGCCATCGCCGCTACTTCATCACGCACATAACTGAACGCCACTTGATAACCGGCACCTGCCAGCGCCAGGACGATGGCCCGGCCGATGCCACGGCTGCCGCCGGTCACTACTGCTACTTTGTTCGGCATGACCGTTCCTTACAGCGAGTTATCGGTTTTGAACTGCGCGAGGCTGAACCCGTGGGTCGCCGCCAGTGCGCGGATCTGCTGCACTTGCTCACGGCTGATGTCGCCGTAGGAGTAGTGCTGTTTCATGCCCGACAGCCCCATCAGTACCGACTCCGCCATGCAGGCATACAACTGACCTTGCTTGAGGTAGGCGCGAACGTTGGGGGCCAGGCCATCGCCCAGCGGCGTCTGGACAATCCCGCCGTGCATGTACAGCACGTCGGAGCGCTGACCGGCGAGGTTCTGGTCCACGTTCAGCGGAACGGCGATGTCGCAGATCACGCTGTTCTCGGCAAAGTGTTCGGCACCGAGAAACGCCTGCGGTGCATTCGCCGCACAAAGCACGATGCGCGCTTGCTTCAAGGCATCCAGGTCGTTGCTGACGGTGATGAACGCGTTGCTTCCCAGTTGCTCGTCGACCATTTGCGCCACTCGCAGCCCGAGATCGGTACTGTTGCCATGGGCTTGCAGCAGGGCGTCGATACCCCGCAGTTGCTGCAGGCGACTGGCGAGACGATCGTGCTCGGCAACACCCTTGAGAATCGCCCGGGCGGCTTCGGCGTAAATCTGGTGAGCGGTTTTCTCCAGGCGGCGCAGCGAGCCGTCGCGACCACTGCCGATCAGGATCAGGTGCTCGACACGGGTCGACAACAGCGAAGCGTAGGTCGAAGCAATGTTGCCGGCAGCACCGACCACCGCAGCGGTCTGCCGGCTCAGTTCCAGACCTTGCTGTTTGCAGCCCTGCTCGATCGCTTCCAGCCCCATGCCGATGGTCAGCGCGTTGCCCGAGGTCAGCGCCATATCAGGGATTTTCAGCGCCTGACAGTTGTTGGTGACGATCGAGGTGTACATGCCCAGGCCGGCCACGCTATAGCCGTCGGCGCGGGCATCCTTGATGCGATTGCCGACTTCCTCGCGGATGGTTTCCAGATCGCCGCTGGCGATGTAAGCCGCCATCGCATCGGAATCCATGCATAGCGGATAGAGGGTGAACTCCACCGCAGTGCCGAGTTTCGAGCGGATCTGCACCGGCCCGATGGGCGCCGCGCGGCGCTCGGGGGCCATGCGTTTGATGAACTCGCGCTTCTGCTCCGGGCTCAGGGTCGACAGCGATGGGTCGACATCACTGAGCATGTCCGCATCGATCAGGTGGTTGATGAACGCCACGCGTGCGACCACGCGCACGTTCTCGTCAGGCTTTGGGAGGCTTTCGGTCTCCGTGAAGCTGACATCGCGTGCCGGCACCTGGGGGATGCTGTCGGCACACACACCGGCAGCCAGCGGGAACGCGTCGCGACGACGCAGCATGTCGCAGACTTTTTGCAGCGAAGCGATCAGGCCATCGATTTCCTGGAAAGTGATGCACACCGGTGGTTCCAGGCGAATCACATTGGCGTTGCTGCCCGACGGCGCCACACGCAACGACTCGAACTGCAACAGGTAGCCGGCAATGATATAGCCCAGCGCATCGTTGTACTGCGCCGACGCCTGGACCAGCGAACTGGCGCCGGTCAGGTCATGCAGTTCGAACCCCAGCAGCAGGCCGCGTCCGCGCACATCGGCGATCACGTCCGGATAAGCCGCCTTGAGTTCCAGCAGCGAAGTCTTGAGGTACTCGCCCTTCTTGTTCACATCCTTGAGCATGGCGCTGTCGTTTTCGAACAACCGGCGCAGGGCCGACAGCGCGATGTGGCACGACGCATCGTCTTCAGCGAAGGTCGAGCTGTGGATGTAGCTGAAATCATTTTCGTAATGACTGGCGCGAATGACGGTAGCGGCGATTTTCATCAAGCCGCCGCCCAGCGCCTTGGACAGGCAGTAGTAGTCGCCCTGCAGGTTGAAATGGGTGGCGCCGAGCAAGGTGCCGGTGCGGCCGAAACCCGACTGCACTTCGTCGATGACCAGTGGGCATTGCTGCTCGTTGCACAGGCGACGCAAGCCCAGATAGAACTCTTTGGCAAACTCGTTGATCCCGCCCTCGCCCTGGATCGGCTCCAGCAGCACGGCCGTGATTGCGCTGAACGCTTGACGGCGCACGTGCAGGGTTTCGCCGCTCCACTCCAGGCTCAGCCAGTGATGCTGGTGGCGGGCCGGCAGCTCTTGCAACTGCTGCGGTTGATGCGGATCGATGAATTCGACGTTGAGCCCGAAACGGGCAAATGGCTTGCGGTATTGCTTGCCGTAAGTCAGTTGAACGGTGTTCACCAGTTTGCCATGGAAGCTGCCTCGCACCGCGAGGAAGACCGGCTCGACATGCAGTTGCGCAAGGTTGTGCTGACGCACCGCCTCGGCCACCTGACGCACGGTCACGCAGGTCAGGTGCGGCGGCAACAGGCCGGCAGGCAGGTCGAGATCGTCGATCTCCAGCTCGACATAGGCCTTGTCACTGGCCACCAGATTCGCCAGTTCGAAATCACGCTCGTCGAACTGCTTCTGCAGGTTTTTCTGACGACGGTACTCGGCATGCTTGACGGCGATTTCCACCGACTCGGCGCCACTGTTGGAGAACGTGGAAATGTAGCGCTCGGTGTTGTTCAGCTCACGGTTGAACGCTTCGCTGAGTTCGCGCCCCAACTGCCCCGCCGCGCCACGCACCGACATTTGCGCGTTGAACGGCACATCGGCGCGCAGCAGGCCGCACAGCTGATCGACGAATTGCGGATCGTTGTGACCGTACAGCGCGGCACCGTAGCCACCGAGAAAATCAGTGACGGTCACTTCGTCACCCTGCTTGTCGCGGTAAAACAGTTTGCTGCCCTGCGCCCGATGGAACTGGCACTCCAGGCCCAGGGCCTGCATCAATTCAACGAATTTTGGTCGAACGTAATCGCGGTAATCCATGACAGTCATATCCCTTGAGTAAAAATTCAGAAGCGATGTATTGCCTTGAAGCGGTCAGTCGTCCGCCTGCAAGTCGAGTTGGTAGCAGGCGCTGAAACCGTTGTCGTCGCGGTTGATCACCAGGCAATCGTGCAGAACGGCATCCCGTGGTTCGCCCGATACAAACGGCAGATGCGTATCCACCGGCTGCGTCAGCCCGGCAATCGGCGCAATGCTTTGGGCCTGCAGCATCTGGCGGGCGAGGACCAGGTCGACCAGACTCGGCGCACCGCTGAGGATGCCGGTCAACGCCGTGCTGCTGGTGATGTGTGCGGCGCCGGTTCGGGCCAGCGTGCGGGCCAGATCGGCGTCCTTGTGCGCAGTGCCGGTGGCACTGCTGATCAGCAAATCGACCTGTTTGTCCGGCAGGCTCAGAGCGTCCAGATGCGGGTGCGCGAACAGCGCCGTCAGGCAGGTCTGCGGTTCCGGCGGCAGATCCGCGGCCCGCCGCAGCACCAGGGCAGCGGCGCCTTCGCCGGCAATGCCGCCCGAACCCTTTCGGTCAAAGGCGAGCATCTGCCGGGAACCGTCGGTACCGATCACACCTGCCTCGGCGAGCGCGGCCAGCGCCAGCGGGTCGAGCTCACTGCCGGCCCCGACCACGATGGCCACGTCGATGCGTCCACTCTGCAAGGCACTGTGCGCCTGACGCAATGCCGCCAGATTGCCGGCCACGCCCTGCATGTAAGCGTTGCACTCGCACTCCAGCTTCAAGGCCAGACTCACCACACCGAGCAAGCCGTTGCTCAGACTCTTGAGCACCAGAAACGGATCGAGCGCACGCTCCTGCAACACTTGCCGGGCGAGGCGGTTCATATCGGCTATGCCGTCGGTCCGGGACTCCTGAAGCAGTTCCCCATAGGAAGCCACTGACGGATGGGTATACCCGCCCTGACAGCAATAGAGGCCATAACGCAAACCGTCCTGACCGGGTTCGACGCCGGCCTCGGCCAGCGCCTGACGCACCGCGCTGACGCCCCAGATCACCGCCGGCGGGCAGTAACGCTGCAGGTTTTGCGCAACGTCCTGGCGACTGCGCTGGTGCGTGGCGTCATCGATCTGTCCGAATGCGGCGATGCGTTCACTGTGAAACAGCGGCGTTTGCAGCGGTCCGATCGCACTGCGACCTTCCCGGGCCGCCGCCCAGAAACCCTCGACGCCCCAACCCGTGGGCAACACACAACCGCTGCCAGCGATGGCAATGCGTGCAGTGGCGCTAGTCATTGTCCGTGCTCCCGATATTTGCCAAGGGCCAGCGAGGTGTTCAGGCCGCCGAAGCCAAAGGAGTTGCTGAGGGCGTAATCCACACGACGGCTGACGGCCTGACCGGCGCAATAATCCAGATCGCAGCGTTCATCGGCCTCGTGCAGGTTCACGGTGGGTGTGACCAGATCGTTCAGACAGGCCAGCGCAGTGACAATGCACTCCGGCGCCCCGGCCGCCGCGATCAGGTGGCCGAATTGCGATTTGTTGGCACTGACGGCCAGCGCCTGATAATGCTTGTGCTGAGCGAACACCTGCTTGATGGCCAGGGTCTCGGCAACATCATTGAGGGGCGTCGAGGTGCCGTGGGCATTGATCAGGTCAATCTGCTGCGGCTGCAACCCGGCATCGTCCAGCGCCGCTTGCATTGCCAGCGCGGCGCCCCGGCCCTCTGGCTGCGGTGCGGTGACCTTGTAGGCATCCAGGCTGCTGCCGTAACCGAGCACTTCGGCATACGGGGTCGCCCCCCGCGCCAGGGCATGCTCAAGACTTTCCAATACAACAAACCCGCCGCCCTCGCCGGCGATCAGTCCGCTGCGGTCACGATCGAACGGCCGGCACAGATCGGCGCCCCAGCGCTGCTCGCCCGAGGCTGCGCCCAGCAGGTACAAAGCGGCCATGGTGTCGAGGTTGAGCACCGAGTCGGCGCCACCGGCCACGGCAACATTCACTTCGCCGCGACGAATCATCTGGAACGCATTGCCGATCGCCTGGGATGCGCCGGCACAGGCACTGCTGATATTGATCACCGGGCCCTCACAACCGAGGTCGTCGGCAATCACTCGCGCCAGCCGGTCGTTGGCCTGACGCAAGGAACCCTCGGCGCTGACTTCTGTTGCCCGCGCCATCAGGTGTTGCCAATCCGGTGCATTGCCGTCCGGCGCCTGGGTCAGGAGCATGTCGGCGAGCATGTGTTGCGGTGCCCCGGAGGCACACAGCACGGCAGCCTCGCGCAACTGCTCGGGGTTCAACCCGCTGTCGGCGACGGCCTGGGTGACAGCCACCCAGCCAAAGCGACTGCGTTTTTCCAGGGGCCGCGTCCAGGCCGGGTGGTTCTGCAAATGCCCGGGTAACAACGTCATGTCCACGGGCGCCGCGTAGCGAACCGGAAATTCATTTTCCTGCAGGTCTTGCGGCTGCCACGGGCGCACGCAGTGTTCGGCGCCGAGCATTTTTTCCCAGAGGGTCTGCCATTCGAAACCGAATCCGGTTACCGCGCCCATTCCGGTGATCACAATCCGTGTCGCACTCATGCGTACTTCTCCAGGGTTTCACTGGCCAACAGCAATGCGCCCCAGTGACCGGCGCGACCATGACTGACGAGCAAGGTGTAGCCGGGCACGGCGCCTGCGTCGCGGCTGTGGTGCAAAGCCATGGCGACCTCGGTCAGCAATCCGCTGGCGCCCAGTTCGCCGGTCATTGCACTGGCATTGCGCAGGTGTTGTGGCGTCGATTCAAACAGACTCATCAGTTGCCGGTCGGCGGGATTGGCCACCACATTGGCAACGTCACCCATACACAGTTTTTCCTCGCTCAGGGCGCGTTCGATCACGTGTTTGCCGACGACCAGCGTACGCTGCGGATCGGCGCTGTAGCCTCGGGCAAACCCGGCCACACGCAAGATCTGCGTGGCGTCCTGCAGCGGTGTCGAACTGAGCAACAGCGCCGCGGCGCCTTCACCGTAAACCGGCTCGTCCGCCAGAGCAGGCTCGCGCAGGTACAGGGCCGGTGTCAGGTTCGGACTGCTGCTGACCACCAGCGCCGCATCGGCGTGTTGTTCGGCAATTTGCTGACAGGCCTCGATCAACGCATCGAGCCCGGCATTGTCCTGGGAGCAGAAGCCGCCCATCGGGCCATGGCAATTCAGCGCCTCGGCCACGTAAGCCATCACACTGCTGTTGAGCAGCGTCAACGCATGCAATGGCGGGGTGTTGGCCAACAGTTGCGACAATTGTTTTTGCGGCTGTTCGAGGATCGCTTGCACTGCATCCCAGCAAGGGCTTGGCGCGTCCACCTCCGGAATGGCGGCGGTCAGAGCAATGCGCGCAGCAGGCAGTTGCAGCGCTGCGAGCGCGGGCGCCAGACGTGCGGCGCAATGCAGCAGACGCAACCCCTGGGGCTCGACGCTGCGCTGGATCTTGCGATCAAACAGATCGCTGGCCAGGCGCGGCGCGGGCAAAGCCAGGGCCTTGCGTTGCGGGTCGAAGGCCAGCGGTTGTGGCACCGGCGGTGTGCCGAGCAGGTCGGCGCATTCGCTGCCGGCCGCATTGAGCACGGCAGCCGCATTGATGTAGAGGGCTCTGTTCATGTCATGCCCTCCCCAGAACCAGCGAGCTGTTGACGCCGCCGAACCCGAAGGAGTTGGACATCACCACGCTGATCGGCTGGCGCACAGGCTCGCTGAGGAACTTCAATGAAGGGTATTCGGCGCGCTCAGGCTCATAGTTCAAGGTCGGCAACAGCACACCGTCGCGCAACGTCATCAGCGACAACACGGCTTCAATCGCGCCGCTGCCTGCCAGGGAGTGCCCAATGGCCGACTTGTTGGCGGTGAAGGTCATGAAGTCCTGGCATTCGCCAAACAGCCGTTGCAGGGCCAGGGCCTCGCAACTGTCGTTGGCCTGGGTGGAAGTCCCGTGGGTATTGACGTGTTGCACGGCACTGCGCAGCAGCCCGGCATCTTCGATTGCAGCGTCCATGCATTCCTCGTACTTGCTGCCATCCCGGCTGCTGGAGGTCATCTTCTGGGCTTCGCAGACATTGGCGTAGCCCAACACTCGTCCCAGTGGCCTGGCCTTGCGCCGCCGGGCATGCTCGGCGGATTCGAGAATCACCAGCGCCGCGCCTTCGCTGAGCACAAAACCACTGCGATCCGGCATGAACGGGCGGCTCTGCTCGCCTGCCGGCAGGTCGGCCTGGCATAGCGCGCCAAGGCTGTTGAACATGTAATACGGCAGCTCATTGGCCATCAGTTCCACGGCACCGCAAATTGCCAGGTCCACTTCACCGCGCTCGATCGCCCGGTAAGCGCTGCCGATGGCCATGGTGCCGGCGGCACAGGCGTCGGAGTGGGTCGAGATGCAGTCGCGTATACCGAGCCAGTCCGCCAGGTGTTGGGTCTGTTGATCGACCCGACGCGCGAAAGAAGCGCTCGACGGTGCCGGATGATCCAGCAGGCGATCCAGATCGACTCGCCCCGTGTCATCCATGCAACGACTGACCCGCTGCAAATCGTGACTGTCGGCACAGTATTTATTGGCCCCCAGGAACAGGCCGCTGCGGCTGTGGGCAAAGTCGGCCGGTGTCAGACCGGCGTGCTGCAATGCCTGACGCGCGACGTACTCCGCCAGCACGCTCTGGCGCGGATGCAGCGCTGCATTACCACCGAATCCGGCGGCAATCCGCTGCCACTGCGCGTCATCGATAAACCCGGCCGCACTGTTGCGAAACCCCAGTGCCTGGAACCGGGGATGTTCGCGGACACAGGATTGTTTCCGGCAGATGCGCTCGAACAACGTGGCAGCGTCAAGCGCCATGGGCGCCACCAGGCCGAACCCGCTCACATAGACTTCTCGTGCCCGCATGTGAGCTCCTACACCGTCTCTTTGACGTGAGTGGCCACAAACTGCTCGACCAGTTGACGGGAGACTTCGTCGCCATCGGCCGGCACCAGTCGTGCGCTGCATGCACCGCAGACCACTTGCTGACGTTCGTTGAGCACGGCTTGATGGGCGTTGCAGTCAGGGCAACTCGACGGCAGGTAATTGAACAGATTGCGGCACTGCTGCGCCCAGTTGAGAACCGTGGTGGCCGCGAACACCTGCGCCGGCTGCATGCCGGCCTTGAGCTGGTCCGGTGCGTAAGCGCTCAGGCTTTGCTCCAGCAGGGCCTTGCCGTTTTCGGTGATCCGGCCATTGGCCAGAAACTCGCTGGCATCCCCGCAGACAGCCACCGCGTGATCCAGCACGCTGGTCTTGGGCAAGGTGCAGCCATACTGACGGCCCAGCTGGAAGCTGAGGTCGACGATGTCCAGCGAATCCGCCCCCAGGTCTTCGACGATGCTGCTGTGCTCATCGATTTCATCAGCGCTCATTACCAATAACTGCGCGAGAATGGCGCGGGTGCTGCCTATGACCTGTTCCAAGTCCAATGGATTGTTCATTTCTATCTCCCTATATGTCGTGGCTGACTCATATTTTCCGCATACGAGAAGTAACTTTTCCTACAGCAACTTCTCACGCGGCGGAAATCTAAACTCTGCCCTTAAGGGGAGAGTCAACGAACTATTCAAAGTTTTTTATTGATCTGAGACGGACGTGCACAAGCCCCGTAAATGCTGCACTCGATTAGTGCGAGTGATTGGTCGGAGCGACATATTTACTTAACAAAGTCTGCGTAGGCTGGAGCGCGCCGGACGCTCTCAGGGTCAAGTATTGAAAGCAACTTAGCGATGACACCGCGACGTATCACCTGACAAATTAAATCAAGTAATTTTGTTATAAGTTCATAACCTTTGTTCCAGATCAGTACATCCCTTCAAGTAAAGTTTCTGGGTTATTGACTAACCGTTCAGTGCAATTGGCTGCTGCGTTTATGAGCAACTGAATGTCGAGCCCAGACAATTGGCAAAGTACCCGGCGCTATAGGGTGCAGCTTCCGCTTGAAGCCATTCTGGAACTCATCAATGACCGCACCTATCACCGTTTTGCGCGACACCCATCCCCTGCCCGTACTCGACGCCTGCAAATGGGAAAAGCTCGAGGGCGACCCGCACACCGTCAATCTCAACGCCTACACCAGCGAAGACGGCAGCAAGATCATGGGCACGTGGATCTGCACCCCGGGCAAGTGGCGGGTGGACTACGTGAAGTGGGAGTACTGCCATTTCCAGGAAGGCTACTGCGTGATTACCCCGGACGGCATGGAGCCGATCCACCTGCGCGCCGGCGACATCTTCGTGGTCGAGCCAGGCATGAAAGGCACCTGGGAAGTGGTCGAGACCGTGCGCAAATATTTCGTGTTCGCCTGATACAAAAAAGCCGGGAAACCACCCGACGTGATTTCCCGGCAACACCTACTGCATCTGAATTGCAGACCTGTGACGAGCACAGGCCTGACGACGATTACTGCGGCTTGCGATAGCTGTTGATGATCGCCGAGAAGTCCTTGCCCCCTTCCCCGCGCTGACTCATCGCCTGATACAACTGCTGCGCCACCGCGCCCAGCACCACGGGCTGATGGGCCTGACGCGCTGCTTCGGTGGCCAGCCCCAGATCCTTGAGCATCAGCTCCGCGCCGAAGCCACCGGTGTAACCGCGCGAGGCCGGTGCCGTTTCGACGATGCCCGGCCACGGGTTGTACATTTCCGAACTCCAGCAACGCCCGGTCGAGCTGTTGATGATCCCGGCGAGCACCGATGTGTCGATGCCCAGCGCATCGCCCAGCGCCATCGCCTCGCTGACGCCGACCATCGAAATGGCGAGCAACAGGTTGTTGCAGATCTTGGCGATCTGCCCGGTGCCGACCTCACCGCAATGCACGATGTTGCGGCCCATTTGTGCCAGCACCGGTTGCAGGGTGGCGAACAGTTCCGGAGTGGCGCCGACCATGAAGGTCAGCGTCCCGGCCGTGGCACCACCGGTACCACCGGACACCGGTGCGTCGGCCATGGCCACGCCTTGCTTGGCGGCCGCCGCCGCCACATCGCGCGCCGTCTGCGGATCGATGGTGCTGCAATCCACCGCCGGCACGCCTTTGCCGATCCCCGCCAGTACGCCGTCTTTACCGAGCCAGACGCTGCGCACATGCACCGCCGCCGGCAGCATGGTGATCACCAGTTCAGCATCTTCGGCGGCTTCGCGAGCCGAGGCGCGGATGGTGCCGCCCAGTTGCTCAAGTTCCGCCAGCACGGTCTTGTTCAGGTCCACCAGATTCAGCGAATGCCCGGCCTTGATCAGGTTGCGCGCCATTGGCGCGCCCATGTTGCCCAGACCGATAAATGCGATTTTCATGGCCATTCCTCAGCGCAGGTTGATGGTGGTATTCACGCCGTCGTTGACGCTGTCGTCATCGAACCAGCGCGCCGTGACCGTTTTGGTCTGGGTGTAGAACTGCACCACTTGCTTGCCGTACGGGCCGAGGTCGCCGAGTTTCGAACCACGCGAACCGGTGAAGCTGAAGAACGGCACCGGCACCGGAATCGGAATGTTGATGCCGACCTGGCCGACGTCGATTTCAGTCTGGAACTTACGCGCCGCCGCACCGCTCTGGGTGAACAGGCCCGTGCCGTTGCCGAACGGGTTGGCGTTGACCAGCGCGATGGCCTGATCGAGGGTGTCGACCTCCAGCACCACCAGCACCGGGCCGAAGATTTCCTGGGTGTAGATCTGCATGTCGGTGGTCACCCCGGAGAACAGCGTCGGGCCGACGAAGTTGCCGTTCTCGTAGCCCGGCACGCTGATGTCGCGACCGTCCAGCTCGAGTTTCGCGCCTTCCTTGATGCCGCTTTCGATCAGATCGAGAATCCGCGCCTTGGCCTTTTTCGAAATGACCGGGCCGACATCGGTGCCCGGCTCGTTGCCGGCGTTGACCTTGAGTTTCTGCGCCAGCGCTTTCAGATCCGGCAGCCACTGTTTGGCCGCCCCCACCAGCACCACCACCGAGGTGGCCATGCAACGCTGACCGGCCGCACCGAAACCGGCGCCGACCAGCGCATTGAGCGCTTGTTCACGATTGGCATCCGGCAGCACCACCGCGTGGTTCTTCGCGCCCATCATCGATTGCACGCGCTTGCCGTGCTTACCGGCCAGGTCATACACGTGGGTGCCGACGGCGGTCGAACCGACGAACGAAACGGCCTTGATGTCCTTGTGGGTGCACAAGCCGTCCACCACATCCTTGCCACCATGGACGACGTTGAGCACGCCAGCCGGAATGCCGGCCTCGATGGCCAGTTCCACCAGCAGCATGGTCGACAGCGGATCCTGTTCGGACGGCTTGAGTACAAAGGTATTGCCGCAGGCAATGGCCATCGGGAACATCCACAGCGGAATCATTGCCGGGAAGTTGAACGGGGTGATGCCGGCGCAGACGCCGATCGGCTGGCGCAGGGTGTAAGTGTCGACGCCGCCGGCCACGTTTTCGGCGAACTCGCCCATCTGCAGGCTGCCGATGGAGCAGGCGTGCTCGACCACTTCCAGGCCCCGGAAAATATCGCCCTCGGCATCGGCAATGGTCTTGCCCTGCTCGGCGCTCAGTACCACGGCGATGCGTTTGGAATGTTCGCGGATCAACGCCTGCAGCTTGAGCATGATGCGCATGCGCGCGCCGATCGGGGTCAGCTTCCAGGTCTGGAAGGCGCGCTGGGCGGCACTGACGGCGGCGTCGACTTCAGCGGCGGTGGCGAACGGAACCTTGGCCAGAACCTGCTGGGTCGCCGGGTTGACGATGTCGTGCCACTCGGTGGTCTGCGACTCGACCCACTCGCCGTCGATCAGCAGCTTGACCTTCTGGATCGTGGTTTCGTTGGGCGTAAGCGATGCGTTCATGCTGGTCTCCAGAACTTGTTTTTATCGTAGGAGCCAAGGCGAAAGGTTCGCCTTGAGATGAGGCGTGTGTCACGAATTGGTTGTCGGACTGTTTTTGGAGTATAGATGTGCAAACTTCTAATAAGAACGCACATATAAGCCCGTCCATCATGCAAAAAAACATCACCTCTCTAGGCTCGTTGAACTGGGACGACCTCAAGTTTTTCCTCGAAGTCGCTCGTACCCGCAAGGCCAGCACCGCGGCCAAACGCCTGGCGGTGGATTACACCACCGTGTCGCGGCGGATCAGTTCGCTGGAATCGGCGCTCGGCACCTTGCTGTTCGAAAAGTCGCGCACCAGCGGTTTCGTGCTGACTGCCGAAGGCCAGCGCCTGCTGAGTTATGCCGAGTCGATCGAAAGCACGCTGCACATGGCTTGCGAGCAGGTATCGGGTTCCGGCGTCGCGCTGTCCGGGCATGTCCGGATGGGCTGCACCGAAGGTTTCGGCAGCTTCTTCATCACCCCGCAACTGAGCCACTTTGTCGACGCCTACCCGGCGATTTCGGTAGATATCCTGCCGCTGCCGCACTTCATCAGCCTGTCCAAACGCGAGGCCGACATCGTCATCGCCCTCGAACGCCCGGAACACGGCCCGTACGTGTGCTGCAAACTCTGCGACTACCGCTTGCAGCTCTACGCGACCCAGGAATACCTGGACAAGCACCCGCCGATCCGCCGCCCCGCCGACCTGGGCAAGCATCAATTCATCAGTTACGTGGATGACTTGGCGTTCAGCTCGGAGTTGCTGTATCTGGCGAACGTGTTGCCCGGCGCCAGCGCCAATTTGCGCAGCACCAGCGTGATCGCGCAATTCGTCGCGGCGCAGCAGGGACGCTCGCTGGCAATTCTGCCGTGCTTCCTCGCGGCCCAGGATCCGCGCCTGTTGCCGGTGTTGCCGGAGGAAATCGATATCACCCGGCAGTTCTGGATGTACTGCCGCGAAGACCTGCGCAAGCTCAAGCGGATCACCCTGTTGTGGGATTACATCCGTGAAGTGACCGAGCGCAATCAGGGTCTGTTGATGGGCGAGACCCGCGACATGCAGTTCGCCGATTAATCGGCGCTGACCACAATCGACACCCGGCGGTTTTCGGTACGGCCGGCGGCGGTGTCGTTGGAGGCGACCGGTTCGCGGCTGCCGAGGCCCTGCAGCTGAATGTTCTCTTGTTTCATGCCGACCGAGGTCAGCACGTTGCCGACGCTTTTCGCGCGGCGCAGTGACAGCTGCTCGTTGTAGGCCTCCTTGCCCGAAGCGTCGGTGTGGCCATCGACGCGCACGCGCTCGATGCCGACACCCAACAACGCCTTGCCGATACGCTCGACGATTTCGGTACTTTGCTGGTTCAGGCTTTCGACATCGCTGCCAAACAATACCTTGCCCGACAGGCCGAACTCCCAGCCGTCATCGGTGAGCTCGAAGCCTTGCTGCTTGAGGACCGCGACCTGGGCCGGCGTCAGGCCTTTTTGCGGGGCGGTCTGGCAACCGGTCAGGGCCAGCATGGCCGTCAGCAACAGGGTGGAAAACAGTCGAAAGGAAAGTGAGAACACGGGCATCAGCTCCTGGTTTGAACGGAATCGACCGGGTACTCCGTCCCGGCCGTGAATTGGGCGCCGCGCGACAAACGCTTGGCTTGATACATAGCGGCATCGGCCGCATCGAGCAAGGTGCCGGGCGTGACGCCATGATCGGGGTAAACCGCGATGCCGATACTGAGCGACGTCACGACACTGCTGTCGCCCGGCAGCGCAATCGGGGTGTCCATGCTGGCGAGGATCTTCTCGGCAATCCGCTCGGCGTCTTCAGTCTTGTGCAAGGGTGTGAGCAGAACGGCAAACTCATCACCGCCCAGACGCGCCACCAGATCTTCTTCACGCAACTGCGCCCGCACCCGATTCGCCACCGCTACCAGCACGGCATCGCCAGCGGCATGGCCGAAGCTGTCGTTGATGTCCTTGAATCGGTCGCTGTCGAGAAACAGCACCGCCACTTGCTCATTCAACTTGTGGGCATTGCGCAGAGCACGAATCAGACGGCCTTCGAAAAAGGCCCGGTTCGGCAGTCCGGTGAGACTGTCATGGCTGGCCTGATGAGCGAGGGTTTCGTTCTCGCTTTGCAAATGGGTTTGCCAGGATTCGAGTTCATCGAGCAGGGCATTGAAGTCGGTGCCGAGGTTGTCCAGCTCGGCAATTTTCGCCCGTGGTACCCGTCGATCCAGTGCCCGCTCGCTGCGTGCCGCATGCGCCACCGCCGCCAGGCTGTGCAACGGACCTATGATCCTGCGCAACTGACGCTGCGCCAGGTACAGCGCGACCCAGGCACTGATCGCCGTGCAGAGAATGATCCCCGCCAGACCGCTCAACAGAAAGCGCATCAGGCTGCCACCGTGGCCGATCAGCAAGATGCGCCCGATCTCGCGATCCTGATGCTGGATCGGCAGATTGATGGGTTTTTCCAGAATGACCCGCGCGACCTGCATCTCCAGTTCGGAAAACAGGCCGTTCTCCGGACGCTGCCAGCGCGCGAGCAACTGGCCCTGAGCGTTCAACACCTGGGCATCGGCCACTTCTTCGGTTGAGGCGATCAACGCCAGCGATTCGGTCGCGGCAGCCTTGTCATTGAACACCACGGCGGCTTCCACGGTGTAACTGATCGAGCGGGCAATCAAGTGCAGGTTGTGATCGGCATAGACCCGCAGCGCCAGCACCCCGAGCAGCGTCAGCGACACACTGGCCATTGCCACGGCGACCAGCGCCACAATCAGGTTGCCACGGCCGATGACCGAGCCCAGGGTCGGGCGCCCTGTGGATTTGTCGCGTCTCATGGCACCGCCGGCTTGCGCCGCGACAACTGCAGCACGCTGGGGTGAATGCGCACACCGCTGCGGGCGACGGAGTCCAGATTGACCTCGAACGACACTTGTTCATCGCCGACCCGCAGGCAGAACAGACTGCCCACCGTGCATTGATCACCGCCTTCGCTGATGCTCAGCACCGGATGGCCGATCAGGGACGCGAACAGCCGGCTGCGTTCGTCTGTGGTGAGTTTGCCGATATAGACCGCGTCGCACTCGCTGACGATGGCTGGATTGTCGGCCAACAGTCGGCGCACGATGACCGGACGGCCCGTGGCCTGCGTCGTGCCCTTGACCAGGTCATCGGTGTATTCGGTCGGGCCGACGATGCACAAGCGTAACTGCGCCGGCTCTACCGGCCAGCGCGCGTAACTGAGGATACCGAGAACAACCTGGGTGACGGATTTGGCCCGCTGTTCGGCCATCCCCGCAGGGGCTGGAGTCTGGGCAGCGGCCACACCCGTGAGCAAACAGAGTACAACGGCAAGCAATGCCTGCTTGCAGCCAGCTACGCGCTCTATCGCCCAGACAGCCACCTTCATGCAGGGATTCTCTTGGATCGTTACGAAATGATGCCGCAACGATAGCACAGCGTTGGAAAGCCAGCGATACAGCGACCTCTGACCGGTTGGTCAGTTAACGGTGTCAATCGAACACGCCTTCATCCTCGAGGCAGCGCCCCCTCCTCCAGCTCCAGCATCAGTCCGCTCAAGCGCTTGACCTTGCGCTGCACCGCCTCCTCAAACACGCCCCCCCGAGGCTCGATCAAGGTGAACCAGTCTTTGGCCCGAGTAATTCCTGTGTAGATCAGCTCCTTGGTCAACACGGGATTCAGGGCGTCCGGCAGGATCAACGCGGTATGGGCAAACTCCGAGCCCTGCGACTTGTGCACAGTCATCGCGTACACGGTTTCGACATCGTTGAGTCGACTCGGCAGCACGAAGCGCACCCCGCCGCGGCCGTCGTTACGTGGGAACGCCACCCGCAACACCGACCTGTCGGCATCCGGGCCATCGCGCTCGGGCAATCTCAGGGCGATACCGATGTCACCGTTCATCAGCCCGAGGCCATAGTCGTTTCGGGTCATCAGCACCGGCCGACCTTCGTACCACTGCTGGTCGCTCTCGATCAGCCGCGCCTTGAGCAATGCATCGGTGATGCGTTGATTAAGTCCCTCAACACCCCACGGCCCTTTGCGTACTGCGCACAACAACTGGAAGGTATCGAAGGCCCGCAGGACGTCACGCGCCCAATCGACCCAACCCGGGTTCTCAAGCGGCGTTCCGCTCGCCGGACGTCGATCGCGCAAGACAGTCAGATAATGTCGATAACCGTGTGGGCCTTCGCCGTGTCCATCCAGCACCAGGTGCTCAAGTTTCCGGTCGTGCTCGTTCTGAAGCGGCAACGAAAACACATCGCCATGAGTGTTGCCGTCCAGCAACTGGCGAGCTTCATCAGGGAGCTGCCGATTCACTCGTCGCGCCAGTTGACCGATGCCGCTGCCCTCGCCGAAACGCCGCGAGTGACGCAACATCACCACCTGCTGGGCCAGCGGGTGCGACCCATCAGTGCCTTCGCGCAAGCCACTATCCCGCAGGGATTCGCCGCTCACCGCTTCCAGCCACTGGCGAGTCTGCGGGCTGTACCAACCCTCCTCGGCATCACGGCACAAATCCCCCAGCACCGCGCCCGCCTCCACGGAGGCCAGTTGATCCTTGTCGCCCAGCAACACCAGTCGAGCATGAGGCGGCAACGCATCGAGCAGATTGGCCATCATTTCCAGGTCGATCATGGAGGCTTCATCGACCACCAATACATCCAATCGCAAGCGGTTACCGGCATGGTGGCGAAAGTGTCGGGTACCGGGACGGCTGCCGAGCAGGCGATGCACCGTGGTCACCTCGGTCGGGATTTTTTCCCGGACGCTGTCAGCGACCCTCAGCGATTGCACCTGCTGACTGATGGACTCGGTCAGCCGCGCCGCCGCTTTACCGGTAGGCGCCGCGAGCCGAATGCGCAATGGCTGATGCGCCTCGACCGCAGGTGCCTGAAGCAATGCCAGCAAACGAACCACCGTTGTCGTTTTGCCAGTGCCCGGGCCGCCCGTGATGATGCTGAAGGCACTTCGGGTGGCCAGGGCGCAGGCCAGTTTCTGCCAGTCGATGACATCCGCACGCATCGCCGGATCGAACAGCTCGTCCAGCCGCCGAGCAAGATCGGACGGTGTTGCTTCCTGCTCTGCGAGTCGCTGATGCAATGCGCTGTCGATACGCCGCTCGTAGGCCCAATAGCGCCGCAAGTACAAGCGTTTACCGGATAACACCAGCGGACGCTCCCGAGCCGACGCACCTTCGTCGGCGGCCAGTGCCACCAGCGAACTGCCGGCCAGCACCTTGCACCAATGTGCTCCGTCGAGGGTTTCAAGCAGTTGCGATGGCAGCAGCAACACGCCGGGTTGTGCATCCCCCTCCGGCGGCAGGGACAAAGCGAAATCCGGCGCCTTGAGGGTTTCGAACAGATCCAGGCACACATGACCATGGCCAAGCTGGTGACTGGTCAATGCGGCGGCTAGCAACACCAGCGGATCGACATCGGGTGCCAACTCATGAAGAAAGGCCACGAATGCCTTGTCCAGTGCCCGCAACCAGCCACGCTCGACCCATTGGGTCAGCAACAGCAACAGATCATCGGCACGGGTCAGAGGTATCAGCTGAGCAAGGCTGTCGGCGGTCAGCGGCGTTGGCAGCAGGTCGGCGAATGTCCGGTTCATAGCAGTTCTCCCTGTTCCCACGCGGGCTCGGCCTTGGGTTGCGGTTTGCCCTGGAACATGAGATCCAGACGTTCGATCAGCTCCCTTGGTGGCCTCGCGAAGTAAACGCCGCCTCCAGGGGACCGTGTCCCGCGCAGGAACAGATACAACGCGCCACCGATATGCCGGTCGTAGTCGTAATCGGCGAGCCGCGCCTTGAGCTGACGATGCAGTGCCAACAGGTACAGCACGTATTGCAGGTCGTAACGGTTCTCAAGGATCGATTGCTCCATGGCCCGTTCGGTGTACGCCGCGTCATCGACACCCAGCCAGTTGGATTTGTAATCGGCCACGTAATAACGACCCTCGTGTTCGAACGTCAGGTCGATAAAGCCTTTGAACATGCCGTTGAGTTGCACCGCTTCTGCGCCAACCCGAGCAACGCCGTTGTGGGTGAACTGACGCACCTGTTCGTCAAGCTTGAGGACGTCGACTTTGTGGCTTGCGAACCAGAACTCCATCTCGACCCGATACTGCTTCAATTGCTCGAGAACGACCGGCGGTTGATCATGCCCTGCAGGCAGCGGCAGTTTGAGCAAGTGTTGCAACCAGTCGCCGAGGGTGGTGATCCAGCCTTCCCAGCCCCGACGGTTGCAGCGTCGGGCAATCGCATCATTCAACGAAGCGCGGGTGACCGCGAAACCCTCCTCACCTGCCCACTCCAGCAAACCGTGAAGAAACGTTCCAGGGTTTGGTCCGCGAGGAAAGCGGTGAATGTCTGCCCCGCCAGTGATGATCTCGCGCTGAGCCTCGGGATCGAGGCGTTCGTCATCGAACAGTTTTTGCGCTTGCGGACTATCGGGAGCTTCGTCATTGCCGACGCTCAGCACGTCACTGATGCGCAAGGCACTGTACGAAGCGATCCACCAGTTCTCGCTGGCCCTGCGGCTCGGCAATAGTGTGGCGCGTAGCTTGGCCTCGTTACGCGGAGGCTGGTACACCTCGCTGGTAGCCTCCGGCATTTCAACAACGCTCAGCGCCGAGCAATCCTGTTGCAGATCGTCCAGCCAGCGAGCCAATCCGCTGGATTCATTCAACGTTGCGCCGCCGCCCAACAGATAGCCCAGCGCAGAAAGATGCAGCACCGACCTGCTGTGGTTGCCGCGCTTGAGGTCCGTGACTCCGAGCCAGCACGCGTGTTGTGCGCGGGTCAGCGCGACGTAGAGCAAACGCAGATCCTCCGCCAGGCGCTCGTTGTCCGCCAGGGCGATCAATTCGGCGTCGGGTTTCAGACTGATGCGGGCCTTGCCGGACTCATCGTGGTAATGCAGCGGCAATCGACTGCCATCCACGGGTTTGGCCGAGCAGATGAAAGGCAGGAACACCAACGGGTATTCAAGTCCCTTGGACTTGTGAATGGTCACGACCTTGACCAGTTGTTCGTCGCTTTCAAGACGCAGGATTTGCTCTTCGCCTGCCTGCCCGGACAGCGCCAGATGCTCGGCCAGATGACGGATCAGCGCCTGCTCGCCGTCGAGCTCCGACGCGGCCTGCTGCAACAACTCCGACAGGTGCAACAGGTTGGTCAGCACCCGCTCGCCATCGCTGCGGGCAATGAGCATCTGCGGCAGTTGAAAGTCGTGCAGCAGGCGCCGCAACATCGGCAGCACCCCTTGCTTGCGCCAGAGCTCACGATAACCGCGGAACTGCATGACCCGGGTTTCCCAGACCAGTTCGTCCTGATTCAGACGCTCCAGCTCAGCCAGTGGCAGATTCAGTGTGATGCACGCCAGCGCCGCTTTCAGGGAGCGTTCGACATCCGGCTCGGCGCACGCCTTGAGCCACGACAGCAGATCCTGGGCTTCCTGAGCGGCAAAGACCGAGTCCTTGTCCGACAGATAAACGCTGCGGACTCCGCGCACTGCGAGCTCACCGCGTACCGCCTGCGCCTCTTTACCATCGCGCACCAGGATCGCAATGTCCGCTGGCCGCAGCCCACGCCAATCCTTGCCCTCCTGCGCAAACCCGGCGCGACCGGTCTGTCCGCCATTGAGCAGGGAGGTGATCTGACTGGCACAGGCCGCCGCCAACTGCTGGCGGTAAACCGCCCCGGACAGTGGATTGTCGGTGGATAAATGCCAGATGTTCAGCGCCGGCACATCCAGCCCGGAGACCTGCAAATGTTCTTTGCGCCCCTGAGCGTCCACTGGCTGGAACGGCACCGGGTTATCGCCGTTTTTCTCTCGGAACAGAAACGCTCCGCGTCCTTGCTCACGGGACTCTGCACGCTCGAACACATGGTTGACCGCACAGACCATCCCGTGACTGGAACGGAAGTTGGTGCCAAGGGTATGCAGGCGCCCGGTTGTGGCCTGCCGGGCTCGCAGATAGGTGTAGATGTCCGCGCCACGGAAGGCATAGATCGCCTGCTTTGGATCCCCGATCAGAAACAACCCGGTCTCGGGGTTATTCTCTTCAATGCGATAGATGCTTTCGAAGATCCGGTACTGCACCGGATCCGTGTCCTGGAACTCATCAATCAGGGCGACCGGGAATTGCTCGCGGATGAGCGTGGCGAGACGTTCCCCACCGTCGGATTGCAGGGCCGCATCAAGACGCAACAGCATGTCGTCGAAACCCATTTCGGCTCGACGGCGCTTCTCGTCTTCAAAGCGGGCACCGACCCATTGAGCAGCATGCTGCAGCACGGCCGCATCGGGCGTCGGCAAATTGTCGAGGCTCGACTTGAGCACAGGCATGGCATCCAGGCCCGGGTGACTCGGCGGCTCACCTTTCCAGGTTTCAGCCATGCCGTCCGGTGTGAGCCGGGCGAACCCGGTGCCGATATCCAAATGTTCGAGCGTCTCGTCCTCGGCCCAGGCCTTGAGCTTTTCGAACCAGGGTTCGAAATAGCGGGCCTGCATCTTGCGCCCGTCCACCGTTTTGTTGGCGACGCCCTGATGGCAGATGGCGAGCAACTCATCGGCCCACTGCCGCCATGGTTCCTTCAACTCCATCAACGCTGCACGGCGCTCCTGCAGACACTCTTCGATCAGCTCAGACGGGGTCTTGTCAGAGTCCCCTTCGCGCTCGGTGCCAAACAGCCCACGCACACGCGGCAACAAAGCCGCCGGACCTCCCCAGTGACTGCGAACCCAGCTCAATGCATCGCCCTGCATCGGATAGCAGAACAGCCGCCAATAATCGCGCAGCACTTCGCCGAGCAAGTCGCTGTGATCGGTTTCAAGGGTCTGGGTAAACAGACTGCCGCTGTCGAACGCATGCTCGCGCAGCATTCGCTGACACCAACTGTGGATCGTCGAGACCGCAGCTTCATCCATCCATTGCGCGGCGATGTCCAGGCGGTTGGCACAACCGGGCCATTGTTGCGGATCGAACTGTGCACGCAGTTCATTGATCAACGCATCAGGGGGAGGCGTCTCGTCGCGGAAGAAACGGGCGGCTTCGGCCAAACGCGTACGGATGCGTTCGCGCAGCTCTTTGGTGGCCGCGTCGGTGAAGGTCACCACGAGAATTTGCGGGGGCAACAGCTCACGACCGAAACCACTCGCCTCGCCTCCGTGGCCAAGGATCAACCGCAAATACAACGCCGAAATGGTAAACGTCTTGCCAGTGCCTGCACTGGCTTCAATCAGTTGGCTGCCCTTTAACGGGAATGCCAGGGCGAGTGGCGGCTGGTTACTCATGCGCCTGCCTCCTCGTGGGTCCATGAGCGCCACGGTGCTTCAAGCAAAGGGCGATACAGTGCATCACACCAACCGGAGAAGGTTTCATCCGCCTGCAGTGCATCGAAGTCGGCGAATTGTCGGGACAGAGCCGGGCTTTCGCGCCGCTCGCCTTCGCTGGTCTGACCATCGCCTTCATAGGCTTTGCGGGCGGCCGCTTCAGCCTTGACCGGTTCGGTCTGAGCCAGCCATGCAAAAGCCGTTTTTACCGCGACCGGAAGTGGCTGGCGCATACCCGTCTGCCAGGCGATCAGCAGATCCTCGAGAATTCCGCCCGCCCGGGCCTGTTCCAGAGGTTCAAGCAGGAGCGTGTCATCACTGGCCACCAGTGCTGTCGTCAGGGAAAGACCACTGGCGCACGCGACAAGATGGCTGACCCAGGGCTTGGTCAGGCGATGCCATTTGCGGCTCTTGATCGAGCCTATGCTGTTGGGGATTGTTGTGACCGACAGTACGCCGCCATCGGCGCGCCGGTGCAAACCTCCCAACCATCCTTCAAGGCGCAGTTCCTGCCATTCGAAATTGATCGGTAGGGCATTGGTCAAGGGTGTCGGCCATAATGCCAGCAGCTGTTGATATCGCTGCAACAAGTCTGGCAAAGGCTCGATCAGCTCTCGTTGAAGGCATTCACCGAACCCGGCCATGGGCAAAAGTCCGCTGTTCTGCAGGCGTCGGGCTTGAGACTCGAGTGCCTGATCAACATTATCCGGGTGTCTCAAGGCTGCTCCGAGCAAGCTGTCGCTGAGCACGTATCGCTGCAACGCATCCAGTACAAAGGGTTCCTCGTCAGCCTGAGGTACCTGCGCCGCTTCGAAGTAAACCTTGAGTCGCTGAGTGAAAAAGTGTCGGACCGGATTGCGCAGGAAGTCTTGCAGCAGCTCCAGACTCAACGGTTCCTCCTGGACATGAGGGGCAAGCATTGTTGCGGCGTCGTTCTGTTCGTGATGTTGATGCAGCACCTGCCATTCGCTGGCGTAGCTGAACAGCTTGTCTTCCTCATGGAAGTAGCGCGAACTGAATGGCTGCAACGGATGCTCCTGAGTCATCGCAATCAGGAGATCTTCGTTGTCGTCGACCGATCGCCATCCATTGGCGAGATGATCGCGCAACTGGCCGATCAACACAGAGGCGGGCCGCTCACTGTTGTCGCGAATGCTGCGGCCGACCCAGCTGATGTAGAGCTGATGACGGGCGGACAAAAGCGCTTCAAGCAGAAGATAGCGATCATCCTCCCGACGGGAGCGATCTCCCGGCCGGTAGTCGCTGCCCATGAGGTCGAAGTCCAGTGGCGGTTGAGCACGTGGATAATCGCCATCGTTCATGCCCAGCAGGCAAACCAGCCTGAACGGGATCGCGCGCATCGGCATCAGCGTGCAAAAGTTCACGGCTCCCGCCAGGAAACGCTGCGACAGGCGCCCCTGATCCAGTCCCGCCAACCAGGCCTCACGGACTACGGTCAGTGGCAACTCGTCCAACAGACCGACGGCTTCGCAGGTTTCCAGCCAGGTTTCCCGTAGCTCTTCGAGTTGAGCGAGCAAGTAGTCGTCATGCTCATTTTCGGGTTTGAAAAACAGCAGCATCAGGGCCTGAAGCCGATCCCCCCACTCCCATGGTTGCGCGGGCTTCATCAGTTGCTGATGCGAAAGTTCCAGTGCATCCAGCAACGCTACCAACGGGCCGATCAGCGCGGCATCGAGACCACCGATTTCGTCGTACGGCTCGATATCCCCACAGGCCCCGGAACTGCCGACGGCATAACCGAGCAGCATCCGGCGCAAGCCAAAGCGCCAACTGTTTTGCTCCAGTTCGTCGGGCAATCCCAGCTCGGCCCGTTGCCCGGCATCGATTCCCCAACGCACGCCAGCACCTTCAATCCAGCGATGCAGGGTCGGCAAGTCTCGTTCCTGCACACCAAATCTGGCGCGTAACGCCGGAACATCGAGCAAGTCGAGGATTTCACTGACGGGGAAACGACTATCCGGCAGCTTGAGCAGATGCTCGACAGCGATCAGTAATGGATCCCGTCCGCGCTGCCCCTGATCGGCCATGGTGAAAGGAATGAAGCGTGGGTCCTGACGATCCAGTTGCCCAAATACGGCGCGGATATGCGGCGCATAACTATCGATGTCAGGCACCATCACGATCACATCGCGAGGACGTAATTGAGGGTTGGCACTGAAACGGGCCAGGAGCTGGTCGTGGAGAATCTCCACTTCGCGCTGGGCGCTATGGGCAATGTGAAAGCGGATCGAATCGTCTTGAGTCAGATCGACTGCCGGCCAGAGCGCTCGAGTCTCGCTGAGCGGCCGCAGTTCCAGAATGTCGTCCTGTAACTGATTGAGCATGTTCTTCGGCTGGTTTTCGCTGAACAGATCGATACGTCCATTGCGAAATGCTGCGCGATAGCTATCGGGCTCGTCATAGCTGTCGAGAAGGTTGATGTAGTCGCGACCTTGCTTGCCCCACGCAGCGAGAAGGGGGTGAGCATGTTGGTGGAGCGATTCTGAATCCAGCACCACGGGCATGCCGCTTTTTCGGGACTGCCGCTTGTACTGGTGACGCAAGAGATCCTTGTCGGCAACGATATCGGCCCAGTGATAACGACAGGGGTTATGGACGCACAGCAGAACCTGGCTGAAACGGGAAAGCCCGGCCAACGCTTCAAGTACTTGTGCGGGCAACGAGGAAATTCCAAAAACGATTACTCGCTGGGGAAGTCCGTTCGGTGCGCTTTCAAGACTGTTGATGCGTTCCATGAATCGCTGGTGCACGCCTGCCCGGCTTTGGGCCATGCCTTGCTCGCCCACATCGTCCAGCAGAGCGCGCCACAATTCTGCCTGCCAGCAACTGGTCGGTGAGAGCGGCTTCGCTTCACCTCTTACATTGCGGAGTTGATGATGTCCCTCTGCCCAGTCCTCAAGCCAATCAGCGCGGTAAACCTGGTATTGGTCGAAGAGGTCTGCCAGACGCTCGGATAACTGGTAGCGTTTGCGTAGATCGGTGTCATGGGTGAGGAAGCGTTGTAGCGGTTCGAAATGCGGACGGTTGATTACCTGTGGCAACAGGCGCATCAGGCGCCATGTCAACGGTGCCTTGTCGAGCAACGACTTTGCCGGAATTTCCTCTCGACCCAGCACCATCCGGTAAAGCTGCCACATGAAACTGCCCGGCAGTTGCACATCAATAGCAGCGGCGATGCCACAACCGCCTAAATCGTCTGCTTGAGGATCTTCAGCCAGGGCCAGCTTGAGCCATTGAGCGATACCGTTACTCTGCACGAGCGCAATTTCATTCTCCAAGGGTGCCAGCGGATAGCGCCGCATGATGCTGATCACAAGGCTGCGCAGTTCATCCAGGCTGTTGCTCTGAACGACCATGAATGCAGCGTTGAGGGACTGGGTGTCCGGCATGAAGGCTTCCTTGGAAAAGTACAAAAGCTAGGGCTGAACCTTAGCATTGTCGGCCGGCGAGGACAGCCGCAAGGCGGCTGAGAATGCTGTAAGAACTTTCCTGCGGGCAAAACAAAACCCCAACTGCTTTCGCAATTGGGGTTTCGGAATTTAATCTTGACGATGACCTACTCTCACATGGGGAAACCCCACACTACCATCGGCGATGCATCGTTTCACTTCTGAGTTCGGGATGGGATCAGGTGGTTCCAACGCTCTATGGTCGTCAAGAAATTCGGGTACTGACTCGCGACCGGATGGCCTCGCTTCAGCAAATTGGGTATGTGACAGCTGTCGGTGTCTTGTGAGCATCGAACTTTCGGTTCATTGCGTCTTCACACACCGCAATCTGATGCTCTTTCGAGTATTCAAATTGCTTGGGTGTTATATGGTCAAGCCTCACGGGCAATTAGTATTGGTTAGCTCA
>NZ_JASCAF010000047.1:0-382325 GCF_029967985.1 Pseudomonas sp. V88_4
ATCGCCGATGGTAGTGTGGGGTTTCCCCATGTGAGAGTAGGTCATCGTCAAGATTGAATTCCGAAACCCCTGTTTGCTAACGCAGACAGGGGTTTTGTCGTTTCAAGGGACACCGGAAATCTGTCTTCAAACCGCTCTGCGTGCCTTGCTGCTCTGACGAGCCCGCCACTTGCGCCACCAGATGTAGACGCCAGTCCCCGACAATCCCGCAATCAGAACACCCAATATCGCGATCATCACTTGTCCAGTGAAGCCTATGATCCGCCCCCCATGTATCGGCAACTGCAACCGATAAAACCGCTCTCCCAACGTCCCTTCTCCTGCAATCTCTTGCCCCAATAATCGTCCGTCCGTACCGTGGAAGAACAACCAGGATTTGCCGTGGGCCTCGGTGTCATGCTGTCCGAACCCCGCACCGTAGAAGTTGTACTCAAAGCTGTAATACAACTCGCCGATCGCTGCTGTCAGCCCCAACCTTTTTCCCTCCTGCTGTGCCCTTTCGTACGCCTGTTGATAACTCAATCGGGTGATCCCCAGATCTTCGGCAGGCATTCGCCCTCGGGCTTCATACACGCTCGGTTCAATCGGAGAAAACAACGACACCACTGGTTTGAAGACCTGGCTCGGCAGGTTCATCGCTACGCTGCTGACGGCGATCGGCAGTAATAACAACCACAGCCACAAGCCCCCCGCCCGATGTAGATCGAAGTTAAGCCGATAGGCATGCCCGCCTTTGATCTTCCAGGCGCTCGACCACTTCTTCCAGAACGGTTTACCCCGCGGCAACGTCAACCAGAGAGCGATGAAGCAATCGATCACCCAGGCGATGGCCACCAACCCCATCAACAGCAAACCCCAGTTACCGGGCAGGGTCAGGTTGTAGTGAAACTCAAGAATGAACGGGACGAAATTCTCACGCTGGAAACAGCACTCGCCCCAGTAACGCTGGCCTTTCTGTTCGCCACTGACCGGGTCGAGGTAGAACACCTGATTGCGTTCTTTAAACGGTTCGCCCGTCGCCGGATCTTTACGTGGAACCGTCGCAAGCATTGCCGTGTGGCCTTCCTCGTTCGGGTACTCCATGTACCAGACTTGCAACTTCGGATGTACCGATTGCACCGTTTCGACCAGCTCACCGGGCGGTAGACGTTCTCCCTTGGCCGACGCCTCGTAAAACTCCGGATTCAACCACTCATCCAGCTCATGATTGAACGCCAGAATGCTCCCGGTGATCCCGGCCAGCAGCAGAAAAACCGCCGTGGCCAACCCGATATACCGGTGCAACAAAACCAGAAACGAACGCATGGAAACTTTCCCCTCAGATACGACAAAGCCAGCCCCTGATTTCAGGGGCTGGCTTTTTTATGCACAAGACAATGGCTTAGAACTGGTAACTGACCGTGGCGGCGACGTTGCGCTCTTCGCCCATGTAGCAGAAGTCGAGACTGGCGCAGGAGGCTACGTAGGATTCGTTGGTCAGATTGTTCGCATTCAGGCGTACGTCGACACCCTTCAGACCGACCTTGCCGAGGTCATAACCGACTGATGCATCGAACAATGTGTAGGACGGCACCTTCATGGTGTTCTCTGCATCCGCCCAGCTATAGCCGACATAACGCACACCGCCGCCCAACCGCAGTCCATCGAGTGCCGCGCTGTCGAATTTGTAGTCGGCCCACAGCGATGCCATGTGCCGCGGAGCCTGAGTTGGCGAGTTGCCCTTGTTCTCGATCACATTGGTCGGTGTGCCCAAGGTGCTGATCATCGACTTCGAGTATTCAATGTCGGTGAAGGTGTAGCTGCCCAGAACTTTCAGGCGATTGGTCAACTGCATGTGCGCTTCCAGTTCCAGGCCCTGAGAGCGGACAGCGCCTACAGCGCGATAGAAGTTTTCCTGCGGCAGTTTGGTCGCCAGGTTCTCCTGATCAATGTGGAACAAGGAGGCGGTGAACAGATTGTCGGTACCCGGCGGCTGATACTTCAGGCCTGCTTCCCACTGTGTACCGTCAGTCGGTGCGAGAGGATTGCCGGCGCTGTCCGCGTAGGAATTCGGATTGAACGACTCGGAATAACTGACGTACGGCGCGAGGCCGTTATCGAACAGATACAGCGCGCCGGCACGGCCAGTGAGCTTGGTGCGTCGATCGTTGATCTCGGTGCCGACCGGACGGCCCGCTTCGGCGATGCGGTTTTCGTCGGAGGTTTCCACCCAGTCCTGACGCAGCCCCAGAGAGAAGCGCCACTTGTCCATCTCGATCAGGTCTTGCAGATAAACGCCGGTCTGCTCCAGTCGCCGCAGATAGCTGGTTTCGCCGTACGGCGTGATAGTGGAATTGCCATACACCGGGTTGAACGCATTGATCGGCGCCAGGCCGCCACTGGTCCAGTCGACCACGGTTTTGCGTCGCTGGTAATCCGCCCCCATCAGCACTGTGTGCTTGGTCGCACCGGTGAAGAATTCGGCCTGGAGCATGTTGTCGACGATGAACGCGTGCAGGCGCTCGTCACCGCCGGTGTAGTAGCGATTCAGTTCGTTGCTGGTCGGCGACGTCCAGCCATAGGCGTACACCTGATCCATATTCACTTTGGAGTCGAGGTAGCGGAAATTCTGCCGCGCGGTGAAGACGTCGTTGAAGCGGTGTTCGAACTGGTAACCGAACGACTGCTGATCACGGGAGTAACCATCGATGCTCGGCTCGCCTTCGAAGAAGTGTGGCGAGATGCGATTGCCGTTGCGCTGATGAATCGTGCCGTCGGCCGGCACGCCACCGTGGTAACCGCCATCCGGGTCATGCTGCAGATACGCTTGCAGGGTCAGGGACGTGTCTTCACTGAAGTCGATGCTGACGGTGGGCGCGAGGGCGAAGCGCTTTTCCTTGTTGTGGTCGAATTGTGTGTCGGACTGATCCGTCAAACCGATCAGACGATAGGCGATGCGCTTGTCGTCATCGACCGGTCCGCTGAAGTCAAAACCGACACCACGTTGGCCCTGAGTACCCACGGTGGCTTGAACCTGGTGATAAGCCTCGTACAGCGGCTTCTTGCTGGTCAGCGCCACCAGACCGCCCGGCGAACTGCGGCCGTAGAGCACCGACGACGGGCCCTTCAGAATATCGACGCGCTCGAGGAAATACGGGTCGACCTGCATCGTACTGTAAGTACCGCTGTCGCCCATCGACTTGAGGCCATCGAGGTAAATGTTATCCACCGAACCATCGTTGAAGCCGCGCATCGCCACATAGTCGTAACGGTGCGTGGCGCCGTAAGGATTGGTCAGCACGCCGGGGGTGTAACGCATGGTCTGGGACACGGTTTGCGAGCCCTGGTCATCCATTTGCTCGCGGGTGACCACGGACACGCTTTGCGAAGTTTCCAGCAGCGCGGTACTGGTCTTGGTGGCGATCTGGCTGTGCGTCGCGTTGTAGCCATCCATGCTGCCCAGCGCGTTGCCGAGGGCGAAGCCTTTGATGTCGGTGGTCGGCAGGGCCAGCGCTTCGGTTTCCGCGATGGTGCGCAACACATAGCTGCTGCCGTCCTGGCTGACCGCCTCCAGACCCGAACCACCGAGCAGATGACTCAGCGCCTGATCGGTCGAATACTCGCCCTGCACGCCGGGTGATTGTCGGCCTTGAGTCTGCTGTGGTGTCATCGACAAGGTGATGCCGGCTTGGCGTGCGAACTGGTTCAGCGCATCGCCCAGCGGTCCGGCGGCAATGTTGTAGCGATGGCTGCCGACCTCGCTGGCATCGGCCGCGAGGCTCAGGCTTGGCAATACGCCAATGCCCAATGCGGTCGAAAACAGCGCCGCCCGAATAGCGTGGCGCAACAGGCCCGATTCGTCAGAGAAATTCAGAGGGTTCTTACAGATAACGCGCGCAGTCATTGTCGGTTTCCGTAGGCAGTCGCGATGGCTGAGTTGAAGTGCTTACTGACTAAGCCGGACTTGCCGCGAAAACCCGCCAAAATAATTTCAGGCCACAGACTCCAGCGTCACCCACCAACGGGTGCGGTAGCGCACTTGCACCGGCAGGGTCTGCGGCAGGATCGCCAGCAGCTTGTCGGTGTCCTCAAGCCGGAACACACCGGACAGGCGCAGATCCGCAATGTCCGACGCACAACTCAGAAAGCCCTGACGATACCGCCCGACTTCGCTGAGAATGTCGCCCAGCCGCATGTTGCGCGTCACGATCAGCCCGTCGACCCAGGCACCGGCGTCCATGTCCAACGGCGACGCGGGACGAATTTGATGTTGATCGACCAGATAGCTCTGACCGGCGATGGCCTCCGTCGAGTTGCCTGCGGAGTGAATTGCGACCCGGCCACTGGTGACGCTCAGGCGCGTGCATCCATCTTCCTGGCGCAGAATGAATCGCGCCTTGAACGGCTCGTAACTGCCATGACGACTCTGCACCCGCAGCGGTCGATCAATCGGCGCACCTTCATCGGCGCCACCGCAGGTGACGATGATTTCGCCACGGGTCAGCCTGATCAGCCGTTGCTGTGCGGTGTAATCGAGATCCACGCTGCTGGCGGTGTTGAGTTCGATCCGCGTGCCGTCCGGCAACTGGAAGCCACGGCGTTCGCCGGTGGCGGTGGCGTAGTCGGCGCTCCACTGTTGCCAGGCGGACGTGTCCCTGGCCAGCCATCCCGCCGAGCCCATCAACAGCGCGCCGGACAACAGCTTCAATGCCTGACGTCGCCCCAGCCCCTGCGCACTGTTTTCCAGCGTGTTGAATGCCACCTGCGCACCGGGCACGGCGCGCAGATTCTGGGTCAGTTCAGCTTGCAGAGACTGCACCCGTTGCCAGGCCAGTTCGTGATCATGGTGCTCGGCGCGCCATTGTTCGCACTGGCGATTCAGGCGCGGGTTGCCGTTGTTATTACGCAGGCGCAGGAGCCAATGGATGGCCTGTCGGACGACTTGCTGCGGTGGCTCGGCGCGTCGGCCAAGCGAGAGGTTATCCACCGGCATCAGCTTTCGTACCGCAACACGTAGCAGTGAAACAGGGCGTCGGCGACGTAGCGTTCCACCGAGCGCAGAGACAGGCCCATCTGCTCGGCGATCTGCTTGTGGGTCAAACCTTCGCACTGAGCCAGCAGAAACGCCTGACGCACTTTCGGCTTCAAGCCTTCAAGCATGCGGGCAATGCTTTCGAGCAGTTCGATCACCAAGGCGCGGGATTCGGCACTCGGGGTTTCGGCTTCAGGCAAATGGGCGATGGTTTCCAGATAGGCGCGTTCAATTTCTTCACGGCGCCAATGATCGATCACCAAGCCCCGAGCAATCGTGCGCAAGAATGCGCGAGGTGCCTTGAGCTCCCGACGCTCGGTGCGCTGCAGCAGGCGCACGAACGTGTCCTGAGCCAGATCCGCCGCATCGGCGGCATTGCCCAGTCGCGCGCGCAACCAGCCGTTGAGCCACCCGTGATGACTACTGTAAAGCGCCTGTACTGCAAACTCAGGTGAGGACATGAATGCGACAGCCCGAACGTCACAAATGATAATTAGTCGCATTGTCATCAAGGGTTGCGGAATTTGCAACCTGCGGTGCAAAACGGTCATCAAAAAGGCCAAGGCGACCGCTCTAATACGCCGTTCGGCGGGAATCTGGCAGAAATGTCGTCCATTTCCCACAAAGCCCTAAGTTTTCTCCTAAGCGTGCCGACAGACTGGTGAGACATGCGTGCACCAAATTAGAGCAGCCGTCAGAACGCTGCCTGCGCTGTACATGGAATGTTGCATCCGGAACGCATCCCCACTTTTCGCATAAGAAGTCCCATGAAATGAATCTCAAGTTCAGCCATAAAATCCTGCTGGCCGCCTCGGGCGTTGTGGTCCTGGCGTTCGCGCTGTTCACTTTGTACAACGACTATCTGCAGCGAAATACGATTCGCCAGAACCTCCAGTCCTCGGTCCAGCAGGCCGGTGACCTGACCGCCAGCAGTGTGCAGAACTGGATGAGCGGGCGGATTCTGGTACTGGAAAACCTCGCACAGAACGTCGCTCATCAAGGCAAGAACGCCGACTTCCCGGGCCTGGTCGATCAACCGGCCTTCACCTCGAACTTCCAGTTCACCTACGTCGGCCAGGCCAACGGTGTGTTCACCCAGCGCCCTGACGCGAAGATGCCGGATGGCTACGACCCGCGTCAGCGCCCGTGGTACAAGCAGGCCGTGGCCGCTGACCAGACCATGCTGACCCCGCCATACATGGCTGCCGTTGGCGGTCTGGTGGTGACCATCGCCATGCCGGTGAAAAAGAACGGCGAACTGCTCGGCGTAGTGGGCGGTGACCTGAGCCTGGAAACCCTTGTAAAGATCATCAACTCGGTGGACTTCGGTGGCCTGGGCCACGCGTTCCTGGTCAGCGGTGACGGTCAGGTAATCGTCAGCCCGGACAAAGACCAGGTGATGAAGAACCTCAAGGACATCTACCCGAACGCTGGTGTGCGCATCGAGAAGGGCAATCAGAACGTGGTGCTCAACGGCCAGGAACGCATCCTGTCGTTCACCCCGGTCACGGGTCTGCCGAATGCCGAGTGGTACATCGGTCTGTCGATCGACCGCGACAAGGCCTACGCCGCACTCAGCCAGTTCCGTACTTCGGCAGTGATCGCGATGTTCGTCGCGGTGGGCGCGATTGCAGTGTTCCTGAGCCTGCTGATCACCGTCCTGATGCGTCCGCTGATCACCATGGGCCGCGCGATGCAGGACATCGCCCAGGGTGAAGGTGACCTGACCCGTCGTCTGGTCGTGGAAAGCAAGGACGAGTTCGGCGAGCTGGGCAGTTCGTTCAACCAGTTCGTGGAGCGGATTCACGCCTCGATTTCCGAAGTGTCTTCCGCGACCCGTCACGTACACGACCTGTCGCAACGGGTGATGGCATCGTCCAACGCCTCGATCATCGGCTCCGACGAGCAAAGCGCACGCACCAACAGCGTGGCTGCGGCGATCAATCAACTGGGTGCCGCCACTCAGGAAATCGCCCGCAACGCCGCCGACGCTTCGCAACACGCCAGTGGCGCGAGCGAGCAGGCCGATGACGGTCGTCAGGTGGTCGAGCAGACGATTCAGGCCATGACCGAGCTGTCACAGAAGATCAGCCTGTCGTGCACCCAGATCGAAACCCTGAATGCGAGCACCGACAACATCGGCCACATTCTCGATGTGATCAAAGGCATCTCCCAGCAGACCAACCTGCTGGCGCTCAACGCGGCCATCGAAGCGGCCCGTGCCGGTGAAGCCGGGCGCGGTTTTGCGGTGGTGGCGGACGAGGTGCGTAACCTTGCTCACCGTACTCAGGAATCGGCGGAAGAAATCCACAAGATGATCACTTCGCTGCAGGTCGGCTCCCGCGAAGCGGTGACCACCATGAACGCCAGTCAGGCGTCCAGCGAGGAAACCGTTGAAGTGGCGAACCAGGCCGGTCTGCGACTGGTCAGCGTGACCCAGCGCATCGGCGAAATCGACGGCATGAACCAGTCGGTGGCAGCGGCCACAGAAGAACAGACTGCGGTGGTGGAAACCCTCAATGTCGACGTCAACCAGATCAACCTGCTGAACCAGCAGAGCGTGGCCAACCTCAATGAAACGTTGAAGGATTGCGATGCGTTGTCGCAGCAGGCCAACCGTTTGAAACAGCTGGTCGACAGCTTCAAGATCTGACATCAAGTCAGACCGCGTTATCGTTCATCGCGGGCAAGCCCGCTCCCACAGGATTTTCGGCGCACACAACATTTGTGATCGATCGGGAACCTGTGGGAGCTGGCTTGCCAGCGATAGCGGTGGCTCAATCACCGCAGAACTGAAGCCTTACACAAACAACTTCAGCACATTGCCCATCGCATCATCGGCGAATCCCTGAACGAAATCCTTGAATCCCGGCAGCGCCTCGGGCCCACCGCTGGCCGGCTCGGCAATGATCGTCCAGGTTGCCCGCGACTTGCCCGCGCCCAGCGATTCCACATTCATCGCCGCCCACAGATTGGCCACGCCCAGGGTGTTGTAGATCGTGGTCCAGGTCATGCTCAGCGCCTGGTCGTCCCGGGAGTTGAGTTGCTCGACCACGACGTTGCCATCCTTGAAGAACTTCTTGCGCAGCGAAGACACGCCTTCGCCGGTCATTTCGATGTGCGACAGGGCCGGAATGAAACGGTCGAAACCGTCGAATTTGCCCACTACTGCCCACACCTGTTTGGCGTCCACCGGTACTTCCACCGAAGACAATACGTGGCAGCCGTGAGGGTTTTTGATCAGGGTGTCGGGTTGCAGATTGCTCATGGTGTTGCTCCTTGGTTGATGAGTCAGATGAAGTTGATTTCTTTCAGGTAGTCGCAGCCGCGACGCAGCAGCGCCGGGGATTTTTCCGGGTAGTGCGCGCCCATCTGCTGCACGCCGGCCTGGGCGTTGGCGTGGCCGATCAGGGAGATGTCGCCGATGTCTTCCTCAAAGCCGTTGAGGTAGAAACCGAGCACGCCGAACAGCGCGTTGTCGGCATCGACCCGGCCCAGTTGTTGTTGCCAGTCGGCGACGCTGACCAGCGAAAACTCGCTGCCGGTTTCGCGGAACGACGCGACGTAGGCATCCCAGCTCAGAGGCTCCGGGTTATGCAGGTTGAACACCGCCCGTTCGGCCGAGTAACGGCTGGCGTGGAAGGCGATGAAACGGGCGAGAAAGTCCACCGGCATCAGGTCGAAATTCAGCGCGAAGGCCGGCACCTGACCGAGCTGGATCGAGCCCTTGAGCATCAGCATCAATCGGTTCTTGTGCGGCTGGCAGACGCCGCTGAGGCTGTTGAAACTGATGTTGCCGGGCCGATACAGATTGACCCGCACCCCACGCTCCCGGGCCCGTTCGAGGATTCGCTCGCCGACCCATTTCGACAGGTTGTAGCCGTTGCGGATGTAGATCGGCGGCGTCGGTGCGGCGGGCAGTTCCAGCACCCGGCCTGCGTCGTCGACGGTGCTGGAGGCCGACAGCGTCGAGACGAAATTGAACACCTTCTTGCTGCGCCCTTCGCACAGCCGCAGCAGTTCGAAAATCGGCTCTACGTTGTCCGCCGCCAACGACTCGTAATCGAGCACGTGATTGACGTTGGCAGCGTTGTGCACCAAGGCGCCGAACTCGCTATCCAGTCGCTCGAAATCGTCATCGGCCAAGCCCAGTTGCGGCCGGCTGATGTCCGCCGAATAGACCCGCACCCGGCTCAGGTCCAGATGCTCCAGCCGGTTCTCGCGCAGCGCTTGGGCAAAGCGCTGCGCCGCGGTTTGCCCGCCGCCATCGCGCACCAGACACGCCACCTCGCTGGCGCCCCATCCCAGTAGCGCTTCGACGATGTGCACACCGACAAAACTGTTGGCGCCGGTGACGATCACCTTGTGCACATCGCCCATGCGGCTGATCGGCAACGGCTCGATGTCCAGCGCTCGTTCGGCGTCGGCCATCGCCTGGGCGCTGAGCACCGCGCTGTCATCGGTGCCGCGCACCAGGGTGGCGAGCTTGGCGATGGTCGGCAGTTCGATGAAGCGATTGATCGAAATGCTGCGACCGAATTCCTCCCGCAGCCGCAGGAGCATGCGCGACAGCAGAATCGAGTGACCGCCGAGATTGAAGAAGCTTTCGTCGGTGGAAATATCGCTGGTCGGCAGTTCCAGCAACTCGCTCCAGATCTCCAGCAGCAGCGCTTCGTCGGCGTTGGCCGGCTGGCATTTCGGGCCGCTGTCCTGCACGCTGACCGGCAGTTCCAGCAAGGCCTTGCGGTCGACTTTGCCGTTGGCGGCGAACGGCATGTTCGGCAGTTCCGTCCATGCCACCGGTTGCATGTAGTCGGGCAAAAACTGCTGCGCGTGAGCTTTCAAAGACTCGCGCGCGGCATCCGATTGCGGCTGGGCGAGGAACGCCAGAATTCGCCGCTGACTGTCGATCACCACCGCGATTTGCCGATACAGCTGACTCTCGCGCAGGCAGCGTTCGATCTCTTCCGGCTCGACCCGGAAACCGCGGATCTTCACCTGATTGTCGCGGCGCCCGCACAGCTCGATGCCATCCTCGCCCCACTTGGCCATGTCGCCGCTGCGGTAGGCGCGCAGACGCTGGCCGTCCGGCAACGCCAGGTCCAGATAGCGCTCGGCGGTCTGCTGCGGATTGTTCAGGTAACCCAGGCACACGCCGGGGCCGACGATGAACAGCTCGCCCACCGTTTGCTCCGGCACCGGTTGCAGGTCGTCATCGAGTATCAACACCTGACTGTTGGCAATCGGCCCGCCGAGGGTGCGATTGCTGTCGCCCGGTTGCAGTTGCCGCGCGGTAATCAGCACCGTGGCTTCGGTCGGGCCGTAGAGGTTGTGCAGCTTGCCTTGGCGGGTCAGTTGCTCGATCACGAACGGCTCGCAGACGTCGCCGCCAGTCATGATTTGCCCGACGCTTTGCAGTTGTTCCAGCGGCAGGATGCTCAACAGCGCCGGCGGCAGGAACGCGTGGGTCAGTTGCCGACGGCGAATCAGCGCCACCAGTTGCAGCGGATCGCGGCGCTGGTTGTCGTCGGGCACCACCAGTTCCGCGCCTTCGAGCAAGGTCGGGAAAATGTCGATCAGCGACGAGTCAAAACTCAGCGACGAGAACTGCAGCACCCGGCTCTCGGCCCGCAGCTGCACATAGTCGGCGTACCACGCGGTGAAGTGCGCGAGGTTCGCCTGGCTCAGCAACACACCCTTCGGATGCCCGGTAGTGCCCGAGGTGTAGAGCGCCATGCACGGCGCGTCGAGCGCCGGTCGCTGGCGCATCAAAGATTGCGACAGGTCGGCGTCAGTGCTGTCGATGCTGCTGACATCCAGCCCCGGCATCGAACCGCTCAGCGGGTGTTCGCCGTCGTGCAGCAACAGCACCGCCCCGGCGTTTTCCAGAATGTACTGCTGGCGCTGAAGCGGATGACTCGGTTCCAGCGGCAAATACACCGCGCCGCTGCCGAGAATTGCCAGGATCGAAGCAAACAGCGCATCGCATTTCGGCAGGCAAATCCCCACCACCCACGGTTGCGGTCGTGTTTCCAGCATTGCCAGCAAGCGTTGCTGGATTGCACGGCTGTGATCATGCAACTGGCGGTAGCTGATCGACTGCTCGGCGAGGTGCAGCGCCGGGCGTTCAGCGTGCTCGATCAGACTCTGTTGCAGCCGCTCGATCACGGGACTCTGCGCCTGTTGCAGCAGCCCCGGATTGGCCGTGGCATTAAGGCGATGGACGTAAGCCAGGCCGTCGAGAAACAGCAGATTTTCCACCTGCTCGAAGTCCGGCGCACGGGCCGCTGTCGCGTGCTGGAAATACTCGGCATCGCGGGAAAAACGACTGACCAGCAGCGCCACTTCGTCCACCACCTGCGCCAGTGTTCGCAGGCGCAGCGCCTGACCGTTGCCGGACGGTTCGTCGGCGATGGGCACGCGGCTCAGCAGTGTCGTGTTGCACACGCACAGCAGATCAAGCACCGGCAAACCGCCGACGCCCGTTGCACCGATACCCAGACGCAAGTTCAGGTGCGGTGTCGGGCCGTGATCCTGCGGCGCAAGACTGCCGTCATCGATCACCAGGTCCACCGACACAGCAATCTCTGTCAGCAATGAATGACCGTGTTGTTCCAGCTCCTGCGCCAGGTCGGTCAAGGCCTGGCTGCGGCCCCTCAGGAAAATGTCGAGACGTCTCATGTCAGCCTCCTTGTCAAACCAGGTAGTCGCGCAGGGCGTGCTGCACGCACGGTGTGTCGAGCAGCGAACTGTTGTGAAAAAACCGCACGATGTTGCCCACCAGCGGGTGGTGGCGATTGATCGGGAAGGCCAGCCCGGCCATCTCGTCTTTCAGTGCGCGGCGGGTGGCGTCGTTGACCGGCAGGGCGTCGATCAGGCGCAGGTCGAAAGACTTCTGGATGTCGTTGGTCAGGTAATGGCCGATGAACACCGGCAGGATCTGCGCGATGCAGTCGCGGTCCGCGTCGCTCGCGGTGTGCCAGTAGATGCGCACCATCCGCGCCCAGAAACTCGAGTGCCGTCCCTCATCGAGCAAGTGATCAGCCATCAGGCCCTTGATCGACGGCTTGACCGTGTCGTCCCGGGCGAACGCCGCGACGTCGCCAGTCACGGTGTTCTCGGCGATGGCCACGCAGATCAGTTCCACGGCGCTGCGCAAGTGTGGCGGGGCCAGTTCGACGGCGGCCGGAATCGCCCGGCTCAGTTCGATTTCATTCGGCAGCTCGATCGGCTCGATGCCGGTCATGGCCACGGTCTGTTGCATGAAATCCATCGCCACCAGCGCGTGGTAATCCTCGTCCACCACCACGGTCATGGCGTCGTAGCGACAGGCGAACGGGAAGGCCACGGCGAAGCGGTTCTTGGCGATGCTGCGGGCGGTCTTGTCGACGATCTCGGTCTCGAAAATCACCACGTCGTTGATGAATTTGTACAGCGTCTGCACCAGGGCGAAATCACGCTGCTGCGGGCATTCGCGCAGGAAGGTTTCGCTGAGCACCAACGGCTGGCGGCTGAGCGGATAGATCAGCCGCGCATCGTCCTCCAGCACGCGGCGTGGCCGGGTGCGGATGGTCGCGCGGCTTTCCCAGGCATCGGCGAAAGACTGATAGTCGGCGGCATTCATTGGGCCACCTCCGCCAGCGGTTCGCGCATGCTCAGGCGCAGGCCGTCCCACAGGGCGATGCGGCTTTCCACGGCGGCGATGGCGCTGGCGTAGACCTCGGCTTCGCGCTGCGGGTCGCCGTCCACCAGTCGGTCCAGCAGTTGCTCTGCGGCCGGGCCGTGGTCTTCGGAGTCGACTTCGATGTGTCGCTCCAGGTAGTAGCGGAAGGTCGGCGCCTGTTCGACGCCGATGCCCCAGGCATCGAGCATGCGCTGGAACATGGTCGGGATCACGCTCTCGCGGCCGTGCAGGAATGCGGCAGCCACGCTGTGCCCCGGCGCATGCAGCGCGGTGTGCAACGTGTCACGGACGAACCGCGCCGCCGCCGGATCGACCTCGACGCTTTGCAGGGCGACGTCGTAACTCACGCCTTCCTGCTGCAGCGTGACGAAGCGTTCCACGGCTGTCGTGTCCGCACCGACTTCGCGCATCGCATCGAGGTACAGTTCGAAGTGACTGTAATGCCCGTGTGACAGCCGATCGTCAGATTCTTCCCCGAGCACGATTTCGTTGATCAGTCGTGCGGCGTGCGAGTCCCGTGGTGGCAACCACGGCAGACGGGTGCAGGTCAGTTCCTGCTGCAGACGCTTGGTCAGTGACATGAAGTCCCAGACGGCAAATACATGGGACTCCATGAACCGGCGCAATGTCGCCAGTGAATCGATTTCAGAGAAGATTGGGTGAACGCTAAGTTCGGCTTTTTTGAGTGTAAGTTGCTCTTTGGTTGGCATGGTTGCGAGACTCTGGCTAATAGGGGAATAGGGATTTTTCAACCATTTGCTAACTACGGTGAACAAGTTTCTCCAGGCGAACGACAGCCTCATTCGGATTCGATGAAAACAGGCAATGTCTGAAGGGCCCGGGACAGCGGAGGACGGTAAAAGCCGTCAAAAACGAGGCCGTACTGCAAGGTTGCGCCGGGTTTGTGATTTCGGATCCAAGCTCGGCGAAGAAAAACTAATACATCGCAAAACAACTTAACAAGTTTATTTTTAATTATTTTTAGTTGGCTGTTTTTGAAGTGTGAGTGGGTCTGATAAAACTTGTAAGTTAAGTTTTATTTGGGCGTAGTTACTCCTTCCGGCGGTTAAGGGCCAAAATTGAACGACAAGAGTGAATGCCTCACTCGAAGTAACTTTTAAATTAATTAATTGAATAGATATGAGGGGATGAAGTCGGGCTGTAACGGCGCCGTTTCTTCCTGTTCCCGTGACAAGGCTCCTTCCGTAGGTTCCTGGTGCGGGGACTGCTGCCGGGGCGGCGCGTCCCCGTTCTATATTGGGTTGGCGATTCAAGGGTGCGCGTAAATCGGCGCCGCGGCTATCGTCGAAAATGACTTCCTTGCGGTGCAAATTCCGGGCTGTTCAAAGCAGAAGGGAGGTTAGAGCGCAGGCGTCGATGTGCCACGGCAAATGACCGCGAGCGGAGGGGGGATTTGTAAGCGGGTTATTCGCCGGGTGAGTGGAGGCTCACCCGGGAGGGAGGATTCAGTGCGCCGCTTTGCGGCTTTGGGCGGCGGAGCTGGCGAGGTAACGGGTGATCACCTCGACGCCGCGATTGAGGTGCTGCTCCAGCAGTGTCACGGCGTGCGTGGTGTCACACTCTTTCACCGCCTGCAATAGCGCGCGGTGATCGTCTTGGGAGAGTTTGCCCAGGCCCATGGCCTCGAGGTTGAAGCGCAGGAAGCGTTCTTCTTCATTCAAGCCGTCTTCCACCAGCCGCAACAGCCGGCCATTGGGCGCCTTGCTGTAGAGCGCCATGTGAAACAGACGGTTTAGCCGACCGATTTCGGTGTAGTCGTGTTCGTTTTCCAGCTCTTCGATGAAGCTGGCGGCGCGCTCGTGGTCGGCCGGGGTCAGCAGCGGGATCGACTGGCGCAGCGCTTCGGACTCCAGCAGGATGCGCAGCTCATAGGTTTCCGTTGCATCGCCCTGGATCAACGGCGCGACCACGGCGCCCTTGTGGGCAGTGACGTTGAGCAGGCCCTGTGCCTCAAGCTGACGCAAGGCTTCGCGCACCGGCATGCGGCTGACACCGAACAGGTCGGCCAGATCCTGCTGGCGCACGGCGGTGCCGCAGGGCAGGCGGCCGTCGAGAATCGCGGCGCGCAGGGTTTCTTCAATGACCGAGCGCGCCAGATGCGCGGGAATCGGGCCGTCGACTTTGATGCTGTGGAGTGGCTTGGGCTTCTGGGTCACAACTGCACACCCTATGACTGCGGATTTGGATCCAAAGGACACTAGTGATTGCTCTACAGGTTGTCAAACCGTGTAGAAGAACCCTGTCACATCTGAAGTTTAGCGCGCCAGCGATGATCTCAGGATGCCATTGTTTTTTGCTGGGCTAACCTTCACCATCAAGCGCTTTCCTCTCTACCCTGGATGCCTTGCATTGGCGGTACGTTTCGCGATCCCACGGATTGCGCGCTGGCTTGCCGGCGCGCTGCTGCTGGCCGGCATTATGCTGGGCGGCCTGCATGCCGATTGGGATTTTTCCGCGATCAGCCGCAAAGCCACGGCGCTATACGGGCCATTGGGCGCCGGGCAACAGCGGATCGACGCCTGGCAGAATCTGTTGGCCACGCAGAAGCAGGTCAGCGAGATGGAAAAGCTCAAGGTGGTGAACCTGTTTTTCAACAAACAGATGCGCTACGTCGAAGACATCGATCTGTGGCACGAGGTCGATTATTGGGAAACCCCCATCGAAGCCTTGTGGAAAGGCGCCGGCGACTGCGAAGACTATGCGATCGCCAAGTATTTCAGCCTGCGCCACCTCGGTGTGGCCAGTGACAAGTTGCGCATCACCTACGTCAAGGCCCTGCGCCAGAACCGCGCGCACATGGTCCTGACTTACTATTCCAGCCCTGACGCCATGCCGCTGGTGCTCGACAGCCTGATCGACCCGATCAAGCCGGCCGCCGAGCGGACCGATTTGCTGCCGGTCTACTCTTTCAATGCCGAAGGGTTGTACCTGCCGGGAGCGAAGGGCAACAAGAAGGTCGGTGACACCAAACGCCTGTCACGCTGGCAGGATGTGTTGAAGAAAATGCAGGCCGAAGGATTTCCGGTCGAGACGACTAACTAGGAGCACGCGCTCAGATGTCTTTGTTCAAACAGCTGTTGATCGCTATCTGTCTGTTCCTGGTGGTCGCCTTCACCGGCAGCTTCATGGTCAGTCTGGAGAGCTCGCGCACCCAGTACGTCAACCAGTTGCGCTCCCACGCCCAGGATGCGGCCACGGCGCTGGCGCTGTCGTTGACGCCGAACATCGATGACCCGGCGATGGTCGAGCTGCTGGTCAGCTCAATCTTCGACAGCGGTTACTACTCGAGCATCCGCGTGGTCGACCTGAAGACCGACCAGACCATCGTCGAGCGCAACGGCATTCCGGCGGTCACCAACGTTCCGGACTGGTTCGTCAAGCTGATCGGCCTGGAGCCGGCCGGTGGCGATGCGCTGGTCAGCCGTGGCTGGGAGCAGGCGGCGCGGGTCGAGGTGGTCAGCCATCCGATGTTCGCCTTGGCCAAGCTCTGGCAGAGCGCACTCGGCAGCCTTGGCTGGCTGCTGGTCTGCGGCGCGGTGAGTGCGGTGCTGGGCGCGCTGTTGCTGCGTCGGCAATTGAAGCCGCTCGATTACATGGTCAAGCAATCCCACGCCATCGCCCGTCGTGAGTTCCTCAGCCTGCCGGACCTGCCGCGTACGCCTGAATTGCGCCGTGTGGTGCTGGCGATGAACCAGATGGTCGAGAAGCTCAAGGCGCTGTTCCAGGAGCAGGCCGAACGCAGTGAAAAACTGCGCACCGAGTCCTATCAGGACAACCTCACCGGGCTGGCCAACCGGCGTTATTTCGAGATGCAACTGAATGCGCGGGTGAGCAACCCGGAGCAGGCCAGTTCCGGTTATCTGCTGCTGTTGCGGGTCAAGGATCTGGCTGGCCTGAACCAGCGCCTTGGTGGTCAGCGCACCGATGAATTGTTGAAAGCGGTCGGCGAGCAGCTGTCCCGCGAGTGCGCCAAATACCCGGAAACCCAGAACCTCGTCACCCGTATCCGTGGTGGTGAATTCGCCGTGCTGGCGCCGGGGCTGACCCGCGAAGAGGCGCTGCAACTGGCGCAGAATCTCGACAGTGCCCTGAGCAGCCTGCACGCGACAGGCGCCACCGACGTGGCCGCCGTGGCTTCTATCGGCCTGGCACCGTTCGCTCACGGCGATTCGCCGCAAGCGGTCCTCAGTCTCGGCGATCAGGCGCTGGCCCAGGCCGAAGGGCAGGGCGAGCAGAACTGGGCGTGCCTCGATCAGAGCCTGGTGGCAGACGTCGGTGACGATCACCACGCCTGGCATCGCTTGCTCGATCAGGCGCTGAACCAGCGGCGTTTCGAGCTGTTCTTCCAGCCGGTGGTGGCGGCGCAGGACACGCAACTGGTGCTGCATTACAAGGTGCTGTCGCGCTTGCTCGACGAGCAGGGCCAGACCATTCCCGCCGGGCGCTTCCTGCCGTGGCTTGAGCGCTTCGGCTGGACCGCGCGACTGGACCGGTTGATGCTCGAGCGGGTGCTGGAGCAGATGGCCGGACATGAAGAATCCCTGGCGCTGAACCTGTCCTCGGCGACCCTGGCTGATCCGCAGGCGTTGAACAAAGTGTTCGAGATTCTGCGGGCACATTCCAACCTCGGTGCACGCCTGACCCTGGAAATCGGCGAGGAACAATTGCCGGAGCAAGCCGTGCTGGAACAGTTGACCCGGCGCCTGCGCGAGCTTGGATTCTCCCTGAGCCTGCAGCGCTTCGGCGGACGCTTCAGCATGATCGGCAACCTGGCGCGGCTGGGGCTGGCGTACCTGAAGATCGACGGCAGCTACATCCGGGCGATCGATCAGGAAAGCGACAAGCGCCTGTTCATCGAAGCGATCCAGCGTGCGGCGCACAGCATCGATCTGCCGCTGATTGCCGAGCGAGTCGAGACGGAAGGGGAATTGTCGGTGATCCGCGAGATGGGGTTGTATGGGGTTCAGGGGCAGCTGTTCGGTGAGCCCAAGCCCTGGAGCTGACTGATCGCTCCCACGCAGAGCGTGGGAACGATCGACTGTAGGCAAATCAGATCAACCCGCCCTCATCCTCATCGATCAACTGACTCAACCCGCCCAGCGCTTCCCGCGCCTGGGTCCGGTCCATCAACTTGGCCTGGGCCGCCGGCGGCAAGTCGGTGACGCGGATCACGCCTTTCTGGGTCAATACCTGAATCAGGTCGTCGAGTACCCGGATCATTTCCAGGTCGCTCTGCTTGAGCTGTTTGAGGCTGTTCTCCACGGCCTCGTTGGCGTACCAGGCCTGGATTTCATGGTGGTCGGCCGGCAGCGTTTCCGTGGCCTCGGCGTAGGCCGCAGCTTCCACGCGAATCAACTGACCCTGCGCATCGCGTTGCACGTAAAACATTGAGCATCCCTCGGAAATGGACCAGCGTCATGCTGTCAGCAGCATAGCCAACTGCACGCGAGTATGCGGTGCGCCGACGCAATCGTCACCGGTTCAAGTGCCGCAAACGTGACGACCGCCCCAGTGGGGCGGCCGTTGTTCACGCATCAGCTGTTGTTGTGGTCGACCTTGATGGTCGGATCGCTGCCGGCAATCAGGTTGTGAATGTTGGCACTCGACCAGTTGTTGCCTTCCAGTTTGATCGTCACGTCCGGTGTCGCGGCTGCGGCATCGCCCGAGTTGAACTTGCCGCCCGAGTTGACTTGCAGCGACGACACGCCGTCGACCGTGGTGATCTTCAGGAAGTTGTCGATGGTGCTGCCGGTCTCGCCCTGCAACAGGTCGCGCAGGTCGATGCGGTCGCCTTCGCTGGCCTTGAAGTCCTTGATCACGTCGTTGCCGGTGTCGCCCGCCTTCCAGACGAAGGTATCCGCACCGGAACCACCGATCAGGATGTCGTTGCCCGGACCGCCGATCAGCGTGTCGTTGCCGGTGCCGCCGAGCAGGATGTCATTGCCCTTGCCGCCGTCGAGCAGGTCGTTGCCGCCCGAGCCGAACAGGATGTCATTGCCCGCGCCACCCAGCAGTGTGTCGTTGCCGTCGTGGGCACCGGACACATCGAACGCCTGATAGTGCTCGGTGATGTACTGGTGCACGTTGCTGGTGGTGACTTTGCTGACGTCGACCCCGGTTTCCTTGGCCACGAACGCCTGCATCGCCTGGTAACCCTCGCCGGCAATGCCGTTGAAGCTCACCAGATCGCCGAACAGGATGTCGTTGCCATCGCCACCGCTGACGGTGTCGTTGCCCGGCATTGTCGCTTCGGTATGACCGATGATCGAGTTGGCCAGGTCCTTCGGATCGATGTTGGTCTGCGGGTTGTGATCGGTATCGTACGGTTTCAGGTCGTTTAGGCTGACACCGCTGTTGATGCCGATGGCTTCCACGTTCGACAAACCGTTGAGCAAGGCGAAACCGCTGCTGGCGTTATCGGTGGTCGTCGTCGTGGTGCTGTTGCCGTTGCCCGCCAGGCTCGAGATCTCGTAGGTACCGTCACCCTGAGCGTGGATGGTACCCAGGCTGTTCCAGCTCCAGCTGCCGTTCTTGTACGTCTGCAATACCACGGCGCCGGCAGTGTTGATGCTCAGGTAGTGGGTGTTGTCGATGTAGGTGCTGAAGCTGTCGCCCAGTTTGTAGTTGCTGGTCTTGACCACGTCATCGAGTTTCACGTTGCCGTACAGCGTCGGGTTGGTCTGCTCGTTGCTCTGGTAGTACGTCGGCTGGCCGTCGGTGATGAAGTACGTGAGGTTCTTCGCCCCGGTGTTGGCCAGCGCTTCGGCGCTCTGGAAGAAGTTCGCCGTGGCCTTGAACACGTCCTCGTAGTTGGTACCGCCGCCGGACGACATCGAGTCCAGCACGGCCTTGAGCAAGGTCAGTGCGTTCGGGTCGTTGAGGTTCACCGATACGGACTTGTTGACCTGGGTATCGAAGTCCACCAGGAAGATGTTCACCGTGCCGGAGTTGCTGCCCAGACTCTGCTTGAGGGTGTTGAATACCGACGTCAGCGAGTCCTTGGCGGCGTTGATCGACGAAGCGCTCATGCTGCCCGAGCTGTCGACCATGAACGCGATGTTGTAGTTGGTGCCCGGCACCACGGTCAGGCCGCCGATGTCGGCGACGATGATGTCGTTGCCGTCGGTGCCGGTGACGGTGTCGTCCGCCGAAGTGGCGACCACCGCGTTGTACACCGCCGGCACCACGGTGACCGGGATGGTCGCGGTGGTGCTGGCCGAGCCGCCTACCTGCTCGGTGGAGGTCGAGGTCACGGTCAGGTTGAACTGGCCGTTGTAGTAGGTCGGCGGGGTCACGGTCAGGGTGCCGAGGTTCCAGCCAGTGACGTTGGCGTCGCCGCTGGTGGCGGTCACGGTGAAGCTGTGGCCTGCGCCGTCGCTGAGCACCGAGCCGACCGGCGCACCGCTGATCTTGATGCTCAGGGTTTCCGAGCCGTCGGTGTCGGTCAGCGCGGTGCTGATCGACGACAGTTTCACGGTGGTGCCTTCGGCGCCGGTGTTGAGCTTGTAGCCGTCGTAATAGCCTTCGCCGTTGCTGCCGTGCAGATCGGAGACGGTCACGCCGGCATTCACCAGATCCTGCACGCCGGTGTAGATCGGCACGCCGGCACTGCTCAGGTCGATCGGCGTGCTGCCGTTGACCGACAGGTTGACGTCGTAGCTGCCCGGGCCGCTCTGGTTGTGGTGGTAGATGTCCAGGGTGTAGTAGCCGCTGGTGGTCGGGGTGAACGAACCGTTGAGGTTGCCGCCCGCGCCCCACGTCGTGGACGCCACGTTCTTGCCACCGATGGTCACCAGCAGGCTGTCATCACCGGTACCGCTGAAGGTGTAGGTCTTGCCGGCTTCCAGATAGATCAGGCCCGAGGTTTTCGACGCGGTGCCGGCGGCCACGCTGCCGTCGGACTGCACGTTGTTCACGGTACCGCTGGTGTTCGGCTTGCCCGCGCCGTCGATCACGTTTTTCAGGGTGGTCGAATTCGCGCCGCTGCCATCAGTGCCAAGGCCCGACAGACCGGTCCAGACTTCCTTGATCAGCCCGGTGGACTTCACGCTGTTGTCGGCGACCGACAGGGTCGGTGCATCCGCCACCGGGGTGATGTCGATCTTGATGGTGCCGGTGTTGCCCAGCAACTGACCATCGGTTGGCTGGAACTTGATCTGCGCGTAGTCAGCCTGGTTGTTGCCCAGGCCGGTGCCACCGTAACCGTTCACGCCCGACTCGTTTGCATCCGGCAGGAAGCGCAGCTTGCCGGCGTCGATGTCGGCCTTGCTGAAAGTCTGGTTGTTAGCGACATCTTTCCAGGTAGAACCGTCCAGGTATTGCAGTTTGCCTTCGCCCGGCAGTTGGGTGATTTTCACGCCCAGGCTGCTGGCCGGGCTGTCGACGTCGCTGACGCCGAAGGTCGACCAGCCGAGGATCAGCGGGGTGTCTTCGGTGCCAGTGACGTTGACCGGTGCAGCGACCGGAGCGTCGTTGACTGCCACTACGTTGACCGTGGTGGTCGCGACGTTGGAGTAGTTGCCGCCATCGGTCACGGTCACGGTGATGATCCGCGGCACGGTGCTCGGGTCTTCACTGCTGTTGGTGAAGCTGATGTTCTTGATGGCCTGCATGTAGTCGGCGAGCGTCGCGTTGCCCGACAGGGTCAGGGTGACGGTGCCGTTGGTGCTGTTGGCATTGATGGTGATGCCGTTGACGCTGTTGCCCAGATTCAGCGCATCGCCTTCCTGACGGTTGGTCAGCACGACGGTGGCGCCGGTCAGCATCGTGCTGTCCGGGTCGGTGATCTTGATATCGGTGTCGGCAATCGACACACCTGCGCCCGGGGTGTTCTCGGTGAAGGTCACCTTGTAGTCGGCACCCGTTGCACCGCTGGAGTTGTTGGCGTCGAGGTCGATGACCGGCGGTGCATCGTTGTCGATGATCGAGGTGCTGACGCTGCCATTGGTGCTGCTGACCGCCAGGTTCTCGAAGTTGCCGCCGGTGGCCGAGTCGATCTTGACCACGAAGTTCTCGGTGCCTTCGGTGATCTTGTCATCGATGGTCGCAACGTTGAACTGCGCACTGCTGGCACCTGCCGGGATCTTCACGGTGTACACGCCGGTGAAGTCCGAACCGTCGGCAGCGGTGCCGCTGTAGACGATTTTCAGGGTGACTTCGGTCTGTGCCGGGTTGGTCAGGCTGACGGTGTAGGTTGCGGTCTGACCTTCAGTCACCGAGGTGCTGCCGGTGATGCTGACGGTGGTGGTGTCGATGGTATCGGTGACGCTGGTCACGGCTGGTGTGTTGCTGGTCACCAGGTTCTCGAAATTGCCACCGGTGGCATTGGTGATCGTGGCCTGCACATTGCCGGCGTCTTTGTAGACGTCGTCAGCTGGCGCAGGAACGGTCACGGTGCCGGTGGTTTTGCCGGCGTCGATGGTGATCACGGCGCCGTTCGACAAGGTCACGGTGACTGGCGAGCCAGCGGCGTTGGTCAGCGTCGCGGTGTAGGTGATCGAGCCGCCTTCGGCCACAGTGCCGGTCGCGCTGAGCGACAGGTTGGTGGTGTCGATGGTGTCGGTGACGGTGGTGCTGACCGGCGTCTTGTCGGCGACCAGGTTTTCGTAGTTGCCGCCGGAAACGTTGGTGATCGAGTTGGTCAGCGGAGCGTGGCCGGTCAACACGTCGTTTGGCGCGGTGGTGGTCACAGTGCCAGTGGTTTTGCCGACTTCGATGGTGATCGACTGACCGTTGGCCAGGGTCACGGTCACAGGCGAGCCCGTCACTGGCGCGCCGACGGTTGCGGTGTAGACAACGTTGCCACCTTCGGCTGCCGTCGTGGTCGCGGTCAGCTTCACGGTGGTGGTGTCGATGGTGTCGGTGACGCTGGTCACGGCTGGTGTGGTGCTGGTGACCAGGTTCTCGAAGTTGCCACCGGTGGCGTTGGTGATCGTGGCCTGCACGTTGCCGGCGTCCTTGTAGACGTCATCGGCTGGCGCAGGAACGGTCACGGTGCCGGTGGTCTTGCCGGCGTCGATGGTGATCACCGCGCCGTTGCTCAGGGTCACGGTGACTGGCGAGCCAGCAGCGTTGGTCAGGGTCGCGGTGTAGACGATGGAACCGCCTTCGGCCACGGTGCCAGTTGCGCTGAGCGTCAGGTTGGTGGTGTCGATGGTGTCGGTGACGGTGGTGCTCACCGGTGTCTTGTCGGCCACGAGGTTTTCGTAGTTGCCGCCGGAAACGTTGGTGATCGAGTTGGTCAACGGAGCGTGGCCGGTCAACGCATCGTTCGGTGCGGTGGTGGTCACAGTGCCGGTGGTTTTGCCGACTTCGATGGTGATCGACTGACCGTTGGCCAGGTTCACGGTGACCGGCGAGCCAGTCACTGGCGCACCCACGGTGGCGGTGTAAGTGACGGTGCCACCCTCGGCCGCTGTTGCGGTCGCGGTCAGCTTCACGGTGGTGGTGTCGATGGTGTCAGTGACGTTGGTCTCGGCCGGTGTGTTGCTGGTCACCAGGTTTTCGAAGTTGCCACCGGTGGCCGACTTGATTGTTGCCTGAACAGTGCCGGCGTCTTTGTAGACGTCGTCGGCAGGTGCTGGAACGGTCACGGTGCCGGTGGTCTTGCCGGCGTCGATGGTGATCACGGCGCCGTTCGACAAGGTCACGGTGACTGGCGAGCCAGCGGCGTTGGTCAGCGTCGCGGTGTAGGTGATCGAGCCGCCTTCGGCCACAGTGCCGGTCGCGCTGAGCGACAGGTTGGTGGTGTCGATGGTGTCGGTGACGGTGGTGCTGACTGGCGTTTTGTCGGCGACGAGGTTCTCGTAGTTGCCGCCGGAAACGTTGGTGATCGAGTTGGTCAGCGGAGCGTGGCCGGTCAACGCGTCGTTCGGCGCGGTGGTGGTCACAGTGCCGGTGGTCTTGCCGACTTCGATGGTGATCGACTGACCGTTGGCCAGATTCACGGTTACCGGCGAGCCAGTTACCGGTGCACCCACGGTGGCGGTGTAAGTGACGGTGCCACCCTCGGCCGCTGTTGCGGTCGCGGTCAGCTTCACGGTGGTGGTGTCGATGGTGTCGGTGACGCTGGTCACTGCTGGTGTGGTGCTGGTGACCAGATTCTCGAAGTTGCCACCGCTGGCGTTGGTGATCGTGGCCTGTACGTTGCCGGCGTCTTTGTAGACGTCGTCGGCAGGTGCAGGAACGGTCACGGTGCCGGTGGTCTTGCCGGCGTCGATGGTGATCACGGCGCCGTTCGACAAGGTCACGGTGACTGGCGAGCCAGCGGCGTTGGTCAGCGTCGCGGTGTAGGTGATCGAGCCGCCTTCGGCCACAGTGCCGGTCGCGCTGAGCGACAGGTTGGTGGTGTCGATGGTGTCGGTGACGGTGGTGCTGACTGGCGTCTTGTCGGCTACCAGGTTTTCGTAGTTGCCGCCCGTTACGTCGGTGATCGCGTTGGTCAGCGGCGCATGGCCGGTCAATACGTCGTTCGGCGCGGCGGTGGTGACGGTGCCGGTGGTCTTGCCGACTTCGATGGTGATCGACTGACCGTTGGACAGGGTCACGGTGACTGGCGAGCCGGTAACCGGTGCGCCAACCGTCGCGGTGTAAGTGACGGTGCCACCTTCAGCCACGCTGGTGGTGGCGGACAGTTTCACGGTGGTGGTGTCGATGGTATCGGTGACGCTGGTTACCGCAGGAGCGGTGCTGGTGACCAGGTTTTCGAAATTGCCGCCGGTGGCATTGGTAATCGTGGCCTGTACGTTGCCGGCGTCTTTGTAGACATCGTCCGCCGGGGCAGGAACGGTCACGGTGCCCGTGGTTTTACCGGCCTCGATGGTGATTACGGCGCCGTTGCTCAGGGTCACGGTTACCGGAGTACCCGCAGCGTTGGTCAGTGTGGCGGTGTAGACGATCGAACCGCCCTCGGCGACCGAGTTGGTAGCGCTGAGGGACAGGTTGGTGGTGTCGACCGTGTCGGTCACGGTCGTGCTGACCGGGGTTTTGTCGGCCACGAGGTTTTCGTAGTTGCCGCCGGAAACGTTGGTGATCGCGTTGGTCAGCGGCGCGTGGCCGTTGAGCGCATCGTTAGGCGCCGTGGTGGTCACGGTGCCAGTGGTTTTACCCACTTCGATGGTGATGCTCTGGCCATTCGACAGGTTCACGGTCACTGGCGAGCCAGTGACTGGGGCGCCCACGGTCGCGGTGTAGGTGACAGTGCCGCCTTCAGCCGCCGACGCGGTCGCGGTGAGTTTCACCGTGGTGGTGTCGATGGTGTCGGTGACCTGGGTCACGGCCGGAGCGGTGCTTGGTACCAGTTTTTCGAAGTTGCCACCGGTGGCATTGGTGATCGTGGCCTGCACGTTGCCGGCGTCCTTGTAGACGTCATCGGCTGGCGCAGGAACGGTCACGGTACCAGTGGTTTTGCCCGCTTCGATGGTGATCACGGCACCGTTCGACAAGGTTACGGTCACTGGCGAGCCAGCGGCGTTGGTCAGTGTCGCGGTGTAGATGATCGAACCGCCCTCGGCGACCGAATTGGTGGCGCTGAGGGTCAGGTTGGTGGTGTCGACGGTGTCGGTGACCGTGGTCGAAACCGGGGTCTTGTCGGCAACGAGGTTCTCGTAATTACCGCCGGTTACGCCGGTGATCGCATTGGTCAGCGGCGCGTGGCCGGTCAACGCATCGTTCGGCGCGGTGGTGGTCACGGTGCCAGTGGTCTTGCCGACTTCGATGGTGATCTGCTGACCGTTGGACAGGCTCACGGTAACCGGAGAACCCGTCACCGGTGCGCCAACAGTAGCGGTGTAGGTGACGGTGCCGCCTTCAGCCGCCGACTCGGTCGCGGTCAGTTTGACCGTGGTGGTGTCGATGGTGTCGGTGACATTGGTTACGGCTGGCGTAGTGCTGGTCACCAGGTTTTCGAAGTTGCCACCGGTCGCGGACTTGATTGTCGCCTCCACGGTGCCGGCGTCCTTGTAGACGTCGTCGGCTGGCGCAGGAACGGTCACGGTGCCGGTGGTTTTGCCGGCCTCGATTGTGATCACCGAGCCGTTGCTCAAGGTCACGGTCACCGGGGTGCCGGCCGGATTGGTCAGGGTCGCGGTGTAGGTGATCTGGCCACCTTCGGCCACGGTGCCGGTCGCACTGAGCGACAGGTTGGTGGTGTCGATGGTGTCGGTGACGGTAGTGCTGACCGGGGTTTTGTCGGCCACGAGGTTTTCGTAGTTGCCGCCGGAAACGTTGGTGATCGCGTTGGTCAGTGGCGCATGGCCGTTCAGCACATCGTTCGGTGCCGTGGTGGTCACGGTGCCGGTGGTTTTACCCACCTCGATGGAGATTTGCTGACCGTTGGCCAGGGTCACGATCACTGGCGAGCCAGTCACCGGCGCGCCCACGGTCGCGGTGTAAGTGACGGTGCCACCTTCAGCCGCGGTTTCGGAAGCGGTCAGCTTCACGGTCGTCGTGTCGATGGTGTCGGTGACTTCTGTTACGGCTGGAACGGTGCTCGGAACCAGGTTCTCGAAGTTGCCACCGGTTGCATCCTTGATGGTGACTTCGACCTTGCCGGCATCCTTGTAGACGTCATCGGCAGGGGCCGGAACGGTTACGGTACCGGTGGTTTTACCGGCTTCGATGGTGATCACGGCGCCGTTCGACAGGGTCACGGTCAGCGGGGTGCCAGCCGGGTTGGTCAGGGTAGCGGTGTAAACGATCGAGCCGCCTTCGGCCACGCTGTCGGTCGCGGTCAGCGACAGATTGGTGGTGTCGACGGTGTCGGTCACGGTGGTGCTGACCGGCGTTTTGTCAGCGACGAGATTTTCGTAGTTACCGCCGCTCACGCCGGTGATCGCGTTGGTCAGTGGCGCATGACCGTTGAGCGCATCGTTTGGCGCAGTGGTGGTGACGGTGCCAGTGGTCTTGCCCACTTCGATGGTGATCGATTGACCATTGGCCAGGGTCACGGTGACCGGCGAGCCAGTCACCGGAGCACCAACGGTGGCGGTGTAAGTAACGGTGCCACCTTCAGCGGCCGTTTCGGAAGCGGTCAGCTTCACGGTCGTCGTGTCGATGGTGTCGGTGACTTCCGTTACGGCTGGAACGGTGCTCGGAACCAGGTTCTCGAAGTTGCCACCGGTGGCGGTCGAAATGGTTGCTTCGACTTTGCCCGCATCTTTGTAGACGTCGTCTTTCGGTGCGTCGACGGTCACGGTGCCGGTGGTTTTACCGGCCTCGATGGTGATCACGGCACCGTTGGACAAGGTCACGGTCACTGGCGTGCCCGCCGGGTTGGTCAGTGTGGCGGTGTAAACTATCGAACCGCCCTCGGCCACGGAGCCAGTGGCGCTCAGGGTCAGGTTGGTGGTGTCGACGGTGTCCGTCACGGTGGTGCTGACCGGCGTCTTGTCGGCCACGAGGTTTTCGTAGTTACCGCCAGTCACGCCAGTGATCGCGTTGGTCAGCGGCGCATGGCCGTTGAGCGCATCGTTCGGCGCAGTGGTGGTCACAGTGCCGGTGGTTTTACCGACCTCGATGGTGATTTGCTGACCATTGGCCAGAGTCACGGTAACCGGAGAACCTGTCACCGGAGCACCAACAGTTGCGGTGTAGGTGACGGTGCCACCTTCAGCAGCGGTTTCGGTCGCCGTGAGTTTCACCGTTGTGGTGTCGATGGTGTCGGTGACGTTGGTGACGGCTGGAACGGTGCTCGGCACCAGGTTCTCGAAACCGCCGCCGGTGACGGTCGAAATGGTCGCTTCGACTTTGCCCGCATCCTTGTAGACGTCATCGGTTGGCGCCGGGACTGTGACGGTGCCCGTAGTCTTGCCGGCTTCGATGGTGATTACTGCACCGTTCGACAGGGTTACGGTCACCGGGGTGCCGGCCGGGTTGGTCAGGGTTGCGGTGTAGACAATCGAACCACCCTCGGCCACCGAATCGGTGGCCGTCAGGTTCAGATTGGTCGTGTCGACGGTGTCCGAAACCGAGGTATTTGCCGGTTTGCTGTCGACCGCCAGGTTTTCGTAGTTGCCACCGGTGGCCTTGTCGATGGTCACGCTCAGCGAGCTGCCGCCCGCCAGCGGGCTGTTCGGTGCGACGAAGTTCACGGTGCCGGTGGTTTCGCCGACGGCGATGGTGATGGTCTGGCCGTTGGACAGATTCACGACGAGCGGCGAACCGGTCACTGGCGCGGTGACGGTCGCGGTATAGACCACGGTTTCGCCTTCGGCGACGTTGGCGGTAGCGGTCAGCGACACGGTGGACGTGTCGATGGTGTCATTGACGGTGGTGACCGCCGGGGTGGTGCTGGTGACCAGGTTTTCGAAGTTGCCACCGGTGGCGGTCGAAATGGTCGTTTCGACTTTGCCGGCGTCCTTGTAGACGTCGTCCTTCGGTGCATCGACGGTCACGGTGCCGGAGGTTTTACCGGCCTCGATGGTGATCACGGCGCCGTTGCTCAAGGTCACGGTCACCGGAGTGCCGGCGGCGTTGGTCAGGGTCGCGGTGTAGGTGATCTGGCCACCTTCGTTGACTTCCGGGGTGGCGCTCAGGGTCAGGTTGGTGGTGTCGACGGTGTCGGTCACGGTGGTGCTGACCGGCGTTTTGTCGGCGACCAGATTCTCGTAGTTGCCACCGCTCACGCCGGTGATCGAGTTGGTCAGCGGTTCGTGACCGTTGAGTGCGTCGTTCGGGGCGGTGGTGGTCACGGTGCCGGTGGTCTTGCCGACTTCGATGGTGATCGACTGACCATTGGCCAGGGTCACGGTCACAGGCGAGCCGGTGACAGGGGCGCCGACCGTGGCGGTGTAGGTAACGGTGCCGCCTTCAGCAGCCGACTCGGTCGCTGTCAGCTTGACCGTGGTGGTATCGATGGTGTCGGTGACTTCGGTGACGGCTGGAACGGTGCTTGGCACCAGGTTCTCGAAGTTGCCACCGGACGCATCCTTGATGGTCACTTCGACCTTGCCGGCATCCTTGTAGACGTCATCGGCAGGAGCCGGAACGGTCACGGTGCCGGTTGTTTTACCAGCGTCGATGGTGATGACCGAGCCATTGCTCAAGGTTACGGTCACCGGCGTGCCGGCCGGGTTGGTCAGAGTTGCGGTGTAAACGATCGAACCGCCCTCGGCTACGGTGCCAGTGGCGCTCAGGGTCAGGTTGGTGGTGTCGGCAACGTCGGTAACCGTGGTCGAAACCGGAGTCTTGTCGGCCACCAGATTTTCGTAATTACCGCCGGAAACGCCGGTGATCGAGTTGGTCAGTGGTGCATTGCCGGTCAACGCATCGTTCGGCGCGGTGGTGGTCACGGTGCCAGTGGTTTTGCCCACTTCGATGGTGATCGACTGACCGTTGGCCAGGGTTACGGTGACTGGCGATCCGGTTACCGGAGCGCCCACAGTTGCGGTGTAGGTGACGGTGCCGCCTTCAGCCGCCGACTCGGTCGCGGTCAGTTTGACCGTGGTGGTATCGATGGTGTCGGTGACTACGGTGACGGCTGGAACGGTGCTTGGCACCAGGTTCTCGAAGTTGCCACCGGACGCATCCTTGATGGTCACTTCGACCTTGCCGGCGTCCTTATAGACGTCATCGGCCGGTGCTGGAACGGTCACAGTGCCGGTGGTTTTGCCCGCTTCGATGGTGATGACGGAGCCGTTCGACAGGGTCACGGTCACCGGCGTGCCGGCCGGGTTGGTCAGGGTCGCGGTATAAACAATCGAACCGCCCTCGGCCACCGAGTCAGTGGCGCTCAGGGTCAGGTTGGTGGTGTCGACGGTGTCGGTGACGGTGGTCGAAACCGGGGTTTTGTCGGCCACGAGATTTTCGTAGTTACCGCCGGACACGCCAGTAATCGAGTTGGTCAGCGGGGTGTGACCGTTCAACGCATCGTTCGGCGCGGTGGTGGTCACGGTACCGGTGGTCTTGCCGACTTCGATGGTGATGGTCTGACCGTTGGCCAGGGTCACGGTGACCGGTGAGCCGGTGACCGGGGCACCAACGGTGGCGGTGTAAGTGACAGTGCCGCCTTCAGCTGCCGCTTCGGTCGCGGTCAGTTTGACCGTGGTGGTGTCGATGGTATCAGTGACTTCCGTTACGGCTGGAACAGTGCTCGGCACCAGATTCTCGAAGTTGCCACCGGTTGCATCCTTGATGGTGACTTCGACCTTGCCGGCGTCCTTGTAGACGTCGTCTTTCGGCGCATCAACGGTCACGGTGCCGGTGGTTTTACCGGCCTCGATGGTGATGACGGAGCCGTTGCTCAACGTCACGGTCACCGGCGTGCCGGCCGGGTTGGTCAGAGTGGCGGTGTAGGTGATCGAACCACCTTCGGCCACGGTGCCAGTCGCAGTCAGCGTCAGGTCGGTGGTGTCGACGGTGTCAGTCACGGTGGTGCTGACCGGAGTCTTGTCGGCCACCAGATTTTCGTAGTTGCCGCCGCTCACGCCAGTGATCGAGTTGCTCAGCGGTGTATGACCGTTGAGCGCATCGTTCGGCGCAGTGGTGGTGACGGTGCCGGTGGTCTTGCCGACTTCGATGGTGATGGTCTGACCATTGGCCAGAGTCACGGTGACCGGCGAACCCGTCACCGGAGCGCCAACAGTGGCGGTGTAGGTGACAGTGCCGCCCTCGGCCACGGACGTATCGGCGCTCAGCTTCACGGTCGAGGTGTCGATGGTGTCAGTGACTTCGGTAACGGCCGGAACAGTGCTCGGTACCAGGTTTTCGAAGTTGCCACCAGTTGCATCCTTGATGGTCACTTCGACCTTGCCGGCGTCTTTGTAGACGTCATCGGCTGGCGCCGGAACGGTGACGGTGCCGGTGGTTTTGCCTGCTTCGATGGTGATCACCGAGCCGTTGCTCAGGGTCACGGTCACCGGAGTACCTGCCGGGTTGGTCAGGGTGGCGGTGTAAACGATCGAACCACCTTCGGCCACAGTACCGGTAGCACTGAGGGTCAGGTTGGTGGTGTCGACAGTGTCGGTGACGGTGGTGCTGACCGGCGTCTTGTCGGCTACGAGATTCTCGTAATTGCCACCGCTCACGCCGGTGATCGCGTTGGTCAGCGGCGTATGGCCGTTCAACGCATCGTTAGGCGCAGTGGTGGTCACGGTACCGGTGGTTTTGCCGACTTCGATGGTGATCGACTGACCGTTGGCCAGGGTCACGGTCACAGGCGAGCCAGTGACCGGGGCACCAACGGTGGCGGTGTAAGTGACGGTGCCGCCTTCAGCAGCGGACTCGGTCGCGGCCAGTTTGACGGTCGAGGTGTCGATGGTGTCGGTGACTTCGGTCACGGCCGGAACAGTACTTGGCACCAGATTCTCGAAGTTGCCGCCAGTGGCGTCCTTGATGCTGACTTCGACTTTGCCGGCGTCTTTGTAGACGTCATCTTTCGGCGCGTCGACGGTCACGGTACCGGTGGTTTTACCCGCTTCGATGGTGATGACGGCGCCGTTGCTCAACGTCACGGTCACTGGAGTGCCGGCCGGATTGGTCAGGGTGGCGGTGTAGGTGATCGAGCCACCTTCGGCCACGGTGTCGGTCGCGGTCAGCGTCAGGTTGGTGGTGTCGACAGTGTCGGTGACGGTAGTAGAAACCGGGGTCTTGTCGGCTACGAGATTCTCGTAATTGCCACCGCTCACGTCGGTGATCGCGTTGGTCAGCGGCGCGTGGCCGTTCAACGCATCGTTCGGCGCGGTGGTGGTCACGGTACCGGTGGTCTTGCCGACTTCGATGATGATCGACTGACCATTGGCCAGGGTCACGGTCACAGGTGAACCCGTCACCGGAGCGCCGACGGTAGCGGTATAAGTGACAGTGCCACCTTCCGCCGCCGACTCGGTCGCGGTGAGTTTCACCGTGGTGGTGTCGATGGTGTCAGTGACTTCGGTAACCGCCGGAACGGTGCTCGGAACGAGATTTTCGAAGTTGCCGCCGGACGCATCCTTGATGGTCACTTCGACTTTGCCGGCATCTTTGTAAACGTCATCGGCAGGTGCTGGAACGGTCACGGTGCCAGTGGTTTTACCCGCTTCAATCGTGATGACGGAGCCGTTGCTCAACGTCACGCTCACCGGCGTACCCGCAGGATTGCTCAGCGTCGCGGTGTAAACGATCGAACCACCCTCCGCCACGGAGCCGGTAGCGCTCAGGGTCAAGTTGGTGGTGTCGACGGTATCGGTAACGGTGGTGGAAACCGGGGTTTTGTCGGCCACGAGGTTTTCGTAGTTGCCGCCGGTAACACCCGTGATCGAGTTGGTCAGCGGCGCCTGTCCGTTCAGCACATCGTTTTGTGCAGTCGTGGTGACGGTGCCGGTGGTTTTGCCGACTTCGATGGTGATCGATTGACCGTTGGCCAAAGTGACAGTCACTGGCGAGCCTGTGACCGGTGCGCCGACCGTGGCGGTATAGGTCACGGTGCCGCCTTCGGCGACCGAAGTATCAGCCGTCAGTTTGACGGTCGACGTGTCGATGGTGTCGGTCACTTCGGTGACGGCCGGAACGGTGCTTGGCACCAGGTTCTCGAAGTTGCCGCCGGTGGCGTCCTTGATGGTCACTTCGACTTTGCCGGCGTCTTTATAGACGTCATCGGCTGGCGCCGGAACGGTCACGCTGCCGGTGGTCTTGCCCGCTTCAATGGTGATGACCGAGCCGTTGCTCAACGTCACGGTCACCGGCGTGCCGGCCGGGTTGGTCAGAGTTGCGGTGTAAACGATCGAACCGCCCTCGGCTACGGTGCCAGTGGCGCTCAGGGTCAGGTTGGTGGTGTCGGCAACGTCGGTAACCGTGGTCGAAACCGGAGTCTTGTCGGCCACCAGATTTTCGTAATTACCGCCGGAAACGCCGGTGATCGAGTTGGTCAGTGGTGTATTGCCGGTCAACGCATCGTTCGGCGCGGTGGTGGTCACGGTGCCAGTGGTTTTGCCCACTTCGATGTTGATCGACTGACCGTTGGCCAGGGTCACGGTGACAGGCGAACCGGTTACCGGAGCGCCAACAGTGGCGGTGTAAGTGACGGTGCCACCTTCAGCAGCGGTTTCGGTCGCTGTCAGTTTGACCGTGGTGGTATCGATGGTGTCGGTGACTTCGGTAACCGCTGGAACAGTACTTGGCACCAGGTTCTCGAAGTTGCCACCGGACGCATCCTTGATGGTCACTTCGACCTTGCCGGCATCCTTGTAGACGTCATCGGCCGGTGCTTGAACGGTCACGGTGCCGGTGGTTTTACCAGCGTCGATGGTGATGACGGAGCCGTTGCTCAACGTCACGGTCACCGGGGTGCCGGCCGGGTTGGTCAGGGTCGCGGTATAAACAATCGAACCGCCTTCGGCCACGGAACCGGTGGCGCTCAGCGACAGGTTGGTGGTGTCGATGGAGTCGGTAACAGTGGTGGTCGCTGGCGTCGTGTTCGGCACCAGGTTCTCGAAATTGCCGCCGGTAGCACCGGTAATCGTGGTGCTGACGGTGCCGCCGTTGTTGTAGACGTCATTCGGCGCGGTCGGCACGTTGACGCTGCCGGTGGTCTGGCCGGCGCCGATGGTGATGGTCGAGCCGTTCGACAGGGTGACGGTCACCGGCGTTTGCGCCGGGTTGGTCAGGGTCGCGGTGTAGGTGATCTGGCCACCTTCGACCACGGTGCCGGTGGCGGTCAGGGTCAGATTGGTGGTGTCGACCGAATCGACAATGTTGGTGACGGCCGGCGTCGGGTTCGGCACCAGGTTTTCGAAGTTGCCGCCCGTGGCACCGGTGATGGTGGTGGTGACGGTGCTGCCATTGTTATAGACGTCATTCGGCGCGGTCGGCACGTTGACGGTGCCGGTTGTCTGGCCGGCGCCGATGGTGATGGTCGAGCCGTTGGACAGGGTGACGGTCACCGGCGTCTGCGCCGGGTTGGTCAGCGTGGCGGTGTAGGTGATCTGGCCACCTTCGGTCACGCTTGGGCCGGCCGTCAGGGTGACGGTGGTGGTGTCGATGGTGTCGGTGACCTGGGTCGTGGCCGGGGTGGTCGGCGGGGTCACGGTGATGCCGTTGCCGCCGGTGGTGCCGGTGACGGTCACGTCGATCTGGGTCGGGTCGTTATAAACAGTGTCGTTCGGTGCCAGTGGCACGTTGACGGTGCCGGTGGTGGAACCGGCCGGAATCACGATCACCGCGCCGTTGGACAGGGTGATGGTCAGGTCGGTCAGCGGCGCCTGGGTCAGGGTCGCGGTGTACACCAGAACGCCGCCTGCTTCGGTGATGCTGGGCGTGGCGCTGAGGCTCAGGGTCGATTCGCGCAGGGCGTTGGCGGTGGTGTCGGTGGTCTGGCCGCCGGTGATGTTCTGTGCAGCCTGGCCGGCAGCGTTGATGCCTGCGGTCGGGAAACCAATGGTCGGGTCGACGCGGCCGGCGGTCGCATCGAGCATCACGAAGCTGTGACCGCCGCCGGCGGCACCACCAGTCCCTGCGGCGCTCGGGCCAGCCGCAGTGGCGTCAAGGGCGGTGGTCGGGTCGACGCCGGCGGCGATGGCTTGTTGCAGCTCTTCTACCGACGGCGCGGCTTGCGCGGTGGCTTCGGCCAGATCAGTGCTGGAGTCCGGAGTGTCGGCGCTCCACTGAGTGTCACGGCCCAGATCGATCGTGCGGCCATCGGCCAGTTCCAGGGACACGGCGCCGGAAACACCGGTGTCGACCTGATCGCCGGCAAACAGCCGGTCGCCTTCAACGAGTACGCGACGGACGCCCTCCGGGGACACCACGAAAACCTGACCGACAATGCTTTTGACGATGGCCACAACACTGCTCATTGAAGACTCTCCGGGTGTCACGTTCAGTTGACTTCCATAGACCTGATGGCGGTCTGCGCCGATTCAGTCTGGACGTACTTTTAGAAAAAGATGAAACAAAGTTGACGCTGCAATTCGTCAATATTTTGGCTAGATTCTTTCGCGATTAACTTTATGCCAAACTATTGACCTTCTGGGTGCCATCCTAAACAATCGTCCCGGTAATGTCACATTGATATTTATGCGGCGACCTGCCCTTCAGCGTGTGATCCAGTTCCGGTTTTAAACTTTCCGACATACGGTCATTCCGGTTGCCATCTTCCGACGCAGCTCAATATTTTGCTGTGATTCAAGACAAGAAGTTCTGGGAAATCTTTACCATGCGTTCGCACTTGTTCAAGGCCTTACCCTTCGCTCTCGCCGCGTCTTTCGTACAAGCACAATCCTTACCAGAAGCCATGCAGCAGGCGCTGGATGTCCATCCGGAAATCCAGGCAGGGGTCAACAGTCGGCTGGCCGCGGATTATCAATTAAAGGCTGCAAAAGGTGGATACCTGCCCAAGGTCGATCTGCTGGGCGGTTATGGCCGTGAAGGCACCGACAGCGTCACCACCCGTGCCAATGGTGGCGGCAATCACTGGGAAACCCTGAACCGCAGCGAGTCAAGTTTACGTCTGTCGCAAATGGTTTTTGACGGTTTTGCGACGTCCAGCGAAGTGGGGCGTCAACAAGCCACCGTCAACTCCCGCGCGTATTCCCTGCTCGGCACTTCCGAACGCACCGCGCTGACCGTGGCCCAGGTTTACCTGGATGTACTGACCCGTCGCGAGTTCGTGCGTCTGGCCGAAGAAAACCTCAAGAGCCACCAGCGCATCTACGACCAGATCCAGCTGCGCACCCAGCGCGGCGTCGGCAGCGGTGCCGACCTTGACCAGGCCGAAGCGCGGATGGCCCAGGCCCGCAACAACCTGATCACCGAGCAGACCAACCTCGCCGACTCGGAAACCAACTTCCTCAGCGCCGTCGGCCAGATGCCCGATCAACTGGAGCGTCCGGCGCCGTTCATGGCGATGATGCCGGCCAACCTGAATGAAGCGCGCCAGCAGATGCTGGAAAACAGCCCGATCCTGCGTTCGGCCGAGTCCGACATCGCTGCGGCCGAGAAGCAATACGAGACCGCCAAGTCGACCTTCTACCCGCGCTTCGACGCCGAGCTGGGCCGCACCGCCGACAACGATCTCGACGGCCAGAACGGTCACAACAACGAATGGCAGGCCATGCTGCGCATGCGCTTCAACCTGTATTCGGGCGGCAGCAACAAGGCAGATCTGGAATCCAAGTCCTACCTGTCGAACCAGGCGCTGGACATCCGCAACAACGCCCTGCGTCAGTTGAACGAAGAACTGGGCCTGGCCTGGAACGCCCTGAACAACGCCAATGCCCAGGTGCCGATCGCTCAGCAGTACGTTGATCACAGCACCTCGGTGCGCACCGCTTACCAGCGTCAGTTCAGCCTCGGTGAACGCACCCTGCTGGATTTGCTCGACAGCGAAAACGAGTTGTTCACCGCTTCGCGGCGTCTGGCTGAAATCAAAAACATTCAGTTATTTACTCAGTACCGAATCAAGGCGACCATGGGCGAATTGCTCAAGAGCCAGGGAGTGGTCGCACCCTTGGCATCCGTTGTGCAGAACGACGTGAAGCCCAAGGTCCAGCTGCCTGGGATGAATTGAGTTGTCCCTTTTCAACTGCTAAAGAGTGTCGAGCGTGGAATCAGAAGTCAGTCGAGTTCATCTCAGTCATGATCCACGCGCGTTGCACGACGATCCGTTACTGGATGGTCTGCTCGCTCTCTGCATGCTGCATCAGAAACCCGCCAGCGCGGCAATGCTGACCACCGGCCTGCCGCTGCCCAAACAACGCCTGAGTGTCGAGCTGCTACCCCGTGCAGCGGCGCGCGCCGGGCTGCAAGGGCGGGTGCTGCAGCGCAAGCTCGAAGAGATTCCGGCGATTGCCATGCCGGCGCTGTTGCTGCTCAAGGATGGCCGCAGTGCCGTCCTGCTCGGCTGGCAGGGTGAGAGCGACGCGCGGGTGCTGCTCAGCGAAAGCGACGGCGGCGAATCCCTGGTGAGCCGCGAGCTGCTGGCCGACGACTACACCGGCAAAGTGTTTTTCGCCCAGCCCCAGCACAAATTCGACGTCAACCACGGCACGCTGATCCCGCGTGCGCGCTCGTGGTTTCGCGACACCCTCAAGCGTTCGCGCTGGCTCTACGCCGACGCCATCGCCGCCAGTTTCCTGATCAACATCATCGCCATGGCCGCGCCGCTGTTCGTGATGAACGTCTACGACCGCGTGGTGCCGAACCAGGCCGAAGCGACCCTGTGGGTGCTCGCGCTGGGCATCACTGGCGCCTATCTGTTCGACCTGATCCTCAAGAGCCTGCGCAGCCTGTGCCTGGATCTGGCCGGCAAGAAAACCGACCTGATCATCTCCGCCACGCTGTTCGAACGCATCGTCGGCATGGCCATGAAATACCGCCCGGCGCGGGTCGGCAGCTTTGCCCAGAACATCCACGAGTTCCAGAGTCTGCGCGACTTCCTCGCCTCGCTGACCCTGACCAGCCTGATCGACCTGCCGTTCACCCTCCTGATCTTCATCGTCATCGCCATTCTCGGCGGGCATCTGGTGTGGATTCCGGTGCTGGCCTTCCCGATTGCGCTGCTGATCGGCTACGCATTGCAGAAGCCGCTGGTGGCAACCATGGAACGCACCATGGCCCTCGGCGCCGAGCGTCAGTCGAGCCTGATCGAAACCCTCGCCGGCCTCGACGCGGTGAAGGTCAACAACGCCGAAAGCGAACGCCAATATCAGTGGGAGCAAACCATCGGCACCCTCAGCCGCCTCGAGCTGCGGGTGAAAATGCTTTCCGGTCTGGCGATGAACATCACCCTGCTGATCCAGCAGCTGGCCGGGGTGATCATGATCGTCTTCGGCGTGTACCAGATCATCGCCGGCAACCTGAGCATGGGCGGCCTGATCGCCTGCTACATGCTCAGTGGCCGCGCCCTCAGCCCGCTGGCCTCGCTGTCCGGTCTGTTGACCCGTTACCAGCAGGCGCGGGTGACCATGACCTCGGTCGACCAGATGATGGAGTTGCCGCAAGAGCGCAATTTCGAAGAACGCCCGCTGAGCCGCAAGGTTCTGCAAGGCGCCATCGAATGCCGCCAGCTCAGCTTCACCTACCCGGAGCAACAGAATCCGGCGCTGAAGAACATCAACCTGGTGATCCGTCCCGGCGAGAAGATCGGCATTATCGGCCGCAGTGGCTCGGGCAAAAGCTCATTGGCGAAATTGCTGGTCGGCCTGTATCAGCCGGACGACGGTGCGTTGCTGGTGGACGGCGTCGACATCCGCCAGATCGACGTCAGCGAGCTGCGCTACAACATTGGCTACGTGCCGCAGGACATCCAGCTGCTGGCCGGCACCCTGCGCGACAACCTGATTTCCGGCGCCCGCTACGTCGAGGACGAGCTGGTCCTGCAGGCCGCTGAACTGGCCGGCGTCCACGAATTCGCCCGCCTGCACCCGCAGGGTTATGAGCTGCAAGTCGGCGAGCGCGGGCAGAACCTGTCCGGCGGTCAGCGCCAGAACGTCGCCCTGGCCCGGGCGCTGTTGCTCAATCCGCCGATCCTGCTGCTCGACGAACCGACCAGCGCCATGGACAACACCGGCGAAGAACGTCTCAAGCAACGCCTCGCAGCAGTGGTGGAAAACAAGACCGTGGTGCTGGTGACGCACCGGGCATCGCTGCTTTCGCTGGTCGATCGCCTGCTGGTGGTCGACCGAGGGCAGATTCTCGCCGATGGCCCGAAAGCGGCCGTGATGGAAGCGTTGAAGAAGGGGCAGATCAGTGTTGCTTAAGTCGGGTTTCAAGGATTCGATCCGCCGCTACTTCAAGGGCTCGGCATCGCTGCAGGGCCAGCCGCTGCCGGAGGTCAACAAGGCTTTGATCGAAGACGCGCCACGAGTGGTGCGGCTGACGATCTGGGCGATCATCGGTTTCTTCGTGTTCCTGATGCTGTGGGCCAACTTCGCCGTCATCGACGAAGTGACCAAGGGCGACGGCAAGGCGATTCCGTCGTCGAAGATCCAGAAAATCCAGAACCTCGAGGGCGGTATCGTCTCCGAGCTGTTCGTCAAGGAAGGCCAGATCGTCGAGGCCGGCGCACCGCTGGTGCGGCTGGATGACACGCGTTTTGCCTCCAACGTCGGTGAAACCGAAGCTGATCGGCTGTCGATGTTGCTGCGGGTCGAGCGCCTGAGCGCCGAGGTCGAGGACCGTCCGCTGAATTTCCCTGAGGACGTGCTCAAAGCCGTGCCGGGTCAGGCGAAAAGTGAAGAATCGTTGTACATCAGCCGTCGTCAGCAACTGCACGACGAGGTCGGTGGCCTGCAGGAACAGTTGATCCAGCGTCAGCAGGAACTGCGCGAATTCACCTCGAAGCAGGCGCAATATCGCCAGCAACTCGGCCTGCAACGCCAGGAAATCAACATGTCCGAGCCGCTGGTGGCCCAGGGCGCGGTATCGCCGGTGGAAGTGCTGCGACTCAAGCGTGCCGAAGTGGAAACCCGTGGTCAGCTCGACGCTACCACCCTGGCGATCCCGCGTGCCGAATCGGCGATCAAGGAAGTGCAGCGCAAGATCGACGAGACCCGCGGCAAATTCCGCAGCGAAGCCCTGACTCAGCTCAACGAGGCGCGCACTGATCTGAACAAGGCCCAGGCCACCGGCAAGGCGCTGGAAGATCGGGTCAGCCGGACGCTCGTCACCTCGCCGGTGCGGGGTATTGTCAACAAGATGCTGGTCAACACCATCGGCGGCGTGATCCAGCCAGGCAGTGACTTGCTGGAAATCGTGCCGCTGGACGACACGTTGCTGGTCGAAGCCAAGATCCGCCCGCAGGACATCGCGTTTCTGCATCCGGGCCAGGAAGCCACGGTGAAATTCACCGCGTATGACTACACCATCTACGGCGGTCTGAAGGCGAAGCTGGAACAGATCGGCGCCGACACCATCACCGACGAAGACAAGAAAACCACCTACTACGTGATCAAGCTGCGCACCGAGCGCAGCCATCTCGGCACTGACGAGAAGCCGCTGCTGATCATCCCGGGGATGGTGGCGTCGGTGGACATCATCACCGGCAAGAAGACCGTGTTGAGCTATCTGCTCAAGCCGATCATCCGGGCGCGGGCCGAGGCGTTGCACGAGCGGTAAATCTTCATTGGCCTTTCGGGCCCCATCGCTGGCAAGCCAGCTCCCACAAGTTCCGCGGTGAACACACAAACGTGGTCCACTCTAGGTCCCTGTGGGAGCTGGCTTGCCAGCGATGGCGTCAGCTCGAACACCACATCCCTGTCAGTAAGTGACACAAATGGTCACTCACCATCCAGTCCATTCCTAAGCAATCGCCATATCGTTATTCGTTAACGGTATTTAATTTCCAATTCTTATATCTATAAAGTCAGCCTCCTGCGTACCTGCCGACCAATCGGCGCGCCGCACGACACGAACCAACACGCAATCCAGCGTGAGTTTCTGATCGACGCGCGCGCCCTTGAGCGCGCCGTGCGTGGGAGATTGATTGATGTCCGCAGCTACTGCTACCCCAAGCGCCGCGACTGCCGCGCCGCAAACCTTCGAGATTCGCCCGTTCAGCGGAGCCGTCGGCGCCGAAATCATCGGCCTCGATCTGACCCGTCCGGTCAACGATGAAGACTTCGCCCGCATTCACCGCGCGCACCTCGATCACCATGTCGTGGTGTTCCGCGACCAGCGCATCACCCCGCAACAGCAGATCGATTTCAGCCGCCGCTTCGGCGTGTTGCAGATCCACGTGCTCAAGCAGTTCCTGCTGGCCAATCACCCGGAAATCCTCATCGTTTCCAACATCGTCGAAAACGGCCAGAACATCGGCCTCGGTGATGCCGGAAAATTCTGGCACTCGGATCTCTCCTATAAAGAACTGCCGAGCCTCGGCTCGATGCTGCACGCCCAGGAGCTGCCGTCCGAAGGCGGCGACACCCTGTTCGCCGACATGCACAAAGCCTGGGACAGCCTGCCCGACGCGCTGCGCAAAGCGGTCGAAGGCCGTTCGGCTGCGCATTCCTACACCGCGCGTTACAGCGAAACCAAATTCGAAGGCAACTGGCGCCCGACCCTGACCCCGGAGCAATTGGCTCAAGTCGCCGAGGTCGTGCATCCGGTGGTCCGCACCCATCCGGAAAACGGCCGCAAGGCGTTGTTCGTCAGCGAAGGTTTCACCACCCGCATCGTCGGCCTGCCGGAAGACGAGAGCAAACAACTGCTCGATGAGCTCTACGCCCACAGCGTGCTGCCGCAGAACATCTATCGCCATCAATGGCAGCCCCACGACCTGGTGTTCTGGGACAACCGCTCGCTGATCCACCTTGCCGCCGGTTGCCCTGCGCACCTGCGCCGCAAGCTGTATCGCACCACCATCCAGGGCGACGCGCCTTTCTGATTCGCCGGAGATCCGATCATGTCCAAACGTCTTCCATTCGCGCCGCTGGCGGCGGCCATCGGCCTCGGTTTCAGCCTGATCACCGGTAGCCTGGTGGCGCCGACCGTGGCCCACGCCGAAGGTGAAATCCGCATCGCCGAACAGTTCGGCATTGTCTATTTATTGCTCAACGTGGTGCGCGATCAGGGACTGATCGAGAAGTACGGCAAGCAGGAAGGCCTCGACATCAAGGTCGACTGGACCCAGTTGTCCGGCGGCGCGGCGGTCAACGATGCGCTGCTCTCCGGTTCCATCGACATTGCCGGCGCCGGCGTCGGGCCGTTGCTGACCATCTGGGATCGCACCCACGGCAAGCAGAACGTCAAAGCCGTGGCCTCGCTGGGCAACTTCCCGTACTACCTGGTCAGCAACAATCCCAAGGTCAAAACCATCGCCGACTTCACCGAGAAGGACCGTATCGCGGTGCCGGCGGTTGGCGTTTCCGTGCAGTCGCGTTTCCTGCAATACGCGGCGGCCAAGCAGTGGGGCGACAAGGAATTCAATCGCCTCGACAAGTACACCATCGCCGTTCCGCACCCCGACGCCACCGCTGCGTTGATCGCCGGCGGCACCGAGCTGACCGGGCACTTCTCCAACCCGCCGTTCCAGGATCAGGCGCTGGAAAATCCGAACGTGCACGTGGTGCTCAATTCCTATGACGTGCTCGGGCCGAACTCGCCGACCGTGCTGTTCGCCACCGAGAAATTCCGCAACGAGAACCCGAAAACCTACAAGGCGTTTGTCGAAGCCCTGACCGAAGCCGCGCAATTTGCGCAGAACGATAAAGGCGCGGCGGCGGACACTTACATCCGCGTGACCAAGGCCAAGATCGACCGCGCCGCGTTGCTGAAAATCATCGACAACCCGCAATTCGAATTCAGCGTCACGCCGAAAAACACCTACCCGCTCGCCGAATTCCTCTACCGCGTCGGCGCGATCAAGAACAAACCTGAATCGTGGAAGGACTACTTCTTCCAGGATGCCAAACCGCTGCAAGGGAGCTGATCGCCATGAACGCCCCTTTGCAAGGCCACGCGGCCAGCAACCCGATTGCCACGGTGCAGGCGCTGCTGGCGGTCGATCAGGTCAGCCTCGAATACCGCACGCCGCAGCGCGTCGTGCGGGCCACCCATCAGGTCAGTTTCGAAGTCGATCAACAGGATCGCTTCGTGCTGCTCGGTCCTTCCGGCTGCGGTAAATCCACCTTGCTCAAAGCCGTCGCCGGGTTCATCGCGCCGTGCGAGGGCGAGATCCGTCTGCAAGGCCAGCGCGTCGATGCGCCGGGGCCGGACCGGATCGTGGTGTTTCAGGAGTTCGATCAACTGCCACCGTGGAAAACCGTCAAACAGAACGTGATGTTTCCGCTGCTGGCTTCGCGCACGCTGAAGAAAAAGGAAGCCGAAGAGCGCGCGCTGCATTATCTGGAAAAAGTCGGTCTGGCGGCGTTCGCCGATGCCTATCCGCACACCTTGTCCGGCGGCATGAAGGCGCGGGTGGCGATTGCCCGGGCGCTGGCGATGCAGCCGAAAATCCTGCTCATGGACGAGCCGTTCGCCGCGCTGGACGCCCTGACCCGGCGCAAGATGCAGGAGGAATTGCTGCTGCTCTGGGAGGAGGTGCGTTTCACTTTGTTGTTCGTCACCCACTCGATTGAAGAAGCGCTGGTGGTCGGCAATCGGATCCTGCTGTTGTCGCCGCATCCGGGGCGGGTGAGGGCGGAAGTGCACAGTCATCAATACGATTTGCACAGCCTCGGCGGTGTGGCGTTTCAGGAATCGGCGCGGCGCATTCACCGTTTGCTGTTCGATGAAGGGCAGTCGCCGGAAACCGAGCGCGAACTGGATTTCACTGATATCCGCATCGCTTATTGAGCCGCCTGGAGGATTGCCCGATGAGCCATTCATCATCCGTACGTCAAGCATTCGAAAACGATCTGCAACCGCTGACCAGCGTCCCGGTGGAGCGCGAGCTGCCGCTGGGCCAGCGCCTGTGGCAACAGGGCTGGCTGCGCAAAAGCGTGATCCTGATTCTGCTCGCTGTGCTCTGGGAAGTGGTGGCCCGGGTGCAGAACAACGATTTGCTGTTGCCGAGTTTCTTGCAGACCAGTCATGCGCTGTATGACGGCCTGCTCAGCGGCGAACTGCTGGGCAAGGTGTGGATCTCGCTGGTGGTGCTGATCAAGGGTTACCTGATCGGCATCGTCCTCGCCTTCGCCCTGACCACGCTGGCGGTCTCGACACAGTTAGGCCGGGATTTGCTGAGTACGCTGACCTCGATGTTCAACCCACTGCCGGCGATTGCGCTGTTGCCGCTGGCGTTGCTGTGGTTCGGCCTGGGCCAGAACAGCCTGATTTTCGTGCTGGTGCATTCGGTGCTGTGGGCGTTGGCGCTGAACACTTACGCCGGGTTTCTCGGCGTCTCGGAAACCCTGCGCATGGCCGGGCGCAACTACGGCTTGAAGGGCATGCGCTTCGTGTTGTTCATCCTGATTCCGGCGGCGCTACCATCGATCCTTGCCGGGCTGAAAATCGGTTGGGCTTTCGCCTGGCGCACCTTGATCGCCGCCGAACTGGTGTTCGGTGCCACCAGCGGAAAGGGTGGCCTGGGCTGGTACATCTTCCAGAATCGCAATGAGTTGTACACCGACAAGGTGTTTGCTGGTCTGGCGGTGGTGATCCTCATCGGCTTGCTGGTGGAAAACCTGGTGTTCGACACGCTGGAGCGGGTGACGGTGAAACGCTGGGGGATGCAGCGCTGATTTTCTGATCTGCTAGCATTGCATGCGAATCAATCCTGATCGGTCACGAGTGCTCAGCATGCAACTCCCGGACATGAACCTGTTGGTCGCCCTCGACGCCTTGCTTGACGAGGGCAGCGTGGTCGGCGCCGCGCGGCGGATGAACCTCAGCCCGGCGGCCATGAGCCGCACGTTGACGCGGATCCGCGAAGCCATTGGCGATCCGATTCTGGTGCGTGCCGGTCGCGGTCTGGTGCCGACGCCCAAGGCGATGGAGCTGCGCGAGCAGGTACGGGATGTGGTCGAGCAGGCGGCGCTGCTGTTTCGCTCGGCCGATGCGGTGGAACTGGGCACGTTGCGCCGGCGCTTCAGCATTCGCGCCAACGATTTTTTCGTCGGCGTGTACGGCGGCAAGCTGTTCGACACCCTCGATCAACTGGCGCCGCACTGTGAGTTGCGTTTCGTTCCCGAGGGGGATGGCGACGATGAAGCGCTGCGCGAAGGGCGCATCGACCTGAGTGTCAGCAATACGCGCCCGGTGACGCCGGAAGTCAAAGTGCAGAACCTGTTTTCCACCCACTTCGTCGGTCTGGTGCGCGAGGATCATCCGCTGCTGGACGGCGAGATCACGGCCGAACGCTATGCCGGGTTTTCCCACATCAGCATGTCCCGCCGGGGCATCGCCCGTGGCCCCATCGACACCGCTTTGAATGCCCTGGGGTTGGAGCGGCGGGTGGCAGTGATTGCGCCGAGTTTCCACGCGGCGATGTTCGCCCTGCCGGACTCCGACCTGATCCTGCCGGTGCCCAAGGAAGCGCTGCTCAGCGTGCGGCGGCTGGGCTTGAAGCTGCGCTCGTTCGACCTGCCGATCCCGCTGCCGACGCTGATGCTGACCCAGGCCTGGCACCCGCGTTTTGACAAGGACCCGGCCCACCGCTGGCTGCGGGAAACCCTCAAGACCTGCTGCGACGAAACCTGGCTGGCGGCACAGCCCTGACAATTGCGTCCGGTGCACTTATAAACTGCCAAGAAGTCAATTTTCGTCAGCACTAAGCCCTACTACCATGCTCCGGTATTTTTCCCTCCGGAGTTTGCCTGCATGACATCCCTGACGGTCACGGCGCCGATTGCCGCTGCCGCTCCGATGGCCGCCGCGCCACCGGTGTTCGGGGCGCGGATCATCATCGGTCTGGTCGGTGTGCTGCTGGCGGTGCTGGTGTCGGGTCTCAACGAGATGGTGACCAAGGTCGCCCTGGCCGACATTCGCGGCGCCCTGAGCATCGGTTACGACGAAGGCACCTGGCTGGTCGCCAGCTACACCGCGACCTCGGTGGCGGCCATGGCATTCGCGCCGTGGTGCTCGGTGACCTTTTCCCTGCGTCGCTTCACCCTCTGCGCCATCGGCGCTTTCACCCTGCTCGGGGTGCTCTGCCCGTTCGCCCCGAGCTACGAAAGCCTGCTGCTGATGCGCATCCTGCAAGGCCTGGCTGGCGGTGCGTTGCCGCCGATGCTGATGACCGTTGCGCTGCGATTCCTGCCGGCCAACATCAAGCTTTACGGCCTCGCCGGTTACGCCCTGACCGCGACTTTCGGTCCTGGTCTCGGCACGCCGCTGGCCGGGTTGTGGACCGAATACGTCGGCTGGCAGTGGACGTTCTGGCAAATCATCGTGCCGTGCCTGATTGCCATGGCGATGGTTGCCTGGGGCATTCCACAGGATCCGCTGCGTCTGGAACGCCTCAATTCGTTCAACTGGAAAGGCCTGCTGCTGGGCTTTCCGGCGATCTGCATGCTGGTGATCGGCCTGTTGCAGGGCAATCGCCTGGACTGGTTCGAGTCGAACCTGATCTGCGCTTTGCTCGGCGCCGGTTCGCTGTTGCTGGTGGCGTTTCTGATCAATGAATGGTCGCAGCCGATTCCGTTTTTCAAGTTGCAGATGCTCGGCATCCGCAACCTGTCGTTCGCGCTGATGACGCTGGCCGGGGTGCTGGTGGTGCTGCTGGCGGTGGTGCTGATTCCATCGAGTTACCTGGCTCAGGTTCAGGGTTACCGGCCGGTACAGACTGCGCCGATCATGCTGATCGCGGCATTGCCGCAACTGCTCGCGCTGCCGCTGGTGGCGGCGTTGTGCAACCTGCGCAGGGTCGATTGTCGCTGGGTGCTCGGCATCGGCTTGGGCATGTTGACGCTCTCGTGTCTGGGCGGATCGCAGCTGACCTCGGAATGGATTCGCGACGATTTCTATGTCCTGCAATGGCTGCAGATTATCGGCCAGCCGATGGCGGTGCTGCCGTTGCTGATGCTGTCGACCGGCAGCATCCAGCCACAGGACGGGCCTTTCGCCTCGGCGTGGTTCAACACCGTAAAAGGTCTGGCGGCGGTGGTCGCCACCGGCGTGATCGAGGCGCTGACCACTTCGCGCCTGCATTTTCATTCGACGATGCTGGTCGATCGCCTCGGCAACTCACCGCTGGCCGCAAGCAATGACCCCGGCCTCGCCCATCGTCTGCACGAACAGGCGGTGGTGCTGACTTCTTCGGATCTTTATCTGTGCATGGCCGGCGTCGCGGTGGCGCTGATCCTGCTGATTTTCTGGCTGCCGACGCGGATCTATCCGCCTCGCGCGCCAACCTGACTGGAACAGAAGGTTTTTTATGACGACTCAAGCAAAGCAAAAACTCGCGGTGGCTGTGGCCGCTGCGCTGGCGGTCGGTGTGCTGGTGTATCTGGCGATGCCCGGCCTGTTCGGCAAGCGCACTCAGCAGAACACCAACGACGCGTTCGTCTCCGCCGATTTCACCCTGGTGGTGCCGCGTGTGGCGGGGTTCATCAAAGAGGTGCTGGTGGAAGATAACCAGCAGGTCAAGGCCGGGCAGTTGCTGGCGCTGATCGATGACCGCGACTTGCGCGCCGCTGCCGAAGCCGCCGATGCGCAAACCCTCGTCGCCCGCGCGCAGTTGCAGAACGCCAAGGCCACCCTTGAGCGCCAGTCCTCGGTGATCGCACAGGCGCAGGCGTCGGTGGTGTCGGCCAAGGCTGAAATGGCTTTCGCCCAGCAGGAATTGAACCGCTATAACCACTTGGCTGGCGTCGGTGCAGGCACCGTGCAGAACGCGCAACAGGCGCGCACCCGGATCGATCAGGCCTCTGCGCGGCTGGACACGGCCACCGCGAAACTGGCAGCGGAACGCAAGCAGGTGGAAATCCTCACGGCGCAGCGCGATGCCGCCGAAGGCAGTTTGAAACACGCGCAGGCCGCGCTGGAAATCGCCAGTTTCGAGCTGTCCTACACGCGCATCACCGCGCCCCAGGACGGCATGATCGGCGAGCGTGCCGTACGAGTCGGCGCCTACGTGACACCGGGCAGCAAGCTGCTGGCGGTGGTGCCGTTGAAGCAGGCCTATGTGGTCGCCAACTTCCAGGAAACCCAGCTCACCGACGTGCAGCCGGGGCAGGACGTTGTGGTGCGGGTCGACAGCCTCGGCGGCGAAGCCCTCACCGGCCGCGTCGAGAGCATTGCCCCGGCCACCGGCGTGACCTTCGCGGCGGTCAAACCGGACAACGCCACCGGCAACTTCACCAAAGTCGTGCAGCGGATTCCGGTGAAGGTCCTGCTGGATCCGGGTCAGCCGCTGGCCGAGCGCTTGCGGGTGGGGATGTCGGTGGAGGCGAGCATTGATACCAACAGTTCGGCGACGTCGGTGCGTGAGGTGACGCAGCGATGAAACGCTTTCAGTCCCTGACAGTGGTCCTGAGTCTGTCGGCATTGGCGGCCTGCACCGTCGGCCCGGACTTCCAGAAACCCCAAGCCACGCAGATTGCCGAGTGGGCCAAACCGTCAAAAAGCGCCGTCAGCCAGGCCGTCAGCGAACCCTTGAACGAGCGCTGGTGGGAGGTCTTTCACGACGCACAACTCTCGGCCCTGACCCAGCGCGCCTTGCGCAGCAACCTCGACCTGCAACTGGCCAGCAGCCGCCTGCAACAAAGCCGCGCCGCCCGTCAGGTGATCAGCGCCGACCGTTATCCAACGACCGCCGCCACCGGCAGCTACGCCCGCAAACGCAACAGCGGCGAAGGCTTGAACGACCCGTCCGGGCACAACGGCGATTCCGCCTTCAACCTGTGGGATGCCGGTTTCTCGGCCTCCTGGGAGCTGGATTTCTGGGGCCGCGTGCGCCGGGAGACCGAAGCCGCCGACGCCAATCTCGAAGTCGCGGAAAACGACCGTCGTGGTGTGCTGTTGGCGGTACTCGCGGACACCGCGCAGAACTACATCCAGCTGCGCGGCGTGCAGAACACCCGCGCGGTCACCGAGCAGAACCTCGACGTGGCGCGGCACAGCCTGAAGCTCTCGCAACTGCGCCTCAACGATGGCGTGGCCACCGATCTCGACGTCGCCGAAGCGGCCGCGCAAGTGGCGGCCATCGAATCGCGGTTGCCAGCACTGGAGCAACGTCAGGCACAACTGATCAATGCCATCAGCCTGTTGATGGGTGAACCACCGCAGGCCCTGACCAAAGAGTTATCCACAGATGCCCCGGTGCCACAGTCGCCGCTGACCGTCGCCATCGGCCTGCCGTCGCAACTGGCCGAGCGCCGCCCGGACATCCGCCAGGCCGAAGCCCGTCTGCATGCCGCCACCGCCAACATCGGCGTGGCCAAGGGCGATTTCTATCCGCGCATCACCCTGTCCGGCAACCTCGGCTCGCAAGCCATGCAACTCAGCGATTTCGGTTCCTGGGGCTCACGGGCCTTCGGCATCGGCCCGCAATTCAGCCTGCCGCTGTTCGACGGCGGCCGCTTGCGCGGCGTGCTGCAACTGCGCGAAGCCCAACAGCAGGAAGCGGCGATCGGTTATCAACAGACCGTCCTGCGTGCCTGGCACGAAATCGACGACCAGCTGACCGCCTACAACGCCAGCCAGCGCCGCCGCGACAGCCTCGCCGAAGCCGTACGCCAGAACCAGATCGCCCTGCGCACCGCGCAACAGCAATACGTCGAAGGCGTGGTCGACTTCGTCAACGTCCTCACCGTGCAAGGCGCACTGCTCGCCACCCAGGAACAATGGGTGGACAGCTCCACTGGCGTTTCGCTGGCGATGGTCGGGTTGTACCGGGCGTTGGGTGGGGGATGGGAATCGGTGTATCCGGTGGGGGAGATGGCGCAGCGTTGATTCTCGCACCCGAATGATGGCCTTTAGCTTGACGCTAATCGCCGCTGTCGTAGACTCCGAGCATCCGTCAGGGAGTAACGGTTATGCGGCGTTTTCGTGGTTGGGTTGTCGGATTGACCTTTGTAACGTGTGCAGTTCAGGCTCAAACGCCCGCGCCAGACGATCCGCTGCTGGATAACGGCGGGGCGGCGAATGCGTCGGCCAGCAGTGAGGCGCGCGGTGTGTTGCGGGCGCGGGATCAGGCGACGCTGGCCAGCGAGTTGTCCGGGCGGATCGTCGAGTTGCCGTTCAGCGAGGGCGAGTCGTTCAAGAAGGGCGATACCCTGGCAAAGTTCGACTGTTCGGCCTATCAGGCCCAGTTGAATGCCGCGCAAGCCGCCAGCCGTGGTGCCGGCGAAGAGCTGGCGCACAACCGGCAACTGGCGGCGCTCAATTCCGTCGGGCGTTTCGAGGTGGCCCGGGCCGAGGCCAAGGTCAGCGAAACCCAGGCGCAATCTCAGGTTTATCAAGTCCAGGTCAAACGCTGCAACGTGGTTGCGCCGTTCGACGGGCAAGTGGTCGAGCGCAAGGTGCAACGCTACGAAAGCGTGTCGGCCGGGGCTCCGCTGCTCGATGTGGTCGACAACCGCACCCTGGAAATCCATCTGCTGGTGCCGTCGCGCTGGATGGCGAAGCTCAAGCCTGGCCAGACTTTCAGCTTCGTACCCGATGAAACCGGTCAGCCGATCGACGCCACGGTCAAACGCCTTGGCGCGCGGATCGATGAAGGCAGCCAGACCCTGTTGCTGGTCGCAACACTCCCCGAAGCCAAGGGCTTGCTCGCCGGCATGAGCGGCACCGCGCGTTTCCCGGAGCTTAAGTGAACGCCCCGGTGAGCGGCGCCGCCGAACAGGTGTTCGCGCGGTTTCTCGATCTCGAACGGCAGACCCGCGCTGCCCATGACATTTCGCAACTGGCCTACAGCCTGGTCAATGACGGTCAGTCTCTGTTCGGCTTTCGCCATGCGGCGCTGTTGATCGCTGGCAAGGTGCAGGCGGTGACCGGGGTCAGCGCGGTGGAGCCGAATGCGCCGTTCGTGGCATTCGTCGAGCAGGCCGTGGCGCAGTTGTTCAAGCAGGCTGTGCTGAAACAGGCGCGGGTGATCACGCCGGAAATGGTCGGCGAATCGATTCAGGCCGACTGGCGCAGTCTGTCGGCCATGCAAGTGTTCTGGCTGCCCTTGATCGACCGACAGGGCCAAGTGTTCGGCGGTTTGTGGCTGGCCCGTGATCTGCCGTGGAACCCTTCCGAACAAGTGCTGCTGTCGCAACTGGGCGACACCTACAGCCATGCCTGGCTGGCGTTGCAACCGCGCAAGCCGTGGCGCCTGCGCTGGACTCGCAAACGCCAGGTGGCGCTGGTCGCCGTGTTGTTGCTCGGGCTGTTGATCCCGGTGCGCCAGTCGGTGCTGGCGCCCGCCGAAGTGGTGCCCCAGGGCGGGCGGGTTGTCGCCGCACCGCTGGACGGGGTGATCGCCGAGTTTCTGGTCAAACCCAACCAGAGTGTGAAAACCGGCGACCTGTTGCTGCGTTTTGAAAGTACGACGCTGAAGGCTCAGGCCGATGTCGCCGAGCGTGCGCTCGGGGTCGCCGAAGCTGAACTCAAAGCCAACTCCCAACGTTCGTTCGTTGATGCCGAATCCAGCTCCCGGGTCGACCTGCTGGCCGCCCGCGCCGAACAGAAACGCGCCGAACGCGACTACGCCCGCGAACTGCTCAACCGCAGCGAAGTGCGCGCCGAGCGCGACGGCATTGCGGTGTTCGCCGATGCCGAGCGCTGGACCGGCAAACCGGTGCAGACCGGCGAGCGGCTGATGGAAATCGCCGACCCGAGCCAGGCCGAACTGCGTATCGAACTGGCGGTGGGCGACGCGATCTCGCTGGAGCCGGGCGCCGAAGTCGCGCTGTTTCTCGACAGCGACCCGTTGCAACGCCACCTCGCCACCCTCGAACGTTCGGCCTACGAGGCGCAGCCCACCGCCGGCGGCCAATTGGCCTATCGATTGGACGCCAATTTCGCCGACGCCCCGCCGCGTATCGGCCTGCGTGGCACTGCGAAAATATTCGGCGACCGCGCACCACTGGCCTTGTACCTGCTGCGGCGTCCGCTCGCCGGGCTGCGCCAGAGCGTAGGCCTGTAAATGACCCTGCCGAGCCTGCGTGCCGACCTGCAATTGTCGCCCGCGGCGCCAGCCCTGGACGGTTCGCCGCGCTGGACCCTGGCCGACCCGGTGCGCGGGCGCTACTTCAAGCTCGGCGCGGCGGCCATGCGCCTGTTGCGTCACTGGTCGCTGGGCGATCCCGAGCAAGTGCTGCGTGCCGCCAACCGCGAACCGGGTTTGCCGCTGGACGGCGTCGAGCTGGAGCAACTACTGACGTTCCTGCGCGGGCATGACCTGATCAGCGCCCTCGACGATCAGCAACGCGCCAGTTACTCACTCAAGGCCCTCGCGCAACGTCAGAGCCTGTGGAAAATCCTGCTCCATCAATATTTGTTTTTCCGCATTCCGTTGTGGCGGCCGGATGCCTTTCTCAATCGGGCGTGGCCGTGGCTGGAGCGCTTCGGGCCAAGGGTTTTGCGCTACGGTCTGCCGGCGACCCTGGCGCTCGGGGTGTTTCTGGTGTCGCGGGACTGGCAGCGCTTCGTCGGCACCTTTCCGCATCTGTTCAGCCTCGGCGGCGCGATCGCGTTCGGCATCGCGCTGTTTTTTGCCAAGCTCTGTCACGAATTCGGTCATGCATTCATGGCCAAGCGCGCCGGGTGTCGCGTGCAAAGCATGGGCGTGGCGTTCATGGTTTTGCTGCCGATGTTCTACACCGATGTCAGCGATGCCTGGCGGGTCAATGATCGACGTGCGCGACTGCTGATCGGTGCCGGCGGGGTGCTGGCGGAGTTGCTGTTGGCGAGCATCGCGCTGCTGGTCTGGTCGTTCCTGCCGGACGGGCCCGGTCGCACGGCGGCGTTCATGCTCGCCAGCGCGACCTGGATCACCACGCTGGTGGTCAATCTCAACCCGTTCATGCGATTTGATGGCTACTTTCTGCTCAGCGATTTGTGGGAGGTCGACAACCTTCAGGGCCGCGCCTTTGCCTTTTGCCGCTGGCGCCTGCGTGAGTTCTTGTTCGGCTATGGCGCGCCGGCGCCGGAGCCTTGGTCGCCGACGATGCAGCGGCGTTTGCTGATCTGGGGGTATGGCTCGTGGTTATGGCGTGCGGCGTTGTTTTTCGGGATCGCGCTGGCGGTCTATCACCTGTTCTTCAAGGTGTTGGGGATCTTCCTGATGCTGGTGGAACTGGTGTGGTTTATTTTCCTGCCAATCATGAGTGAGTGGCGCCAGTGGTGGAGCCGCCGCGAACAGGCTCACGGCCCCCGCGTGGTGCTCAGCAGCCTGGCGGTACTTGGCCTGTTGCTGGTGCTGATCGTGCCGTGGCGCAGCTCGGTCGAGTTGCCGACGATGCTCGAGGGCGGTCGCGCCAGTGCCTTGCACGCACCGACGGCGGCGCGGGTCAAAGCCGTGAGGGTGGCGGATGGTCAGACCGTGGCTCAGGGCGGCGTGCTGATCGAATTGGAATCGCCGGACCTCGATTCGCGACAGGCCATCGTCCGCCGGGAAATCCGCATTCAGCAATTGCTGATGCGCCGTCAGGCCGGCCGCAGTGAAACCGCTGCCGACGCCGGAATCGTCGAGCAGCGTCTCGCCGAAGCGGTGGCGGAATACCGTGGCCTGACTGCTCAACGTGAACGCCTGCTGTTGCGCGCACCTCATGCGGGCACCGTGCGTGATCTGCTGCCGAACCTGACGCCGGGCCGCTGGCTGTCGAGCAAGGACGCGCTGGCGCGGGTGGTCGAAGACGGCACGCGCCTGCGCGGTTATCTGGCCGAGGCCGAACTGTGGCGAGTCAAGCCCGGCGCCACCGGGCGGTTTATCGCCGATGACCCGATGCATGCCGCCCTCTCGGTGCAACTCAATGAAATCGACACCAACGGTGTGGCCTATGTCGATCAGGAAGCGCTGACTTCCGATCACCACGGGCCGATTGCCGTGCGCCGCGATCAGCAGCAACGGGCGGAACCGGTGCAGGCGCAATACGGCGTGCGTTTGACTACGCTGGATCAGGCACCGACCCCGGTGCAGCCGCTGCGCGGCGTGGTGGTGTTGCAGGGCAGCGGCGAATCGGTGCTCGGCGTGGCCTGGCGCCGGATGGCGGCGCTGGGGGTCAGGGAAAGCGGTTTCTAGGGAGCGTGAAGATGACGGAAAACCTGGCGGCGGACGGATTGGTGGTGCGGCCTTCGCGGGCGTCGGACGGGCCGTTTCTGCAAAGCTTGTATCAATCGGCGCGCCCGGATCTGCAATGGATCGATGGCGAGCAGGAACAGGTGCAGCAAATTGTCGCCCAGCAATTTCAGGTGCAGGAGCAGGGCATGGGGGAAAACCATCCCAACGCCATGCACTACATCGTGGAAAAACTCGGCACGGCCATCGGCGCACTCAGCACTGATTTCGGGGCCAATGAAATTCGTGTGTTGTACCTCGCCTTCATTCCCCAGGCCCGAGGCAAGGGCTACGGGCGAACCGTGCTGCAAGGCGTGCAAAAAGCCGCGCAGCAAGTGCGCTGCCCGGTGGCGACGGTGGTCTGGGCCAACAACCCCCATGCGCGCCAGCACTACCTGGCGCTGGGGTTTGCGGTGGAGGAGCGCAACCCGGCGGCGGAGCGGCTGGTGTGGTATCCACAGGCTTGAGTCAGATGATCGAGTCAATGTCGAAAGTGTGGGGCGCGCCGATTCTGTGGCCGTAGAGCGTTACCAGCAGCGGGTCATCCTCGGCGGCTTCCGGTGCCATGGCGAGCTGTTCTTCTGCCTGGTTTTCCCGGTGCAGCTGCCAGCGCGGCAGGCTTTCGGCCAGACGTTCCGGTTGTTCTGCCAGCGATCCATAAACATCCGTGGTCGTCAGGCGCCGGTGCCGCAGACTGGCCAGCCGTTCGCGGGTCGTGCGGATTTTCTCGATTTCATGATTGAGCGCTTCGACGATGTTTTGCCTGCTGCGTACATAGCTGTCCGGCCTTCCCGGCAAATTGTTGCGCTGGCGGCGCAACTGATCGGTGATGCGCTGCAGGGCCGACTCAACCAATGCGAATTCTCGCTCGGTAACCAGCGTGCGGTTTGACTCCTGTGCCTCCTGCCAACGCCGCAACACCGCCCAGCACGCCGGGATGTAGGCCCCGGTCATCGAATGGTGCCCGGCGTCGAAGATCTGCTTGAGCAACGTCGGCCGATCCGGCAGGCCGTGCCGCTGCCGGATCGCCACGTCGCAGGCTGCGTGCTGGGTGATGGTGTCGCAGCCCGGCTCCCAGAGAATTGACGATACCTGCTGGCGGCCGAACTGCACCGGCATGGCGTGTCGCAAACGGCCGTGGTGGTCGTAGGCTTCCCCGGTCAAGTTGGTGATGCCCGCGACGAACACCGACAGACCGAGCGGGACATTCACGAAGGTCAGCGCTGCCCCGGTGCCGTAGATATCGGCCTTGGTGTTCATCCAGCTGCCGGGCACGCTGGGCACCGGGTCGTTGTGGTTGACCATGCGGTGATGCACGAGATCGGCTGCGCCCTTGACGAAATCCGCGTCGCCGGCGCGGGGGGCGCCGTAGGTGTAGAGCTGGATGTTGTAGTTGAACCCGGCTCTTCGGCGAAGCATTTCCGAGAGCAGTAATGTGATAGCACCTCCGAGGCTGTGGCCGCAGATCAGGAGTGTTTGGCCGGTGTAGAACTTTTCGAGGTATTTGACGGCGAAGTCATAGGCTTTTTGCGCGGCTTCGTAAAAACCCCGATGTACCTTGCCGTCGCCTTCCTCGAACGGCACTTGAAGGGCGTCTGCATCACGTAAACCGTCGGCGATTATCTCGGCGGTGCCGCGAACGGCGATCAGGATCAGTTCGTCGTTGTGGGTGATGAAAGCTTGGGTGTCTGTACTGTCTTTACTACCGATGTCGTCGAGGAAGTGAACGCTGGCCGGGTGCTCAGGATCACGTTCTGGCGTATGTCTGTTGACTGCATAGAGGTTCGGGTCAAACGGGATGATTTCCAATCTTGCAGAATACGGAACATCTTCGTAGAGCGGGTAATAGGCTTTGGTCTGGGCGCTGTCGACTTTCCACAGTTCTTCCCCCTTGGGCAGTGCATCGCCGAACCAGTTGCCGACGCTGGGTTGCAGTGGGAACTTAACGGATCTGGATTCGACGGAAGGGACTTTGGGTTTCTGGCCGAAAGGGCAGTAACTCAGGGTTGCCATCAATGCGAGCTGGTACAGGTTGAGTGCACAGAATGCCGGAGCTGTGGATAACATCGGACGCAACGCACGTAACGGTCGCACTTCCAGAATGGTGTGACGTTGCGGCATCAGGGCGACCCCGAGTTTGCCGTGTTCGCGCATGATGGCTGCGCACCCGGAATCGAGGGGGTAATCGCGATAAACCTCCGGTGGAAGGTGGGAGGCATGTCTGACCAGGTGACGGACTTCGACTTGAAAGTAATCCCCACCGTCTGCGATTTCGGGGCGCTCACGCGTGCGAGTGGCACCCAGATTCAGGTAGCGGGTTTTCTCGGCTCGTACTTGGAGTTCGGTGATTTTGAGAGGGTAATACTGCCTTTCAATCATGCGCAGATATACCTCTTCGTCCCCTTCGTAAGCTTGCTCGAAGAGTAGAGAAATCGGTCCGGCAAAATGGTTATCTACTTTTCCAATTCCTTTGGTATCCAGGCAGCCGGCGTATTTGTATCCCTCCGAGTCGGTTACAACATAGGCTAAACCGGCATAGGGTTCGCCTGAGCAATGCTCATCGACCAGCTGAAAACTTGTCCATTTTCCACCTGCGGGGCAAGTCAACATCCGGCTGCCCAAAGGTGATTCCAAATCCTTTTCCAATAATGTCATGGCGCGATCTCCTTATTCTGTGCAGCCCGAATAGATGGTGCAGATACGGCCATCCGGCATGGTGAAAGTGCTGAAATCGGTGTAGTTACCGCGGCAGAAAGCATCTTGGTCTTCAAACCTTTTGCCCATGCACCGTTTCCAGCCATTTGGAAACTTGACCCATGTGTCTCTGAAGTAGGGCTGTTCTTCCCTCGCCAGCTTGATCTTCATCCTCACCGTCTTGCCCGGCAGTTGATCTAGCCCATAAGCGGCGTAGGTCTTTCCTTTCCCACGCTCTCCTTGGGCATCAGATGTCTTGCAATCAAGGATCTTGACGATGCGGCGTTGTGCGCCAGCTGTCCGGAACCACCATTCACATTGACCGTAAAAAGTACTTTCACCTGCCTCATTGAAAGTGCCTTTGTACTGCTCCTCTATATCGTTCCCCAAAAAGACCATGCCTTCGTCACCCCCAAAATCTCCCCGTGCTTTGTAGTAACTCGCGTTGATCTCCAGCGCGATCCTGCTGATTACCAACGGACACCCCTTAACAATCTTGCGAATCGTGATCTCGGCATCAGGCTTGTAGTCCGTTCGCCACTTGCTGTTGAACACCGGCGCAAGGTTGTCGCGTCTGTCGAGGGTGCAGGTCTTACCTTTCTCGGGTACGTAATAAACCGCTGCGACGTAGGCAAACCCCGGTGGTAGATCGGCTGTGAATTTGAAGGTGTTGGGCGGTTCGGTCTTACAGCTTGCGATCAAGACAAGGCAGCAGCCCAAAGTTGCAACACGCCGCGTGAGTCTGGTTTTCAGGGCAGTCAGCGCTGGTGATTGCAGATCCTTTTCAAATGAAGTCATGGCGAAATCTCCTTATTCCGTGCAACCCGGATAAATGGTGCAGACTTGGCCATCCGGCATGGTGAAAGTGCTGAAATCGGTGTAGTTGCCGTAACAAAAGGCGTACTGATCCTCAAAGTTGTCGCCCATACAGCGTTTCCAGCCGTTAGGGACCTTGACCCAGGTGTCCTTGATGGCCGGTCGCTCTTCTGCTGCTAAGGTGATCTTCATCCTCACGGTTTTGCCCGGAAGTTGATCGTGGGTGTATGCCGCAAACGGGCGGCCCGGCTCTGGCTTACCCAGAGCATCAGTTTCTTTACAGTCGAGTAGTTTTCTTAGAATTCGTGGCTTGCCTGAAGTACGAAAAAGCCACTGACATTCGCCGTAGAAAACGCTTAAACCCTGATCGTTGAAAGTGCCTTTGTAGCGATCCTCCAATTCAGGCCGTATAACAACAGCGGCACTCTCAGCGCTGATGTCGCTCCAGTCCTTCCCATAGGCGGCTCTGATATCCAGATCAATTCGACGTATTACCATCGGGCAACCATTGATGGTCTTTCGGATGACAATTTCGGAAACAGGCTCGTACTTTTCTCGCCAGTTTCTGTTGAATCTGTTGGCTGTTTTGCGAATTTCTATGGCTCTGCAGGTTTCACTACTATTGATCGGTTCATACTCTGCGAGGGCTTCATAGGCGAACCCTGGCGGTAGCTCTGCCGTGAATGTGAATGTATTTGGCGGTTCGGTTTTGCAGCCGGTCGTGAGGGCAAGACAGCAGAGCAAAGTCGCACTGCGCAGTGCGAGTCTGATCATCGGTGAGGTCAATGTTGGAGATTGCAGATCCGTTTCAGGTGATGTCATGGCGAAATTTCCTTATTCCGTGCAACTTGGATAAATGGTGCAGACTCGGCCATCCGGCATGGTGAAAGTGCTGAAGTCGGTGTAGTTGCCGTAACAAAAGGCGTACTGATCCTCAAAGTTGTCACCCATGCACCGTTTCCAGCCATTTCGAATTTTTACCCAGGTATCCCTGATGGCCGGTTGCTCCTCCGCTGCCAATTTGATCTGCATCTTTATGGTTTTACCCGGTAGTTGATCTAGCCCATAAGCGGCGTAGGTCTTTCTTTTCCCACGCTCTCCTTGGGCATCAGATGTCTTGCAATCAAGGATCTTGACGATGCGGCGTTGTGCGCCAGCTGTCCGGAACCACCATTCACATTGACCGTAAAAAGTACTTTCACCTGCCTCATTGAAAGTGCCTTTGTACTGCTCCTCTATATCGTTCCCCAAAAAGACCATGCCTTCGTCACCCCCAAAATCTCCCCGTGCTTTGTAGTAACTCGCGTTGATCTCCAGCGCGATCCTGCTGATTACCAACGAACACCCCTTAACAATCTTGCGAATCGTGATCTCGGCATCCGGCTTGTACTCCGTGCGCCACTTGCTGTTGAACACCGGCGCAAGGTTGTCGCGTCTGTCGAGGGTGCAGGTCTGGCCTTTTTCGGGTACGTAATGAACCACTGCGACGTAGGCAAACCCCGGTGGTAGATCGGCTGTTAATTTGAAGGTGTTGGGCGGTTTTCCCTGGCAGCCCCCCAGTGCCGCGAAGGCGCTGATCAGGACGATGCTCTTGAGCTGAATCTTCATGAAGGCATCTCCCCGCTCCAGCTCTTCGAAAGCAGGTAAACCCGATCAAAGTGTTCATCCGGCGTTTCGTCCGGTCGGGGTTGCCAGTGAGGCGCAAGGGTCGGGGTGTGCAGGCTCTGGATCAGCAGAAATTCCAGCCGCTCCGGCGCCAGCCAGCCCCAGGCCTGGGCCTGAGCCAGTCGCTCACGTAGCCAGATGTGCGGATCCTGCGAGCCCGCCAATCCGGCGTAGGCCTGCACATGCTCGGCCAGCAGAAAGCGGTGGGCGTTGGCCAGCCGGATTTCCATGGTTTGCTCGTCGGGCATCGGCTGGTGCAGCCAGGGCGGCGAGTCCGGCAGCGGGTAAGTGCCGGGCGCAGGATTGTCAGTGCTCTGCCAGTGCGAACCCTGCCAGTAACACACGCTGATCGCCGGCCCGAGATACGCCGGTAGCGCCTCGGGCGGCAGATGCTCCAGCGCTCGGGCCAGTACCCGGTTGTCGTGAAAGCGGTACAGCGCCTGATGCGGACGGGTGCCGACGAGCAGCCGCTCCTGCCAGTGCCTGACCCATGCCTTCAGTTCGCCCTGGCCCAGGCTGGCGAGCCAGCCCCAATGGCTGTCGGGCCTGTCGAGCAGGGCGTCGAGGCGACGGTCGTCGGGCTGGTCGAAGGTGAACAGGAACGGGCCGGTGTCCGCCAGTTCGGCGACCACGGTTTCACCGTAGACACTGGCGTACTGCTCGTAACGGCTGCTCTTCAGCCAGCGCTGGCGCATGTCGCGTTCGTTCTGCGAGTCGAGCACCAGGCACAGGAGACGATCGGCATGGTGCTGTTCAAACAGCCAGCGTTGTACAACCGGGTCGGTCATGCAGCGGCCTCCGCAATGGCGCACTCGCCCGCGCGGCAGGCTTCGCAGATCGGGCAGAAATCCGCGCCCAGGTTTTTGCTCGCGGCCATCAATGCCTGTTGTGAGGGCGCCACCAGTGGCGGCAAGGGCGCGGGCGCCGACAAGTCTTCAATGCCTTCGGGCTGCAACAATCGGGCGCGCAGGAACGGTATGGGCACGCCGCCGATCAGCAGGTCGCTGCTCCCGAAAAGACCGCCGTGATCCAGCACGAAATGCTCGCCACCGACTTTCAGGCTGATGCTCTTTCCAGCCTCCAGCACCAAATGATCCCCGGCACTGAAACAGAGCTGCCGCCCTACTTCCATCGTCAGTGATTGCCCGATCCGGGTGTGACTGCTGTCGCTGACGTGCAGATGATCGCTGGCCTTGAGATGGGTCTTGCGATGACCGGTGAGGGTGCGGTGTTCTTCTGCGTGCAGCAGGCTGACGCTATTGCCACGGATGCTTTCCCGACGTTCGTTGCCGACCTCCAGGTGACTGTCGTGCTCGATCTTCTGCTGCAGATCGCGCTGGGCGCGCAGATAGATCAGTTCCTGACCGGCGCGGTCTTCGATCATCAGTTCATTGAAGCCATTGCTGTCGGGCGTGCTGCGGGACCGGAACACGCTGCGGGTCTTGTGCGCCGGCAATTCATAGGGCACCGGGTTGGCGCTGTTGGCCAGGCAACCGCTGATCACCGGATGGTCGGGATCACCGTTGAGAAACGTCACCAGCACCTCCATGCCCACGCGCGGAATGATCACGCTGCCATGGGCGTTGCCGGCCCAGTTCGTGGTGGTCCGCAACCAGCAACTGCTCTTGTCGTTGTGCCGGCCTTCGCGGTCCCAGAAAAACTGTACCTTGACCCGGCCATAGGCGTCGCAATGGATATCTTCGCCTTCCGGGCCGGTAACCACGGCAGTCTGAGTACAGCCGATGGAAGGTTTGTCGTAGCGCAATGACGGGCGATAGATCGCATCCCATGGCGTGACTTCGAAATGGTTCCGATAGCCCTGGACGAAGTCGCTTTGATCCTTCACGGCGATGTCGCTACCGCTTTCTTCAAGTACTTGAGGCTGTTTGCCTTCGTGACGGATTCCGGTCAGCAGCCAGAGGTCATCCAACGCGGGGTCGGGATGTTCTGACAGCGACAGAAAATGCCCCGACACCAGCGCGGGTTCGTCGCTGTCGCCTTCGCCCGTGAGCTCATCGCTGCGATGGCGTTCCAGAGCCCGCCGGCTCAGCAGTTTGCCGTGCTCACGGTTGAGGACCCGGTGCGGATACAGGTAGTCCTCCAGATCAGGCTGGCGGGGTTCGTTCGGTATTCGCGCCTCGGACTCCAGCACGAGGTGCGCCTTTTTGAAATCGTAGGCGCGCCGACGGGTGCGATTGGTGCGGGTATTTCGCCCACACTCGAAACGGTGAATCACCGGCCTGTCAGCCACCATCGCGTTGCGCTTTTTGAATGGTGTCGGCCGGGCCAGTCTGGGAAATACGGTCTGATCATCGCCAAATACCAGCAGGTGCCTGTCGAGGCTGTGGCGAAAGTGATAGTGCAGGCCGTCCTCCTGGCACAGGCGCTGGATGAAATGCAGATCGGACTCGTTGTATTGCACGCAATATTCGCGATCCGGCAGGGCCTGGCCGATCTGAAACAGATAGCCATCTGCGTGGATGCCATGTTCCCGAAGAATTTGCCCGATGATTTGCGCAATGCTCAGGTTCTGAAAAATCCGCTGATTGAAACGATGGCCCAGGTTCGCCAGGCATGGCGCGAGGGTCAGGTGGTATTGGGTCAACCGGTGCCCGATATCGCCCCGGCCAATGTGCTGGATCTGTCCATGGACGCCATGCCCGTTGTCATCGAAGGCCAGAAAGGCCTGCCGGTGCATGAGGTCGGGAAGATCGATGTCCGGTCTCGAGCTGACCAGTTTGACGTTGAAGCAATATGGCTGGCTGATGGATTCGGTGCCGGTGAAGGACAGCACCTGCAGATCGTGATCGAGGTCGTCGGTATTGAGGCGCAAACGAGCATTGGCATTGAACATCCGTTGTTCCTTGTCCTGTGACAGATTCGGAACAACGCTAACAAGATGGCCAGCGAATTTATGTCGGACGTTTCCCAAGCAAATGGGTTTAAAAACACGGCCTACAAGGGCTGCGGCTTAATCCTACTGACATGTCCTACGTGGTTTTACACTTTGTCGAATCAGTTGAAGGAAATGCAGAAATAGCCCAACTGCGGATCCCGTCCCAGCGCCGGCACCCGCGACACGAAGATGTCCTCTACCCGACCGAGTTCCGGCAAGTCCAGCGCGCATAAACCGTCGACAAACTCGGTCGGCACCAGGCTGTTGAATTCCAGGCAGAAGGGCATGCGTTCGCTGTAGCGGGTTTTCGCCGCGGGAACCTCATCAAGGTATTCGATCCGAATCGGCAAGGCCGTGCCATCGGGCAGGTAAAGCGTGCGTTGCTGTCCCAGCAACGGCTGGACATGTTGGATCTGCACCGCTTGCAGCATGGTTTGACTCCATTGAAAAAAGAACGGCCGGGGGCCATCAAGCCCCCGGCGTTTACTCAGTTGCGCGACGGGAACAGACCGTTCAGGGCAATGCTGAAGTTAAGGACCAGGGCCGGGTTCAAGACCTGCATTGGCTGACTGCCGCCAGTGGAGGAAATGTCTCCGGTAACGGTGGTGGTCACACCCTTGAGCGGTACCGGTGTGGCACCTTGGGCGTCGGAATAGATATTCGCCGAACCAGGGCCGCCGCTGGACGCGCCGATGTACGAATTGGTGGCGGTCGGCACAGTCGCCGGATTGCTGGCGGGTACTGCCAGCGAAAGGGCCGTGTTGGCCGTCAGGCCGGTCATGGCGTGGGTGTGATTGGGCATGTTGGCGATGGTGGCGGTGACGCTTTCCGTGCCGTACACCTGACCGATGACGCGCGGTGTCAGGCCCAGGCCGGTGCCTTGTGCGACGGGCACGCGACCTTGCAGGTTGGGCAGTTGAAAGTTGGTCGTGCCATTGCCGCCGTAGAAAGTGCCCAGTAAGGCGAACAGCGCCTGGTATTGCGAGATGCCCAGGATTTGCCCGTTGCACAAGGCCCAGCCACTCGGGGCGAAGTTGAAGGCAAACGGTTGAATCGTACCCATAAAGACTTCCATGGTTCCTCATCCTTCTGTTGTGTGGTCGGCGCGCCGCGCGGTCGCCCTTGTTGCCGGGCCGGTCGAAACGTTGTGCTGACTCCTTCCTTTTGCGCGGGCAGGTCACGCCACGCCGTAGCGTAGACCCGGATCGACGGACTTGCCGGACGTCGTCGTGGCCGCGCGTCGACTTCGGTGCTGGCCTACAGTGTTGGCAGTTGATGACGCAATTGTGTTCGCAAAAACGCTGAGGGGAGGTTGATGGAGGTCCTTCGCGAGACACCGCTGGGAGATACTCAGGATCCGTTCGCTGCACCGAATGCCGGTGTCCGGCGCCTGTTGCGCTGGGCGCGCGAGCACTGGTTGATACCGATCCTGCTGCTGGCCACGGTGGTGCGCTTTTATGATCTGACCGCTGCCGCGATCTGGGGCGATGAAGGTTCGAGCCTGCTGCTGGCGCGCTATTCGCCGGGCGGGATCTGGACGCATGCCGCGTTCGATGTGCATCCGCCGCTGTACTTCATGTTGCTGCACGGCTGGATCGGGCTGTTCGGCGACGGCCTCCTGGCCATTCGCAGTTTCAGTGCGCTGGCCGGCATCGCCACGGTCGGGCTCGGCGTGAGCCTGGTCGACCGCCTGGCTACTCGCCGCGCGGCGATCATCGCGGGGGTGTTGCTGGCGCTGCTGCCGACGGCGGTGCGCTACAGCCAGGAAGTGCGCATGTACGCGTTGCTTGGCTTGCTGCTGATCGGTGCGACGCTGGTGCTGGTCAAGTGGATCCGGCGCCCGCAGCGTCACCGCTACCTGCTGATCTATGCGCTGCTGATGACGGCGGCGTTGTACACCCACTATTTCGCCGTGCTGGCGGCGCTGAGCCATTGGCTGTATCTGGGGTTGATCCGCCTGTTGCCGGGTTATCGCCTGAAGCATCTCCAGCGCAAGGATTGGTGGCTGGCCAATCTCGCCATCGTCGTGCTCTACCTGCCGTGGCTACCGAACCTGATCGACCTGCTGCAACACATGGACGCGCTCAAGGCCGGCGGCGATGTGGGCTGGGAAGATCCGGTGACCCTGTCTTCGCTGCCGTCGATGATCTGGCTCTGGTTGATTCAGGACGAGGGCGAACATCTCCCGTTGCTGCTGTTCGGCGGTGTGCCCCTAGCTTTGCTGGTGCTGGCGGCTGTCGCTGTCGCCCGGGATCGCAGCGTGAACCATGGCAGCGTACTGCTGGCGGTCTACACCGGCGTGCCGTTGTTGCTGGTGTTCGCCGTGTCTTTCATTACGCCGATGTTCATCGAGCGTTACCTGACTGCCTACGCGCTGGGACTGCCGATGCTGGCGGCGCTGGCCATCGACCGTCTCTACAGCAGCGTGCGCGTGCTGGCGATGGCGGTGCTGCTGTCGCTGGTCGGGGTCGAGATGATCGGGGTGAACAACAACGCCACGGTCGACCGCAACGACCAGTTCAACGTCATGGTCGATTACGTCAACCGCCACTTCGCCAGCGGCGACCGGATCGTCACCAGCGACATGCTCTGGTACCTCAGTTACGTCTATTACAACCGCACTGAGGCTCAAGTCCGGCTGTTTACGCCGCCCACAGCCGAAGGGCGCTCGACCCGTCCGAACCGCTACGGCTTCGGCACGCTGGTGTCCGATGAGGTCTACCTTGATCGGTTGGGAGACCTGCCGAAGGACAGTGCCCGGGTCTGGTTGATCGGTGATCTGGACGTGGAAGTCCCCGATCCATTTCTGCCCTTGCCTGCGACCTGGCAGCTACGGGATCAGGTGCACGCGGGCGGGGCGAAAGCGCGCCTTTTTTCGCTGCAGACGCCCGATGGATCGGGAGAGAACTGACTTAAACGCTTCACCATTTTATTCGCGATAAAGGCTGAGTTTTTAAGTCCGTTTTGCTCTGTTTTGATATCAAAACACTACTAGTCGAATGGGTATTGTTGGATTACGCTCATCAGACAAAAGGACTTACAAATACGGTGAAGGGATTGCAGCAGTTCCACTTTATCTCCGGCTTGCCGCGCTCAGGTTCTACCCTCCTTTCTGCGATCCTTCTGCAGAACCCGCGCTTTCATGCCGGCATGACCAGTCCGGTCGGCGCGCTGTTCTCCGGTGTCCTTGAACAATGCAGTGCCGGCAGCGAATTCGGCGCGGTGATTGATACCGACATGCGCCGCCGCCTGTTACGCGGCCTGTTCGACTCCTACTACGCCGACAAGGCCGACAAACCGGTGGTGTTTGACACCAACCGCCAGTGGTCTGCGCGACTGCCGGCCATCAACGATTTGTTCCCGCAAGCCAAAGTCATCGCCTGTGTGCGCAACGTCGCCTGGGTGATGGACAGCCTGGAGCGGCTGTACCGCGCCAATCCTTTCGAAAACACCAAGCTGTTCGGCGATGCGGTCGAGCGCAACACCGTCTACAGCCGCTGCGAAACCCTGGCCCAGCGCAATCGCCTGGTGGGTTTTGCCTGGGCGGCGCTCAAGGAAGCCTATTACGGCGAGCACGCCGATTCGCTGTTGATCGTCGATTACGACCTGCTGACCCAGGCCCCGGAACGGGTGCTGCGGCTGGTCTACGACTTCATCGGCGAACCCTGGTTCGAGCACGATTTCGAGCACCTGGCCTACGACGCGCCAGAGTTCGACCAGGCCCTCGGTGTGGCTGGCCTGCACAAGGTCAAACCCAAGGTCGCCCTGCAGTCCCGGCGCACGATTCTGCCGCCGGACCTGTTCAAGCAATACGCCGATCTGTCCTTTTGGCTCGATGGCTCAGCCAGCGCTGCCAATGTCATTCGTATGAAGTCCGACGCCGCGATCAGCTGATCGCGGCGTTTTTCATTGATGCGTCAACAACTGTGTTCGAGTCCGGGTGAGCAACATGTGGTGGAGCAAGCAAAAGTCGCGGGTTACCGAAGGCCAACGGACGCTGGTGGCGCCCATGATCATGTCGCTGGAGCCGCGCATGCTGTTCGACGGCGCTGTCGCGGCCACCGTCGCCGACACCGCCGCCCAGGCTGACAGCCATGCCACCGCCGACGCCGCGAAAGCGCCGGCCGCCGACCACCCGAGCGCCAGCAAGGACACCCATGGTCAAGCCGATGCCACGCCCGCCGCCAGCCCGGTAGCCGTGCCGGGGCAGAGCGTGGTGTTCGTCGATTCCAGGGTCAAGGATGCCGACAGCCTGCTCAAGGGCGTGGCCCCCGGCACGCAAGTGGTCAAGCTCGATGCCGGCAAGGACGGTTTGCAGCAGATCGCCGATTATCTCGATCAGCATCAGGGCGTGAGCTCGGTGCAGATCATTGCCCACGGCAATGCCGGCGACCTGTGGCTGGGCAACAGTTATCTGTCGGCCGACAACGTTGCCCAGCGCAGCGCGATCCTGGCGGAAATCGGCAAGGACATGAACGCTGGCGGCGACATCCTGATTTACGGTTGCTACACCGCCGAAGGTGATCGTGGCCTGAGCTTCGTCGACTCGCTGGCGCAGCTGACCGGCCGCGACGTGGCCGCCTCCAGCAACCGCACGGGCTTGGGCGGCGACTGGGATCTGGAGATCGCCACCGGCACCATCGAAAGTGCCAACGTGTTGTCGACCCAGGCGATGAGCGAATACCAGTGGGGCCTGGCCACCTGGACCGCCACCAACAATGCCAACACCGGGGTCGGCTCGCTGCGCGCAGCGCTGGCGTCGGCGCAGAACGGCGACATCGTGACCTTCAGCTCCGGGATGACGGTGCAGCTCACCTCGGAATTGCTGATCAACAAGAACATCACCGTTGATGGTGACCTGAACAACGACGGGGTTGCCGACGTCACGCTCGATGGCCAATACCGGACCCGAGTGGTGGAAATCACCTCCGGCAGCACGGTGACCCTGGATGGTCTGGTCATTACCCGGGGCCTGGTCTCGGGCAACGGGGGCAATGGCGGCTATGGCGCAACCGGCGCCATGGGCGGGGGGATTTTCAACGCCGGCATCCTCACCCTGAACAACGTCTCGGTCACCGGCAACGCGGCGGCCGGTGGCGGCGGTGGCGGGGGTGTCACCGGTGCGTTCTACGGCGGTGCCGGTGGTGGTGGCGGTGGTCTTGGCGGTCAGGGCGGCGGCCATGGCGGTACTGCCGGGCCAGGCACCGGTACGCTGGGGGGCCAGGCCGGCAGCGGTGGTGTCGGCGGTTACGGTGGCGGCTACGACGCGACGCACATGGGCGGGCGCGGCGGCTCCACCACGGGCGGCGCCGGTGGTGTCGGCGTGTCCTATTACAGTAACGGCGGCAACGGCGGCACAGCCAACAACGGCACCATTTCCATTGGCGGTGGCGGTGGCGGCGCTGGCTGGGACAAGGTCGGCGGCGCAGGCGGCAATGCAGCCGGCGGCATTTACAACGCTTCCACCGGCACGCTGAAAATCGTCGGCACCTCGGTCATCAGCAACAACATCGGCGCGGGCGGCGGTGGCGGTGGCGGCAGTGGTCAGGGCAGCAATAACTTGAACGGCGGCGACGGCGGACGAGGTGTCGGCGCGATCTGGAACCAGGGCGGCACGGTACTGATCACCGCTGCCAACTTCAGCGCCATCAGCGGCAACGCGGCCGGCAGCGGTTCCGGCGGCGCGGAACTGGGCGGCGGCGTGACGGGCTCTGTCCCGCTGGCCTTCGCGGCGATCTACAACAACGGGGGCACGCTCAACACCGCCTACGTGGAACCTCCGACCGCGACTATCGTGATGGCCGACACGGCCCTGAAAATCGGCGAAACCTCGCTGGTGACCATCACCTTCAGCCGGGCGGTGACCGGGTTCACCAACGCTGACCTTACGATTGCCAACGGCACGCTGACATCAGTGAGCAGCAGCGACGGCGGCCTGACCTGGACGGCGACCTTCACGCCGACCAACAACATTACCGACAGCACCAACCTGATCACCCTCGACAACACCGGGGTGACCGCGATCAACGACGGCGTGGCGGGTGTCGGTACGACCAATTCCGTCAACTACGCCATCGACACCGCGCGGCCGACCGTGAACATCGTGATGTCCGACACGGCGTTGAAGATCGGCGATACGTCGCTGGTGACTTTCACCTTCAGTGAAGCGGTGACCGGTTTCACCAACGCCGATCTGTCTATCGCCAACGGTACGTTGAGCGCAGTGAGCAGCAGCGACGGCGGTATCACCTGGACCGGAACGTTCACCCCGACCGCCAGCATCAGCGATACCACCAACCTGATTACCCTGGACAACACCGGTATCGCCGACCTTGCCGGTAACGCCGGTACCGGCACCACCGATTCGGTCAATTATGCGATCGATACCGTGCGGCCGACGGCAACCATTGTGGTGGCCGACACCAACCTGGCGGCCGGTGAAACCTCGCTGGTGACCATCACCTTCAGCGAAGCGGTCAGCGGCTTCACCACCGCCGACCTGACCGTGGCCAACGGCACCCTGACCGGCCTGAGCAGCAGTGACGGCGGCATTACCTGGACCGCCACCCTGACGCCGACCAACAGCATCACCGACACCACCAACCTGATAACCCTGGATAACACCGGGGTCGTCGATCTGGCCGGCAACGCCGGCAGTGGCACCACCAACTCCAACAACTATGCGATCGACACCGCGCGTCCGACCGCGACCATTGTGGTCGCAGACACCGCGCTGAAAATCGGCGAAACCTCGCTGGTGACCATCACCTTCAGCGAAGCGGTGACCGGTTTCACCAACGCCGACCTGACCATCGCCAACGGCACGCTGACTGCCGTGAGCAGCAGCGACGGCGGCATTACCTGGACCGCGACGTTCACGCCGACCGCCAGCGTCACCGACGCGACCAACCTGATCACGCTGAACAACACCGGCATCGCTGATCTGAACGGCAACGCCGGCACCGGGACCACCGACTCCAACAACTACGCCATCGATACCGTGCGCCCGACCGCGACCATCGTGGTAGCCGACAACAACCTGCGGATCGGTGAAACCTCGCTGGTGACCATCACCTTCAGCGAAGCAGTCAGCGGTTTCACCAATGCCGATCTGACGATTGCCAACGGCACCTTGAGCGCAGTCAGCAGCAGCGACGGCGGCATCACCTGGACGGCGACGTTCACCCCGAGCGCCAGCATCACCGATACCACCAACCTGATCACCCTGGACAACACCGGCATCGTCGACCTGGCGGGCAACGCCGGTAGCGGCACCACCGATTCGAACAATTATGCGATCGATACGGTGCGGCCAACCGCGACCATCGTGGTGGCCGACAGCAATCTCACTGCCGGTGAAACCTCGCTGGTGACCATCACCTTCAGCGAAGCAGTCAGCGGTTTCACCAACGCCGACCTGACGATTGCCAACGGTACACTGACCGCCGTGAGCAGCAGTGACGGCGGCATCACCTGGACGGCGACGTTCACGCCGAACGTGGGCGTCAATGACGCGACCAACCTGATCACCCTGGCCAATACCGGCATCGCCGACCTTTCGGGCAACACCGGCAGCGGCACGACCAACTCCAACAACTACACCATCGACACCGTGGTGCCGACCGCGACCATCATCGTGGCGGACTCCAGCCTGAAAATCGGCGAAACCTCGCTGGTGACCATCACCTTCAGTGAGGCCGTGACCGGTTTCACCAACGCCGACCTGACCATCGCCAACGGCACGCTCAGCGCGGTCAGCAGCAGCGACGGCGGCATTACCTGGACAGCGACCTTCACGCCGACCACCAACATCACCGACGCCACCAACCTGATCACGCTGGACAACACTGGCGTGCAGAACCTGTCGGGCAATGCCGGCAGCGGCACCACCGATTCGAACAACTATTCAATCGACACGGTGCGTCCAACCGCCACCATCGTGGTCGCCGACACGGCGCTCGGCGTCGGCCAGACCAGCCTGGTGACCATCACCTTCAGCGAAGCCGTGACCGGTTTCACCAACGCCGACCTGACGATCGCCAACGGAACGCTGAGCGCAGTGAGCAGCAGCGACGGCGGCATCACCTGGACGGCCACTTTCACCCCGGCGGCAGGCATCACCGACACCTCCAACCTGATCACCCTCGACAATACCGGCATCGCCGATCTGGCGGGCAACGCCGGCAGCGGCACCACCGACTCCAACAACTATGCGGTCGACAGTCAGCGTCCGACGGCGACCATCGTCATGACCGACAGTGACCTGCGTCCCGGCGAAACTGCACTGGTGACTATCACCTTCAGCGAGGCCGTGACCGGATTCGACAATTCCGACCTGAGCGTTGCCAACGGCACACTGAGCAACGTTTCGTCGAGCGACGGCGGCATTACATGGACGGCCACGTTCACGCCGAATATCGGCATCACCGACCTGACCAACCTGATTGTCCTGAACAACACCGGCATCACCGACCTGGCCGGCAACACCGGTACCGGCACCACCAGTTCGGCCAACTATCAGATCCAAACCCAAGTGCCGACCGCCACCATCGTGGTCGCCGACACTTCGCTCAAGGCCGGGGAAACCTCGCTGGTGACCATCACTTTCAGCGAAGCGGTCAGCGGGTTCGACAACAGTGACCTGACCATCGCCAACGGCACGCTGAGCAACGTCAGCAGCAGTGACGGCGGCATCACCTGGACCGCGACGTTCACCCCGACTGCCAATGTCACTGACGCCACCAACCTGATCAGCCTGAACAATGCCGGAGTGACCAACGTCTCAGGCAACAGCGGTATCGGCACCACCGATTCCAACAACTTCGCCATCGACACCGCGCGGCCAACCGCCACCATTGTGGTTGCCGATAACCGCCTCGGTATCGGTGAAACCACCACCGTGACCTTCACCTTCAACGAAGCGGTGATCGGGTTCGATCTGGGAGACATCAGCGTCGCCAACGGTTCGTTGTCAAACCTGACCAGCAGCGACGGCGGCGTGACCTGGACCGCAACCTTCACGCCGACAGCCAACGTCAACGATCCGACCAACCTGATCCTGATCGACACCGGCGGCGTCCAGGACCTGGCGGGCAACCTCGGGGCGAGCATCGCCATCTCCAACAACTACATCCTCGACGCGACCCGTCCGACGGTGAACATCGTGGTCGCCAATCCGAATCTGGGCATCGGCCAGAGCACCACGGTGACCTTCACTTTCAGCGAGGCGGTGAGCAATTTCGACCTGTCCGACCTTAGCGTGACCAACGGTGACCTCAGCAACCTGACCAGCAGTGACGGCGGCAAGACCTGGACCGCGACTTTCACGCCGACCGCGAATGTCACCGACCCGAGCAACTTCATCGCGCTGGACACCAGCAACGTCACCGACCTTGCGGGCAACGCCGGCAGCACGGTGGCGGTGTCGAACAACTACGCCCTCGACAGCGAACGGCCGACCGCCACGGTGGTGATCGCCAATCCGAACCTGGGCGTCGGTCAGACTTCGCAGGTGACCATCACCTTCAACGAAGCGGTCAGCGGTTTCGACCTGTCGGACCTCAGCGTGGCCAACGGCACCTTGTCCAACCTGAGCAGCAGCGACGGTGGCAAGACCTGGACCGCGACCCTGACGCCGAACGCCAACGTCAACAGCGCCAGCAATGCGATCAGCATCAACACCGCCGGGGTCAGCGACCTGTCGGGCAACAGCGGCAGCAGCGTCAGCAGTTCCGGCAATTACGTGATCAACACGGTGCCTGTGCCTCCTGTGACACCGACTACTCCGTTGATCGTGGTGACACCGGATCCGGAGTTCCGCAGCAGCGATCCGGTCGCGCCGCCGCCACCGCCGAACGTTCCGCTGCAACCGATCGTCTTCACCGCGCCCACCGGCGACCTCGGTTCACCGCTGACTTTCGCGCCGTTGTTCGAGCAACGGGTGATCGGCAACGGCATCCGTCCACTGGGGGATATTTTCATCAATCGCGGTGCGCTGAGCCCGAGCTTCATTGCCCAGGTGTTCACCAGCAGTGACAACGGCGGTGACGGCTCCGGTCATGGCTTCCTCGGGTTTGGCGGTGGCGATGGCGGGGTGTTCGGCAGCACCACGCTGTCGAGTCTGTTCAATCAGGACAGCAGCGCCGAGCGCGCTTCGCTGAATGCCTTCGGCAGCCAGTCGATCAAGGGCGGCGATATTTCCCAAGGGCTGCGCGGTGTGTTCGGCGCGCCGACCCTTGGCCAGCAACTGCAACAGATCAAGGACAGCGAGCAGCACCGGGTCGACAACCTGGCCGCTGCACTGCAACAGGTCGGCATCAGCGAAATGCCGGCCTGACAACACACAACAACTCACATATGTGCGGGACCTAGGGGCGATCCAGGGATGAAGAAAAGTCAGAAGTTGTTCGGCGCCAGCCTGCTGGCGCTGGCGATCAGCGGATGTGCAGTGACCAGTGAACCGATCGAACGCAGCGTCAGCGAGCAACGGGCCAGAGCTGACCTGCAGAGCATGTACAAGGGCCAGGAACCGCTGAGCGGTCCGCTGACCCTGCACCAGGCGATGGCCCGCGCGGTGAAATACAACCTCGAAGGCCGCTTGAAAATCATGGAGGAAGCGCTGGCCAAGCGGCAGCTCGACCTCGCCAGTTTCGACATGCTGCCGCGCATGGCGCTGGACGCCGGTTACGTCGGACGCAACAACGTCAGCGCCTCCAGCAGCCAGAGTGTGCGTACCGGCACTCAGTCTCTGGAACCGTCGACCTCCCAGGATCGCGACCGCGACGTCGCCGATCTGACCATGGTCTGGAACGTCCTCGATTTCGGCGTCAGCTACATCAGCGCCAAGCAGCAGGGCGACCAGCGCCTGATCGTTCAGGAGCGCCGGCGCAAGGTGATCAACACCATCGTTCAGGACGTGCGCTCGGCCTATTGGCGGGCGATGGCCGCCGAACGCCTGCTCAAGCAGATCGACAGCCTGATGGCGCGGGTCGACACGGCTCGCCGTAACAGCGAAAGCATGAGCGAACAGCGCATCGGCGATCCGGTGCAGTCCCTCGGCTACCAGCGTTCACTGATCGAGGCGACCCGACAACTGGAAGAACAGCGCCGCGCGCTGTCGCTGGCGAAAACCGAACTGGCGACCCTGATCAACCTGCCGCTGGGCACCAACCTGACCCTGGCCACCGATGACGGTTATCGGATCCCGGAACTCAAGGTCGATCTGAGCAAACTCGAACAGGAAGCCCTGACCAGCCGCCCGGAACTGCGCGAGCAGGATTACCAGACCCGGATCAGCGCCGCCGAAACCCGCAAGGCCATGCTGCGTCTGCTGCCGGGTCTGGAGTTCTCCGCCGGCGGGCATTACGACAGCAACTCGTTCCTGGTCGAACAGGGCTGGGCCGACTACGGCGTGAAGGTCACCTGGAACCTGTTTAACGTGATCTCGGCCCCGGCGGCCATCGACGTGGCCAAGGCCGGTGAAGAAGTTGCCACCGCGCGGCGTCAGGCGATGTCGATTGCAGTGCTGGCGCAGCTCTACGTGGCCAACGCCAACTATCAGGAGGCGCTGCGCCAGTTCAAGACCAACCAGCAACTGTCGGACATCGACGGGCAAATCGTCGGTCAGTTGCGCAACCGTCGTCAGGCCGACGGCATTGGTGAGCTGGACCTGATTCAGGGCGAGCTCAACACCTTGCAGGCCGATCTGCGTCGCGACCTGTCCTACGCCGATCTGCGCAATGCTTACGGCCAGATCTTCGCCAGCGCCGGCCTCGATCCGCTGCCGGATCAGGTGCAGTCGACCGAAGTGCAGTCGATCGCCACTGCGCTGGCCAACCGCGAAGCCGCGTGGGCGTCAGGGGATATTTCGCTGCCGGTGGCCCATGCCTCCGCGCAGTGACGTATTGGCGCCGACCGCCAGCATCAGCCGTGCCCAACGCGAGGCCCGCAACGGCCATCGCGGCACGGCAATGCTGCTGACCGGCTTGCCGGCGGCGGGCAAATCGACCCTTGCCCAGGCGTTGCATGCCGAGTTGTTCAGTCGCGGTCTGCAAAGTGTGGTGCTCGATGGCGACGGCTTGCGGGTCGGGCTCAACCGCGACCTCGGTTTTACTGATGCCGACCGCCTGGAAAACATCCGCCGTGCCAGTGAGCTGGCGGCGTTGCTGGTGGAGAACGGGCAGATCGTGATTCTGGCGATGATCGCGCCGCTGGCGGAACTGCGCGAGGTGTTTGCCCGCCGTTTGGGCGAGGACTATCGCGAGGTCTGGTGCAGCGCCGCACTGACGGTCTGCGAGCAGCGTGATCCGAAAGGACATTACGCCCGGGCACGACGCGGTGAGCTCGCCGGGTTCACCGGCGTGTCGGCGCCTTACGAGGCGCCGGCCCAGGCTTCGCTGGTGCTCGACACCGGCACGCTGACGGTCGAAGCCTGTCTGGACCGGTTGCTGACCTGGCTCGGCGAATCCGCGGTGTTGCCCAAGGCATGAGCCGGCCGGCGTTCTCGCGATTGCCGCTGAGCGCGGATCTGCCATTGTTGTTGCAGGCGTTGGCGGCGATTGACGACGCTGCCTGGCGCGGTCATTTCAATACCGCTTATTTCGCCGGCGACTGGAGCGGCGTGGCGCTGATTTCTGCCGCCGATGCGCTGACCGAACTGTCCCCCGGCAGCGCCGAACCCGTAGAGCGCAATCCTTGGCTGAATGACCGTCGCTGGCAGCAGGCCCTGCGGGATCTGCCACTGGACATCGTCAGTGCGCGGCTGCTGCGACTGGGGCCGGGCGGGCAGATTCATGAACATCGCGACTACGACCTTGAGGGCGCGGACGCCGATTTGCGCCTGCATATTCCGCTGCTCAGTCCGCCTGCCGTGGACTTCTGGCTCGACGGCCAGCGGATGCCGATGAGGGCCGGGGAATGCTGGTTTCTTGATCTTGCCCGGCCGCATCGGGTCGACAATCGCGACCGCACGGCACGGGTTCATCTGGTGCTCGATTGCCGCCCCTCGCCCTGGCTGGAGCAGATGATTGCCAACGGTTTGCCGAGCACTCCGCTGCCTGATGCCACGGAAACAGCGCTTCAGCGCTTTCAACGATTGCTTGTCACTGAACCGCTGTTGTCCGCCGCGTTGCAGGCATTGCAGGACCGCGAAGCATTCACCGACCAGACACTGACGCTGGCTGCTGAACGCGGTCTGCATTTTTCCCGGGAAGAACTGCTGGCGGCGATGCGCAACGGTCGTCGGTCATGGAACGAACAATGGCGCCTGTGAATTTCGACGGCTGGTTGCCGATCCGCGTCTGGAAAACCGCCGGGCAATGGCAGGTCGACTGGTGCTGGTTTGGCGACACGCCGCTGCATCAGCCGTTTTTTCGTGAGGCTGTCGAAGACGCGTTGCACCTGCCGTTCAATCAGGCGTTTCGCCGGCAAACACCCTTGTCGGCGCTCATGCATTGGCAAACGCTCAGTCCGGGGCTGCTGCCGAGCGCGTTCATCCTGCACGCCTCGCGGTGTGGCTCGACGCTGATCAGCCAGATGCTCGCCCGGCTCGATGATCACATCGTGGTCTCGGAGCCGCCGCCCCTTGATGCCTTGTTGCGCAGCGATCTGCCGGACGAAGAGCGCCGCGCGGCCATCGTCGCACTGCTCTCGGCGTACGGTCAGCGTCGGCGCGGCACAGAGCAGCGACTGGTCATCAAGCTCGACGCCTGGAACATCGGCGAATGGCCGCTGCTGCGCGAGTGTTTTGCCGATACGCCGTGGCTGTTTGTCTATCGCGATCCACTGGAAATCGCCGTCTCGCACCTGCGCCGTCCCGGCCTGCACATGGTGCCGGGGGCGCTCGGCGAATGTGTGCTGGACGATGATTTGCCGTTCGAGGGCCGCGAGGACTTCATCGCCCGGCGCCTGGGGCGTCTGCTGGAGGCCGGGTGCGTGCATTGTCGTGAGTCTGCCGGGCTGGCGGTCAATTACAGCGAATTGCCCGACGCGATGAGCGGGCGGCTGGCGCGGTTTTTCGGGCTCAGCGCCACGCAGTGTGAACAGGCGCTGACAGCAACGGCGCAGCACGCGAAGCAGCCGTCACAACCCTTTGTCGTCGATGGCGAACACAAACGCCGCGAGGCATCGGCGCTGTTGCAGGCACGGATCGAAGATTGCGCCCGTGCGCCCTATGCCGCGCTGGAACGCTTGCGCGCGCTTACGATTTCGCCGACAGATCCGCCATCCCCTTGAGCAATTCGATCGGCAACGGAAAGACGATGGTCGAGCTCTTGTCTCCGGCAATCGAACTCAAGGTCTGCATGTAGCGCAGTTGCATGGCGCCGGGCTGGCGACCAAGCATTTCGGCGGCCTGCATAAGTTTTTCCGAGGCCTGCAATTCGCCTTCGGCGTGGATCACCTTGGCTCGCCGTTCCCGTTCGGCTTCGGCCTGTTTGGCGATGGCGCGCACCATCGATTCGTTGAGGTCGACGTGCTTGATTTCGACGTTGGCGACCTTGATCCCCCAGGCGTCGGTCTGGGCGTCGAGCACTTGCTGGATGTCGATGTTCAGGCGTTCGCGTTCGGCCAGCAGTTCGTCCAGCTCATGTTTGCCGAGCACCGCGCGCAGGGTGGTCTGGGCCAGTTGGCTGGTGGCCATGAGGAAATCCTCGACCTGGATGATCGCTTTCTGTGGATCGAGTACGCGGAAGTACAGCACCGCGTTGACCTTCACCGATACGTTGTCGCGGGTGATCACATCCTGCGGCGGTACATCGAGGACGATGGTGCGCAGGTCGACCCGGACCATTTGCTGCACCACCGGGATCAGCAGGATCAGCCCCGGCCCCTTGACCTGCCAGAAGCGTCCGAGCTGGAACACCACCCCGCGTTCGTATTCGCGCAGGATGCGGAACGTCGAGCCAGCCAGGGCGATCAGCAACAGCAGCAGCGCGACAAAACCGATTTGCAGACCCATGATCACTCTCCGAGCGGTGCCGCGTCAGTCGCGGCCACTTGCAGCAACAGACCCTTGCGCCCGACCACCCGCACCGGTTGCCCGGTGTGCAGCGGCGTGGCGCTCAGCACCTGCCAGCGTTCTCCCTGCAACTGCACCCAGCCGTTGCGGCTGTCTTCCGGTTGCACCACGGTCACCGCCGTGACACTGCCGAGCAGGCCGGCATCGCCGCTGACCGGGTGGCGCGGTCGGGTTTTCAGGGCACGGATCAGCAGTGCGATCAGCAACAGCGCGCTGACCAGCCCGAGGCCGATCATCATCGGTACCGGCAGTTCGGCGTTGCTCAGGATCAGCGCGCCGATCACGAACATGACGATGCCGCCGAGGCCGATCACCCCGTAGTTGGGCAGCGCGGCTTCGGCGATCAGAAACGTGATGCCCAGGATGATCAGCCACAGACCGACCGGGCTGGCGGCGGTAAACGGGTTGTCCGCCGCAATCACCGATCCACTCAGCAGCAACAGGGCAAGCGCACAGCAACGGATGTTCACGTGACCCTCCGCGAGAGTCAGGACTGGTTCTTACAGTCTAGTTGAGGCTGCGGCTGGATGATTTTCGATCAATTCTCCCGCCCCGCCAGTGGGCGGATTTCCCGGTGCTCGTGACTTGCCGGACTAGACTTTCAAGGACAGTCGCAGCGTTTCATTACCGTCCGCCGCACAGCGTCGGCGGGCACCGAGGTGCATCATGCGTATGGCCAGGAAAGTGCAGAGCAGCCTCAACCGGGCGCAATGCGAATATGACATCGTCACCCACCCGCACTCGTCCAGCAGCCTGGAAACGGCGCGGGTCTCCGGGATCGCCGCAGAGCGGGTGGCCAAATCGGTGATCCTGGACGACCGTCACGGGCATTACCTGATGGCGGTGCTGCCCGCCAGCCGCCACCTGGACTTGAGCAAGGTGCGCAGCAGCGGCGAATGGCAAATCACCCGCGAAAGCAATCTGGCGCACATTTTCGACGACTGCGAACGCGGCGCCGTACCGCCACTGGGCGATTCCTACGGCCTGGACATGGTCATCGACCCGCTGCTGACCCGGCAGAAAGACATCTACCTGGAAGCCGGCAACCATAACAACCTGCTGCACATGAGCATGCCCGAATTCCTGAAAATGGTGCCGCATGCGCAGGTGCGGGAGTTGAGTCAGTAGCTTTTTTAGCGTCTATGTCGTCGCCAATCGCGAGCAAGCTCGCTCCCGCAGGTTCTGCGCTAGACCTGTGGGAGCGGGCCTGCTCGCAAAAAATCTTTCACACCCTATAAATCTCGCAGGAGTTTCGACATGGAAAACCCGACGCACAGCCTCCCATCCCTGTTCAAGCAACTCGGCCTGGACAGCGACCCGGTCAGCATCGACCAGTTCATCGCCACCCATTCCCCGCTCAAACCCGAACTGCACCTGTGCGACGCGTTTTTCTGGAGCAAGAGCCAGGCGGATTTCCTGCGTGACGAGATTCTCGATGATGCGGATTGGGCGGAGGTGGTGGATCAGTTGGATGTGATGTTGAGGAAGGGGCGGGCGGGGTAAAGACCGGACCTAGTCCTTGGCAGTCATAGCTCTCAAGGAAGAGAACGTCGCTTCAACTTCAAGATTGGATAAACCGAATCCGCAGGCCATTGACTCACGAGCGATTCTTACTTTTTGCTCTACAAATGTCGCGTACGCAGATGTGTCGGGCAGACGTTCAATCGGATGTTGTCCGGAATTCGTGTTCTCGGTCGTGAATTTCTTCGTCATGGTTCAGTGCTCTCGGAGGTCGGTGTTGGCGTAGTTTCAGCGAGGGACATTTCTTGTGCTGAAAGCAATTTGTTTCAAAACTTGACTGAATTTCCCCACCAATGCGATATTGATAGTTAGCAAACTAACAGTGTGTGCATTCCCTCGTGCCGAATAACCTCGACGCTCTCCAGATGAATATCAGCAGTGCCATGGTGGTGGCCGCCAGGCATTGGCGGAAGATCTGCCAGACCACGCTGGTCAACTATGGAATTTCCGAAGCCTGCGCCGTCCCGTTGTTGATGATCGGGCGGCTGGGCGAGGGTGTGCGCCAGGTGCAGGTGGCGCAGGCGGCGGGGATGGAGTCGCCGTCGCTGGTGCGCCTGCTCGATCAGTTGTGTCACGCCGGATTTGTCTGCCGCACCGAAGATGCCCAGGACCGTCGCGCCAAATGCCTGAGCCTGACCGACACCGGCCGTGAGCTGGTGCAAGCGGTGGAGGCGCAACTGGTGCGTCTGCGTCATGAAGTGCTCGAAGGCATCGACCAGCGCGATCTGGAGGCTACGCTTCGGGTACTGAGAGCTTTTGAGGCGGCCACTCCGCCATCGGTGATCAATCCGTGAACGGGTTCTTTTCCGGCATGCCCCCCGCGCGGGACTGGTTCTACGGGGTCCGCACGTTCGCGGCCTCGATGACCGCGCTGTACATCGCTTTGCTCATGCAGATGCCGCGTCCTTATTGGGCGATGGCCACGGTGTACATCGTTTCCAGCCCGTTCCTCGGCCCGACCAGTTCCAAGGCGCTGTATCGCGCGATCGGCACGTTTCTCGGTGCAGCGGCGGCGGTGCTGTTCGTGCCAATGTTCGTCCAGAGCCCTTATGTGCTGGTGGTGGTCATCGCCCTGTGGACGGGGATTCTGCTGTTCCTGTCCCTGCACCTGCGCACCGCCAACAACTACGCGCTGATGCTGGCCGGCTACACCTTGCCGCTGATCGCCCTGCCGGTGGTGGATAACCCGCTGGCGGTGTGGGACGTGGCTGAGTCGCGGACAGAAGAGATCTTTCTCGGCATCGCCGTGGCGGCGGTGGTCGGCGCGATGTTCTGGCCACGGCGCCTGGCACCGGTGTTCAACGATGCCGTGGGCAAGTGGTTCGCCGACGCCACAACTTACAGTCTGAAATTCCTCAGCCGCGACGTGCAGCCCGAAGAGGTCGCAGCCCTGCGCATGGCGATGGTCGGCAGTTTCAACAGCCTGGAATTGATGATCGGTCAGTTGCCGCACGAAGGTGCGCGGCCGCAAACCGTACGCAACACCAAGGAACTGCGCGGCCGGATGATTCACCTGCTGCCGGTGATCGATGCCCTTGAAGATTCGCTTTACGCCCTCGAACGGCGCACGCCGGAGCTGGTGGAAAAGTTCGCGCCGCTGCTCACGGCGACCCGCGAATGGCTCGCCCACGAAGACGCCGATCTCGGCCGCTGGCAAGCCCTGCGGGATCAACTCGAAGCGCTGCAACCGAGCGCAGAAGCCCTCGAAGATCGCAAACAGTTGCTGTTTTCCAACGCGCTGTACCGCCTCGGCGAATTCATCGATCTGTGGCAGGACTGCCGCAGTCTGCAGGACGCGATCCTGTGCGAGCGCCAGGACAGCTGGCGCGCGGTCTATCGCCACTGGCGCCTGGGTCGCCTGACGCCATTCCTGGATCGTGGGCTGATGCTGTATTCGGTGGCCTCGACCATTCTGGCGATCATCGTCGCTTCGGTACTGTGGATCCTGCTGGGCTGGACCGACGGTGGCAGCGCGGTGATTCTGGCGGCGGTCTCGTGCAGCTTCTTCGCCTCGATGGACGACCCGGCGCCGCAGATCTACCGGTTCTTTTTCTGGACCGGGATGTCGGTGCTGTTCGCCAGCCTGTACCTGTTTCTGGTGCTGCCGAACCTGCATGACTTTCCGATGCTGGTGCTGGCGTTCGCAGTGCCGTTCGTCTGTGTCGGCACCCTGACGGTGCAGCCACGCTTCTACCTCGGCATGCTGCTGACGCTGGTCAACACCTCGTCGTTCATCAGCATTTCCGGTGCTTACGACGCGGACTTCTTTGCCTTCGTCAATTCCAACCTGGCGGGCCCGATTGGGTTGTTGTTCGCGTTTATCTGGACCCTGATCGCCCGGCCGTTCGGCGCCGAGCTGGCGGCCAAGCGTCTGACTCGTTTCAGCTGGAAAGACATCGTCAACATGACCGAACCGGCGAACCTCGCCGAGCACCGGCAATTGGGCGTGCAACTGCTCGACCGCCTGATGCAGCACCTGCCGCGTCTGGCGTTGACGGGACAGGACACCGGCATCGCCATGCGCGAAGTGCGCGTGGGGCTGAACCTGCTCGACCTGCTCGCCTACACGCCGCGAGTGACGGGCGCGCCGAATGCGTTGCTCAAACAAGTGGTGGCAGAGGTCGGCGAATATTTCCGGGCCTGCCTCAAGGCCGGCGAACGCCTGCCGGCGCCAAGCGCCTTGCTGATGACCATGGATCGCACCCGCCGTGCGCTCAATGGCCACGGCGATGAAGAAACCCGACTCAACCTGTTGCACGCCTTGAGCGGCTTGCGCCTGGCGCTGTTGCCCGGCGTGGAATTCGTTTCCAACGCAGAGCCCGAAGAACCGCTGCCCGAAGGAGCGCCCCTATGATCGGTGATCTGGATATCAGCGGCATTTTCCTGCCGACCCTGCTGGTGTTGATGGGCATCACTTATGTGCTGTTTGTGTTGGTACACGGCGTGCTCACACGCCTGCATTTCTACCGTCTGGTCTGGCACCGGGCATTGTTCAACGTGGCTCTCTACGCCGTGATGCTGTACGGCGTGGATTCACTCAGTCGATACCTGATGACATGAAAAAACCGTTTCTGACCCTCGGTCGCGTCGTCCTGACGCTGTTGATCGTGACTTTCGCCGTCGTCGTGGTCTGGCGCATGGTGATGTATTACATGTTCGCGCCCTGGACCCGCGACGGCCACATTCGCGCCGACATCGTGCAGATCGCCCCGGACGTGTCCGGGTTGATCCAGCAGGTCGAAGTGAAGGACAACCAGTTGGTGAAGCGCGGCCAGGTGCTGTTCAGCATCGACCAGGACCGTTTCAAACTGGCGTTGCGCCAGGCCAAGGCCGCGGTAGCCGATCGCGAAGAAACCCTCGCCCAGGCGCAGCGTGAAGCCAAGCGTAACCGTGGTCTGGGCAATCTGGTGCCGGCCGAACAGCTGGAAGAAAGCCTGTCGAAAGTGGCCCGCGCGCAATCGGCCCTGGCCGAAGCGCTGGTGGCGGTGGACAGTGCTCAGCTCAACCTCGACCGCTCGGTGATCCGCAGTCCGGTGGACGGCTACGTCAATGACCGTGCGCCACGCTCGCAGGAATTCGTCACCGCCGGGCGTCCGGTGTTGTCGGTGGTCGACAGCAATTCGTTCCACATCGACGGTTATTTCGAAGAGACCAAACTCGACGGTATCCACATCGGTCAGTCAGTGGATATCCGCGTGATTGGCGACCGCGCTCGCTTGCGCGGGCATGTCGAAAGCATCGTTGCCGGTATCGAAGACCGTGACCGTTCGAGCGGCAGCAACCTGCTGCCCAACGTCAATCCGGCGTTCAGCTGGGTGCGTCTGGCGCAGCGGATTCCGGTGCGCATTGCCTTCGACGACGTGCCGGATGACTTCCGCATGATCGCCGGGCGTACCGCCACCGTGTCGATCACCGACGATCAACCGCAGGAGCCCGCGCAATGAACAGGGCCCTGATGGTCGCCGGGCTGGGCATGATGCTGTCGGCCTGCTCGATGGTCGGGCCGGACTACCACGTGCCCGAAGACGCGGCGATCCAGCGCAAGGATTTCCAGGGCGACCTGGCGGTGGCCGGCAAACCGGTGGTGTCGGCCCCGGTGCCGGCGGACTGGTGGCGGCTGTATCAGGAGCCGCGTCTGGATCAACTGGTTCAGCAGGCCATGGCGTCCAACACCGATCTGCGGGTGGCGGCGGCGAACCTGTCGCGGGCCCGTGCGCAGGTCGATGAGGCCGAGGCGGCCGGTGGCTGGAGCGGCGGCGTGAAAATGGGCGCCCAGCGCTTGCAGGAATCCGGCGAGGCATTCCTGCTGCCGGAAAAAGTGCCGGTGGCCAACATTGGCGATATCGGTATCAGCGCGTCCTACCAATTCGACCTGTGGGGCACGCTGCAACGCGGGATCGAAGCGGCGAAGGCCAACGCCGACGCGACCCAGGCCGCTGCCGACACCGCGCGCATCACTCTGGTCGCCGACGTGGTTCGGGCCTACACCCAGGTCTGCGCGGCGAACGAGGAGCGGGAAATCGCCCAACATTCCCTCGACCTGCAATCCCAGAGCACCACCCTGATCCAGCGCCTGCGCGACGCCGGGCGCGGCGACGAAACCCAGGTCACCCGCTCGCAGACCCAATTCAAATCCTTGCGCGCCGACATGCCGCGCTATGAAGCGGCGCGTCAGGCCGGGTTGTTCCGTCTGTCGATGCTCCTGGCCAAGCCTGTCGATCAACTTCCGGCCGGCACCGCGACCTGTGCCGAGCTACCGAAAATCGCCCAACTGGTGCCAGTCGGTGACGGCGCCGCGCTGCTCAAGCGTCGGCCGGACATCCGCCAGGCCGAGCGGCGTCTGGCGGCCGCGACCGCCGGGATCGGCATCGCCACCGGCGAGCTGTACCCGGACATCAGTTTCGGCGCGACCATCGGCACCGTCGGTATTCTGGATAACCTTGGCAAACCGTCCACCAACCGCTGGGGCTTCGGCCCGTCGCTGAGCTGGAGTGTGCCGACCAACGGCGCCCGGGCCCGGATCCGCGAGGCTGAAGCAACGACTCAGGGTGCGCTGGCGCATTTCGACGGCGTGGTGCTCAACGCCATCCGCGAAACCCAGACCGGCCTGTCCCAGTATTCCGCACTGCTGCAACGCCGCGATGCGCTGGCCGATGCCGAGCAGTCGGCGAAACTGGCGGCGGACCAGACGCACCGCTTCTTCCAGGCCGGCCGCGAGTCGTTCCTCGCCGACCTGCAGGCCACCCGCACCTACACCGACGTCACCGCGCAACTGGCCGCCGCCAACACCCAGGTTGCCATGAGCCAGATCGATTTGTTCCTCGCCCTGGGCGGCGGTTGGGAAAGCGGACGAACGCAAGCCTCGAGCGCCAGCAAACCCTGAGGCCGTTGCTATGCTTTGAAGTATTGAAAGGGCGCCCCGAACCAGGCGCCTTTTCAGTGCACATCGCTAGCGCAGGTCTAGGGGAAACCAATAATGAAAAACCCTTACGCTCTCGGCTTCTGGTGCGCCCTCGTAGCCCTGGTGCTGCTGTCGGCCACCTATTTCTACGGCATCATGCTGGCTCATCAGATCGACAAGGCAATGGTCTTCCTCGACAGTACCGTGGCGCTGATCGCGGTCATGGCGATCGTGGTCGTGGCGTCGGCCCTGGTGCAGACCCAACGACTCAAGAAACGCCAGCTCGAGCAAAGCAAGACGCTGCTGCTGATCTGGGATACCAAAGTCGCGCTGCGCAAAGTCGAAACCGTGTTCGACCGCTATTTCTGGGGCGGCTACTGGCAGCCGGGGCGCACCTTCGCCGAAGTCATGGGCGAACTCACCGGCACGCCGCTGGAAAAAAGCCTCGAAGCCCTGAAAAAGCAGTGCCTGGCCCTCGACCGGCAAGTCGCCGACGACGGCTGGCACTGGCTCAACAATGCCCGTGAACTCTCGGACGTCGCCACGGCCATGGCCCGCGAGCGTTATCAGCTGGATTTCTGCGACCCGCGCAGCGACGGGCCGGGCGGGGCGGTGATCGACCGGGATTTCGAAGTGCTGGTGTACACCTGGACCGCACGGCTGAAAAGCTTCGACCATCAGCTGGACGAGATCGAGGTTCAATACTCCTGAGCCCGAAAAGATCGCCGAACCCGGCGATCTTTTTGTTTGTCCATGTCATGTCGACACTCTTTAACCTTTAAACATTGGGCCGCGTTGCACTGCCAGTGCTAATCTCCACCGCTAAATTCAGCGGAGTCGCGCCACGGCCCGGTCACGGGTTCAGGGAAGACGACCACACTTTCAGCCACGGAAATCGATCAGGTCATTCATGAATAAATCAGCAGGCGTGCTTCTCGGAATTGTTGTGGCCATTGGCGCCATCAGCGTAGGCGGGGCCTGGTACACCGGCACCAAAATCGAAGGCGTGCTGAACAATGCCGTCGCCAATGCCAACAGCGAGTTGCAGACCGCCATGGCCGGCTCCAACGGCAGTGCATCGCTGGAGCTGGTATCGCTTGAGCGCAACACCTTCAGCAGCACCGCGCACTATCGCCTCAAGGGCGAGGGCGAAATGTTCGGCGAAGCACCGGTCGAGCTGCTGTTCGTCGACCACATCGAACACGGCCCGCTGCCGTTCTCGCGTCTGGTGTCGCTGAAATGGCTGCCGGTCATGGCCACCAGTCACTTCGAGCTGGAAAAGACCCCGATCACCGAAAAATGGTTTGCCGCCACCAAGGGCGCCGCGCCGCTCAAAGGCGTGGTCAACATCGGCTACGACCAGTCCACCACCGGCAACCTCGAACTGCTGCCACTGGAAACTGCGCTGGATGACAAGTCGAACCTGAAGTTTTCCGGCCTGAACATGGACATTTCCGCCAGTGCCCAGGCACAGAAGGTCAAAGCCAACGGTTACATGGACAGCCTGCACCTGAGCACGGTCGCCGAAGACCAGACGCCGGTGCAGATCGAACTCAATGGCCTGACCCTGGCCAGCAATCTCGCCAAAAGCACCTACGGCTACTACACCGGCGAGAACACCCTGGAACTGACCAGCAGCAAGACCACCTTCGGCGCCAAGCAGTCGGTGCTGGGTGTGAAGAACTTCGAAATGAAGAATCGTACCGAAGAGAACGGCAGCAACGCCTCCGGCCGTGCCGACTACAAGGTCGCTGAAGTGACCCTCAACGACAAGAAGATCGGTTCGGCCAACCTGGCCATGAGCCTGAAAAACCTCGACATTCCGTCGGCCATGTCGCTGATGCAGATCTACCAGACCAAACTGCAGCCTTACGAGAAAGCCGCCGCCGAAGCTGCCGCCGCCGGCCAGCCGGCACCGGAGCTGAACCTGACCGAGGCCGAGTCCACCCAGGTCAAGGCCGACCTGCAGAAACTGCTGGCAGCCGGGCCGCAACTGGCGCTGGAAGACCTGTCGCTGAAAACCGCCAACGGCGAAAGCCGGGCGAATCTGGTGCTCGACCTGACCAAGCCGGCTTCGATGGACCTGCCACCGGATCAACTGGGCAAACAGTTGATCGCGCTGCTGGACATCAATGTGCTGGTGTCCAAGCCGATGCTGGTCGATCTGCTCAGTGTGCAGGCGCAAATCGATGGTCAGACCGATGCCAAGGCCATCGTTGACCAGGCCAGCGCGGGTGCCGACATGTTCGCCGGCATGGCCGTCGGTTCGCAGCTGGCGACCCTGGATGGCACCAACGTTGTCACCAAGCTGCATTACGCCGCCAATCAGGTCGAATTCAACGGCCAGAAGATGACCGTCGAGCAGTTCGTGGGCTTCCTGATGAGCAAGTTCGGCAGTATCGAACAGCCTCAGTAAACGCCCCGCGCTTCACCGAAACGCCCGGCCTCTGCACCCGCAGACGCCGGGCGTTTTGCTGCCTGGCATCCGGCTGAACGGTTAGCCGGGGCCCGTCATCCTCACGAATCTGAACAATTATTGTGTTCTGAATATTGATCTACACATGCGTGCAAGACTGCTTGGATAGCTTGGCCAGGTGAGTCGACCTGGCCTCCGTTACGAATTTGGCAAAGGGGGCACTGCTACCCGGCTGGCCATGTAAGGATGCTGACGAATGCCGCGTATTGATGTTCCTGTATTACATCGTGGTTTACGCCCATTGTTTCGAGTCGCGTTGTGCAGCCAGTTGCTCTGGCCCGTGCTCGCGTTCGGCGACACAGCCTACGATCAAATGGTGCTCGACGCCCGGGCCGGGCATTACACCCCTGCGTTGACGGTGCTGCGTCAGGTGCCTGCGGCCCAGGCCACCACCGGGCAGGTCAGCGATCACCTGCAAATCGCCGGTTGGGCCGGGCTCGACGCCGAAGTGGTTCAGGTCTACGAAGCTCAGGGCCGTAACCGGGTGCTACCCGTTCAGGCGCTGACCGCCACCGCCCGGGCCTATCGCAACCTCAAGCGCTGGGATCAGGCGATCCAGGTCTACAACAAGGCCCTGGCGCTGGAGCCGGACAACGCCGACCTGCAACTCGGTCTGGCGCTGACCCAGGCCGACTCCAGCAAGCCCGACGAAGGGGTGATCCGCGCCCGCTCCTTGGTCGCCGCCAAACCCGATGACCCTTCCCGCCGACTGGCGCTGGGCTACGCCCTGAATCGCGCCGGCAAGCCCTACGACGCGTTGTTCGAATACGACCAGGCCTTTATTCGCGCCGGCAACAAACCGGAAGTGGCCCGCGAATACGTGGTCGCCCTGCAAAAGGCGCGTCTGCCGGAGCCGGCGCTGCGTCTGGCGAAGCAGCGTCCGGGGCTGATCGATCCCGTCACCTTGCGGCGTCTGGAAGGCGATCTGGCCGCCGAACGCGTGCGCCTCGCCGAACTGGCCACCCGCAGTGAAAAAGAACGCTACGTGATCGCCGACCGCGCCCTGGCTGACTACGATCAGTTGCTCGCCACCTGGACCCCGGACGCCAGCGCCCACGATGACGTGACCCGCTGGCGCATCGACCGCATGGGCGCACTCAAGGCCCGGGCGCGTACCGCCGAAGTGATAAGCGAATACCAGAAACTGCAAGGTGAAGGCGTAAAGATCCCGACCTATGCCCTGCGCTGGGTGGCGGCGTCCTATCTGGATCAGCGCCAGCCGGAAATCGCCACCGATCTTTACCGTCAGGTACTGGCGGCACCGGACGCCGATGTCGGCGACCGACTCGAAGACACCACGGCGCTGTATTACTCGTTGCTGGAAAGCGATCGCGCCGAAGAGGCGCGCAAGGTCGCCGAAGATCAGGCCAAGGCGCAGAAGCCGCGTGTCGAACTCAAGGGCTTGCCGATCGGCAACCCCAATGACGAATGGATGGACGCCCAGCAACTGTCGGCACAGGCCGGCACCTATGGCTCCGACCTGCCTCACGGCGAAGAGCGTTTGCAGACTCTGGTGGATCAGGCGCCGGGCAACATCGGCCTGCGCCTGGCCCAGGCCGATCTGTACCTGGCCCGCAACTGGCCGCGCCGCGCGGAAAACCAGCTCAAGGAAACCGAGAGCATCGCGCCGCGCGACATGGGCCTGGAAGTCGCGCAGGCCCGCACCGCGATGGACTTGCAGGAATGGCGGCAAATGGATGCGCTGACCGATGATGTGGTGGCGCGCTTCCCCGACAACCGTCAGGTCCAGCGTCTGGCCCGCGAGCGCGAAGTGCACGACATGTCCGAGCTGCGCGTCGAAGCCTACGGCGGCAAGGCCAACGGCGGCAGCGGTGGCGATGCCGGCGCGGTCTCCGGCAGCCGCGATTTCGGGATCCAGACCACCCTTTACAGCCCGCCGATCGATGAGGACTGGCGAGTGTTCGCCGGAGCCGGATACGCCACTGGCGATTTCGCCGAAGGCACCGGCCACCACCGTTTCCAGCGTGTCGGTCTGGAGCGTCGTACCCGCGACATGACCCTTGAAGCCGAGGTGTCGAATCATTCCTATGGTTTCGGCGACAAACAGGGCGCGCGTCTGGCGATTGCCCGCGATATCAACGACCACTGGCAATACGGCGGCAGCCTTGAATACCTCTCGGCCGAGACCCCGCTGCGGGCACTGAACAGCGACATCAAGGCCAACGGCGGCAGCGGTTTCATCCGCTGGCGCGCCAACGAGAGCCGCGAGTGGCGGCTGGCGGTCAGCCCGTCGCACTTCAGCGACGGCAACAACCGCGTCGAAGCCTTGCTGACCGGCAAAGAGGGCGTCTACAGCGCGCCGAACCTGCAAGTCGATGCGGGCCTGGAAGTGGGCACCAGCCACAACTCCAAGTCCGATGACGTGCCGTACTTCAACCCGAAGTCGGACTTCAGCGTCATGCCGTTGCTCAACGTCAATCACGTGCTGTACCACCGCTACGAAACGGTCTGGAGCCAGCAATTCCAGGCCGGCGCGGGGACTTACAGCCAGCGTGATCACGGCACCGGCGGCATGGCATTGCTCGGTTACGGCCAGCGCTACGCGTGGAACGACGTGTTCGAGGTGGGCGGTTTGTTCAGCGTGATCAACCGGCCCTACGACGGGGACCGGGAAACCGATCTGCGTCTGCTCGTCGACCTCACTTTCCGCTTCTAGAAGAGTTTGAAGATGCCTTTGATTTCGCGTTTCATCCTCCTGCTGGGAGTGCTGCTGGTCAGCGCCTGCGCCCAGCAAGCCCCGGCCTTCGTGCCGCCGTCCGAGCGACCGCTGGCAGCCAATGAAAAGCCCTGGCCGAAAAACCACGTGCTGGGCATTGCCTACCACGACGTCGAAGACCGTGATCCCGATCAGGCGGTGGTGGCGGTGCGCACCGAGCGCCTGCTTGAGCAACTCGCCTGGCTGCGGGAGAACAACTACAAACCGGTGACGGTCGATCAGATCATGGCCGCGCGCAAAGGCGGGCCGGAACTGCCGCCCAAGGCGATCCTGCTCAGCTTCGACGACGGTTACTCAAGCTTCTACACACGTGTGCTGCCGGTGTTGCGCGCCTACAACTGGCATGCGCTGCTGGCGCCGGTCGGCACCTGGATCGATACCCCGCTGAACCAACCGGTGGACTTCGCTGGCACGCCGCGTCCGCGCTCGGACTTCCTGACCTGGGCTCAGGTGCGGGAAATCTCGCAATCGGGACTGGTGGAAATCGCCGCGCACACCGACGCCAGCCACAAAGGCATCCTCGCCAACCCGCAAGGCAACCTGCAGCCGGCGGCCGCGACCCGACGCTACGATCCAGTGAGCAAGCGCTACGAATCCGAAGCCGATTTCCAGGCGCGGATCCGCGCCGACGTGCAGGCGATCTCGGAGAAGATCCGCAAGAACACCGGGAAGAAACCGCGCGTTTGGGTCTGGCCTTACGGCACGGCGGACGGCACGTCGCTGACCGTGGTGAGCGAGGAAGGCTATGAAATGGCCCTGACCCTCGATGACGGCCTCGATGCTCTCGACAACCTGATGAGCGGGCCGCGTTTCCTGGTGGCTTCCGACCCTGACGGCGAGCACTTCGCCAACAGCGTGGTCGGCGTGCAATCGGATTTCACCATGCGCGTGGTGCACGTGGATCTGGACAACGTCTACGACCCGGACCCGGCGCAGCAGGAAATCAACCTTGGCAAACTGATCCAGCGCATGGCCGACATGGGCGCCAACACCGTGTTCCTGCAAGCCTTCGCCGATCCGAAGGGCGATGGTCTGGTGCATTCGCTGTACTTCCCCAACCGTCATCTGCCGATGCGCGCCGACCTGTTCGACCGCGTCGCCTGGCAATTGCGCACCCGGGCTCATGTGAAGGTCTTTGCCTGGATGCCGGTGCTGAGTTTCGAACTGGATTCGAAGCTGCCACGGGTGACGCGCTGGGATCCGAAGACCGGCACGACTGCGATCGACCAGGATCAATACAAACGCCTTTCGCCGTTTGATCCCGAAGTGCGGCGGATCATCGGCGAGATCTACGAAGACGTGGCGCGCCTGACCTCGGTCGACGGCATTCTCTACCACGACGACGCGGTGCTCTCGGACTTCGAAGACGCCGGCCCTCAAGCGCTGAAGGCCTATGCCGCCAACGGCCTGCCGGGCTCGATCGCTGCCCTGCGTGACGATCCGGCGGTGATGCAGCGCTGGACGCGCTTCAAGAGCCGTTACCTGATCGACTTCACCAACGAACTGACCGCCAGGGTGCGCGCGATTCGTGGCCCGCAAGTGCTCACCGCACGCAACATCTTCGCCGAGCCGGTGCTCAATCCGCACAGCGAAGCGTGGTTTGCGCAGAACCTCGACGACTTCCTCGGGACTTACGACTGGACGGCGCCGATGGCCATGCCACTCATGGAAAAACAGACCCGTGCGCAATCCGGCCCCTGGCTTGAAGCGCTGGTGGCGAAAATCAAACAGCGCCCCGGTGCGCTGGAGCGCACGGTGTTCGAACTGCAGGCCCGGGACTGGACGAAAAAGGACCAGGCCGACATCGACGGCGCGCAACTGGCCGACTGGATGAGCCGCCTCAAACGTCAGGGCGCCACCAGCTTTGGCTACTACCCGGACAACTTTCTCGAGAACCTGCCTGACCTGAAAACGGTACGGCCTGCGCTCTCCAACAAATGGAACCCATGACATGCTGGATAGATTGCTGGCCCTGCTGGTTCTGGCGCTCGTCCTCGGCGTTCCGCTGGGGCTGATCTTCTTGGTCACCGGGCAATTTCTGATGGACTTCGTGTTCTTCTACCCGCTGTTCATGTCCGGGTTGTGGATTTCCGGTGGCCTGTATTTCTGGCTGCACTGGGAACGGCACTGGCCGTGGAAGGACGACACCCTGCCGCCACCGCTGGAAGGCGAACCGCTGATTTCGATTCTGATTCCTTGCTACAACGAGGGCGATAACGCCGCCGACACCATTCACGCGGCGCTGGCGCAGCACTACCCGAACATCGAAGTCATCGCGATCAACGACGGCTCCAGAGACAACACCGCCGAAGTGCTGGATGCGCTGGCCAAGGAAGATCCACGGCTGCGGGTGCTGCACCTGGCGGAAAACCAGGGCAAGGCCGTGGCCCTGCGCATGGGCGCCATCGCAGCGCGCAGCGAATATCTGGTGTGCATCGACGGTGATGCGCTGCTGGCGCCGAATACCGCCGCTTACCTCGTCGCGCCGATGCTCGACAACGCACGACTGGGTGCGGTGACCGGCAACCCGCGGATCCGCACGCGCTCGACCCTGGTCGGGCGGGTTCAGGTCGGCGAGTTCTCGTCGATCATCGGGCTGATCAAGCGCACCCAACGGGTGTTCGGGCGGATCTTCACGGTGTCGGGGGTGATCGTCGCGTTCCGCCGCACGGCGCTGAACCGGGTCGGCTACTGGAGCCCGGACATGATCACCGAAGACATCGACATCAGCTGGAAGCTGCAACTGGATCACTGGAGCATCTTCTACGAGCCCCGTGCCCTGTGCTGGATCCTGATGCCGGAAACCCTGCGCGGTCTGTGGAAGCAGCGCCTGCGCTGGGCCCAGGGCGGTGCCGAGGTGCTGTTCAAGAACATTCGCGGGATCTGGCAGTACCGTCACCGTTACCTGTGGCCGCTGCTGTTCGAATACTGCCTGTCGACCGGCTGGGCGTTCACGTTCCTGTTGTCGGTGATCTTCTGGGCCGTCGGCAAGTTCGTGGTCATGCCTGAGGCGATTGCCGTCGATCACCTGATGCCGCCAGCCTTCACCGGTTTGCTGCTGGCCTTTGTCTGCCTGGTGCAGTTCGCGGTCAGCATCGTCATCGACCGGCGTTATGAGCCGGGACTGGGCAGGACCATGTTCTGGGTGGTGTGGTACCCGATCGCGTTCTGGCTCGTCAGCCTGCTGACCACGCTGGTCAGTTTCCCCAAAGTCTTGTTCGGCCAACACCAGAAACGTGCGCGCTGGGTCAGTCCCGACCGGGGTATCAAGCCGCTCGGGGACGATGAAGAGGAGGTTATCAAATGAAAATTATCCGGACCCGGCAACGACCGCTTCTGGTGCTGCTCGATGCGTTCTTCACCGTGCTGGCCTGGATCGGCCTGCTGTATCTGCTGGTACGCGGTCTGTGGCCGCTGATTGATACTCACGAAGGTGGGCCACGCCTCGACAACTCGGCGTTCGAAGCCCTCGGCACCTTGCAGATTTATCTGTGGGTGGCGGTGGTCAACGCGGTGATCCTGGTCGGCTGGGCGCGTTATCAGCAACGCAAGAGCCGAAGCTTCGCCCAGCGCCGGTTGCCCTCCCCGGTGGTCGACGATGAGGGACTGAGCCGCAGCTTCAAACTGAATGACGACCGCTTTCAGAAGCTGCGCGGGCCGGGCGTGATGACCATCCACAACGACCAGGACGGCGATGTCAGTCATGTGGTGCCGCATCTGTGGCCGGCTCAGCCGCAAGTGCTGCCGCCACCGCTGGCGCCGCTGGAGCATCCTCGGGTGATCTTTCTGGGCGCCGAGGACGACGACAACCGCGAGCCGCTGAACCGGATCACCTGACGGCGCGAATCAGCCGCCAGGCTTCATCCATCGGCAGGGGTTGTTTCATGCGTTCGGCCAGCAGCGCCATCGCCCGCTCCTGCTCACAGGCGATCGCCGCCACCACCACGCCCTTGCTCCCGAACAGCCCGATAAACGGCGGCTGTTCGGGTTCGCCGATAAATTCGACTTCGTCCCACCGCTCGGCGTGACCGAGGTAGTCGTAGTTACGGCCGAAATGCCAGGTCCAGAAATACGGCACATCGAGGTAATGCTCATCGCCACCGAGCAGGTTGGCGGCGGCGATCCGCGCGTGCTGCTGGGCCAGGCGCCAGTGCTCGATGCGCTGCGCCTGGCCGTTCAACGGAAAGGTGGCGATGTCGCCAATCGCCCACAGACTGTCGGCGGCACGCAGGCCGGCATCGACTCGCAAGGATTGATCCTTCTCGCGCGGCAGGTCGCCAAAGGCCTCGGTGGCCGGATGCACGCCGATTCCGGCCAACACCAGATCCGCCGACAGGCGCAGGCCATTGTCGAGCAACACCGCCTCGACTTTGCCGTCGCCGGTGATCTCCCGGGCTTGGTGTTCGCTGATGAATTTCACGCCGTGCTCTTCATGCAGCGCCCGGATCGCCTTGCCGACGGCTTCTCCGAACTGCGCCGCGAACGGAATTGCGTGACGCGCCAGCACCGTCACCTCAAGACCGTGCTGGCGCAGGGCCGAAGCGCATTCAAGGGCAATGAAGCTGTCACCGATGATCACCGCACGCTGTCCCGGTTGAGCAGTGTCCATGATGGATTGCGCCTGGGCTTTGCAGCGCAGGACAAACACCTGGGGCAGCTCTGCGCCGGGCAGTTCCAGCGTGTTGGGCGTTGCGCCGGTGGCCAGCACCGCCGCGTCGTAATGCAGTGTGCGGCCATCGCTCAGGTGAAGGGTTTTGGCTTCGGTATCGAGCCCGGTGACCTCGCCAGAAACCCGGTTGATGTGCTGCTCGCGGTAAAAGTCTTCATCGCGCAGCGGCGGGGTTTCCGCCGCCGGCATTTCCCCGGACAGCACGAATTTGCTCAGCACCGTGCGGTCGTAGCCGGCGCCGGGCTCGCGGTCGATCAGCACGATCCGCCCGCCGAAGCCTTTTTCCCGCAGGGCGGCGGCACAGGCCGTTCCCCCGGCACCGGCGCCGACGATGACAAAGGTGCGCGGATCGTCCTGCGGCGGGGTGTGCGGATCCGGCAGCGGCTGGTCATCGACCCACACCTCGTCACCGCGCAGTTCCAGCGGATAGCGCTTGAGGCTGTCCAGTGCCGGAGGCTCGCACAAGGCGCCATCTTCGGTGCGAAAGGCTGCCTTGTGCCACGGGCAGATCAGCCGGCCGTGGCACAACGCGCCTTCCGCCAGCGGCGCGCCGGCGTGCGGGCATTGCCCCTGAAAGGCGCGCAATTGGCCGGCAACGCGCAGCAGAACAATCTTGCAGTCGCCGATTTTTACCTCCAGGCCACGGTCTTCAGGCACATCGGCGAAACGGGCGACACGGTGCAGGGTCATGGTCGTGCTCCTCACAGGCATTTCTCTTACGAGTTTGGGCTGCATTGCGAGGTTCAGCCATTTGCCACTGCCACGGCACGAACGGTACGGCTATAGTTTGCAGGCCGACGAAGGCCCAACTGCACAAGGTGCTCCCGGAATGACCCGATTGACCTCTCTCAACCCTTGGCTGGCGGCCGTTGCCGTCGCCCTTTGCGTGCAGTTTCCGGCGCAGGCCCAGGAGCGTTTCACCCTCAGCATTCCCGGCGTGTCGGATAACCGCCTGTTCACCTCGGCGGCGGCCAGCGATGCGGCCGGTTGCGGCGGCAAGAACCAGTCGCCGGCCCTGAGCTGGAATGCCGGCCCGGCCGGAACCCTGAGCTACGCCATCGTCATGCACGATCCGGACGGCCAGAAAGGCTCGGGCGTCGATCACTGGATTCACTACGGGATCAAGGCCACGACCCGGCAGATTGCGGCCGGTGTCGGCGCCAAATCGGCCCTCGAAGGCGTCGGTGGCACCAACAGCAAAGGCACCACCAGCTACATCGGCCCATGCCCACCGGTGGGCGACAGCGCGCACCACTACATCATCCAGATCTACGCCCTGGATCTGGCCCCGGACGCCTTGCCCGCCGGCCTGACCCGCGCCCAGCTGATGGAAAAGATCAAAGGCCACGTGCTGCGCAACAGCAGTGCGGTGCGGCGTTATCACCGCTGAAAAAAAATTCGGCGAGGTTTAACCCGAACTGAAAGGGCTGCCCGTCTCAGGGGATGAATGGATCAATTCTTCCCCGAGGTCAGCCCCCATGTCCCTTCCTTCCACGCTTCTGCGCCCCCTTGCTGCCAGTGTGTTGCTGGTGGTTGCCGGTTGCGGCGTTTCCTCCAGCCCGGAAACCACCGTCGCGCCGTGTCCAGCGCAGGCCGAGCTGAAATCCTCCGTGCAGCCCGAAGCGGTCATGGCCGATAGCGCGATGGCCAAGCGCAGTGCACTGGCCGCGCCGATGGCCAGTTTTGCACCGATGCCGGCCGGTGAAAGTTATCCACAAGGCTATCGCGACGAACAGCGCGAACAGTACGCCAACCTGGCCGACAACCCGATCCACAGCGTCGCCGAAACTCCTGTCTCGACCTTCAGTGCCGACGTCGACACCGGCGCTTACGCCAATGTGCGGAGGCTGCTCAACCAGGGTCGCCTGCCGCCGGAAGGCGCGGTGCGGCTGGAAGAGATGGTCAATTACTTTCCCTACGACTACGCGCTGCCGAGCGATGGCTCGCCCTTCGGCGTGACCACCGAACTGGCCGCTTCACCGTGGAACCCGCACACCCGTTTGCTGCGCATCGGCATCAAGGCCTCCGACCGTGCGGTGGCGGAGCTGGCCCCGGCGAACCTGGTGTTTCTGGTGGATGTGTCCGGCTCTATGGACCGCCCCGAAGGCTTGCCGCGTGTCAAAAGCACCCTGAAATTGCTGGTCGATCAATTGCGCGAGCAGGATCGGGTGTCGCTGGTGGTGTATGCCGGCGAATCCAGCGTGGTGCTGGAGCCGACTTCCGGACGGGAAAAAGCGAAAATTCGCACAGCCATCGAGCAATTGACCGCCGGCGGCTCGACTGCGGGCGCTTCAGGTATCGAACTGGCTTATCAGATGGCGCAGCAGGCTTTCATCCCCAAAGGCATCAACCGCATCCTGTTGGCCACCGATGGCGACTTCAACGTCGGCATCAGTGACTTCGACAGCCTGAAACAAATGGCTGTGGATAAACGCAAGACCGGGATTTCCCTGACCACCCTGGGTTTCGGTGTGGATAACTACAATGAACACCTGATGGAACAACTGGCCGATGCCGGTGACGGCAACTACGCCTACATCGACAACCTGCGCGAAGCGCGCAAGGTGCTGGTGGATCAACTCGGTTCGACCCTCGCCGTGGTGGCGAAAAACGTCAAGTTGCAGGTCGAGTTCAACCCGGCGCAGGTCAGCGAATACCGCCTGCTCGGCTATGAAAATCGCGCGTTGAAGCGTGAGGATTTCAGCAATGACAAGGTCGATGCCGGTGAAATCGGTGCAGGCCACACGGTGACGGCGTTGTATGAAATCGTACCGACTGGCGAGAAGGGCTGGCTGGAACCGCTGCGTTACGGAAAAACCGATGCAGTGGTTTCCGAGAAGAAAGGAGAATTGGCCATGCTGCGCGTGCGATATCAAAAGCCTGAGGGTGGGAAAAGTCTGCTGATCGAGCGGCCGATTGCCAGTCAGGTGGCGCCGGCCAGTGAGGACCTGCGTTTTGCTGCCGCCGTCGCTGCGTTTTCCCAGCAACTCAAGGACGGCCGCTACACCGGCGATTTCAGCCTCAAGGACACCGAAGCCCTGGCCCGCGGTGCCCGCGGCGATGACCGCTTCGGCTTGCGCAACGAGTTCGTGCAACTGGTGGCGCTGGCGCAGAGCCTGCGTACCTCCACCGCCTCCAACGGAATGTCCACTGAGCGACGGATTGAATAGTGAGCCGCCTCAAAGGCTTCATCACACAGCTGTTTGCTTCCGCCGACAGCCTTGAGGCCAGCAGCGACGAATCGCTGCTGGCCCGTTATCGCGAGGGTGACGGCAAGGCGTTCGAGATCCTGTACGCCCGCCATCGGCAGAGTCTTTACCGGTTTCTGCTCGGTTTGAGCGGCAAACCGGAACTGGCCGACGAGGTGTTCCAGGAGACCTGGCTGAGCCTGATCCGCAGTGCCAGTCAGCCACAGGGCCGGGCGACCTTTCGTACATGGTTGTTCCAGATTGCCCGCAATCGCCTGATTGACCACTGGCGCAAGCACGGCGCCCGACAACCGCTGCATGACAGCTACGACGAGCAATTCCACGCCGTCAGCGACGATGCCTCGGATCCCGAACAACTGCTCAACCTCAGCCGCGACAGCGAGCGCCTGGAGAGCGCCCTGCAATCCTTGCCCGCCGACCAGCGCGAAGTGTTTCTGCTTCGTGCCCACGGCGACCTCGACCTGGCGCAAATCGCCAGCCTCACCGAAACACCGCTGGAAACCGTCAAGAGCCGCTTGCGCTACGCCCAGCAAAAACTGCGTCGGCTGCTGGCCGAGGAGGTACTGACATGACGGACGCCCGCCCGACACCCGAAGAGCAAATGCTCAAGCACGTGCGCGAACAGCACAACGCCGAACCGCCGGCGCATCTCGACGCACTGATCCTCAACGTCGCCCGCCGTGAAACCCCGGCGCCACGGCAGAGTCTGTGGCAACGATGGCTCAAGGCCTGCCAGCAACCGCGCTACCAGGTGGCTTTTGCCAGTCTGGTCGGCATCGCGCTGATGCTGTCGCTGGTGCAACGCGCGCCGGAGCCCGTGGCTGAATACGATTTCGCCCCTGCTGCCAAACCGGCCGCGCCTGTGGTCCGTCAGGAGGCCCGATCATTGTCGGCGCCCGCCGGCGCACTTTCCGCGCCTGCACCCGCAATGGCTCCCGCGCCAATCGCGGAAATGGCCGCACCGATGCAGAGCGAATCGATCAGCGCCGACACGGCGGACGACGCCAAGGTCAGCAAGCGCGCCGCCGCCCCGGTCAACGGTCTTGACGCGCAACTGCGTGAAGTCCTGCGCCTGCGCGAGTCCGGCCAGTCGCAAGCGGCCGACAGCCTGTTCAACAACCTGCACAAGCGCTACCCGAACGTGAATCTCGACCTGCGACTGGAAAAAATCCGCAAGAACTGACCGTATCAGCCATCCGCCATTTGGCATTGACCCGCAAAAACGCGCACTATCGGGTCATTGCCGATGCGCTGGAGGATGCCGTGGCCCAAAAAATCGACCGCATCGCCCAAATGCTCAACTGCCCGGTCAAGGGCGAGGAACTGCGGCGGGCAGTGACGGAGAGTCGCAAGGAGTTTCTTCTGGCCAAACAGGCCGAAGAGGATCTGGAAGACGACGTTCTCGATGATGACTTGATCGAGGACGAAGAAGACGATGATGAATATGACGAGTTTGACTGGACGACGGAGTGAGTCGCCAGCCAGCAGACACAAAAAAGCCCCGGACCATCACAGTCCGGGGCTTTCTCGTTTAAATCGATGGCGCACCAGGCGGGATTCGAACCCACGACCCCTGCCTTCGGAGGGCAGTACTCTATCCAGCTGAGCTACTGGTGCAGCGGGCGACATCATACCTAGGTCGGCTCGGGGCGTCCATGCCGGGTTTTGGTGCGTATTGTCAGTGCGCGTGTCGGTTGAAAAGCACTGCATTCCATAAAGCTGTAACGTCCTGCAAAAGGCTCGCTTGGCGCTTTGGGGAGGCTGTTCTATGGTTTCCCTGCGACCCGAGCTGTTGGTACGTTGATCTGAAATGTTCAGCAATTGCGGCGTTTTTGTTCTTTTTTTCGAACGCCCTATTGTCCTTCAACCCCTTTGAACCTAGGATTCGTTTGAGATTTCAAACGCTCCTGATCCAGGTGCTGAGCCGCACGCGTTTTGAGTCGTGCGCTATTTATGTGCCAGCCCGGTAAATGATTTCCCTGACGGCAGCCTTGCGAGGCGCCTTTCTACAATCATAATTTTGCTCCGCGCCTTGCGCGGTGCTGTTAAGGAAAGCCGACATGCAGCTTAAAGACACCCAGTTGTTCCGCCAGCAAGCCTTCATCGATGGCGCATGGGTCGACGCGGACAGCGGTCAGACGATCAAGGTCAACAACCCGGCCACCGGCGAGATTCTGGGCACTGTGCCGAAGATGGGCGCAGCCGAAACCCGCCGTGCCATCGAAGCCGCCGACAAGGCGTTGCCGGCCTGGCGTGCACTGACCGCCAAGGAGCGTGCAGGCAAACTGCGTCGCTGGTTCGAACTGATGATCGAGAACCAGGACGATCTCGCTCGCCTGATGACCCTCGAGCAGGGCAAACCACTGGCCGAAGCCAAGGGCGAAATCGTTTACGCCGCTTCGTTCATCGAGTGGTTCGCCGAAGAAGCCAAGCGCATTTACGGCGACGTGATTCCGGGCCATCAGCCGGACAAGCGCCTGATCGTGATCAAGCAACCGATCGGCGTGACCGCTGCCATCACCCCGTGGAACTTCCCGGCGGCGATGATCACTCGTAAAGCAGGTCCTGCGCTTGCCGCCGGTTGCACCATGGTGCTCAAGCCTGCTTCGCAAACCCCGTTCTCTGCATTTGCCCTGGCCGAACTGGCCCAGCGCGCCGGCATTCCCAAAGGTGTGTTCAGCGTGGTGTCCGGCAGCGCCGGCGACATCGGCAGCGAGCTGACCAGCAACCCGATCGTGCGCAAACTGTCCTTCACCGGCTCGACCGAAATCGGCCGTCAGCTGATGTCGGAATGCGCCAAGGACATCAAGAAAGTCTCCCTGGAACTGGGCGGCAACGCGCCATTCATCGTGTTCGACGACGCGGATCTGGATAAGGCCGTCGAAGGCGCGATCATTTCCAAGTACCGCAACAACGGCCAGACCTGCGTCTGCGCCAACCGACTGTACATTCAGGATTCGGTCTACGACGCGTTCGCCGAGAAGCTGAAAGTGGCAGTCGCCAAGCTGAAGATCGGCAACGGTCTGGAAGAAGGCACCACCACGGGGCCGCTGATCGACGAGAAAGCTGTGGCCAAGGTGCAAGAGCATATCGCTGACGCGGTGAGCAAAGGCGCGACCGTTCTGGCCGGCGGCAAGCCGATGGAAGGCAACTTCTTCGAGCCGACCATCCTGACCAACGTGCCGAAAGACGCTGCGGTGGCCAAGGAAGAAACCTTCGGTCCGCTGGCGCCGCTGTTCCGTTTCAAAGACGAAGCCGACGTGATCGCGATGTCGAACGACACCGAGTTCGGTCTGGCTTCCTACTTCTACGCTCGTGACCTGGGCCGTGTGTTCCGTGTGGCTGAAGCTCTGGAGTACGGCATGGTCGGCGTCAACACCGGGCTGATCTCCAACGAAGTCGCGCCGTTCGGCGGCATAAAGGCCTCGGGCCTGGGCCGTGAAGGCTCCAAGTACGGCATCGAAGATTACCTGGAAATCAAATACCTCTGCCTGGGCATCTAAGCCGAGAAAGAGATCGCTGCAAACGCAAAGGGCACGAGAGCGCTGTCCCTTTGCGTCGTTTCAAACCGGAATTTTCTCTGCGGCCGGGAACGCCGTGGCAGTCGATCATCGCATGCTGCCACCGCCGATTCCTCCCGCTTAATCCTTGAACCACGCCGCCCGATGAGCGGTGAATGAGGACTGTAATGAGCAAGACTAACGCTGAACTGATGGCCCGTCGTACCGCAGCTGTTCCACGTGGTGTTGGCCAGATTCACCCGATCTTCGCCGAGTCCGCGAAGAACGCGACTGTGACCGACGTTGAAGGTCGCGAATTCATCGACTTCGCTGGCGGTATCGCTGTACTGAACACCGGCCACGTGCACCCGAAAATCATCGCCGCCGTGACCGAGCAGTTGAACAAGCTGACTCACACCTGCTTCCAGGTTCTGGCTTATGAGCCGTACGTTGAGCTGTGCGAGAAAATCAACGCTCGCGTACCGGGCGACTTCGCCAAGAAAACCCTGCTGGTGACCACCGGTTCCGAAGCCGTTGAAAACGCCGTGAAAATCGCTCGTGCCGCCACCGGCCGCGCTGGCGTCATCGCCTTCACCGGCGCTTACCACGGTCGCACCATGATGACCCTGGGCCTGACCGGTAAAGTCGTGCCTTACTCGGCCGGCATGGGCCTGATGCCAGGCGGCATCTTCCGCGCGCTGTACCCGAACGAACTGCACGGCGTGAGCATCGACGACTCGATCGCTTCCATCGAACGCATCTTCAAGAACGATGCCGAGCCGAAAGACATCGCCGCGATCATCATCGAGCCAGTACAGGGTGAAGGTGGTTTCTACGTCGCGCCTCAAGCATTCATGAAGCGCCTGCGCGCCCTGTGCGACCAGCACGGCATCCTGCTGATCGCTGACGAAGTGCAGACCGGCGCTGGCCGTACCGGCACTTTCTTCGCCATGGAGCAGATGGGCGTTGCTGCCGACCTGACCACTTTCGCCAAATCCATCGCTGGCGGCTTCCCGCTGGCCGGTGTGTGCGGCAAGGCCGAATACATGGACGCCATCGCGCCAGGCGGCCTGGGCGGCACCTACGCCGGTAGCCCGATCGCTTGCGCTGCGGCCCTGGCCGTGATGGAAGTGTTCGAAGAAGAAAAACTGCTGGACCGCTGCAAGGCTGTTGGTGAGCGTCTGGTCACTGGCCTGAAAGCCATCCAGGCCAAGTACCCGGTGATCGGCGAAGTCCGTGCCCTGGGCGCGATGATCGCGGTCGAGCTGTTCGAAAACGGCGACAGCCACAAGCCAAACCCGACCGCCGTTGCGGCTGTCGTGGCCAAGGCGCGTGACAAGGGCCTGATCCTGCTGTCCTGCGGCACCTACGGCAACGTTCTGCGCGTCCTGGTACCGCTGACCTCGCCGGACGAGCAACTGGACAAAGGTCTGGCGATCATCGAAGAGTGCTTCTCGGAGCTGTAATCCGTAGCACCGTGTGATCGGATCGACAAAAAACCCGCTTCGGCGGGTTTTTTCATGCCCGGGAAACACCTGCGCGGTTTTCAGGTTGTACCGAAACGCCAGCATTGGCTAAGGTTCAAGCATTGCAAGGGAGGGCGAGCATGACGGCCGTCGATTTACCCGCTGTACCGAGAGTCCTGATTGCCGAGGCCGACCCGTGGTCTCGTGACCTGCTCAAACAAGTGCTGCTGAATGTGCGCTGCGATGCGCGGCTGGACTTGTGCGCCGATGGCCAGGAGGCAATGACGCTGCTCAGCGAAGTGCCCTATGACCTGGCGATCGTCGACTGGGAGTTGCCCGGCGTCGATGGCTTGAGCGTGTTGCGCAGCGTCCGCCAGCGTAAACGCAATCCGCCACTGCCGTTCATTCTGATGAGCAGCCGCAACGACAGCGCCAGCGTGCGCGAAGCCTTGCCGCTGGCGCCGACCGCCTACCTGGCCAAACCCCTGAACATGGAAAGCCTGACCGAGCGTTTGCAGGGGCTGTTGCTCAATGCCGGCGAAGAAGTGTTCTGTGAAGTACCCGCACTGGCGCCGGGCATGACGCTGTCGGTATTTCTCGAACGTCGCCGCGAACAGGCCGACGGCGCACCGTTGATGACCGACGTGCAGGTGGCGGTCAAGCGCAGCCTCAACCCCAATGGCCTGGACCTGAAGCTGCTGGAGGAGGAAATCCGCACTGATCCGCAAATCACCGCCGTGTTGATTGCCGCCGCCAACAGTGCCGCCCAGCACCACGGTTCGCCGGTGCAGACCCTGGCGCAGGCGCTGCATCGCCTGGGCACCGGGCAAAGCATGAACCTGATTCTTGGCCTGGCACTCAAGCGCAGTGCCCGACTGAGCGACCCATGCCTGGCCGACTACGCCGAGCGCTATTGGGGCCTGTCACTGCACACCGCCGAGTACGCCCGCACCTTGGCGCGGTTGCTCGATCTGGATCAGGAGCGCTGCTACTGCGCCGGCATGCTCCATCGCCTCGGCGATCTGGCGTTGCTGCGTTGTCTTCAAGAGTGGAAGCAGGCCGGCGGCGAGTTGGACGAGCTGGAGGAAGTCGGCGATGCACTGGCCGAATTCGGTGCGGCCTATGGTTCGGCGTTGCGTACTCGCTGGCGTTTGCCGCTGGAGTTGCGCGAGCTGATTGCCTCGGTCTACCAGCTCGGGGGCGGGGTGTACTCCCGCGAGGCGCTGGTGATGAACATGGCGGCGCAAATGGCCCGGCTGACCGAGCATGAAGGCGTCGAGGAACTGGCCAAGAGCCGTACGGCGCGCTTGCTCAAGATCGGCTTGCCGGAGCTGATGCGGATGCGCAAATAGCGGCTTGATTGCGCATCCGGTCTGGAATCAGGCGGAAATGATCCGGTTCTTGCCCTGCCGCTTGGCCTCGTACATTGCCGCGTCCGCACGGGCGAACAGGGTGTCGAGGCTTTCGTCTTCCGGGGTGAGGCTGGTCAGGCCCTGGCTGACGGTGATGCCGAACGTTTGTTCACCGTAATTGAAACTCAGCCGCTGAATTTCCCGTTGCAGCCGCTCGGCCACCTGCATGGCCATGTCCGGCGCACAGCCCGGGAAAACCGCAGCAAACTCCTCACCGCCAATCCGCCCGAACAGGTCGCCCCGGCGTAATGAGGCACGACCGCATTCGGCGATTCGTTGCAGCACGTTGTCGCCTTCGGGGTGGCCGTAGGTGTCGTTGATCACTTTGAAGTCATCGATGTCCAGCAGCAGGAACGCCAGTGGAGCGCCTTGCAGGCGGGCGTTTTCGAATTCGCGGTGGGCGCATTCGAAAAAGTGCCGGCGATTGCTGCTCTGGGTCAGCACGTCGGTGGTGGCCAGGCGTTGCAGCTCGGTTTCCATTTGCTTCTTGTCGGTGATGTCTTCGGCGATGCCGACGATGATCACCGGTTGCCCCGGTTCGTCCTGACGGTTGATGAAGCACTTGTCGCTGATCCAGCGTATCTGGCCGTCGGCGGCGATGATCCGGTATTCGCGGTCTTCCACAGCGCCTTTGTGCAGCACTTCGGCGAGGCTGCGTTCGGCGTATTCCAGATCGTCCGGGTAGATGCTGTCGCGCCACTGGTTGTGGTCGGCCAACAGCAGGGCGGCGGAGCGGCCGAAGATCCGCTCGTAAGCAGGGCTGACGTAAAGCACCTGCCGGGTTTCCCAGTTGAAGGCCCAAAGCACGGCATTGACGCTGACCAGCAGCGAGCTGAACAGCTGCTCGCGTTCGCTCAGGCGGGCGACTTCGCCCTGGGCATGCATCAATGCCATCAGGGTTTGCGCGGCCTCGGGCCACTGGGGAGGGGATGATTGATTTTGATTGTTGTTGACCATCGACACGAATCTCAAAGGGCGTGTCGATCTATCGACAACGGCCACGGGAAAACCCGCCGGGGGTGGCGAAGTGTCTTTGAGATAGGGGATCGAGGGTGAAGTTCCGAAGGGTGCGCCCCGGGAACCGGGCGCACCGATCAACGGCACTCAGGCGGCGACAGGGCGCAGCGAGTAGGTTTTCAACTGGTCAGCGAATTCGCGCAGGGACTGGATGCCGCTGGCCTCGGCCTCGTGGACCCATTCCTTGATGGCGGCGAGCATGTCGTGGCCATTCGCGCTGGTCTTGACCCAGATCTGCTGCAGGGCCAGGCGCTTCTCGTAGATTACCTTCAGCGCCTGGCTGTGCTCGAGCATGTTCTGGATGCGCGCGTGGTGGCGATCTTCCAACAGGCTGGTTTCCCGCGAAAGCAGACGTTTGGCCCGGTGGAACTGGTGGCGTACCGAATGATCGACCTTGGCCAGTTCCTGCTTGACCAGCGGGCCGATCACCAGCTTGCGGTACTGGGCCATGATCTGGAAGCGGTTGTTGAGGATCGCCATGGCAGTGTCCATGTCCAGGCTGCCCTTGCCTTCGACGCGGTGGGCGATCGGGGCGACTCGTTGGACCTTGGCCAGACGCAGGAAGCTGAAGACCTGGATCCACGCCCAGCCGAGGTCGAACTCCCACTTCTTGACCGACAGCTTGGCCGAGTTGGGGTAGGTGTGATGGTTGTTGTGCAGTTCTTCGCCGCCGATCAGGATGCCCCAAGGCACCAGATTGGTCGCCGCGTCGCGGCATTCGAAGTTGCGGTAGCCGACGGCATGGCCGAGGCCGTTGACCACACCGGCCGCCCAGACCGGGATCCACATCATCTGGATCGCCCAGATGGTGATGCCGATGGTGCCGAACAGCAGCAGATCGACGACCGCCATGATCGCCACGCCCAGCAACCGGTAGCGGCTGTAGAGGTTGCGCTCGATCCAGTCTTCGGGGCAGTTCTTGCCGTAGATGCGCAGGGTTTCCGCGTTCTGCGCTTCTTCGCGGTACAGCTCGGCGCCTTTGCGCAGGACGGTGGACAGACCCTTGACGACCGGACTGTGCGGGTCGTCTTCGGTTTCGCATTTGGCGTGGTGTTTGCGGTGGATGGCAGTCCACTCGCGGGTGTTCTGTGCCGTGGTCAGCCACAGCCAGAAACGGAAGAAATGCTTCAGGCCGGCATTCAGCTCCAGGGAGCGATGGGCCGAGTAGCGGTGCAAGTAGACCGTGACGGCAACGATTGTCACGTGGGTCATCACCAGGGTGACGGCGACCAGCGACCAGGCCGACAAGCCAAGAAAACCTTCGTACCACATAGGCTATAGGGCCCTCGATAAAGAAAAAACAGCCGTTGCATTATCACCAAGCACACAGATAAAACCAGTCGCCCTTTCAGATAAGAGATGGCTGGATGTTTCTTGACCTATAATCCCGACATTTTTGTAGGGACATGGATGACCGAATGTCTGCCACTTATCGCGATGCCTTGCGTGCAGCGCTGCTTTACCTGGTCCTTGCCGTGGTCTGGCTGCAAGGCACTGGTTATTTATTGAACAGTTTCTTCGATAGCTCTGACGAGTTGCTGCGCTGGCAACTGATCAACGGCTACCTGTTCGTAGCGCTCAGCGCCGGGTTGATCTTCCTCGCCCGGGCGCGGCTGTTCGAATGCCTGGGGATCGGTGCCCGCTTGCGTGAGCGCCAGGCGGATCGCGAACGCCTCCGTCAGGCCGCTGCGGTATTCGATTGCACCCGCGAAGGCGTGCTGGTCACGGACTTGCAGGGGCTGATCGTGCACGTCAATCGCGCATTCATGGAAATCACCGGTTATCAGCGTGAAGAAGTGATGGGTCAGCAGCCCAGCCTGTTCAAGTCCGGGCACCACCCGCCGGGGTTCTATCAGGCGATGTTCGCTTCTTTACAGGCGCGGGACGAATGGAGCGGCGAGATCTGGAACCGGCGCAAGAGTGGTGAAATCTACCCGCAATGGCAGACGATCCGGGTCATTCGTGACGATGACAACCGGCTCAGCCATTACGTCGCGGTGTTTTCCGACATCAGCGCGATCAAGGATTCCGAGCACGAACTCAAGCACCTGGCCCACCACGATCCGCTGACCGACCTGCCCAACCGCCTGCTGTTCAGCGACCGCGCCGAACAGGCGCTGGCATCGGCGCAGACCCACAAGCGCGGTTGCGCGCTGCTGATGATCGATCTGGACCATTTCAAACTGATCAACGACAGCCTTGGCCACACTATCGGTGACCGTTTGCTCAAGGCGGTCGCTGCGCGTTTGCAGGCGTTGTTCGGGCCGGGCATCACCCTGGCGCGGCTGGGCGGCGACGAGTTCGCGGTCTTGCTGGAAAGTTGTCCACAGCCGGCGCAGGCGGCAGCATTGGCTCAGCGCATTCTCGATGCGCTTAAAGAGCCGTTCTGCCTCGACGGCCATGAACTGTTCATCAACGCCAGCCTCGGCATCAGCTTGTTTCCCAGCGATGCGCTGAGCGCCGAACAACTGTTGCGCAACGCCGATGCGGCGCTGTTCAAGGCCAAGAGCAGTGGCCGCAACGGTTACGCGCTGTACACCGAAGAACTCACGGCCCACGCCCAGCAACGGGTCGAGATCGCCTTCGAGTTGCGCCGCGCACTGGAGCAGCAGGAACTGCGGGTCTACTACCAACCGGTGCACGACCTGCAAACCAGTCGCCTGATCGGCGTCGAGGCGCTAGTGCGCTGGGAGCATCCGCAGCGAGGCCTGGTTTCGCCGGCGGAGTTCATCCCGATTGCCGAGCGCACCGGGCTGATCTCGGAAATCGACGCCTGGGTCATGCAGCAGGCCTGTCGGCAGATGTGCCAATGGCAGCAGGCCGGGGTGGTTCTGTCGTTTGTCGCGGTCAACGTGTCCTCGCGGTTATTCGCTCGCCGCGAGTTGTATCAGCAGGTGGCGCAGGTGCTGCACGAGACCGGCCTGGATCCGGCCTATCTGGAACTGGAGGTCACCGAAAGCGCGGTGATGGACGATCCGGAAGTCGCGCTGGAACAAATGCATCGTCTGCGCGAGCTGGGGATACGTCTGGCCATCGATGACTTCGGTACCGGGTATTCGTCGCTGCTGCGGCTCAAACGCCTGCCGGTGCAGAAGCTCAAGATCGATCAGGGTTTCGTCGCCGGCCTGCCGTGGGACGAGGACGATGCGGCGATCGTCCGGGTGATCATCGCCCTGGCGCGCAGCATGGGCATGCAGGTGCATGCCGAGGGCATCGAGCAGGTGGAACAGGCGGCGTTCCTGCTGGGCCAGGGCTGTGATCTGGGGCAAGGCTACTGGTTTGGGCGGCCGGTCCCGGAAGCACAAATCGACTGGAATTGGGCGCCCTTGATCGGTTGAGGGCGGCCTAAGGCGGGTTTGCCGACTAGCCAATCCGCCGCAAACCCTTGCTGCATCACATAATGTTTTCCAGTTATATAAACATTCTTAAATAGTCTTTTTAAGAATATCCGCGCCTCTCTTATATTGCTCCCACGCCGAACGCAGTACCGCCCACTGCCAGGCATATCCCATACAAAGGAGCAGCACCATGAGCGCATCCCTGCGTAGCGTTGACGGTCAGGACGAAAGCACCATCCTGCGCGAAATCCAGAGCGCCTTGCGCGACCTGCGGTTCGGCGCGGTGGAAATCACTGTGCATAACGCCCAGGTGGTCCAGATCGAACGCAAAGAGAAATTCCGCTTGCAGCAACCGGGCAACAAACCGGCCTGATTCGTAGTCTGCGGCAGCTCCTGCGGGGAGCTGTTGGCAGAAGCTGCCACAGGCTGCGGTCAATGAATGAGCAACCCGATTCCAGCAATCCATAAGAAAAAGCCACCACCCAGAATTCCAGGAGCTTTCACCATGTCGTCGATTCGCCGTTACGCTTTGGCCGCCCTGGCCAGCGCTGTGTTTGCCGGTTCCGCGGTTGCCAAGGATTACGAACTGCTCAACGTGTCGTATGACCCGACGCGCGAGCTGTATCAGGATTACAACGCCGAATTCGTGAAGTACTGGCAGTCGGAGCACGCCGGCGACACCGTGAAAATCCAGCAATCCCACGGCGGTTCGGGCAAGCAGGGCCGTGCGGTGATCGACGGTCTGCGCGCCGACGTCGTGACCCTGGCCCTGGCCGGCGACATCGATGAAATCGCCAAGCTCGGCAAGACCCTGCCGGCCGACTGGCAGAAACGTCTGCCGGAAGCCAGCACTCCGTACACTTCGACCATCGTGTTCCTGGTGCGCAAGGGCAACCCGAAAGGCATCAAGGACTGGGGCGACCTGGTCAAGAACGACGTTTCGGTCATCACCCCGAACCCGAAAACCTCCGGCGGTGCGCGCTGGAACTTCCTCGCGGCGTGGGCCTACGGCCTGAAAGCCAACGGCGGCAACGAAGCCAAAGCCAAGGAATACGTACAGACCCTGTTCAAGCATGTTCCGGTTCTGGACACCGGCGCCCGTGGCTCGACCATCACCTTCGTCAACAACGGTCAGGGCGACGTGTTGCTGGCCTGGGAAAACGAAGCGTTTCTGGCGCTGAAAGAAGACGGCGGCAAGGACAAGTTCGACATCGTCGTGCCTTCGCTGTCGATCCTCGCCGAACCACCGGTGGCGGTGGTCGACAAGAACGCCGAGAAGAAGGGCAACGAGCAGATCGCCGAAGCCTACCTCAAGCACCTGTACAGCCCGGCCGGCCAGGAAATCGCGGCGAAGAACTTCTACCGTCCGCGTGACAAGGACGTGGCCGCCAAGTACGCCCAGCAGTTCCCGAAACTGGAACTGGTGACCATCGACAAGGACTTCGGCGGCTGGAAAACCGCACAGCCGAAATTCTTCAACGACGGTGGCGTGTTCGACCAGATCTATCAGGCGCAGTAATCTGAAATAGGTCATAAACGAGCCCCGATTTAACCATCGGGGCTTTGTGCGTTCTCAAACCAAGGACTTTTATGTCGCGTCGTATCTCCCCCGTCATACCCGGCTTCGGGCTGACGCTGGGCTACACCTTGGTGTACCTCAGCCTGATTGTGCTCATCCCGCTGGCGGCGATGTTCGTCCACGCCGCCCAACTCACCTGGGATCAGTTCTGGACGATCATCTCCGCGCCCCGCGTTCTCGCCGCACTGAAGCTGAGCTTCGGCACCGCGCTGTGCGCCGCGATCATCAACGGCATCATCGGCACGCTGCTGGCCTGGGTGCTGGTGCGCTACACGTTCCCGGGGCGCAAGGTGATCGACGCGATGATCGATCTGCCGTTCGCCCTGCCGACCGCGGTGGCCGGTATTGCGCTGACGGCGCTGTACACGCCGACCGGGCTGGTCGGGCAGTTCGCCGCCGACCTCGGTTTCAAGATCGCCTACACCCCGCTCGGGATTACCTTGGCGCTGACTTTCGTGACGTTGCCGTTCGTGGTGCGCACGGTGCAGCCGGTGCTGGCCGACATCCCGCGTGAAGTCGAAGAAGCGGCGGCGTGCCTGGGTGCCAAACCGTTGCAGGTGTTCCGTCACATTCTGTTGCCGGCGCTGTTGCCGGCCTGGCTGACCGGTTTTGCCCTGGCGTTTGCCCGGGGCGTTGGCGAGTACGGTTCGGTGATTTTCATCGCCGGCAACATGCCGATGAAAACCGAGATCCTGCCGCTGCTGATCATGGTCAAGCTCGACCAGTACGATTACACCGGCGCTACCTCCATCGGCGTGTTGATGCTGGTGGTTTCCTTCGTCCTGTTGCTGCTGATCAACCTGCTGCAGCGGCGCATCGAAACCCCATAAGGAGGCGCGAACCATGTCCCAATCGTCTATTGCGGCCGCGTCCTCGGCCAACGCCGCCCGCCGTGGCAGCGCGACTTCGCGCAGAGTCCTGATCGGCCTCGGCTGGCTGATTTTCTTTCTGTTTCTGCTGCTGCCGCTGTTCATCGTGGTGTCGCAGGGTTTGAAGAACGGCCTCGGCGCGTTCTTCACCGCGATCTTTGAACCGGATGCCTTGTCGGCCCTGAAACTCACCGTGATTGCGGTGCTGATTTCGGTGCCGCTGAACCTGGTGTTCGGTGTCAGCGCCGCGTGGTGCGTGAGCAAATACTCGTTCCGCGGCAAGAGTATGCTGGTGACGCTGATCGACCTGCCGTTCTCGGTGTCGCCGGTGATCGCTGGTCTGGTCTACGTGTTGATGTTCGGTGCCCAGGGCCTGTTCGGGCCGTGGCTGCAGGATCACGACATCCAGATCGTCTTCGCCCTGCCGGGCATCGTGCTGGCGACGATCTTCGTCACCGTGCCATTCGTGGCCCGTGAGCTGATCCCGCTGATGCAGGAACAAGGCACTCAGGAAGAGGAAGCCGCGCGCCTGCTCGGCGCCAACGGCTGGCAGATGTTCTGGCACGTGACCGTCCCCAACATCAAATGGGGCCTGATCTATGGCGTGGTGCTGTGTACCGCGCGGGCGATGGGTGAGTTCGGTGCGGTGTCGGTGGTCTCCGGGCACATTCGCGGGGTGACCAACACCTTGCCGCTGCACGTCGAGATCCTCTACAACGAATACAACCACGTGGCCGCGTTCGCCGTGGCGAGCCTGTTGCTGATCCTGGCGCTCTTCATCCTGCTGCTCAAGCAGTGGAGCGAAAACCGTATCAACCGCCTGCGCGCCAGCGCCGCGGAGGAATAATTCATGTCGATCGAAGTGCGTAACGTCAGCAAGAATTTCAATGCGTTCAAGGCGCTGGACAACATCAGCCTGGACATCCACAGCGGTGAACTGGTGGCATTGCTCGGCCCGTCCGGCTGTGGCAAGACCACCCTGCTACGGATCATTGCCGGTCTGGAAACCCCGGATAACGGCAACATCGTGTTCCACGGTGAAGACGTGTCCGGCCACGACGTGCGGGATCGCAACGTCGGTTTCGTGTTCCAGCACTACGCGCTGTTCCGCCACATGACGGTGTTCGACAACGTCGCGTTCGGCCTGCGCATGAAGCCGAAAAACCAGCGCCCGACTGAAAGCCAGATCGCGACCAAGGTTCACGAGCTGCTGAACATGGTGCAACTGGACTGGCTGTCGGATCGTTATCCGGAACAACTGTCCGGCGGCCAGCGTCAGCGGATCGCCCTGGCCCGCGCCCTGGCCGTGGAGCCGAAAGTGCTGCTGCTCGACGAGCCGTTCGGCGCCCTCGACGCCAAGGTGCGTAAGGAGCTGCGCCGCTGGCTGGCGCGCCTGCACGAAGACATCAACCTGACCTCGGTGTTCGTGACCCACGACCAGGAAGAGGCGATGGAAGTGGCCGACCGCATCGTGGTGATGAACAAGGGTGTGATCGAGCAGATCGGCTCACCGGGCGACGTCTACGAAAATCCGGCCAGCGATTTCGTCTATCACTTCCTCGGCGATTCGAACCGCCTGCATCTGGGCGATGACAACCACGTGCTGTTCCGCCCGCACGAAGTGTCGCTGTCGCGGCATGAGCTGGAGGATCACCACGCCGCTGAAGTCCGCGATATCCGGCCGCTGGGCGCGACCACGCGGGTGACGCTGAAGGTTGAGGGGCAGACTGATCTGATCGAGGCGGAAGTGGTGAAAGACCACGACAGCCTGACCGGGCTGGCCAAGGGTGAGACGCTGTTCTTCAAACCGAAGGTCTGGCAGAAAGTCGCCAACGTTTGATCTCGCTCGTTCCCACGCTCAGCGTGGGAACGCCGCTATGGACGCTCCGCGTCCACTATGACGCGGAGCGTCACGGAATGCATTCCCACGCAGAGCGTGGGAACGAGCGAATCAGCCTGTGGTTCAGACAGTCGCGCGATTCGGATTGACCCGCACCACGCCCGCCCGCGCCTCGATCTGCTCTTTCAGCTCATGGCGCATCCCGAGCATGAACGCCAACTCGGCCACGACAAACAGCGGCCCGACAATCAACCCGCTCAAGTCATCGACAAACGCCGGTTTGCGCCCTTCATAGTGGTGCCCGACAAACTGGATCGCCCAGCCAATCACGAACATCGCCAGACCGCTGCTGAGCCAGACCATGGTGCTCTGCTGCGCCAGAACATGCCCGGCCCAGACCGACAGGCCCATCAACAGTGTCATCAGAACACCCAGCTTCAGTTCCAGGCGCAGGTAAAACCACGCCGAAGCGAGGGCGACAATCACCGCCGGGGAAATCCACAATCCACCCACCGACCATTCCGGCCGCGACAACAGCACGGCCACCGCCACCACAATCAGCGGAATCCCGATAAAGTGGCTGGCGATGTTGCGCGGGTCACGGTGGTAAGCGGCGTATTGACTCAAATGATCGACGAGGCTTTTCATTGTTGTTCCTCCTGTAGGGTGATCGAATCATGCCCCGGGTTCACGGCTCGCTCTGTCAGGCAGGCGACAATCTTTCGGAGAACGCATGGATAAGGTCTGGCGCGAGCGCCTGCTGACCGGGCAATGGTTCAGTCATCTGCCTTCGTCCTTTCAGGATAGTCTGCTGGCGGCGGCAAAGGAGCGGCGGCTGGCGGCGGGGCAGCGGCTGTTCCAGCGCGGTGATGCGCCGTGTGGTCTGTACGCGGTGCTCGATGGCGCAGTGCGCATCGGCGCGGTCAGCGAGCAGGGCAAGGAAGCGTTGCTGAGCCTGGTGGAAGCGCCGCACTGGTTTGGCGAAATCTGCCTGTTCGACGGCCAGCCCCGTACCCACGATGCCTACGCGGTCGGGCCTTGTACCTTGCTGAACATTCCCCAGGCCACGCTGCTGAAAATGCTCGACGAGCAACCCGTCTACTGGCGGCATCTGGCCCTGTTGATGAGCCACAAACTGCGCCTGACCTTCATCAATCTCGAACAGCTGAGCCTGCTGCCGGCCCCGGCGCGTCTGGCTCATCGCTTACTGATGATCGCTGAAGGCTACGGCGAACTCGACCCGCCGCGCCGGGTGCTGCAACTGCCTCAGGAACAGCTGGCGTCGATGCTGTCGCTGTCGCGGCAGACCACCAACCAGATCCTCAAGGAGTTGCAGGGGCAGGGGATTATCGGACTGAGTTATGGCGAGATCGAAATCCTCGACGCCGCGCGATTGCGCGCGCTCGCCACACTTTAGTGCTCCCACAGGGGAATTGTATGTGGCCTACGAACCGCGATAGGTCGAGAAGCCATACGGGCTCAGCAGCAACGGAATGTGGTAATGCTGATCCGTCTGCTTCACTTTAAAAATCACCGGAATCTCCGGAAAAAACGTCTCGTGCTTGGCCTTCTCGAAATACTCGCCGGTCTTGAACACCACCCGATATTCACCTGCCTCGAACGGTTTGTTCGCCGGGAACAGCTCGGCGATCCGTCCCTGTTCATTGGTGGTGCCCTGCGCCAGCGGCTGCCAGTTCTGGCCGACATGACGTTCCAGCGTCACGTTGATGCCCGGCGACGGCAGGCCGTTTTCCAGATTGAGCACGTGTACGCTCAGCGGGTTGCCGGCGGCCAGCGCCAGGCTCGAAAAAGCGCTCAGGCCGAGCGCGGCGAAAGTGATGCGCAGTGGGGTCATGGTGATGCTCCTGGGTTCAAGTACGGTTGATGGACAGGCCGACGATTTCGGCAGCTTTGATCGCGCAGTTTTCGTCCTGCTCGCCGCCGCCGGAACCGGCCACACCCATGGCGCCGACCAGTTCCTTGGCAGCGAACAGCGGGATGCCGCCGCCGAGTAACAGCAATTCATCGAGGGTGTTGAGGTTGGCGGTTTCCGGGCTGTTGCGGGCGCGCTCGGCGAACAATCGAGTCGGGGTTTTCGTCGATAGTGCGGTGTAGGCCTTGCGTTGGCTGGCGGCGGTGTTGTGCGGGCCGATACCGTCGCCGCGCAAGGTCACCAACAGGTTGCCGCCACGGTCGAGCACCGACACCGTGGCGGTGCAGTTTTCCAGCGCCGCGTCGGCCAGCAGCCGTGCGGTTTTCAGATCGAGATCGGCGTGACGGGGCAGCTCAGGCGCGGCGTGCGCCGCGCCGCTGAGGCCGATCGCGAGGCTGGCAAGCAGGTATTTGACGGACATGGGCAGGCTCCAAAAGCGAAGGCCATCACCTTATCCGCCGGTCCCCGTCGAAACCTCGTCAGTCGGATTACAAGTTTGTAATGGGCAATATCGCCGAAGGGGCCTAGCCTGTGTCTCTGATCAATCGAGGTGTGCCATGCGTTTGCTGGTCGTAGAAGATGAAGCCAAAACCGCGAACTTCATCGCCAAAGGGCTGGGTGAGTCGGGTTTTGCCGTGGACGTGGCGCTGAATGGCCTCGACGGTCGCTACTTTATTGAGCAGCAGGCATATGACCTGATCATCCTCGACGTGATGCTGCCGGGCCTCAACGGCTGGCAATTGCTGCAACTGATCCGCCAGCGCGGCGCCACGCCGGTGCTGTTCCTGACGGCGAAGGATGCGATCGAAGACCGCGTACGCGGCCTCGAGCTGGGGGCCGATGACTATTTGCTCAAGCCGTTCGCCTTCGCTGAGTTGCTGGCGCGGGTGCGCACGTTGTTGCGGCGCGGGCCGATGCGCGAAGCCGAGTCGTACAGCATCGCCGATCTGGAAATCGACGTGCTGCGCCGCCGGGTCAGCCGTGGTGGCCAGCGCATCGCCCTGACCAACAAGGAATTCGCCCTGCTGCATCTGCTCGCCAGCCGACAGGGTGAAGTGCTGTCGCGCACGCTGATCGCTTCGCAGGTGTGGAACCTGAATTTCGACAGCGACACCAACATGGTCGAAGTCGCGGTGCGCCGGCTGCGTTCGAAAGTCGATGATCCGTACATGCCCAAACTGATCCACACCGTGCGCGGGGTCGGCTATCAACTCGAAGCGCCCGACGATGCGCACTAGATCCATCGCCTGGCGCCTGGCCCTGGCGTTCGCCGCCGTCAGCGCGTTGGTACTCAGTGCGATCGGCGTGTTCCTGTATCGCTCGCTGGCCTCGGAAATCGCCTGGCGCGACGACATGGCGTTGCTCGGTCGCCTTGAACAGGTGCGCGCGCTGCTCGCCGACAGCGACAGCCTCGACGCCTTGCAGGCGCGGCCACGGTTGTACCAGAACATGCTGGGCAATCTCGACAGTCTGCTGCTGGTGCAACGCGCGGACGGCTCGAATGTCATCACGATCAACCCTCGCCAGCGCGAACTGCCGTCCGTACAGCCCATTGCGCGAGAGCAACCGCCGCAACGCAGCGATGTGCTGACCTGGCAGGCGGCGGACGGTGTCGAGCTGGCGCTGTTGTCAGGTCAGGCTCAAGGCCCGAACGGTGAAGCGCTGACCGTGATCGCCGGCAAGGTGTTGAGCGAGCGCGAGCAGATGCTCGGCAGCTATCGCCTGCGCTTGTATCTGGCCGTCGGCCTCGGAGCGTTGCTCGCCTTCACGCTGGGCCTGGTGCTGTTGCGCCGTGGTTTGCGGCCTCTGCGCAAGCTGAGTGAAGCGCTGCGCGGCATCGACCTGCGCAGCCTCGACCAACGCGTTCCCACCGCCGGCACGCCGGCGGAATTGCTGGAGCCGGTACACGCGCTGAACGGCATGCTGGTGCGGCTGGACGACGGTTTCCAGCGCCTCTCACAGTTTTCCGCCGACCTCGCCCATGAAATCCGCACGCCTCTGCACACCTTGCTCGCCAGCAACGGCCAGGCACTGAACTATCCGCGCAGCAGCACCGAGTATCAGGAAGTGCTGGCGTCGAACATGGAAGAGTTCGAACGGCTCAAGCGCATGGCCGAAAACCTGATGTTTCTCGCCCGCGCCGAGCAGGCCGAGCGAGCGCTCGATCTGCGCACGCTGGAACTGCACGAAATCGGCGATGAGTTGTGCGACTACTTCGAAGCCTTGGCCGATGACAGGGGAATTCGCCTGGAAAACACGTTCAGTGGAAAGTTGCTGGCGGATCAGCAACTGCTGCAACGCGCCTTGGGCAACCTGTTGGCCAACGCCGTGCGCCATGCCGACGCCGATTCGGTCATCAGCCTGTGCCGGCGCGATGAACCAGGCATGTGCTGGCTGCAAGTCCAAAACCTCGGCCCGGTCATCGCGGATGAACATCTGGGCAAACTGTTCGACCGCTTCTACCGCGTCGACCCGTCCCGCGCGGAACCGGGAGATTCCGGTGGGTTGGGGTTGGCGATCGTGCAGTCGATCATGCAGTTGCATGGGGGGCGGGTGCGGGTCAGCAGTGATGCAACGGGTACGGTTTTTGAGCTTGGATTTGCAGCGATCTGAATGGCCTCTTCGCGGGCAAGCCCGCTCCCACAGTAATCGAGGTGTGATACAGATTTTTGTACGCCCCAATCCTTGTGGGAGCGGGCTTGCCCGCGAAGAGGTCAGTTAATCCAACCCGAATTGCGGGTCAGTCAGCGCAACTGATCGCGAAACTGCCCCGGTGTCATCCCCGTCCAGCGTTTGAACGCGCGGCTGAAGCTGCTGGTGTCGGCAAATCCCAACAGGTAACTGACCTCGCTCAGCGAGCATTGCGGATCCCGCAGGTGCAGCAGCGCGAGGTTTTCGCGGCTTTCATTCAGCAGGGTGTCGAAGCGACAACCCTCGTCCGCGAGGTGCCGTTGCAGGCTGCGCAGGCTCAGGTGCAGGGCCTGGGCGATGCGTTCGGCGCTGGGTTCGCCTTCGGGCAGTTGTTCTTCGATGGCGTCGCGCACCTTGCGCTCCCAGGTCAGCGGTTGGAGCTGGGCGAGGGTGCGTTTGAGCACCGCTTCGTTGTGCTCGGCCAGTTCCGGGTTGGCGTCGTCGAGGTGGCTGTCAAAGTCGGTGAGGGCGAATTCGATCCGGTCTTCTTCGGCGCAAAAGTGCACCGGCGAGCGGAACACCTTGTGCCATTGATGCGCATCGGCCGGTTCCGGGCGGCGCAGGTACACCGCCAGTGGCGCGTAGTCGCGGCCCAGGCGATTGCGGCAAGTGCGCACGTAGATCGCGGCGAAGGCGTCGATGGCTTCGAAGGCGGGCGCCGGGTTGTCGGCCGGGATCTTCAGGCGAAATCGATAGCGGTCTTCGGTGCGGGTCAGCTCCAGTTCGAGCGCGTCGCTGACCACTTGGTGATAACGCACGATCCGCTCGAACACTTCCCGCAGGCTGCCGCTGGCCACCAATGCGTAGCCCAGCGCGTGAAAGGTCGTGGGGCTGACGAACCGCGACACCCGCAAGCCGATCGCCGGATCGCCGCTGACCTGTACCGCGATTTCCCACAGACGTGTGGTCGCGGACAACGGATAGCGGGCGTTCGGGTCGTCCATCAATTGCGGATCGAGCCCGGCCTGCTGACACAGGGCAGTGCTGTCCAGCCCCATCGCGTCGAGTTGCTTGCGCAGGGCACGGGTCCAGCTGGCGAGAGAAGTCGGTTCCTTCATGCTGATTGGCGCTTCCGGTCAACAGGTTGGCGTTCTCGGCTACCGCGTTTGGAGTCCGCGCGAGGCAGGATACGAACATCAATAACCAGAGGATGGAAGCATGGACCGTACTTCTGCAAGTCCCCAGCGACACAATGCTGCCCAGCGATCAGCGCATATTCGCGAAGTGGTGCTGGCCAAAGGCGTCGAGCTGCGCGAGCGCTACCCGATTCTCAAGCATCAGGATGCTCTTGGTGCGGGGATTCTGGCGTTCGCCCTGGTCGGGATGATCGGATCGGCGGCGCTCTACATCACTGGGCATATGGCGTGGTGGGCATGTCTGTTGCTCAACGCGTTTTTCGCTTCGCTGACCCACGAACTTGAGCATGACCTGATTCACAGCATGTATTTCCGCAAACAGCGGGTGCCGCACAACCTGATGATGGGCCTGGTGTGGCTGGCGCGGCCGAGCACGATCAACCCGTGGATCCGCCGCCATCTGCACCTCAATCACCACAAGGTGTCCGGCACCGAAACCGACATGGAAGAGCGGGCGATCACCAATGGCGAGCCTTGGGGGTTCGCGCGGTTGCTGATGGTCGGCGACAACGTGATGTCGGCGTTTATCCGCATGCTGCGGGCCAAGACCTGGGCGCACAAGTTCAGCATCATCAAACGCACCTTGAAGGTCTACGCACCGCTGGCGCTGGTGCATTGGGGGGCCTGGTATGTGTTTCTCGGGTTTCATGCCGCCAATGGCATCGCTTACTTGATGGGCTCGCCGATTGAATGGTCGGCGACCACGTTGTCGGTGATGCAGGTGATCGACATTGCCGCCGTGGTGATCATCGGCCCGAATGTGCTGCGCACGTTTTGCCTGCACTTCATCAGCTCGAACATGCATTACTACGGGGATGTGGAGCCGGGCAATGTGCTGCAGCAATGTCAGGTGTTGAACCCTTGGTGGCTGTGGCCGTTGCAGGCGTTCTGCTTCAATTTCGGCAGCAGCCACGGGATTCATCATTTTGTGGTGAAGGAGCCGTTTTACATTCGCCAGTTGACGGTGCCGGTGGCGCACAAGGTGATGCGGGAGATGGGGGTTCGGTTCAACGATTTCGGGACGTTTGGGCGGGCGAACAGGTTTGTTCGCAAGGAAGAAGTCCAGCAGAAAGAAGTGCAGACGGCTCAGGCTTGAAGGTATCTGAAGCTATCGCCGGCGAACCGGCGATAGCCCTGCATCAGCCACCCCTCAATCCGGCTGAAACGGCGACTCACTCAAAATCACCCCAGTCTCCTCCACATACCGCTGCCAATGCTCGATCAGCGCTTCAAGCTTCTGCGGCTGACTCGACGCCAGGTCATGAATCTCCCCCGGATCACTCCCCAGGTCGTAAAGCTGCCAGGTTGCCGGCCCCACTGGCCCGGGGATCCACACCGCCTTCCACTGACCCTGCCGGATCGCCCGGCGCCCGAACAATTCCCAACCGGTAACGGTGTGTTCGTCATGCACCTGCGCCGTCTCGCCAGACAAAAAGCCCAGCCACGACTTACCACGTAACGGCGCCACCGGTTTGCCGTGCCATTGCTTGCCGGGATGGCGCACGCCGGCCAGATCGAGGATGGTCGGCGTGATGTCCATCACCGTGCCGAAACCATGGCTGATCTGCCCCTTCAGCGGCAGCTGCGGATAGTGCAACAGTGCCGGAACGCGAATCCCGCCCTCGGTGGTGAACGCCTTGAACAGGCGCGACGGCGCGGTCGCCACCTGCGCCCAGTTCGGCCCGTACCAGACGTAGGAATTGGCGCGGCCGATGTTGTCGAGGCTGTTGTCGTAGTGCTGGCTCAGGTAGGTCACCAGTTCCGGACCGAATTTCGGGAAGGCTTCCAGCAGCGCTCCTTCGGCACCGTTGTCGGACATGAACAGGATGAAGGTGTTGTCGAGCTGGCCCTGCTGGCGCAGGTAATCGACGACGCGACCGATGTTCCAGTCCATGCGCTCGACCATCGCCGCGTAAACTTCCATCGCCCGGGCGGAAATCCGTTTTTGCTCATCGCTCAGCGCGTCCCATTGCGCGGTCAGCTGGATCAGTGGATGCGGTTCGACATCCGGTTCGATCAATCCCAGCGATTTGAGTTTTTCCAGACGCTCGAGGCGCAGCACTCCCGGCCCTGCGTCGTAGCGGCCACGGTATTTTTCGACGATGTCGGCGGGCGCCTGCAGCGGCCAGTGCGGCGCGGAAAACGGCAGATAGGCGAAGAACGGCCGGCTCTGGTCGCGCTCCTTGAGGTACTGCAACAGCTTGTCGCCGAAAGCGTCGGAGGAATAGAAATCCTTGGGCAATTCGTCGATGAACCTGTCGTCCTCGATGTACAGCGCCGGGGTGGATTTCAGCAGGCCGGGTGTGTGTTCGTCGTAGGTCGGTTCGAATCCGTAGTGGTTGGCCGCGCCGGGCAGCAGCGAGAACGAACGCTCGAAGCCTCGGGCGTGGGGCGCCAGTTCGGCGGTCAGGCCCAGATGCCATTTGCCGCTCATCAAGGTTTGGTAACCGGCCTCGCGCAGCAACTCCGGCAACGCGACGACACGATCGTTGAGATAGCCTTCGTAACCCGGTTTGCCGATCAGCTCCGGCGTCAGCGCTTCGGCCATGGTGCCGATGCCGGCGATGTGGTGATCGGTGCCGGTCAGCAGCATCGAGCGGGTCGGCGAGCAGGTTGGTGCAGTGTGGAAATCGGTCAGGCGCAGGCCATTGCTGGCCAGGGCATCGAGGTTCGGCGTGGCGATTTCGCCGCCGAAGGCTCCGATGTCGGAGAAGCCGAGGTCATCGGCCAGAATCACCAGAAAGTTGGGACGTTGCGGCATCGACAGGCTCCTGTTCAGCAGGCAATGAACGACAGCGGCAGATCGCGGATCTGTACCGGTGCGCTCGGTTGGTAATGGTCATCACTGGTCAGCTCGTGCAGCAGTTCTTCACGCAATTGGTGGAAGTCGAAACTGCTGCGCTGGCGCGGATGGGGCAGGGCGATGTCCACCACCTGTTTGATCCGGCCGGGGCGCGGTTCCATCACCACCACGCGGTCGGCGAGGAAAATCGCTTCCTCGACATCGTGGGTGACCAGAATCGTGGTGATCTTTGCCCGCTCGCGAATCGCCAGCAGTTCGTCCTGCATCTGCTGGCGGGTCAGAGCATCGAGGGCGCCGAAGGGTTCGTCGAGCAACAGAATTCGTGGGCTCGCCACCAGGCCGCGAGCAATCGCCACGCGCTGGGCCATGCCGCCGGAGAGTTGGTGCGGATAGGCGCGGGTGAAGTCGCGCAGGCCTACCAGTTCGATGAAATCGTTGACCCGCTGCTGCTTTTCGGAGGCCGCCAGCGGCTCGTTGACCAGGCCCAGGCCGATGTTGTCGGCCACCGTCAGCCACGGGAACAAACGGTGTTCCTGAAACACGATGCCGCGCTCGCCGCCGATGCCGTCGACGGCTTTGCCATCGACTGTGATCTGCCCGCGAAATTGCGTATCGAGGCCCACCAGCAAGCGCAGCAGGGTGGATTTGCCGCAGCCGCTGGAGCCGACGATGGCGACGAATTCGCCCTCCGCAATGTCGAGGTTGAATTCGCGAATCGCCTCCAGTTCGAAACCGTCGACGTCAAAGGATTTGCCTACATGGTTGAAGCTGACAATCGGTGCGTTCATGCGTGTCTCCAGCGGGTGGCGCGGATTTCCAGGCGTTGGCCAATGAGGTTGAGCAGGGCGCCGGTGAGACCGACCAGGAGCATCCCGGCCATGATCAGGTCCATGCGCAGCAGTTGTTGGGCGCCGATCATCTGGCTGCCGATGCCGCCGTTGGACGGCATGAAATATTCGGCGCCGATGGTGCCGAGCCAGGCGTAGATCAGGCTCAGGCGCAGGCCGGCGAAAATCCCCGGCGCGGCGCCCGGCAATACCAGTCGACGCAGCCGTTGAGCGAGGCTCAGTCGCAGGACCTGCGCGGCTTCGTTGAGTTGTGGCGAGAGGTTGGCGACGCTGCGTTGGGTCGCGACAAACAACGGAAAGAAAGCGGCGAGGGCGACGAACACCCATTTCGCGAGTTCGCCCAGACCGAACCACGCGGTGAGCAGCGGCACCCAGGCGAAAATCGCAATCTGGCGCAGGGCGGCGAGGGTCGGGCCGAGCACCCGTTCGCTGGTACGCGACAGACCCAGCAACAAGCCCAGAACGAGGCCGAGGCCGCCGCCAATCAACAAGCCGCCGAGGGTGCGGCCCAGGCTCAGGGCCATGCCCGAGATCAACGTGCCGTCGAGCAATCCGTTTTTCGTCGCCTCAAGCACCACCCACGGGCTGACCAGAATGTTGGCATCGATCCATTGCTGATCGACCGCCAGTTGCCACAGCGCAAACAGTGCCAGCGGCAGCAGCCACGGCTGCACGCGTTGCCAGCCTTCATAGCGTGGACCACGACGAATTTCCGCCGTGGCCGGGTGCGGCCAGTGCACCAGTTTTTTGTCCAGCAGACCGATGCTGCGATCCATCGCCACACCGATCAGGCCGATCACCACGATGCACACAAAGACAATGTCGAGCATGAACAGCTGACGCGCCCAGACCATCAGGTAACCGATGCCTTCGCTGGAGGCCAGCAGCTCGACGGCGAGCAACGAGGTCCAGCCAGCGGCCAGCGCCAGACGCACGCCAGCCATGAACGCCGGGAGGGCGGCGGGCAGCACCAGTCGGCGAATCAACAGGCGTGGCGGCAGGCGCAACACGGCGGCGGCTTCGCGCAGCTTTGGTTGCGCGTCACGCACGCCGACCAGCGTGTGCAGAGTCACCGGCACCACGATGGCCTTGACCAGTACCACCAGCTTCAGCGTTTCGCCGATGCCGAAAAACACCATGAACAGCGGAATCCACGCCAGCGTCGGCACTTGGGCCAGGCTGGCGAACGTCGGGAAGATCAGGCGTTCGAGACAACGGCTGAAACCCAGCGCCGCACCGAGTACCGCGCCGGCGGTAACGCCCGCCAGCAGACCCCAGAACAGCCGTTGCAGGCTGATCCACAAATGGCTCCACAATTCGCCCTGGGACAACTCGATCGCGCTGTTCCACACCAGCGATGGCGCCGGCAGGATCTGTTCGCTCATCCATTGATTGCGCGCCGCCACCCACCACAGGGCGAACAGTCCAAGCGGTAATATCCAGGGTAAAACGCGGTGGCTCAGGCTTGGCCAAGTACGCCGGCTTTTCAACGGCGGTGCGGCCAGTGGCAGGCTGAGCAGAGATTCACGGGCCATGGTGACCTCCGTTGTCGGGTTGGATCGAGTCAGCGGAATTAGCTAAAAACCAATGGCTATAAGCGAGCTATAAATTAATCATTTTGGAGATAAGCAGCGCCATTTAAGGCCTCCAGCCCTGCGCGCATCCAATGCATTCGAAGAATATTTTCGATGCTCTCCATGCATACGGCTCTGCATGTCCCGACTTTGCTGGCTTAGCTTGAAAAGCTATAAAAATGTGCTTTTTAAGTATTTAAGCGTTGATACGGATTGCGCCTACTTTCGGCTCCTCAATGCCCGCCGTGATCAGGAGCCGCACCCATGAACCTTCCCTTCAAACGTGTCATCAGTCTGTTTGCCGCGCCGGCACTGGCGGGTCTGCTGGCGTTCTCTGCCCAGGCCGACGAGTTCAAGGAAATCAGGATTGCCGTGCCTGATCTGAGCGCTGGTACTCAACACAGTGGCGGGGGCATCGTGGACGTGCTGCGCGATCAGCAGATCTTCGAAAAGGCTTTCGCCGATCAGGGCATCAAGATTCAGTGGAGCTTCTTCAAAGGCGCCGGGCCTGTGATCAACGAGGCATTCGCCAACGGCCAGGTGGATCTGGCCTACCTTGGAGATCTGGCGGCCATCATCGGCAAGTCCAACGGACTGGATACGCGCCTGCTCAGCGCCAGCGCCCGGGGCGTGAAGCAATATCTCGGTGTCGTGCCGGGTTCGGGGATCAAGACGCTGCAGGATCTCAAAGGCAAGCGCGTAGCGATCTTCCGGGGAACTGCGACCCAGTTGTCGTTCGATGCGGCGCTGGCCAGCGTCGGTTTGAGCGAGAAGGACGTGAAGGTGATCAACCTCGATTTCAACGCAGCGGTAGCGGCGCTGGCGGCGAAGCAGATCGATGCATCGTGGGGCAGTTCCGGGCTGACCGCGTTGCAGGCCAAAGGACTGGCTGAGCTGCCATTGAATACCAAGGATCTCGGTGGCGCCGGCAGTGTGCAGTCGGTGTTGGTGGGCACCGGCAAGTTTGTCGACGGGCATCCGGAAGCCGTAGCGAAGCTGCTCAAGGCGCAGCAGCAGGCGGTGGAGTGGTTGACGCAGGACAGCAACAAGGACGCCTATGTGCAGCTTGTGTCGGGGCTGGCGAGCTATCCACCGGTGATCCTCACCCAGGATCTGAAGGATCAGAACCTGAGCGAAGTCTTCCCTTCGACACTGGATCCGCTGTTCCTCGAAAACCTGCAGGGCAAGGTCGATCTGGCGGCGCAGCAGAAGCTGATTCGCAAGCCGTTCAAGGTGAACGAGTGGGTAGCGCCTGAGCTGGCGGCTGCAAAGCTCTGAGTCATGCGGTCATTCCCGCGCAAGGCGTGGGAATGACCCTCAAACCGCGACGCTGATCGCCTGTTTATCCACCGCCACCAGCGTCTCGATCATCGCCCGCGCTGCCGGTGACAGCCGGAATCCCGTGCGGCTGACAATCCCGCACCGTGCATTCATGCTCTCCAGGTTCTGCGGCAGATTGCGCCAGTGCAGCAGCGCCAGCGAGCCTTGGGCGATGTCCTCGACAAACGCCTCTTCGGTACCCACGCCGATCGCGTTGGATTGCAGCACCACTTTCACCAGCGCCGGAAAGTGCTCGGTCTCGATGGACGGTGAAAAATCGATCCGGCCGCTGAGATTCGCCAGCAGTTTGCGAATGCCCGGCGGGATCAGCGTGGTCGCCAGCGGATAGTCGAACATGTCGTTTGTCGACAGGCTTTCCTTGGCCAGCAGCGGATGCCCCGGCCGACAGAAAAACACCCCGCGCTTGGGCGTCAGCGGCTGGGTCTGGAAGTTCGGGTCGGACTCGAAATGGCGGATGTCGGCGATGAAGAATTCGATCTCCTCACGGCTCAGGGCACGGCTGAGTTTTTCCCAGTTATCCACCTGAAAACAGGTGCGCACTTTCGGGTGCGCATTGATGAATTGCGCCACCGCGTCCGGCACCAGTTTCACCGCTGGCGCCGGGCCGCAACCGAAGTGCAGTTCGCCGGCATCGAGCTTGGTCATCTGCGTCACTTCGGCGCTGAGCAATGCCGCGCCCTGCACCAGGCTCAGGGCGTGTTGCAGCACCACCTGACCTTCGGGTGTGGGGCGCAGATCCTTGTTGCCGCGATCCACCAGCACACAGCCGAACTCCTGCTCCAGCCCTTGAATGCTGCGGCTGAACGCCGGTTGAGTGATGCCCATGGCGTCGGCCGCGCGGACAAAACTGCGGTGTTCGTTGAGGGCGATGAAGTAGCGCAACTGGCGAAGATCCATATGCTTTTCCGGCATCCTAAAAATAGCTCGAAGGCATTTGCGACGAGGTTGCATGAGGTTTTAAATGCAAGCTCTTATTCCGTCAACGAAGCATGTGAATATCTATTAGATGTAAATGGAATATAGATAGAGCGTTGTTTCGCTGCCGTCCAACCGCAAGCAGTCGATGAGGGTCTACCCATGAGCAATGCCGCACTCGCTGTAAAACCCGCTGTCCACGCGCTGGATATTCATCCGGTGGCCGGCCGTATCGGCGCCGAAATCCGTGGCGTGCAGCTGTCCGGTGAGCTGGATGCCGCGACGGTTGAAGCCATTCAACAGGCGCTGATCCAGTACAAGGTCGTGTTCTTCCGCGAGCAGACCCAGCTCGACGATCAGCGTCAGGAAGCCTTCGCGCACCTGCTCGGCGAGCCCGTGGAGCATCCGACCGTGCCGTCCCGCGAGGGTACCCGTTACCTGCTGGAACTGGACGGCGCCGAAGGGCAACGCGCCAACTCCTGGCACACCGACGTGACCTTCGTCGATGCTTACCCGAAAGCCTCGATTCTGCGCTCGGTGGTGGCCCCGGCGTTCGGTGGCGACACGCTGTGGGCGAACACCGCGACGGCGTACAACGAACTGCCGACCGAGTTGCGCGAGCTGGTAGACAAATTGGTGGCCGTGCACAGCAACGAATACGACTACGCCGCCGTGAAGCCGGACGTGTCGGCGGAGAAGCTTGAGCGCTATCGCAAGATCTTCACCTCGACCGTTTACGAGACCGAGCACCCGGTGGTTCGCGTGCACCCGATCAGCGGTGAAAAGAGCTTGCTGCTGGGGCATTTCGTCAAACGCATCAAGGGCTATTCCCAAGCCGATTCGGCGCACCTGTTTGGCTTGCTGCAAAGTCATGTGATCCGCCAGGAGAACGTCGTGCGCTGGCGCTGGAAGGCCGGTGACGTGGCGATCTGGGATAACCGCTCGACTCAGCATTATGCGATTGATGATTACGGCACTCAGGATCGTGTGGTGCGTCGGGTGACGCTCAAGGGGGAAGTGCCGGTCGGGGCGAATGGGCAGCGTAGCCAGACCATTAAAGGGGCTGAGATCGTCGGCGTCTGATCGGGCCCCATCGCTGGCAAGCCAGCTCCTACAGAATGTGTGTACGCCGCAAACATGTGGGAGCTGGCTTGCCAGCGATGCTTTTAATCACCACACGCCGATCTGAACGAGCTTGTCGGTCTCGGGCTCCCCATAACGAAACCGCTGCCCACGCAAATCAATCTCCTGATGACTGATCGTCGTGCGCCGCTTCAACCCGCGCAGCCACTCGAACAGATACCCCGCATGCTCCTCGCGCACCGCCGCATACGCCGGGTCCGCACCCAGATCCTGCAGCTCTTGCGGGTCATTCAACAGATCGAAAAGCTGCGGCCGGAAGCCGTCGTACGCCAGGTATTTCCAGCGCTCGCTACGCACCATGGTCATGCGGCAACGGTCGATCGGCTGGCCCAGTCGCTCCCGCGCCGGGGCCTGGAAGGCGTAGTCGTATTCGCTGATCGCATAGCGGCGCCAGTCCGGGTTTTCACCGTGCAGCAGTGGAATCAACGAGCGACCTTCCAGGCGATGCTCCGCCCCCGTCACGCCCAGCGCTTCGAGAAAGGTCGGCACGCCGTCGATGGTTTCCGCCAGACGTTCGTCCACCGTGCCCCGGGTGACATCCGCCGCCGCACGCGGGTCGCGCACGATCAATGGCACGCCCACCGCCTGCTCCAGCAAAAACTCCTTCTCGCCCAGCCAGTGATCGCCCAGAAAGTCGCCGTGATCGCTGGTGAACATGATCAGCGTGTCTTCCCAGCGTCCGTTGCTTTGCAGGTAATCGAACAACCGCCCCAACTGATCATCGACCTGTTTGACCAGGCCCATGTACGTCGGGATCACGTTCATTCGTACCGGATCTTTGGAGAAATTCAGGCTTTCCTCATGCTGGCGAAAGGCCTGATAGACCGGGTGGTCGCTTGGAGAGGCATTACGTACCGGGTCGAGAATCGATTTCGTACTGTACAAAGTGTGGTACGGCGCCGGTACGATGTAGGGCCAGTGGGGTTTGATATAGGACAGGTGTAAAAACCACGGTTTTTCACCTTGCTCACCGATGAAGTCGATGGCCCGATTTGTAGTGTAGACAGTCTCTGAATGTTGCTCGGGAATTCGCGCGGGCAAATGGGCATTGCGCATTTTCCAGCCACTGAGGATTTCTCCGTTGTCGCCTTCGGCCGCGTTAGCCCAGTCATGCCAGGGGTTGCGTCCCTCGAAACCCTGCTCGCGCAGGTAATGGGTGTATGGCGCCGATTCGCGTTTGTCATCGAACAACGGGTCGTCGGGGAAGATGCCGTCGTGACGAAAGTACGGCTCGAAGCCGACTTCGTTCAGCACTTCGGCCTGGGCGTTTTCAGGGTTGATCGCCAGCCGCTGCAAGGCGTCCACGTTGGCCGTGGCGTGGGTCTTGCCGACCAGCGCGGTACGAATGCCGTGGGGGCGCAGGTAATCGCCGATGGTCAGTTCTTCCAGCGGCAGCGGCACGGCGTTCCACGCCACTTGATGGCTGCTGACATAGCGCCCGGTATAGGCCGACATCCGCGACGGCCCGCAGATCGTGCCCTGTGTGTAGGCGCGGCTGAAGCGCACGCCGGCGGCGGCCAGTCGATCGATGTTTGGCGTGTGCAAGTGCGGGTGGCCGTAGCAGGACAGGTAATCGCGGCGCAGTTGATCGCACATGATGTAAAGCACGTTGCGCACAGGGTTTTGCAAGTTGGACATAGGGTTCACCAGTCAGAAAGACAGGCGAGGTTTTTCGCTTTCGGCGAGGGTGTTCGGCAAGTGCATTCGGGGAATGCTTTATATGCAGCAAATGCATCGGCGCCTGTACTGACGTCATCGCTGGCAAGCCAGCTCCCACAGGAGTACGCGTTTCAAATGTGGGAGCGGGCTTGCTCGCGAAGGCTGTGCGTCAGACGGCAAAATTTTCCAGTGAACACACCTCCTCATCCACCGCATCAATCGCTTTGATCTGCTCGATCATCGCCTCGGCCAACGGCGACAGGCGATACCCGGCGCGGCTGACAATGCCGTAACGGGTGTAAAGCTCCTCGAGATCATCCGCCAAACCTTCGATCTTCAAGCAGACCAACTCACCCCGGGCCTGATGCAGTGCATCCGAATAGGCACCGACGATGCCGATCGCATCGGAGCGCAGCACCACGCCGAGCAGGCTGGCGCTGTTTTCACATTCCACATTCGGGACGAAATCCGGCCGGCCACTGAGGTCGACGATGACCTTGCGCAGATTCGGCGGGCGAATGCTGACGGCCAGTGGATAACTCATCAATTGCTCGGCGGTGACCCGCTCAAGAGTTGCTAGCGGATGCCCGGCGCGACAGCAGAAATGCCATTTGCGTGGCCGTAACCGGTGGGTCAGATAATCCGGGTCCGCCTCGAAGTGCCGAGTGTCGGCGACGAAGAATTCGAACTCCTCGCTCAGCAGTCTTTTGCTCAGGCTCTGCCAGTCATCGACCTGGTAGTGCACCCGCGCTTTCGGGTAGCGGCCGATGAAGCTGCCGATCGCGCGCGGGATCAATCCTGCCGCCGGCGCCGGGCCGCAACCGAAGCGTAACTCTCCTGCCTCGAGCCCGTTGAACTGGCTGATTTCGTTGGCCATCTGTTGCGCACCGCTGACCAGGCGCCGCGCGTGTTCAAGCAGCACCTGACCCTGTTTGGTCGGCGGCAATTCCTTGCGCCCGCGATCGACCAACTGGCAACCGACGCTGTGTTCCAGCGCCTGAATGCTGCGGCTGAATGCCGACTGCGACAGGTTCACCGCCTGCGCGCCGGCGACGAAGCTGCGTTGTTCGGCAAGGGCAATGAAGTGACGTAGCTGGCGCAAGTCGATATGCATTTTTCACATAAAAAATATCCGGGAAATGCATTGGATATGCATTAGGTCGACTCCTTATAAAGGCAATCTCTTATGCAGTAAATCTTTGTAAAAACATAAATAAATAACTTAAAAGAATATGCGGAACGGAAGATGTCTGCGTGTTTTTTGACCAGGAGCAGCCCCATGAGTCCGTTGAACCTCGCTTCACCGCCGCCGCCACGACGGCTCAAACGCCTGCCTCTGGCCCTGTTGCTGGCGGGGAGTGCCAGTTGGACCCACGGCTACGCTGCGGAAACCGAAACCCCTGTGTCTGCACCGGCAGGCAAGACCGCGACCGCCACTTCGCAACTGGAAACCGTGACCGTCACCACCCGCCGTCGCGAAGAAAGTTCTCAGGACGTGCCGACGCCCATGAGCGTGGTCAGCGGCCAGACTCTGGAGACGCAGCGGGTCTACCGGATCCAGGATCTGCAGCAACTGGTGCCCAGCGTCAACGTCGCCTACATGCATGCGCGCCAGTCCAGCGTGTCGATCCGGGGCCTGGGCAACAACCCGGCCAGTGACGGTCTGGAAGGCAGCGTCGGGCTGTACATCGACAACGTTTATCTGGGTCGCCCGGGGATGGCGGTGTTCGACCTGATGGACATCGAGCAGCTGGAAGTCCTGCGCGGGCCGCAGGGGACGTTGTTCGGCAAGAACACCACCGCCGGCGTGATCAACATCAGCACCCGCGCGCCGAGTTTCACCCCGGAGCGCAGCATCGAAACCTCGGTCGGCGAGGACGGCTATTTCCAGACCAAGGGCACGCTTTCCGGGCCGCTCAACGATCAGTTGGCCGGACGCATATCTGCCTATCGCACCCGCAGCGACGGCGACATCAAGAACGAATTCAATGGCCATGATCTGAACGGTGGTTCCCGCGACGGTTTCCGGGCGCAGTTGCTGTTCAAGCCCAACGAAAACTTCAATCTGCGCTGGATCGGTGACTACAACGAAGAGGATTCCAGCGCCGGCACCCGCGTGCTGTACAACACCGGGCCGACCATTAATGGCGTCAGTCTCTATCAGTCGCGGGCAAATGCCGCCGGCGCGACGCTGGTCAACGGCTCGCACCGCAAGGTCAATCTGGACAACGACCAGCACGTCACCGTGCATCAGGGCGGCACGTCGGTTGAGGCCAACTGGACCCTGCCGAGCGACTTCACCCTGACCTCGGTCAGCTCCTATCGCTTCTGGAATTTCACCCCGCGCAACGACGATGGCCTCAATGTGCCGGCGACCTACAACGCTGGCGTGTCGGTGGAGGACAAACAGTATTCCCAGGAATTTCGTCTGGCGTCGCCCAAAGGCGAGTTCTTCGATTACGTCCTCGGCGCCTACTATTTCGGCTCGGACCTGGACAACAAATCCTTCGCCTATTACGGCCCGCAGGCGGACATCTGGAACGGCACGCCACGGGGCGCGCTGGCCAACGTCAACAGCGTCGGCCGTGGCCATATCAAGACCGACAGTTTCGCGCTGTTCGCCCAAGGCACCTGGCACCTGACCCCGCGTCTGGATTTCACCGCCGGGGTGCGTGGCACCTATGAAGAGAAGAACGCCTGGGTCAATCGTGATGCGCCGGTCGGTGGTGCCGCTGTCACGGGTGCCGCAGCCACCGCGCGACGCGGCCGGACCGGCGCCTACGATTCCGGCGACCTGAACCAGTACAGCTCCAGCCCGTCCGGATTGCTCAACCTCAGCTATCGCTTCACCGATGATCTGCTCGGCTACGCTACGTTGTCTCACGGTGAAAAATCCGGTGGGGTCAACCTTGTGGTCGGCTCGGCCCCGACCGCTGGTGCCGACTCGTTGCTGATCGGCACCGAGCGCGCCAACAACGCCGAACTCGGCTTCAAGAGCACGTTGTGGGATCGGCGTTTGCAGCTCAACGCCAACGTGTTCTGGACCCAGGTCAACGCTTACCAGACCAACGCCTACGACGACGTCAACCGGGTGCAATACTTGACCAACGCCGGTTCAGTGCGCTCGCGCGGGGTGGAGTTCGAAAGCACCGTGATCCCGCTGCGCGGCCTGACCCTGAACTTCAACGGCTCGTACAACGACGTCAGTTACCTCTCGTACAAGGACGCACCGTGCCCGCCGGAAGTCAGCCAGGCACCGGGTGCTCCAGCCTCGTGCGACCTCAGCGGTCATCAGGTGGTCGGCGCCTCGAAATGGATCGGCAACGCCAACAGCAAGTACGAATGGAATCTGGATAACGGCCTGCAGCCTTACGTCACCGGCAGCTACGCGTTCCGCTCCAAAGCGGTGGGCACGGTCGAGGATTCCGACTACGGCCAGATCCCGAGTTACGCGGTGGTCAACCTCTCCACCGGCCTGCGCGGCGATTTCAATCAGGGTCAGTGGGACGTCTCGCTGTGGCTGAAAAACGCCTTCGACAAAACCTACTACACGACCCTGTGGACCGGCGGCAACGGCGGCTATGAAGGTTTGCTCGGAACGCCGCGCACCCTCGGCGTCACTGGTCGCTACGACTTCTGATCGATCCTTCAAGGAGCTGCATCATGTTGCGCATCAAAACCGCTTTACCGGTGTTGTTGTCCGGCGCAGTGCTCAGCGTCGGGGCGCTCGCCGCGCCCAGCGTCTACCCCACCGGCGTCACCCGTTACGACCCGGCCAAGGCCTTCAATCAATATGTGATCTTCAGCGGTGCCGACAAGCAGACGCACCTGATCGACATGAACGGCAACGAGGTCAAGAACTGGCCGCAGTCGGGTTTCCCGTCGGCGATCATCGACCCGCAACTGGTCGGTGGCGAGCGCGGTCATGTGTTGCTGCAACTGAGCGAAAAGGATCCGGGCAAGCTCGGTTCCGCCGGCAATGGCCTCGGCAATCAGAGCGTCGGTGAACTGGACTGGAATGGCAAAGTCGTCTGGCAGTGGGGCGACAAGGCCCCCGGTGGCGCCGCGCAACAGCATCACGATCAGCGTCGCCTGAGCAACGGCAACACCGTGGTGCTGGCGAACAAGGTGCACCAGGTCAAAGGCTTCAAAGTGCCCAAGGTGATCGACGATGTGATCTATGAAGTCAGCCCCGCCGGCGAGGTGAAATGGCAGTGGCTGGCGTCGGATCATTTGCATGAATTCGGCTTCACCGTCGAGCAGTTGAAGCTGGTTCGTGCCAGTGAAAATCCGGATTACCTGCACATCAACAACCTCAGCCTGGTCGGGCCGAACAAATGGTTCGATGCCGGCGACAAGCGCTTCAACCCGGACAACCTGCTGATCGATTCGCGCAACGCCAACTTCATCGCGATCATCGACAAACACAGCGGCAAGGTGGTCTGGCGTCTGGGGCCGAATCTGCCGTTGGCCAATCCGAAAACCGCGCAGAAAATCCCGCGCCCTGTGGACCAGTTCGTCGGCCAGCATGACGCGCACATCATCCCCGCCGGACTACTCGGCGCGGGCAATCTGCTGGTGTTCGACAACCAGGGTTCGGCGGGGTACCCGAACGTCACGCTGGGGCTGATTTCCGGTTCGCGGGTGCTGGAGATCGACCCGGTGAAAAATGAAATCGTCTGGCAGTACAGCGCGGCCAATTCGAAGCAGCCGGGGTGGGCGTTCTACAGCTCATTCATCAGCAGCGCGCGGCGCTTGCCCAACGGCAACACGCTGATCGACGAAGGCATGAACGGGCGGTTTTTCCAGGTAACGGCCAGCGGCGAAAACGTGTGGGAATACGTCAGCCCTTATCTGGGCAAGGCACCGGGCAGTGACGCGATCAGCAACTGGGTCTATCGAGCCCTTCCTGTAAGTTATGACTGGGTGCCGGCGGGCACGCCGCGTTCGGAGACAGCAGTGATTGCGCCGGCCATCGGTGTGCAACAGACCAATGCCAGTCGTTAGTTATCAAGATTGTTCACCGTCGAAACCAGAACCGTTGAGCTTGTGAAGCAATAAGAAATTCAGTCATCGAAGGCCGATGCATTAAACATGCACCGGCCTTTTTTGTTTGTTTATTTCCAAGATCCGATGCCTTGGATGAATACTTTTTATGCCGGGAAAGCATGTCGATTCTGACGAATCGCTGGAAGCCTTGCGGGGCGTGGCTTTGGCGGAAATGATCGCTTCTTATATTCCATAAATGTCTATTCATAACATGAAAGATTACTTTCGGAGATAAGCCGCTGGCTCAATGATGGACCCATCGATCACGCCGTGGGGGATTCAACAAACGGCGAATCGGCTACGCGAAAAAACACAAAGAGACCGCAGGGAGTAAATCAATGGGCAATGTCCAGACCGCCGCCAGTGCACAGGAGGTGCTGTGGCGCCAGGCGCCGAGCGGCGAGTTGGTCGATCTCGGCCGGCCCCATCGCGTGCCGTTGGGCCAGCTGCGTTTGCAGCGCGCGCCCAAGGGCATTTTGAGCCGCCGGGAAACGATTCTGCTCGGCGTTCTGGCGCTGGTGGTGCATGGCGCGGTGATCTACTGGATCAACCAGCATCCGACGCCGGCGCTGCCGATCGTGCCGCCGGAAATTCCACCGATGACCATCGAGTTTTCGCGCCCGGCGCCACCGGCACCACCTGTGGTTGTACCGCCGCCACCGGCACCAGTGGTCGAGCCTCCGCCCCCGGTGGAGGACGAACTGGCAACCAAGCCGCCACCGAAACCAAAGCCGATTCACAAACCGAAACCGGTCGCCAAACCCGTACCGAAACCGGCGCCAAAAGCGGTCGAGCAACCACCGGCTCCGCCACAACCGGCCGCCCCGGTCGCCGCGCCAGCGCCACCTGCACCACCGGCGCCTGCTCCGGTGACGCCGGCTTCGGCCAACGCCGCGTACCTGAAGAACCCGGCGCCGGAGTATCCGTCGCTGGCCCAGCGTCGCGGTTGGGAAGGCACGGTGTTGTTGCGGGTGCACGTGTTGGCCAGCGGCAAACCGGGCGAGATCCAGATTCAGAAAAGCAGTGGCCGGCAACAGCTCGACGACGCGGCGCTGGACGCCGTGAAGCGCTGGAGCTTCGTGCCGGCCAAGCAGGGTGATGTCGCCCAGGACGGCTGGGTCAGCGTACCCATCGATTTCAAGATTCATTAATTGGTAATCAGCCGGCTTTATTCTCGCGGTGTGTCTGTAAACGTCATCGCGAGCAAGCTCGGCTCCCACACACGAGGGAACACATCATGACGTTACTGGCATCTCCACTGGAATCCATCGAAAGCGCGGTGATCTGGCTGCTGGTGGTCTTCTCTGTCGCCACTTGGGGCCTGGCATTGCTCAAGGCGCTGCAGTTCGGCCGTTTGAAGGCGCAGGACCGCAAATTTCACAAGCGCTTCTGGGCGGCGTCGAGTCTGGACTCCGCCGCCGAGATGAGCGAAACCCAGCCCGGCGCCGCTGCGCGGGTGGCACAGGCCGGTTATGCGGCGATTCAGGTGGGTGAGACGCCGCAGGCCAATGACCTGAGCCAGGCGATCAACCATCAGGACCGTCTCGAACGTGCCTTGCGCCAGCAGATCGTCCGCGAGCGGCGTTCGCTGGAAACCGGTCTGGCGGTGGTCGCGAGTATTGGCAGCACCTCGCCGTTCATTGGTCTGTTCGGCACGGTGTGGGGAATCATGGAAGCGCTGAAAGGCATCAGCGCGGCAGGCTCGGCGAGCCTGGAAACGGTCGCCGGTCCCATCGGTGCGGCGCTGGTCGCCACCGGTGTGGGGATCGCGGTCGCGGTGCCGGCGGTGCTGGTTTACAACTACTTTTTGCGCCGTCTGAAACTGACGGCGGCGGACCTGGACGACTTTGCCCACGACTTCTACAGCCTGGCGCAAAAGAGTTCGTTCCGCGTGCTGATCCACCCGACCGCGCACAAGACTGCGGCCCAGGGCAACGCAACAAAAGTGAAGGAGGCGTCCTGATATGGCCTTCTCCACGCAAGACAGCGACGAGGTGCTGAGCGAGATCAACGTGACGCCGCTGGTGGACGTGATGCTGGTGCTGCTGGTGGTGTTCATCGTCACCGCGCCGCTTTTGACCAACGCGATACCGATCAACCTGCCGAAGACCGAAGCGGTGGCGCCGGTCGAGCAGAAAGACCCGTTGGTGGTGAGCATCGACGGTGCTGGAAAACTGTTTATCAACAAGGACGAAATCCAGCCGGATCTGCTGGAGTTCAACCTCAAGTCGGCCAAGGCCAAGGACCCGGAAGTGCGCGTGCAATTGCAGGCCGACGACGGGGTGAATTACGGCGAAGTGGCGCGAGCCATGGCTTCGATTGAGCGGGCAGGCATCACCAAGCTGTCGGTGATCACTGCACGATAAGGGTTTCACGTTTTTCCGGGGCCGTCTCCTTGGCAGGGTGCGGCCCCTTTTTTGTCTGCTGTTTAATATGCATTTCAGGTATTAATAAATAGCTTCTTATTCCTTAACGAATATAAATCCCGTCCCTATACTCGTTCAGGAACAGACACGACGCAGGAGAGCTCCCCCATGCGCAACGAATCAATCCGCTATCTGATTGTGCCGGGCTGGCAAGGATCGCCAGAAGATCATTGGCAAACCCACTGGCAGAACAGCCTGCCCAACAGCGCGCGGGTGGAGCAGGCCGACTGGCTGACGCCGCGTCGTGAAGACTGGGTCGCGGCGCTGGCCGAGGCGATTGCCGCCGACAGCTCGCCGGTGATTCTGATCGCGCACAGCCTGGGCTGCATCACCGTGGCGCACTGGGCGGCTACTGCGCCACTGCATCATTTGCGTCAAGTGCGCGGGGCGCTGCTGGTGGCGCCAGCGGATGTCGAGCGCCCGGCCTGCGTGCCGGCTCTGCGCAATTTCGCACCGATCCCGACCGATCTGCTGCCGTTCCCGAGCCAGGTCGTCAGCTCCGACAACGACGCCGCCGTCAGTGCGCCGCGTGCGCTGGAACTGGCGCGCAACTGGGGCGCCGAGGCGGGGATTCTCGCCGGCGCCGGCCATATCAACGTGAAGTCCGGGCATCAACGCTGGGAGCAGGGATTCGCTTATCTGTATCGCCTGCAAAATCGCATGGAACACCACGCCCGGCGCCGTGCCTGACCACTTTTATTTGTTCAACGCCCCCGTCTCCCGGCGATTTGGGGCGGGAGTCTGCCATGAGTCTTGAAACCTTCGGTCAGCCGTTGCTGACCTTTCCCGATGCGGAAAAAAGTCCCCTGAGCATTCGCGCCAAGGCGCTGGTGTTCGTCGATCCACGTTCGCGCCAGTTGCGCGAGGAAATGGCCCAACTCGCACCGCGCTCGATCTCGGTGTTGATTCGCGGCGAGACCGGCACCGGCAAGGAATTACTCGCTCGCCATATCCATCGCGCCAGTGATCGCAGCGGATTGTTTGTCTCGGTCAATTGCGGCGCGATCAGCCCGACCTACGCCGATGCCGAATTGTTCGGCTACGCCGCCGGCAGTTACAGCGGATCGGCCAGCAGTCGCGCCGGTTGGTTCGGTTCAGCCAACGGCGGCACCTTGTACCTGGACGAGATCGGCGATCTGCCGCTGCCGATCCAGATCAAGTTGCTTTCCGCACTGGAAAACCACGAAGTCACCCGCGTCGGTGCGCATCAACCAAGCCCGGTGGACGTGCGCCTGGTAGCGGCGACCAGCATCGATCTGGCGCAAGCGGTGGCGGCGGGGAAATTCCACGAGCGGCTTTATCACTATCTCAGCGAAGGCCATCTGGAACTGCCGGCATTGCGCGCGCGGGTTGGCGACATTCTGTCGTTGGCCGAGTACTTCCTCGGTATCTACAGCCAGCGCCTGGATCTGCCGGTGCCTTTGATCAGCGAAGCGGCGCAGCAGGTGCTGGAACAACACAGCTGGCCGGGCAACACCCGGGAGCTGGAAAACGTCATACATTTTGCGTTGCTGGTGAGCACCGGCGACGAAATCCTGCCGGAGCACCTGAACCTGCCCGAGGTGTCTGGGCCGCAGGTTCAGATCGAGCGTCAGGTGGCGAGCGCCAGCCTCAACGGCACCGTCGACGAACGTAAGGCATTGAAAGAATGGCTGTTGAGCCTGAGCGAGGCGTTGTAACGATTTTGTTCAACATGAACAAAATGGAATATGAAGCTGAATAAACGTTATTGTCCGGGAATAAAAAATCCCGGTATTGTCCGCTTCACGCCAGCAGTAGCACATCGCTGGCACACGTATTAATGCCGTCGTCGATGACGACCGATTTTCGATAAGGACACTGCATGAAAAAGGTTCTGTTGTTTACCGCATTGGCGGCTGCTCTGACGGCTTCCCTGGCCCAGGCCGGCGAGAAACTGGTGGTGGCCGCGACGCCGGTGCCGCACGCCGAGATCCTCGAGCTGATCAAGCCGACCCTCGCCAAAGAAGGCGTGGATCTGGAAATCAAGGTTTTCACCGACTACGTTCAGCCGAACGTACAGGTGGGCGAGAAGCGTCTGGATGCCAACTACTTCCAGACCAAGCCTTACCTGGACAGCTTCAACGCCGGCAAATACAAGGACGACAAGGCCAAGTACCTGGTGACCGTGCAAGGCGTTCACGTTGAACCGTTCGGTGGCTACTCGAGCAAGTACAAGACCCTGGCCGAACTGCCGGACGGCGCCACCATCGCCATTCCGAACGAAGGCAGCAACAGCGGTCGCGCTCTGATCCTGCTGCAGAAGGCTGGCCTGATCGAACTGAAAGATCCGAAGAACGCCCTGGCCACGCCAAAAGACATCGCCAAGAACCCGCACAACTTCAAGTTCAAGGAACTGGAGTCGGCCCTGCTGCCGCGTGTTCTGAAGGAAGTCGACCTGGACATGATCAACACCAACTACGCGCTGGAAGCCAAGTTGAACCCGACCAAGGATGCCCTGGTGATCGAAGGTGCGGATTCGCCTTACGTGAACTTCCTGGTCGCCCGTGAAGACAACAAGAACAGCGACGCCATCAAGAAACTGGCCGCTGCCCTGACCAGCCCTGAAGTCAAAGCGTTCATCGAGAAGAAGTACAACGGCGCGGTACTGCCGGCGTTCTGATCCGACGCAGCAGCAACCCCCTTCAAGGTTGAAAAAAAACGCCGATGACCAGTGATGGTCATCGGCGTTTTTTATTGCGTGTGGCTGACTCAGGCAGCGCTGGTTTTCAGCGCTCTGCGCAAGGCCACCAGCCATTTCACGAAATCCTGCGGGTCCGGTCGCTGCGGCACTTTTACGTCCATGTTCTCTTCCTTGTTATGGGGTTGGCCGGGGGAGTCTGGCCAAAAGCTGTTCGTCCTTGGAGGGCTTTCATGAAAAAAAGATCCGTCCTACAGCGAAAGGAAAAATAGCCTTCTTATTCTGTCGGGGCAAACCCGCAGGATAGTTTTTTGCGTGATATCAATATGCTTTAACGGTATTTAAATTCTTTTTCTTATGCATTTAAAGTCGGTGCCTGCCGGACAGTTACCCGCTGCCCATGGACTGCACCACCGTCGCTTACCGAGCGGCGTCAGGATGTTTCATGACCTTCGATTACGCATTTATCCTCAGCACCTTGCCGGCGTTTCTCAAGGCCGTGGGCGTGACGCTGCAGGTCGGTTTGATCGCCATTGGCACCTCGCTGCTGGTGGCGTTGCTCAATGCGACGATTCTGGTATTCCGCACGCCATATCTGCAAAAACTGGTCGGGCTGTATGTGGAGCTGGCGCGCAACACGCCGCTGCTGATCCAGCTGTTCTTCGTTTACTTCGCGTTGCCGGCACTGGGGATCAAGGTTTCCGGTTTCACTGCGGCGATCATCACCATGACGTTTCTCGGCGGCGCCTACCTCACCGAAGTGCTGCGCGCCGGCGTCGATGCGGTGCCTCAGGCGCAGCTGGAGTCGGGCCGCTCCATCGGTCTGTCCCACGGCCAGTTGCTGCGCTACGTGATCCTGCCGCAGGCCGGGATTCTCAGCCTGCCGTCGCTGTTCGCCAATTTCATTTTCCTGCTCAAGGAAACCACCGTGGTCTCGGCCGTGGCGGTGCCGGAGATTCTCTACACCACCAAAAGCTACATCGCGCTCTACTACAAGACCTACGAAATGCTCGCCGTGCTGACGCTGATCTGCGTGCTGTTGTTCCTGCCGCTGTCGCTGCTGTTGAGCCGTCTGGAAAGGAGGCTCCAGCATGGCCAGTTCGGGTCTTGAACTGCTCTGGGTGTCGTTGCCGCAACTGGCCAAAGGCGCCGGGCAAACCCTGTCGATCTCGTTCCTCAGTATCGCCATCAGCACCGTCGGCGGCGTGCTTTACGGTGTGCTGCGCACGCTCAACGTACGGTGGCTGAACGCGCTGCTGCGGATCTATCTGGAGCTGTTCCGGGCGATCCCGGTGCTGGTCTGGTTGTACCTGCTGTTTTTCGGCCTGCCGATTTTCTTCGGCCTGAGCCTGCCGAGCTTCTGGTGCGCGGTGCTGGTGCTGTCGCTGTGGGGCGCCAGTGAGGTGGGCGAAGTGGCGCGCGGTGCGCTGCATTCGTTGCCGCGCGGGCAACGTGAGGCGGGGTTGTCGATCGGCCTGAACGCGGCGCAACTCTACGGTTACGTGCTGCTGCCCCAGGCGCTGAAGCGCATGACGCCGCCGACCATCAACGTCTACACGCGGATCATCAAGACCAGTTCGCTGGCGGTGCTGATCGGTGTCGTCGATGTGATCAAGGTCGGCCAGCAGATCATCGAGCGCACCTACGAATCGGTGCTGGTCTACGGCGCGCTGTTTCTGTTTTTCTTTTTCATCTGCTACCCGCTGTCGGCCGCTTCGCGCGTGCTGGAGCGGCGCTGGACGCAAGCATGAGCGCATTGATCGAGTTTCAGGGCTTCAACAAATTCTTCGGTGAACAGCAGGTGCTCAAGGGCATCGACCTGCAAGTGAAATCCGGCGAAGTCATCGTCATCCTCGGCCCCAGCGGCTGCGGCAAAAGCACCCTGCTGCGTTGCCTGAATGGTCTGGAAACCGCCCACAGTGGCTCTCTGAAATTCGCCGGCCGCGAATTGCTGGACAAGGCCACCGACTGGCGCGAAGTGCGTCAGCAGATCGGCATGGTGTTCCAGAGTTATCACCTGTTTCCGCACATGAGCGTGCTCGACAATTTGCTGCTCGGCCCGCTCAAGGTGCAAAAACGCGAACGCCGCGAAGCACAGCAACAAGCCGAAGCGCTACTTGAACGCGTGGGCCTGGCGGACAAGCGCGACGCTTTCCCGCGCCAGCTCTCCGGCGGCCAGCAGCAACGCATCGCCATCGTCCGCTCGCTGTGCATGAACCCGCGGGTCATGCTCTTCGACGAAGTCACCGCCGCCCTTGACCCAGAGATGGTCAAGGAAGTGCTGGAAGTGATTCAGGGCCTGGCCCGCGAAGGCATGACTCTCTTGATCGTCACCCACGAAATGGCCTTCGCCCGCGCGGTGGCCGATCGCATCGTGTTCATGGATGGCGGGCGCATCCTTGAACAGAACCCGCCCGAGCTTTTCTTTACGAACCCGCAAACCGCACGCGCGCAGCAGTTCCTGGAGAAGTTCTCCTACGTCGAAGCGCTGACTTCAACGACTTCGCCCACAACGTCTCAAACCAAGGAACTGGAACTGCCATGAAAACTGCCAAAGCCCTGTTTGCATTACCGCTGATCAGCCTTGCGTTGCTGGCCGGCTGCAACAAGACCGAAGAACCGGCCAAGCCGAAAGTCGCCAGCGAAAGCACCGCACCGGCCGGTTACCTGGACAAGATCAAGGCCCGCGACAAGCTGATCGTCGGCGTATTCACCGACAAGCCGCCGTTCGGTTTCGTCAACGAAGCAGGGCGCTACGTCGGCTTCGATACCGACATCGGCCGTCAATTCGCCAAGGATCTGCTGGGCGACGAAAACAAGGTCGAGTTCGTGGCCGTGGAACCGGCGAGCCGCATTCCATTCCTGCAAAGCGACAAGGTCGACCTGATCCTCGCCAACATGACCGTGACCCCGGAGCGCAAGGAAGCGGTGGAATTCACCAACCCGAACCTCAAGGTCGCGGTGCAGGCGCTGGTGCCTCAGAACAGTGATGTGAAAAAGCTCGGTGATCTGGCGACCCGCACCACCATCGTCACCACCGGCACTACCGCCGATATCTGGCTGACCAAGAACCACCCGGACTGGAAACTGCTGAAGTTCGAGAAAAACTCCGAGTCCCTGCAGGCCCTGGCCAACGGCCGTGGCGATGCCTACGCGCAGGACAATCTGGTGCTGTTCAGCTGGGCCAAGCAGAACCCTGGCTACCGCGTCCTGGATGAAAAACTTGGCGCCGAAGCGCCGATTGCACCGGCAGTGAAGAAGGGCAATATCGAATTGCGCGATTGGGTGAATACGGAGTTGGCCAAGCTGGGGGAAGAGAAATACCTGCTCAAGCTGTATGACCAATATGTGCGCAAAGAGCTGAGCGATGACACCAGGCCTGAGAGTGTGATTGTCGAAGGCGGGAAGTGGCAGGGCTAATCAGGCCAATTCCACGCCGGCTCATCCAGAACCCTCTGCCCGACGATCCCGGTCTGGCCGAGGGTTTTTTCCAGCACGATGCAATTGCATTCCGGGTCTTCCTGCAACGCCGAAATCAATCGTCGGGCATGGGACACCACCCACACCTGACACTGCTCCGACACCCGGATAATCAGACGCGCCAGCGCCGGCAGCAGATCCGGATGCAGGCTGGTTTCCGGCTCGTTCAGGACCATCAGCGACGGCGGGCGTGGCGTCAGCAGCGCGGCGACCAGCAGCAGATAGCGCAACGTGCCATCTGACAATTCCGCCGCCGACAACGGCCGCAGCAATCCTTCCTGAAAAAACTCGATAGCGAAGCGTCCGCCCGCCAGCGGCGCAATATTCAGGCGTGCACCGGGAAACGCATCGCTGATCGCCGCCTGCAACGCCTCGGGATCGCCGATCTCGCGGATGGTCTGCAACGCCGCCGCCAGATCGCGCCCGTCGTGATGCAGCACCGGCGTGCGCGTGCCCAGTTGCGGCTGGCGCACTGGTGCGTCGGCGTCACTGCGAAAGTGATCGTAGAAGCGCCAGCGGCGGATGAACTCGCGCATCTGGAAAACCTCCGGCGAGGTGCGCAGGCTGCCGACCTGATCGAACAGGCTGTCGAAGTTTGGCGTGTGTTGGGCCAGCACGTCCCAGCTGCGACCGTCACGGGTGCGGATCATTGGCCCGTTGCGGTCCACCAGCAGGCTGGCCGGACGATAGAGCGGCCCGGCCCAGATGCATTCCTTTTTGATTTCCGGGTCGAGGGAAAAGTACGAGAGGCTCGGCTCAGGCAATCCCAGGGCGATCGAATAACTGAAATCCTCCCCGGCAAAGCCCAGGCGCAGGCGTTTCACACCCTGGCGCACGGTGGACTGGATCGGTACTTCACCGTTGCGCATGCGCCGACTGATGGTTTCCGGCCCGGCCCAGAACGTTGAGTCGAGCCCGCCCTCACGGGCCAGCGCATTGACCACGCCGCCCTGAGCGGTTTCCGCCAGCAGCCGCAGCGCCCGGTACAGGTTGGACTTGCCGCTGCCGTTGGGGCCGGTGATCAGGTTCAGACGGCCCAGCGGAATCACCAATTTATTGATCGAGCGGTAATTGGCCACCGCGAGGGTCTTGAGCATGAAAATCCTTCCTGGGTGCCCCGAAATCCGGATCAGGATACTCGCTGCACAGAAATGCATATATCGCCCGGACGAAGGTTGAACCCTGTTCTAAGCTCACAGTCGTATCGTCACTTGCACGTTCGTACACAGGAAGGAGTCTGCATGGCGAGTCCCGGATTGAAAACAGCGGTCATGCTCAGTCTGATGGCTTTTTTGAGCGCCTGCGGCGAGAAAAAGGCCCCTGCGGAATACCTGCCCCGGGTCTTCGTGCAGGAGGTGAAACCCGCCAATTACGCCGCCGCCGTGACCCTCACCGGCGATGTTCAGGCACGGGTGCAGACCGAACTGTCGTTCCGGGTCGGCGGCAAGATCATCCAGCGCATGGTCGATGTCGGTGACCGCGTCTCGGCCAAACAAGTGCTGGCCAAGCTCGATCCGAAGGATTTGCAGACCAACGTCGATTCCGCCCAGGCTCAGGTAGTGGCCGAGCAGGCGCGGGTCAAACAGAGCGCCGCCGCGTTCGTCCGCCAGCAGAAACTGTTGCCCAAGGGCTACACCAGCCAGAGCGAATACGATTCCGCGCAGGCTGCATTGCGCAGCAGCCAAAGTGCCTTGAGTGCCGCGCAGGCGCAGTTGGCCAACGCCAGAGATCAACTGAGTTACACCGCGCTGATCGCCGATGCGCCCGGCGTCATCACCGAGCGTCAGGCCGAAGTCGGCCAGGTGGTTCAGGCCACGGCACCGATTTTCAGCCTGGCCCGGGACGGCGACCGCGACGCCGTGTTCAACGTCTACGAATCCCTGCTGGCCGAACGGCCGGCGGAGCGTTCGATTGTCGTCAGCCTGCTCGACAACCCCGCCATCAAGACCACCGGCACCGTGCGCGAAATCACCCCGGCGGTGTCCGCGCAGTCCGGCACGGTGCAGGTCAAGGTCAGCCTCGACAGCCTGCCGCCGGGAATGCAACTGGGCTCGGTGGTGAGCGCCACGGCCAAGGGTACCGGCAAGTCGGCCGTTGAATTACCGTGGTCGGCGCTGACCAAGAACGTCAGCGATCCGGCGGTGTGGATGGTCGACGAAAAAGGTGAAGCGCAGTTGCACAACGTCACCGTCAGCCGTTACCTGATCGGCAAGGTCATCATCAGCGAGGGCCTCAAGGGTGGGGAAAAAGTCATTGTTGCGGGAGGGCAGTTGCTGCATCCGGGCATGAAGGTCGAAATTGCCGAGAACACCTACAAGGATCTGCAACCGGGAGCACAGCCATGAAGCGTCTGGGGCTGTTATCCATTGGCCTGTTGCTGGTCGCCTGCTCGAAAAGCGAGCCACCGCCGGAGCCGGTACGGCCGGTGTTGTCGGTCAAGGTCGAAGCGTTGAGCGAGGAAAACCTCGGGCGTTTCGCCGGCAGCATTCAGGCGCGCTATGAAAGCAATACCGGTTTTCGTGTCGGCGGGCGCATTGCCAGCCGCAACGTCGATGTCGGTACCGAGGTGCAGAAGGGCACGCTGCTCGCCACCCTCGATCCGACCGACCAGCAGAACCAGTTGCGTTCGGCCCAGGGCGACCTGGCGAGGGTTCAGGCACAACTGATCAACGCCCAGGCCAACGCCCGCCGTCAGCAAGCGCTGTTCGACCGTGGCGTGGGTGCGCAGGCGCAACTGGACATTGCCATGACGGATCTGAAGACCACTCAGGCCTCGCTGGATCAGGCGCGCGCGGCGGTCAACCAGAGCAAGGATCAACTCGATTACACCCAGCTACGCTCCGACCACAAGGCAGTGGTCACCGCGTGGAACGCCGAGGCCGGGCAGGTGGTGACGGCGGGCCAGCAGGTGGTGACCCTGGCGCAGCCGGACATCAAGGAAGCGGTGATCGATCTGCCGGACACTCTGGTCGATGAGATACCGTCCGACGTGGTGTTTCTGGTGGCCGGCCAGCTCGACCCGAGCATCAACACCACGGCCACCCTGCGCGAGATCGAACCCCAGGCACAAAGTGCGACGCGCACTCGCCGCGCACGGTTGACCCTGGCCAATACGCCTGACGGCTTCCGCCTCGGCACGGCGATCAGCGTCACCCTCAGCTCGGCGATCAAGCCACGTATCGAATTGCCAGCTACGGCCTTGCAGGAGGCCGATGGCAAACAGCGGATCTGGGTCATCGACACCCAAAGCAAAACCGTCAACCCGCGCGACGTCAGCGTGATCAGCCGCACCGACAGCAGCGTTGTACTTGCGGGTGGCGTGAAGAACGGCGAGCGCGTGGTCAGCGCCGGCGTCAACAGTCTCAAACCCGGACAATCCGTGAAACTTGACGAGGACAGTCAATGAAAGGCTCTTTCAATCTTTCCGAATGGGCCCTCAAGCATCAGTCTTTCGTCTGGTATCTGATGTTCGTCGCATTGCTCATGGGGGTGTTTTCCTACTTCAATCTGGGGCGCGAGGAAGACCCGTCGTTCACCATCAAGACTATGGTGATCCAGACCAAATGGCCGGGCGCGACCCAGGAGGAAACCCTCAAGCAGGTCACCGACCGCATCGAGAAAAAACTCGAAGAACTCGATTCCCTCGACTACGTGAAAAGCTACACGCGCCCCGGCGAATCGACGGTGTACGTGTACCTGCGCGACACCACCAGCGCCAAGGACATTCCGGAAATCTGGTACCAGGTGCGCAAGAAGATCGACGACATTCGCGGGCAGTTTCCTCAAGGCATTCAGGGGCCGGGATTCAACGACGAATTCGGTGACGTGTTCGGCTCGGTGTACGCCTTCACCGCCGACGGCCTGACCATGCGCCAGTTACGCGATTACGTGGAACAGGCGCGGGCCGAGATCCGCAATGTGCCGGGCCTGGGCAAGATCGAAATGATCGGCCAGCAGGACGAAGTGATTTACCTGAACTTCTCGACCCGCAAACTGGCGGCGCTGGGCATCGATCAGCGTCAGGTGGTGCAGAGCCTGCAATCGCAGAACGCCGTGACCCCGGCCGGTGTCATCGAGGCGGGGCCCGAGCGGATTTCCGTGCGGACTTCGGGGCAGTTCGCTTCGGAGAAAGACCTGGCCGAGGTCAATCTCAAGCTCAACGACCGTTTCTATCGCCTGGCAGACGTTGCCGACATCACTCGCGGTTACACCGATCCGGCGACGCCGGAATTCCGTTTCGACGGCAAACCGGCGATTGGCTTGGCGATTGCCATGCAGAAAGGCGGAAACGTTCAGGAGTTCGGCAAGGCCCTGCACAAACGCATCGATGAGCTGACGGCGGATCTGCCGGTTGGCGTGGGTGTGCACACGGTGTCCGATCAGGCCGTGGTGGTGGAGGAGGCCGTTGGCGGCTTCACCAGTGCCTTGTTCGAAGCGGTGGTGATCGTGCTGGTGGTCAGCTTCATCAGCCTCGGCGTGCGCGCCGGGCTGGTGGTGGCGTGCTCGATCCCGCTGGTGCTGGCGATGGTGTTCGTGTTCATGGAATACAGCGGCATCACCATGCAGCGGATTTCCCTCGGCGCTCTGATCATTGCCCTCGGCCTGTTGGTGGACGATGCGATGATCACCGTGGAAATGATGGTCACGCGCCTGGAAATGGGCGAGAGCAAGGAGGAGGCTGCGACGTTCGCCTACACCTCGACCGCGTTCCCGATGCTCACCGGTACGCTGGTGACGGTCGCCGGTTTCGTCCCCATCGGTCTCAACGCCAGTTCTGCCGGCGAGTACACCTACACGCTGTTTGCGGTGATTGCCGTGGCGATGATCGTGTCCTGGATTGTGGCGGTTTTTTTCGCCCCGGTGATCGGCGTACACATTCTGAGCACCAACGTGAAATCCCATGAGGCCGAACCGGGGCGTGTTGGTCGGGCGTTCAATGGCGGTTTGCTGTGGTGCATGCGCAATCGCTGGTGGGCCATCGGCATCACCGTCCTGTTGTTTGTGCTGGCAGTGTTCTGCATGCGGTTTGTGCAGAATCAGTTTTTCCCGTCTTCGGATCGACCGGAAATTCTGGTCGACCTCAACCTGCCGCAAAACGCCTCGATCGACGAAACCCGCAAGGCCGTCGACAAGCTCGAGGCCACGCTCAAGGGCGATGCGGACATCGTGCGCTGGAGCACCTACATCGGTCAGGGTGCGATCCGTTTCTACCTGCCACTCGACCAACAATTGCAGAACCCGTATTACGCGCAACTGGTGATCGTCAGCAAAGACTTCGAAGCCCGCGAGGCCCTGAGTCAGCGCCTGCGCGAACGTCTGCACAAGGACTTCGTCGGCATCGGCAGTTACGTGCAGGCGCTGGAAATGGGGCCGCCGGTGGGGCGCCCGATCCAGTACCGGATCAGCGGCAAGGACATCGACCAGGTGCGCAAGCATGCCATCGACCTGGCGACTGAACTGGACAAGAACCCGCACATCGGCGAGATCATTTACGACTGGAACGAGCCGGGCAAAGTCCTGCGCATCGACATCGCCCAGGACAAGGCGCGCCAGCTCGGGCTGTCGTCCGAAGACGTGGCGAACCTGATGAACAGTATCGTCAGCGGGGCGCCGCTGACCCAGGTCAACGACGACATTTACCTGATCAACGTGGTCGGTCGTGCGGTGAGTTCGGAACGCGGTACGCCGGAAACCCTGCAGAACCTGCAGATCGTCACGCCCAACGGCACGTCGATCCCCTTGCTGGCCTTCGCCACGGTTCGTTATGAGCTGGAGCAGCCGCTGGTGTGGCGTCGCGACCGCTTGCCGACCATCACCATCAAGGCGTCGGTGCGTGACGAGATTCAACCGACCGATCTGGTGAAAATCCTCAAGCCGTCCATTGATGCCTTCGCCGAAAAACTGCCTGTGGGCTACAAGGTCGCCACCGGCGGTACGGTCGAGGAAAGTGGCAAGGCGCAGGGACCGATTGCCAAGGTATTGCCGCTGATGCTGTTCCTGATGGCGACGTTCCTGATGATCCAGCTGCACAGCGTGCAGAAGCTGTTCCTGGTGGCCAGTGTTGCGCCGCTGGGGCTGATCGGCGTGGTGCTGGCGCTGGTGCCGACCGGTACGCCGATGGGCTTCGTGGCGATCCTCGGGATTCTGGCGTTGATCGGCATCATCATCCGCAACTCGGTGATCCTCGTGACCCAGATCGACGAGTTCGAGCGCAAAGGCTACGCGCCATGGGATGCGGTGGTGGAAGCCACTGAGCACCGGCGCCGGCCGATCCTGCTGACCGCCGCCGCGGCGAGCATGGGCATGATTCCGATCGCCCGGGAAGTGTTTTGGGGGCCGATGGCCTACGCGATGATCGGCGGGATCGTGATCGCGACTCTGCTGACGCTGCTGTTTCTGCCGGCGCTGTACGTGGCCTGGTACAAGATTCGCGAGCCGAAGAAAGAGGCGCAGTAAGACGCGCGCCTTGCGTTCATCGCCAACTACACGGCTTTGCGCCAGACACTCGCCAGCCAGGGCTGCTGCTCACGCGGCAGCCCCGCCGGCCGGTAGTAATGTTCCAGCTCGACGAACCCGGCAGCGGTCAACAATCCGCGCCAGGCCTCCAGATCGTGATACGAGCCATAACGCGGCCCGTTCCAGCCTTCGCGGTTATCCCCGCGCGGATTGGAGCTGAACAGCACGCCGCCCGGTTTCAATGTCCCGTGCAGTTGTTTCAGGACTCGGGGCAATTCCTGCAACGGCACATGAAACAGCACTGCGTTGGCGAAGATCCCGTCGAAGCGTTCGTCCGGCAGATCCAGTTTCAGAAAGTCCTGACACCACACCTCGCAACCACTGTCCTCGCGAGCCATCTGCGCGAATTTTTCCGCACCGTCGAGGCCGACGGCGACGTGTCCCATCCGGGTAAATGTCTGTAAGTCCCGCCCCGGCCCGCAGCCGAAATCGAGAAGGGAAAACGGCGCCTCACCCTGGATGTGCCGCAGCAGGGCGTCGATGTTCTGGCTGACATCGTGATCGCGGGTGCCTTCACGAAAATCCTCGGCCACCGCGTTGTAGTGGCCGAGGGTGGTAGAGGTGATCTGTTCCAGATCGATGGGTGTCTGTTTCATGGTCGGACTGCGGTGGCATTCGGGTTTGGTGAATATACGCCATACAGGTTCAGGCGGGTGCGCAGGCAATAACCCTGTACCGCACTGAGCAATCCCGAAACCGATGAAATAGCGCCTGTGCGACAGATGATTGTCGCGATGTCGCCCCGTCTTGGGGGACCTCTTCAGAAACAGGATTTCCTATGGTCATCGGTCGCAAGCCCCACGTCACGCCATCACCTGCCCGTTTTGCGCCGGATGCCACGCGGCCCCGTAAAAGGCCTGGCGATACCCTTTCCATCGAGGCCCCGGCAATCAAGGTTGCGCGAACCTCTCCAGCGCTGGAAAAAGATCCGGCGATGCCGGTTTCTGCTGACGCCGCGGTCACGATTACCGGGATGCCCCTGGCGGAAAATACTTCTATCCGGTCCGTAGTGATGTCGCTTGAAAATTATCGCCTCAGACTGCCGCGTGGCCTCCCGGCTGCCGATACCCAGGGCATCAGGCGTTTCAAGGGCCGCGAGTTTGTCGATATCGCTGCGGGTGAAATCGTGCAGGTCCGGCAGGACGTCGTAACGGGTGAATACCGTGCGACGCTCCCGTCGGAACAGTCCGCCTCGGGGCCGAGACTTGTTCTTGATCAGCGGACGATGATCTGGAAAGCCGAACAACTGTCGATTCTGGCTGACATCGGCAACGCCATGAGCGCGCGATCCGATTCCGAGCTTATCGACCTCAAGCCTTCAATCGGCAGGGATGCAATAGCTGCGCAGGGCCGACTGTATGAAGGCCGGGATGACCGGTTCGAGCGTCAAACCTCTCTCACCGTGACGATCGTTGCCCGTGGACTGAGTCAGTTTGAATCCCGGCACGCAGCCACCCTGCGAACCGAGTTGCACGCCACGCACCAGATATTCTCCGATGCTCGCAATGGGCTCGCGGCGAACTACGCCGAGGTCGCAGGTATTTTTCAGGGATTTTTCGGCACGCAGCATGCGCTGATCAAGGCGAAGTTCGCCGATTGCCTGTCGCGAGGCGAGGCGCTGTCAAAGGAGTATCAGGGGCCATGGGGGGTGGAAAAGTTCGTGGGTGTGGCGTTTGACCAGGATCGCCGGGCGTGGGTGTACCAGTTCGATTTTCATGGCCGTTTATTCATCAGTCTCAATCACCTGCAAACCGGGGATTTTGCGGCCGTTCTGGGTCATGAAATGCTGCACACGAACAGGGTCAACCGGTTCAAGAGCGTTGGGCCGGGCGCGCTGGATTTCTTTTATCTGGACGCGCGCATGGGAAATGCCCTAAGTCGTCCGGTGCCGGTTTACGACATGGCCGAGCGCGGTGTTTCGGAAGTCATCATGCAGGGCGGCATGACGGTGGCATACCTGGATGGGTTCACGAGCGACCACAGCCGTTTCACCGCCGGAGTCAGAGAGGCTCTGGGGCTGGCAGGGACGCTGGATGTCCAGACGGCCGTCGACCTGTTCAATGCCTACCCGACCGTTCGGACATCGCTAGCCTCAAGCAATGCCGACAGCATTATCTACGCCGCCATGAGTCTGCAGGCTCTGCATCTGGCCAGAGTCGCAGACAGCCAACTGCTGGAAAGCCTGTTGGGCCGTTGATGATTTCAGCGCTTGTTCAGCCCCCGTGCCAGACGATCTCCACCCAGCTGAATCAGCGCTACCAGCGCCACCAACAGTACGATGACGGTCAGCATGATTTGGCTGTCGAAGCGCTGATAGCCGTAGCGATAGGCGATGTCACCCAGACCGCCGGCGCCAATCGCTCCGGCCATGGCCGATGAGTTGATCATCGTCACCAGGGTGATGGTGAACCCGCCCACAATCCCCGGCAGGGCCTCGGGCAACAGCACGTGCCAGACGATGTGCCAGCGTCGGCAGCCCATGGCTTGCGCGGCCTCGATCAGGCCGTAGTCGACTTCACGCAGACTCACTTCGGCGATTCGCGCAAAGAACGGTGTGGCCGCGATGGTCAGCGGCACGACGGCTGCCCACACGCCGTAGGTGGTGCCGACGATCAGCCGGGTGAACGGGATCAGCGCGACCATCAGAATCAGGAACGGGATCGAACGAAACAGGTTCACGAAGGCACCCAGCGCACGGTTAAGAACCGGCGCTTCGTAGATCCCGCCCTTGTCGCTGGTGACCAGAATCACCGCCATCGGAATACCCGCCAGCAATGCGATCAGCGAGGACACGCCGACCATCACGAACGTGTCGATGAAACCCTGTAGCAAGCGATCAAACCACATAACCCAGCACCTCCGTGCGTTGTGCCCATTGCCCGGCTCGCTCACGCAATTGCTCGGCATTCAGCTGTGAGCCAGCGACCGCCAGCAGCAGTTGCCCGAGCGCGTGGCCCTGGATCCGTTCCACGCCGCCCTGGAGCAATTTCACCCGGCCACCGAGTGCGGCGAACAGCGCGGCCAGATCCGGCTCATCCTGCTGGCTGCCGGTGAACTGCAAACGCAGCACAACTGACGCATCGGACGACGACGGTTGTGCCTGCAAACGGCTCTGCAATTCTTCGGGCAAAGCGTGCTGCAACGGTGCGAGCAAGGTCTGGCTGACTCCGTGCTGCGGGTTACCGAACACTTCCCAGACCGGGCCCTGCTCGACGATGCGGCCATGTTCCAGTACGACGACGCGGTCGCAGATTTCCCGGATCACCGCCATCTCGTGGGTGATCAGCACGATGGTCAGGCCCAGGCGTTTGTTGATCTCGCGCAGCAGGCCGAGGATTGACTGGGTGGTTTCCGGATCGAGGGCCGAGGTGGCTTCATCACACAGCAGAATGTCCGGGTCGTGCACCAGCGCGCGGGCGATGCCGACCCGCTGTTTCTGCCCGCCGGACAGCTGCGCCGGATACGCCTTGTGCTTGGCTTGCAGGCCCACCAGCTCAAGCAGTTCGCGAACCTTGTTCTCCCTCTGTTCCTTCGGGACGCCAGCGACTTTCAGTGGCAGTTCGACGTTCTGCCACACCGTTTTCGCCGACATCAGGTTGAAGTGCTGGAAGATCATGCCGATCCGCCGGCGCAGGGCGACGAGGCGATCCTCGTCGTACTCGCCGATGTCCACCTGATCGATCAGCACCCGGCCCGAGGTCGGTTGTTCGAGGCGGTTGATGGTGCGGATCAGCGACGACTTGCCGGCGCCGCTGCGGCCGATGATGCCGAACACTTCACCGCGCTGGATCGCCAGGTCGATGCCTTGCAGCGCCGCGACCGGGCCTTGTTTGCCGTCGTAGGTTTTGCCGAGCCCGACGAAACGCACATGAGCGCGGTTCAGTTCCGGATGCAGTTCGGTGCGTTGCGCAAGCGCGGGTGGCTCTGGAAGATCCAGTCGCCGTTGATTGGCCGCAGGCATCCTCAGCTTTCCCAACCGGCCTGGTACAGCTTGCCGTGGGCCTTATCCAGCGCCGCGCGAACGGCCGGCGAATGCTGGTAGATGTCGACGAACTTGATCAGGCGCGGGTCGGTCTTGCTCTTCGGCTGGATCACGAACTGGATCACGTATTCCTTGTGGTCGAGACCGTCGAACAGCAGCGCGGAGCCGGCATCGAAAGTCTTCGCCAGACGGATGTAAGCCGGGTAGCCCTGCACCAGATCGGCGTCATCGTAGGCGCGCACCAGTTGTACCGCTTCGACCTGCAGGATCTTGATCTTCTTTGGATTGGCGACGATATCGTCTTCGGTGGCCTTGTAGCCGACGCCCGGCTTGAGGGTGATCAGGCCGGCCTTGGCCAGCAGTTGCAGGCCGCGTCCGCTGTTGATCGGGTCGTTGGCGATGGCGACGCTGGCGCCTTCCGGCAGTTCGTCGAAGCTTTTGTATTTCTTCGAGTACAGGCCGACGTTGTTGATGATGCCCGGCGCGAATGGCACCAGGTCGAAACCGGAGGCAGCCTTGGCGTTTTCCAGGAACGGAATGTGCTGGAAGTAGTTCACGTCGATGTCACCGGCGGCGAGGCTGACGTTCGGCGCTATCCAGTCGGTGAACTCCACCAGCTCGACTTTAAGACCCTGTTTGGAGGCCTCTTCGACGGCGGCTTCCAGTGGGATCGCGAAGGCGGCGGTAGTGCCGATTTTCAACGGCGCGTCGGCGGCGAAAACCGCCGAGCTGAACAGGCCGAAGGCCAGGGCCAGTGCTTTGACTGGGTGGGACAGGATTTTCTTGGTCATGGTGGTTTTCCAGTCAGTACATAAGGTTTGTGTTGTCTGGTTGGGCCTCATCGCTGGCAAGCCAGCTCTCACGAGGAGGTGTGGTGTTCACGCAACCTGTGGGAGCTGGCTTGCCAGCGATGCTTTTAGCGGCGGTATGAAGAGCCGGTGTGTTGCTGCGGCAGGTGCGCTTCGCCGTGAAACAGTTTTTCCCGCAGGCTGCCGCTGTCGTATGCGGTCTTGTACGAGCCGCGCCGTTGCAGTTCCGGAATCACCAGATCGATGAAATCCACATAGCTTTCCGGGGTGACGATGCGGGTCAGGTTGAAGCCGTCGAGGCCGGTTTCGGCGATCCACGATTCCAGTTCATCCGCCACTTGCTGCGGCGAACCGACCACGGTGATGTAGCGCCCGCCGAGGGCGTGCTGGTCGAGCAACTTGCGCCGGGTCCAGTCGTTGTTCTGCAAGTTCTTGGTGGCGGACTGGATCGCGTTGCTCTTCACGTACTGGATCGGCTCGTCGATTTCGTACTGGGAAAAATCGATCCCGGTGGAGGCCGAAAAATGCGCCACGCCCGCTTCGGCGCTGGCGTAGCTCAGGTATTCGGCGTGCTTGGCCCAGGCCGCTTCCTCGGTCTCGCCGACGATCACGTTGAGGCCCATGAACACCTTGATGTCCTCGGGATTGCGCCCGGCTTCGACGGCGCTGGCACGGACCTTGTCCACCTGCACTTTGGTTGATGGTTTGTTCTGGCCACTGATGAACACGCACTCGGCATGGCGCCCGGCGAACAGCAGACCACGATCCGAACTGCCGGCCTGAAACAGCACTGGCGTGCGCTGCGGTGACGGTTCGCACAGGTGATAACCCTCGACCTGGTAGAACTCGCCCTTGTGTTCGACCTTGTGCACCTTGTCTGGCTGCGCGTAGATCCGCTGCTGCGGATCGTTGAGTACCGCGCCGTTTTCCCAGCTGCCTTCCCAGAGTTTGTAGAGCACTTCGAGGTACTCGTCGGCCTGGTCGTAACGCCGGTCGTGCTCGACCTGTTCGCTCAGGCCCATGGCCTTGGCGGCGCTGTCCAGATAGCCGGTGACGATGTTCCAGCCCACCCGTCCACGGCTCAGGTGATCGAGGGTCGACATGCGTCGGGCGAACAGATACGGCGGCTCGTAGGTGAGGTTGGCGGTCAGGCCGAAACCGAGGTTTTTGGTCACCGCGGACATCGCCGACACCAGCAGCAGCGGGTCGTTGACCGGCAGCTGGATCGACTCTTTCAGCGTGACGTCCACCGAGTTCTGATAGACGTCGTACACGCCGACGATGTCGGCGATGAAAAGCCCGTCGAACAGCCCGCGCTCCAGCAACTGTGCCAGTTCGGTCCAGTATTCGAGGGTCTTGTACCGGGTCGAGGTGTCGCGTGGATGGGTCCACAACCCGTGGTTGATGTGGCCGATGCAGTTCATGTTGAACGCATTGAGCAGGATCTTTTTCTTGCTCATCAGATGGTCCCTCGCAGCGGCGGGTTTTCATCGTTGAGGTAGTAATTGCCCACCGCGTGGTACTTCCAGCGCACCGGGTCGTGCAGGGTGTGAACCCGGGCGTTGCGCCAGTGACGGTCTAGGCCGTGTTCGATCAGGGTGGCCTGGCTGCCGGCCAGTTCGAACAGAGTGCTGCCGGCGACCAGGGAGATTTCGGTGCTGATTGCCCGTGCTTCAGCGACGGCAATCGAGGCCGCCGCAACGGTCTCGGCGTTAGTCTCGGCCTGGGCGGCGTCGAGAAATTCGCCGGCACGTTCGAGCAGGGCTTCGGTGGCGTGCAGGCGAATGCTCAAGTGGCCGAAGCTCTTGAGGGTCAGCGGGTCTTCGGTGGCTTTGTCGTTGCCCGAATCGATCCATGGACGGGTCTTGCTGCGCACGAAGTGCAACGCGTCTTCGTAAGCGGCGCGGGCGATGCCGGTGTCGATGGCGGCGTGAAGGATCTGCGCCAACGGGCCGACCGGGGTCGGGCGCTCGAAAGCGCTCTGGAACGGGATGACATCTTCGGCGGCGACATACACGTCTTCGAACACCACCGAACCGCTGCCGGTGGTGCGCTGGCCGAAGCCGCTCCAGTCGTCGATCACGGTCAGGCCTTTGCTGTCGCGCGGGACGAAGGCCAGTTGCTGCACGCCGTTTTCATCGACCACGGACGTTGGAATCCGTTGGGCGTAAATGGCGCCGGTCGCATAGAACTTGCGACCGTTGATGCGATAACCGCTGCCGTCGCGCTTGAGGCTGGTGACACGGTCGTGGGCGGTCCTGGTGCCCAGTTCTGCCAGGGCATTGCCGAAGCGCTGGCCGGCGAGAACTTCGGCGTACAGACGTTGTTTCTGCTCGTGGCTGCCGTTCACCCGAAGCACTTCCAGGGCATAAAAATGGTTCTGTGGAATCTGCCCGAGCGAGCCATCGGCCTTGGCGATCAAAGCGATGACTCTGGCCAGGGTCACGTTGGACACGCCGGCGCCGCCGTACTCCTTGGGCACGCTGATGCCCCACAGGCCGGAGCGGGAAAACACGTCGAGTTCCGGCAGCGGCAGGCGGCGTTCGCGGTCGCGCAGGTTGCTGTCGCGCTGGAAATCTTCGGCCAGGTCGCTGGCGACGATCAGGGCTTGCTCGTCGCTGGTGATGAGCGCGACGGGATGGGAAAAAGTCATGTATTTCTCCAGAGATCTGGTCAAAAGTGTTCGGGTCGTCAGATCCAGGAATGGCGAGCCGGCAACTTGCCGTTGAGGCGATAAGCGCCGACCGCGTGGTACTTCCAGCGCACCGGGTCGTGCAGGGTGTGCACCCGGGCGTTGCGCCAGTGACGGTCGAGGTTGAATTCGGCGAGGGTCGCGCGGCTGCCGGCCAGTTCGAAGAGTTTTTCGCTGGCCAGCAGCGAGATCTCGGTGGTCAGCACCTTGGCTTCGGCCACGGCAATCGAGGCGCGGGCGGCGGACTCGGCGGTCAGTGGCGCGGCGTGCACCTGATCCAGCACCTGACCGGCCTTGCGCAGCAGCGCTTCGGCGGCGTGCAGTTCAATTTTCAGTTTGCCGATGTCGGCGATGACGTAGAGGTCATCGCTGGCGCGCTCGACGTTGGCGTCGATCCACGGCCGGGCGCGAGTCTTGACGAACTCGATGGCGTCATCGATGGCGCCACGGGCGATGCCGGCGTCGATCGCGGCCTGAATCAGCTGCGACATCGCGCCCTGGGTGTTGGGCTTTTCGTTGATCTTCCAGTTGTCCACCACGAGGCCAGCATCGACCCGCACGTTGTTCAACAGGATCGTGCCGCTGGCGGTGGTGCGCTGGCCGAAACCGGACCAGTCGTCGACGATGCGCAGGCCCGGTGTGCCCCGACGGACGAAGGCCAGGACTTGTTTGCCGTCATCGTTCAGCGCCTTGACCGCGACCCAGTGGGCGAACAGGGCGCCAGTGGAATAGAACTTTTGGCCATTGATCACGTAGTCATCGCCGTCGGCGGTGATGCGCGCTTTCAATTCCAGGGTGTTCCTGGTGCCACGCTCCGGCCCGGCATTACCGATGCGCCAGCCTTCGAGCACGCTCTGTAGCAAATGTTTTTTCTGCGGTTCGGTGGCGCTGCCGAGGATCAGGTTGATGATGCCGAACTGGTTCTGCGGGATCTGCCCCAATGCCGGGTCGGCTGCGGAAATGATCGCGAACACTTCGGCCAGGGTGACGAAGGAAACCTGCGGGCCACCGTACTCGCGCGGAATCGCGATGCTGCCGAGGCCGCTGCGGGTGAACTGTTCGATTTCCGACCATGGCAGCTTGCGCTGGCGATCACGTTTGGCGGCCTGCACGCGGGCGACCTGCGCCAACTCATGGGCGGCCTTGATGGCTTGAGCGTCGTTGCGCAGCACTTGTGCGGGCAACAACAACGGGGCGATGTCCAGGTCACTCTGGACGTTTGCGTCTGCCAGACTGGACATCAGTGCCGCTCCCTGGCTGCACGCAATGCCCTGGCGATCTGCACTGGGGTGATTGTGTTCCGGACCATGTTACCTACCTCACATCTCATGAAAAACGCCGCAAAAGTGCGGCGAACGAAAGAATGTCCGGTGGTCCGGTTCATATACCCTAAGCGCGTATAAAATTTAAATAAACTAACTTTTAGGAATATGTATAGAAGGGGGCGTGGTCCGTCTGGTTAAGCGTGCGGCGGCGAGGGAAGTCGTCCCTCACCGGCCGTCGATGCTCATTTTTTTTGCGGCTCTGCTGCCTTCAGCGTTTCCTTGAGCGGCACCTTGAGGTAGGGATTCACACAACCGATCTTCAGCGTTCGCGGCGGCGCCCAGCGCGAGTTGTTGCCGACCCGGTCGAGGATGCAGTAGGTCACATCCAGCCGCAGGTCTTCGCCGGCCTCGGTGATGATCGCCGGCGGCACCCAGACCTGAATCGGCTGGCCGACATCGGCCGGGGTGATGCGCGCCAGGTCCATCCGCACATCGCCCCAGCGCAGGGTGATGGCATCGCCTTCAGCCATGTTCAGGTACGGCTCGATGGTCAGTGGTACGCCACGCTTGATCTGGTTCGCGTTGACCCCCTGACGGCGAATGGTCTCGGGCAGGGTCACAGGGGCCAGTTGCTGGTTTTCGTCACCACACACCGCGGGGGGCTGCCCGCCGGGGCAGTCGAGTTTCACCGTGACGCGCGCCGCCGCCGACAGCGATGGCCCGTGACCCACCCGCATGACCCGGTAGTGAATGCGTGATGAGCCGCTGACGATAAAGCTCTCGGGCACCCGCAGACTCACCGGGGCTGATAGGTCTTGCGCTGTCAGCAGGTGAGAGGCGACATAGCAGTTGTTCCAGAACAGTTCGATCAGATCGCCGGTGTCCATGTCCGGGTAGGGCGGCACATCGACCAGCAAATGCGCCGCTGCTGCGAGATTGATGCCGTTGTTTTGCGAGGGCGCCACGCTCGGCGCGGTCAGTTCGGGGATAAGCGAAGTGCGGGTCATGAAATCCTCTCCTTGAAGCCTTGCAGCGAAATCCGTTTCTGAAAGTTCAAATGACCAGAATTGCCCGGTAATAAAAACCAGTACTTTCGGCCAATCGTTATAGGGTCTTTTTGATGTAGCGGCTTGCGATGAGTGACTAGATAAAAGTTCACTGAAAGGCATGTCAATGGATGCCGTTAGTTAATTGCAGAATTACGGACTTATCAGAATGCTCCTACGTCGATAAGGCACTCTACCTATCTGGAACGGCGAATTAAGCCACGTTTTTTCCGGGCTTTACCGGCTGTGGCGGCTATTGAACTGCGCAAAGGAGGACGAGTGAGAGGGCGCAATTCAATCATGTCCAGTGTGTTGCAGGACATGGATAAATAGCGCAATTGTTTGATTGAGTTGGTGTCGTGGAATGTTTAAACATAACTTCCATCCATGGAAGTTTGTATTCAGGAAAGTTTGCGGATCAGCCGTTGTTTCTGAACTTGCTGAGGAACTGTCGAGTGCGTTCTTCTTTCGGATTGGCGAACAACGCTTTCGCTTCACCTTGTTCGACGATCACGCCTTTATCGAAAAACACCACGCGGTTGGCTACGTCACGGGCGAATGCCATTTCGTGGGTGACGATCACCATGGTGCGTTTCTCCTCGGCGAGGCCGCGGATGGTCGCCAGCACTTCACCCACCAGTTCCGGATCGAGGGCCGAGGTCGGCTCGTCGAACAGGATCACTTCCGGCTCCATCGCCAGCGCCCGGGCAATCGCCACGCGCTGTTGCTGGCCACCGGACAGGCGCCGTGGGTAGGCGTCTTCCTTGCCCGCCAGGCCAACCTTGGCCAGCAGCTTCTTGCCCAGGGCAATGGCTGCATCGCGAGGCGTCTTCTTGACCACGATCGGGCCTTCGATGACGTTTTCCAGGGCGGTGCGGTGGGGGAACAGGTTGAAGTTCTGGAACACGAAGCCCACGTGCTGGCGCAGGTTGCGCACCAGGCTCTGCTGCTGGTTCAGCGGGCGACCGGTATCGATCTCGATCTCGCCGACCTTGATCCGGCCGCTGGTGGGTTCCTCAAGGAAGTTCAGGCAGCGCAGGAACGTGGTCTTGCCCGAGCCGCTGGGGCCGATGATTGCCACGACCTCGCCTTCCTTCACCTCCAGATCAATGCCGTTGAGCACGACTTGACCCTTGAACTGCTTTGTCAGTTTTTCCACGACAATCATGGGGTCAGGACTCCTGGTCGTGCCGATTGACCCGCTCTTCCAACTTGTTCTGGAAGTGCGACAGCACCGTGGCCAGAATCCAGTAGATCAGCGCGGCGGCAAGATACATGGTGAAGACTTCGAAAGTCCGGGCGGTAATCAGCTGTGCCTGACGGAACAGCTCCGGCACCTGAATGGTGGCGGCCAGTGCGGTGTCCTTGACCAGCGAAATGAAGCTGTTGCCCAGCGGCGGCAACGCCGTGCGCATCGCCTGCGGCAGGATGGCCCGGCGCAGGGTCTGCGCGCGGGTCATGCCGATGCTCGCAGCGGCTTCCCACTGGCCGCGCTCGATCGAACCGATCGCGGCACGCAGGATTTCACAGGCGTAGGCGGCCATGTTCAGCGAGAAGCCGATCAGCGCCGCCGGCAGCGGGTCGAGTTCCATGCCCAATTGCGGCAAGCCGTAATAGATCACGAACAGTTGCACCAGCAACGGGGTGCCGCGAAAGAACGACACGTAGATGCGGGCCAGCCAGCTGACCGACTTGAACCGCGACAGGCGCATCAACGCCAGGCCAAAGCCCAGCAGCAGGCCGAAAAACATGCCGCCGAGGCTGAGGATTACCGTGTAGTACGCGCCCTTCAACAGGAAGGGCGCGGAGTCCAGAGCGAGTTGGAAAGCTTCTTCCATTATTGGGTGACGTCAGCGTTGAAGTATTTCTTGGACAGCTTCTCAAGGGTGCCGTCGGCACGCAGTTCGTCGAGGGCCTTGTTCACGGCGGCCAGCAGTTCAGGTTCGCCTTTGCGCAGGGCCACACCGGCTTCCTGACGGGAGAATGCTTCACCGGCAGCGACGGTTTTTGGCGCTTTCTGGGCGTATTCCAGTGCAGCCAGTCGGTCGATCAGGATCGCGTCGGTACGGCCGTTGTTCAGGTCGGCGAACTTGGTCGGATCATCGTCGTAGGTGCGCACGTCGGCACCCGGCACGTTGGCGCGGACCCACTGTTCATAGTTGGTGCCCAGACCGACGCCGACTTTTTTGCCGGACAGGTCGGCGGCGGATTTGATGTTCAGCGCGGCGGCCTTGTCTTTCAGTACCAGTGCCTGAATCCCGGAAACGGTGTACGGCTCGGAGAAGTCGTACTTCTTCTTACGCTCTTCGGAGATGGTCACCTGATTGACCACCACGTCCAGACGCTTGGATTCCAGGGCCGCGAGGATGCCGTCCCATTTGGTCGGCTGAATCTTGGCCTTCACGCCCAGCTTCTTGGCCAGGGCTTCGGACAGTTCGACTTCGAAACCCGACAGCTTGCCGTCGGCATCGACGAAGCTGAACGGTGGGTAAGTGCCTTCCAGGCCGACGTTGATAACGCCTTTGTCCTTGATCTGTTGCAGTTGCTCACCGGCAACGGCGCTGCTGATCAGACCGGCGCTCAGTGCCAGGCCCAGCGAACCTACCAGCAGATTTCGACGTAGTGCGGAAAGAATCATGACAAGCCCCTGTGTTTTCTTATGGAAGACGCTTAAGGAAAGTTGGCGAATCCGGGAATTGGACGACAGCGCTATCCTGCCTTAAAGCAGCTTATGCGTCTCTCGCGAAATTCGCCTGCGGCGAGACTATAGGGTGGTTCTTTTAGAATGGAAAATAATGAATTTTCCATTTGTTATTCATCTGCGGAATATGTGTTTTTCGTATTCCGGGCTGTGTTCCCACGCAGAGCGTGGGAGCGAGCGCATCAGAGAAAATCCTTGTACGCGAACAACGCCGGAGCGCCGCCGGTGTGCAGGAAGATGATCGGGCCGTCGTCGAAACGCCCGCGACCGATACCGTCGAGCAATCCGGCCATGGCCTTGCCGGTGTAGACCGGATCGAGCAGCACGGCGTCCTGGTTGGCCAGCAGCTTCACCGCCGACAGGGTCCCGGCATTCGGCTCGCCATAGCGCGGGCCGAAGTATTCGTCCCACAACTCGACCTTGAAACTGTCCGGCAGTGCCACGCCCAGCAGGTCGGCGGTGCGTTCGGCGAGGCCCTGGACTTTCGGACGCTGATCTTCTTCGCTGCGCGATACCGTCACGCCAATCACCGGCAGTTGCGGCAGGGCTTCGCTCAAGGCCAGCGCCAGACCGCTGTGAGTGCCGGCACTGCCCGAGGCCAGAACCACGGCGGAAAATTGCAGGCCGGTGTCCTTGATCTGCTCTGCCAGCTCCAGACCGGCGCGCACATAACCCAGCGCACCGAGGGCGTTGGAGCCACCGATCGGCACCAGATACGGCTTCTTGCCGTTGCTGCGCAGGCGCACGGCAAGGGCGGCCAGTTGTTCGTCGGCGTTGTCGAGGTTATCGACCAGCTCGACCTTGGTGTCGAACAGGTCCAGCAGCAGGCGGTTGCCGTTGCCGGTGTAGTTGCTGTCGTCGGTGCCCAGTGGGTTTTCCAGCAGCGCCACGCAGCCCAGGCCCAGCTTCGCGGCCAGCGCGGCAGTCTGGCGAACGTGGTTCGATTGCAGTGCACCGGCGGTGATCAGGGTGTCCGCCCCTTGGGCGAGGGCGTCGGCGGCGAGGTATTCGAGCTTGCGCAGCTTGTTGCCGCCCATGGCCAAAGGCGTCAGGTCATCGCGTTTGATGTAGACATCGCGGCCGAGCCAGGTGGACAGGCGCTCGAGTTTTTCCAGTGGGGTCGGTTGGCCGAGCAGGTCGAGGCGGTTAAAGCGGTCCAGCTGTTGTTTGATCGGTTGTGTGGACATGGTTCCGTACTGATGCAAGGAGATGTCAGGACTATAGGCACGCCGATTTACCGGGGCAACTGCCAATCGCTTATAGCCAAATGTGCTTAGCCCAGCACTATCGGTTCTTAATTCGCCCCGGTGGGGTTGCCGTAAAGTAGTCGCCGTTGACGCGGCCAGACAGTCCGGCCGCCCGTGAGGAGTCTTTACCGTGAGCGAGCGTTCCAGCCATTGGCAATTGCAGACCATCGTCAGCCAGCTGCGTACCGCGCGGGATCAGTGGCGTGCGCAAAACGGGCGCGCGTCCGGCGAGCAGGGCGGGCGTGAATTGCCGTCCCGCGATGCGATGGCGCAGATCCTTGAAGCCCTGTGCGGCGCACTGTTTCCGATGCGACTGGGACCGGTGGATCTGCGTGAAGAGAGCGAGGATTTCTATGTCGGTCACACCCTCGACGTTGCGTTGAATGCATTGCTGGCTCAGGCACGACTCGAACTGCGTTACGTCGCCCGTCACAGCGCCCAGGCCGACACTGAGGTCGAGGCCGAAGCCATCCGGATCATCCAGGATTTCGCCCTCGCACTGCCGGGCCTGCGCAGCCTGCTCGACACCGATGTGCTGGCCGCCTACCACGGCGACCCGGCGGCGCGCAGCGTCGATGAAGTGCTGTTGTGCTATCCGGGGATTCTGGCGGTGATTCACCATCGTCTGGCCCACCATTTGTATCGTGCAGGCCTGCCGCTGCTGGCGCGGATCAGCTCGGAAATCGCCCACTCGGCGACCGGCATCGATATTCACCCGGGCGCGCAGATCGGCCGCAGCTTCTTCATCGACCACGGGACGGGTGTGGTGATCGGCGAGACCGCGATCATCGGCGAGCGCGTCAGGATTTATCAGGCGGTGACCCTCGGCGCCAAACGCTTCCCGGCGGACGAGGACGGCCAGTTGCAGAAAGGCCATCCACGCCATCCGATCGTCGAGGATGACGTGGTGATTTACGCCGGTGCGACGATTCTCGGCCGGATCACCATCGGCAAAGGTTCGACCATCGGCGGCAACGTGTGGCTGACTCGCAGCGTGCCGGCCGGGTGCAACCTGACCCAGGCCAATCTGCAGCATGATGACGGGACGCAGAAGTAATTTTTCTGTCTGATCGTTCCCGCGCAACGCGGGAACGATCGTCCTCGCCACAGCGTCATAACCCCTCTTGAGCTAGCGTACGAAAGGTACCGCTGAGCCCTGCGATTAGTCCTGAGCGTACTATCCATGTTTAACTTGAACGTTCATTCAAGTTAAACCGGCGGTTCGCTGCCCGCTCACAACAGGAGGCTTGCCTTTGCTGAGTCCGATCATTTCAGCCATTTTCCAGTCGTTAGAGGTGCACCGTTCATGAGTGCATCGTCCACCCCCGCCAGCGGTCTGGTACGCATGAATCCGCCGGTGTTCTGGTTCGCCGCGACGGTGATCCTGCTGTTCGGCCTGACGGTCATCGCCATGCCGGAACAGGCCGGCGCCTGGCTTCTCGAAGCGCAAAACTGGGCGGCCAATACGGTCGGCTGGTACTACATGCTCGCGATGACCCTGTATCTGGTCTTCGTGGTGGTCACCGCGTTATCGGGCTACGGCAAGATCAAACTCGGTGCCGACCACGACGAACCCGAATTCAGTTACCTGTCCTGGGCCGGCATGCTGTTCGCCGCCGGGATCAGCATCACGCTGTTTTTCTTCTGCGTGTCCGAACCGCTGACCCACATGCTCCAGCCGCCGCAAGGCGAGGCCGGCACGGCGGAGGCGGCGCGTCAGGCGATGCAGATTCTGTTTCTGCACTGGGGCCTGCACGGCTGGGGCGTGTTCGCCTTTGTCGGCATGGCGCTGGCGTATTTCGCTTATCGGCACAACCTGCCACTGGCCCTGCGTTCGGCGCTGTACCCGCTGATCGGCAAACGCATCAACGGCCCCATCGGCTACGCAGTGGACGGCTTCGGCATCATCGCCACGGTATTCGGCCTCGGTGCGGACATGGGCTTCGGCGTGCTCCATCTCAACTCCGGTCTGGACTATCTGTTCGGCATCGCCCACACCCAGTGGATTCAGGTCGGCCTGATCACGCTGATGATGGGCGCGGCGATCATCGTCGCCGTCTCCGGTGTGGATAAAGGCGTGCGGGTCATGTCCGACATCAACATGCTGCTGGCCTGTGCGCTGCTGCTGTTCGTGTTGTTCGCCGGCCCCACCCAGCATTTGCTCAACACCCTGATCCAGAACCTCGGCGACTACCTCGGCGCCTTGCCGATGAAGAGTTTCGACCTCTACGCCTACGACAAACCGAGCGACTGGCTCGGCGGCTGGACGGTGTTCTACTGGGCCTGGTGGATCGCATGGTCGCCGTTCGTGGGCCTGTTCATCGCACGGATTTCCCGTGGCCGGACCATCCGCGAATTCGTCTTCGGTGTGCTGCTGATTCCACTCGGTTTCACCCTGGCGTGGATGTCGATCTTCGGTAACAGCGCCATCGACCAAGTGCTCAACCACGGTATGTCGGCGCTGGGCATGTCGGCCCTCGACAACCCGTCGATGACCCTCTACCTGCTGCTGGAAACCTATCCGTGGAGCAAGACCGTCATCGCGGTGACGGTGTTCATCAGCTTCGTGTTCTTTGTCACCTCCGCCGACTCCGGCACCGTGGTGCTCTCGACCTTGTCGGCCAAGGGCGGCAACCCGGATGAAGACGGGCCGAAATGGCTGCGGGTGTTCTGGGGCGCGATGACCGCGCTGGTGACCAGCGCGCTGCTGTTCTCCGGCAGTATCGATGCGCTGAAGTCGGCGGTGGTGCTGACCTCGCTGCCGTTCTCGATGATTCTGCTGCTGATGATGTGGGGCCTGCACAAGGCGTTCTATCTGGAGTCGCAGAAGCAGATCGCGCAACTGCATTCGCTGGCGCCGGTCTCCGGTTCACGGCGTGGCAAGGGTGGTTGGCGACAGCGCCTGAGTCAGGCCGTGCACTTCCCGTCGCGGGACGAGGTGTACCGCTTCATGGACACCACGGTGAAGCCGGCCATCGAAGAAGTGACGGCCGTGTTCGCCGAGAAAGGCCTGAACGTGGTCACCCAACCGGATCCGGCGCACGACAGCGTCAGCCTGGAAATCGGTCACGGTGAACAGCATCCGTTCATCTATCAGGTGCAGATGCGCGGCTACTTCACGCCGTCGTTCGCCCGTGGTGGCATGGGTTCCAAGCAGCTCAACAATCGCCGCTACTACCGCGCTGAAGTGCACTTGAGCGAGGGCAGTCAGGACTACGATCTGGTCGGTTACACCAAAGAGCAGATCATCAACGACATCCTCGACCAGTACGAACGGCACATGCAGTTCCTGCATCTGGTGCGTTGATCGGGGCAGGGCGCCGGGACGATTCAGGTCTCGGCGCTCAGCACCATGAACAACACCATCGCCGCCAGCGGCACGCCATACACGGCGCTGCCGATCGCGATCTCCGACCCCAACGGCTGCCCGGCGTGCACCACGCCGACCGCACCATTGATCACCGTCAACGCCAGCCACAAAGCCGCGAAGCCGTAGGCCAGCGTCTGCCGACTGAAGCCGATGCGCTCGCCGATGTAGAACATCAATGCCAGCAGGATCAGGCCGAAGAAGATGATGATTGCGGTGTGCATGGTCGGGATCTGCCTGTGAATGAGTCGTCCTGGCTTTGCTCATGTTGAGCATAGGCCAGCTGTCAGCCTCATGTCGTTCGACACATCTCGGCACGTATCTATCTGTCTATGTGGGCCGCGTGCCAGGCGCGCTCACCGCCGATCTGGCCATTAAACACGTGTCTGCCTGGTAGGCTAATATTTGTCCAAGTGTGTATGGTGTGTATTTGGCGCAGCATCCAGCTCCTAAAGTACGCAGCTCTTGCTGTCGAACAGGACGAAGGAAATGCGTAGTCGGGAAATGATCAGGATGATCGAGGAGGATGGCTGGTATCTGGTCGCCGTCAAAGGCAGTCATCACCAATACAAACATCCGGGCAAGCCAGGGAGGGTGACGATCAAGCATCCGGATTCGGATCTTCCCAAGGGTACGATCAACAGCATCTTGAAACAGGCGGGTTTGAAATGAAGCCCGTGATTGGAAATGAAAGTCCGTTTATGGACATGTCAGAGGAAGGACTCACTTACATGAAATTCCCGGTCGTTCTGCACAAGGATGCCGACTCAGACTACGGAGTGATTATCCCGGATGTACCGGGGTGCTTCTCCGCAGGCACTACGGTAGCCGAAGCTTTTGACAACACTCAGGAGGCACTGGCCTTGCACTATGAGGGCTTGGTCGCTGATGGCGCGCCGTTGCCTCGGATCCAGGACATTGATGCCCATCTGGAGAATCCGGATTACGCTGGCGGTATCTGGGGTGTGGTCGAGTTTGATATCACTCCCTATTTCGGCAAGTCGGTGCGCTTCAACGCTACGCTGCCGGAGCAGTTGCTGGAGCGTATCGATCAGACGGTTCGGCGTGACCAGCGCTACAGTTCCCGCTCCGGATTTTTGGCCGCTGCTGCCTTGCGCGAGTTGTCGGCATAAGGCCGATTTACAGAGTTTTGGGTCAGGTACTTTCCCGCTCAATAACCGTGCACTTCAGCAGATTCAACCGCTGCACCTCATCGCTCGGCAACACGCCCAGGCTTTCCAGCACCCGCGTCGCCGCCAGTACGCCGATCTCCAGCGCCGGAGGTTTGATCGTGCTCAGGCTCGGCAGCAGCATCTCGGCGAACGGGTAGTCGCCGAAGCCGAGGACGGCGCAGTCTTCGGGGATCTTGAGGCCGGCGCGTTGCCCGGCGAGCAGGCCGCCGGCGGCGAGGTTGTCGTTGGCGAAGATGATGGCGTCCGGACGGGGTGAGGCGTTCATCAGCGCTTGCATCGCTTGCTTGCCGGCCTCGAACGGGGCGCGATCGGCGGCGGGTGCGAATACCCAGGGTTCAAGTCCTGACTCACGCACGGTCGCCGCATAACCGTCGCGGCGCTCCAGTGCGCTGAAGTCGCCGGGGGCGCTGTTCTGCACGAAGGCGATTCGCCGATAGCCTTTGTCATGCAGATAACGAGCGGCACTGACCCCCACTTCAAAGTGCGAAAAGCCGATCTGCATCGGTTCGCGATCCGGCTGGTAATCCCAGGTTTCGATCACCGGAATATCCGCTTCGGCGAGCATCTTTTCCGTGCCCACGCTGTGGAAGTGACTGGTGACCACCAGCGCCGCCGGCGACCAGCCGAGGAACGCCCGCACGGCGTTTTCTTCCTGCTCGGTGCTGAAGTAACTCGAGGCCAGCAACAGCTGATAACCGTGACGGCTGAGGGTGTCGCTGAAGCCCTGAATGGTGTTGGCAAAGATCGGCCCGGAAATATTCGGGATCACCATGCCGACGATTTTCCCCCGTGCAGAGGCGAGTCCGCCGGCCACCAGGTTCGGCACATAACCCAGTTCGGCGACCACCGCCGCGATCCGTTCGCGACGCTCGGGCGAGACCTGTTCCGGCTGGTTGAAATAGCGCGACACGGTGATCGCCGAAACACCGGCCTGGCGCGCCACCGCGTTGAGGGTCACGCGACCGGCGCCACGGCGTTTGCGGGGCTTTTCTTCGCTCAAGGCTCGATCCTTCTTAAAAACCAAAACGCATATAAAAGTAATTTTTCAGTATTGGACGGTCTATGTGCGGCTTGCCAATACTGGCGATGTTAGCGCTAACAATGCGCGTTGTCTGCTACTCGCTCGAGCGAATGCCCAAGACACCGAGACAGGCGCTGTCGTCGCAGAACGGCAGCGGTTCAGGGCAACTTTTCGAGCGGGCAAACATGCACAACTTTCCTGGGGCGACACACAAACTGGCGCAATCGATCCGCGCTGCGGGCTGGCTACTCACCGGGCTGGCCGCGCTGCCGCTGCCGGCCGCGTTCGCCGCCGACAGCACCGATCAGGAGCCGACACTCAAGTCCGTCACGGTCACCGCCACCCGCCGCGAAGAGTCGCTGCAAAAGGTGCCGGTGGCGGTGTCGGTGATCGACGGCGAGCAACTGGAACGCGACAACCGCAACAGCGTGGCGAGCATCGTCCAGCAAGTACCGTCGTTGAATTTCCGCACCGGCGCATCGAACAAGGACACCTCGTTGTTCGTGCGTGGCGTGGGGACGATTTCCACCTCGCCGGGCGTCGAGCCGACGGTGGCGACGGTGATTGATGGCGTGGTCTATGCCCGCCCCGGCCAGTCCACTCTGGATCTGCTGGACCTGGAACGCGTTGAAGTCTTGCGCGGCCCGCAAGGCACGCTGTTCGGCAAGAACGCTTCGGCCGGTGTGCTGAACATCACCAGCAAGGCGCCGACCGCCGAGACCCACGGCTACATCGATCAGTCGTACTACAGCGGCAACGAAAGCCGCACCCGTTTCGGCATTGGCGGCAGCCTGATTCCGGACACGCTCAAGGGCTCGATCAGTACCTTGTTCGGCACGTACGACGGCAACGTCGACAACCAGCACAACGGTCAGGAGGTCAACGGGTATAACCATCGCGGCGTGCGCGGCAAACTGGAATTCACCCCGAACGACGACATCACCTTCACCCTGATCGCCGACTACATGCAGTCCCACGATGACGGTCCCAACGGCGTCGTGACCAAGGCTCTGACCCCGGCCTTCGCGAATGCGTTGAGCCCGGTCGGCGCCACCAGCCACAACCGCGACATCAACACCGACACCCGTTCCCACGTCGAGGACACCAACAAGGGCCTGTCCGGCCAGCTCGATTGGCAACTGGGGGATTACACCCTGACCTCGATTACCGCGTGGCGTGGCTGGGACAACACTCAGTATCAGGATGGCGACCGCCTCGGCACAGTGACGGCTGCGTTCCCCGGCACGGCGGACAAGGGCGATCTGGCCTTCGATCAGTACTCGCAGGAGCTGCGGCTGGCGTCGCCGAAAGGCGAGTTCCTCGAATACGTCGGCGGCCTGTTCTACATGCACGGCAAGGACGACGAGACCTATCAGCGCACGCTGACCACCACCACACGAACTGATCGCGGCGTCGCCGATTACAGCACCACCAGCGACAGCTACGCGGTGTTCGGCGAGAGCACGCTGAATTTCACTTCGGATTTGCGTGGCATCGCCGGCCTGCGCTACACCCACGACGATCTGGAATACGATCACCGTCGCGTTTCCACGTCCGCCACCACCGTCAGCGGCATTCAACCGGCCACTCGCAGCTCCGGTTCGGTGGACGAGGACGGCTGGTCCGGTCGGCTCGGTTTGCAGTACGACCTGAGCGATACCGTCACCACCTACCTGACTTATTCGCGCGGCTACAAAGGCCCGGCCTACAACGTGTTCTTCAACATGCAGCCGCGCGATACCGAAGCCTTGAAACCGGAAACCTCCAACACCTGGGAGGCGGGGATCAAAGCCTCAAGCTGGAACAATCGCCTGACCACCAACCTCGCGGTTTTCCACAGCGACTACGACAACTACCAGGCGAACTTTTTCGACACCGTCGCCGGGCAAGTCGTAACGCGCCTGATCAACGCCGGCAGCGTCAGCACCGAGGGCGTGGAACTTGATTTCGCCCTGCAGGCGACCCAGCAACTGAAGTTCTCCGGCGCGCTGGCCTACACCCGCGCCCGCATCGACGAGTTCGCTTGCCCGGCGGGCGCCGCGGCGTCGTGCAACGTCAACGGCAAACCGCTGCCGTTTAGCCCGGACTGGAAAAGCTACGTGCGGGCCGACTACACGATCCCGCTGGATAACGGCCTGGACATCGAACTCGGCACCGACTACAGCTGGCAGAGCGAAGTGCAGTACGACATCAGCCAGAACGCCGACACCCAGCAGGGCGCCTACGGTCTCTGGAATGCCAGCGTGGCCCTGGCCGATTACACCAATGGCTGGCGCGTGGCGTTGCTCGGCAAGAACCTCACCGACAAGTCCTATTCGCCATTGCTCGCCAGCGGTGGCAACTACATCTACCGCGCCGTGCCCCGCGACGACGAGCGCTACTTCGGCGTGCAACTGCGCAAGGACTTCTGAGATGAGCAGACAGCTGAAACTCGGCGCGTTCCTCATGGCCACCGGGCACCACGTTGCCGCATGGCGTCATCCGGACGTACCGGCCAACGCCGGACTGGATTTCGCCCATTACAAACGCCTGGCGCAGATTGCCGAGGCAGCGAAGTTCGACACCTTGTTCGTCGCCGACAGCGTCGCCGCGCCGACCCAGGACATCGCCAGCCGCATGGCCCGTTCGGATCACTTCGAACCGCTGACGTTGCTCTCGGCATTGAGCGCGGTGACCGAACACATCGGCCTGATCGCCACCGCCACCACCAGCTACAACGAGCCGTACCACGTGGCGCGCAAGTTCGCTTCGCTCGATCACCTGTCCGGCGGGCGAGCGGGGTGGAATCTGGTGACCTCGGACAACGCCGCCGAAGCGCAGAATTTCGGCCGCGACGAACACATCGGCCATGCCGAACGCTACAGCCGCGCCCGGGAGTTTCATCAGGTGGTCACCGGTCTCTGGGACAGTTGGCAGGACGACGCCTTCATTCGCGACAAGGCCAGCGGCGCCTATTACGACCCGGAAAAACTGCACGTGCTGAACCACGTTGGCGAGCACTTCCGGGTCAAAGGCCCGCTGAATGTCGCGCGTTCGCCACAGGGTCAGCCGGTGATCGTGCAGGCCGGCTCGTCGGAAACCGGGCGTGAACTGGCGGCGCAGACGGCCGAAGTGGTGTTCACCGCGCAGACCTCGCTGGCCAGCGCCCAGGCCTTCTACGCCGACCTCAAGGGGCGCTTGCCGAAGTACGGACGCAGTGCCGATTCGCTGAAAATCATGCCCGGCGTGTTTGTCGTGGTGGGGCAGACGGAAGCCCAAGCACAGGAAAAATGTGAAACGTTTCAGCAATTGGTCGAACCCGAGGTGGGCATCGCCCTGCTTGGGCGTATGCTGGGCAACTTCGATCTGTCGAAGTACCCGCTGGACGGGCCGCTGCCGGAGTTGCCGCTGACTGACAGCGGCCAGCAAAGCCGACAGAAACTGCTGACCGAACTGGCCGGCCGCGAGCATCTGACTCTGGCCGAACTGGGCCGCAGAATCGCTGGCGGTCGCGGGCATTACAGCGTCGTCGGCACCCCGGCGCAGATTGCCGACCGTTTGCAGGAATGGTTCGAGCAGGGCGCGGCGGACGGCTTCAACGTGCTGGTGCCGCACCTGCCCGGCGGGCTCGAAGACTTCGCCAACAGCGTGGTCCCGGAACTGCAACGGCGCGGGCTGTTCAGAACCGAATACGAGGGCCGGACCTTGCGCCAGAACCTTGGCCTCGCCCGGCCCGGCAACAGATTTGCGTAGCAATCGACACCTGATTCAAGACCGACAAGAGAGGATTCGATGACTTACACCGCTGCCGAAAACCGCTATGACTCCATCCCTTACCGCCGCGTCGGACGCAGCGGCCTGGTGCTGCCGGCGCTGTCCCTGGGGCTGTGGCACAACTTCGGCGACAGCACGCCGATCGACACCCAGCGCTCGTTGCTGCGCACGGCGTTCGACCTGGGCATCAACCACTTCGACCTGGCCAACAACTATGGCCCGCCCTACGGCAGCGCCGAGATCAACTTCGGCCGTTTGCTGCGCGAAGACTTCAAGCAGTACCGCGATGAACTGATCATCTCCAGCAAGGCCGGTTGGGACATGTGGCCCGGCCCTTACGGCCAGGGCGGCGGTTCGCGCAAATACGTGCTGGCCAGCCTCGACCAGAGCCTGCAACGCCTGGGCCTGGACTATGTGGATATCTTCTATTCGCATCGCTTCGACCCGGACACCCCACTGGAAGAAACCGCCAGCGCCCTTGCCACGGCGGTGCAGCAGGGCAAGGCGCTGTACATCGGCATCTCGTCGTACTCCGGGGTGAAAACCCGCGAAATCGCCGCATTGCTCAAAGAGTGGAAAGTGCCGCTGCTGATTCACCAGCCAGCGTACAACCTGCTCAACCGCTGGGTGGAAAAGGACCTGCTCGACACCACCGACGAACTCGGCACCGGCGTGATTGCGTTCACCCCGCTGGCGCAAGGCCTGCTGACCGACAAGTACCTCAACGGCGTGCCGGCGGATGCGCGGGTCAATCGTCCGGGCGGTGGTTCGTTGCAGGCTTCGCATTTGTCCGAGGCGAACATTGCTCATGTGCGGGCGCTGAACGAGATTGCCAAGCGTCGTGGGCAGAGCCTGGCGCAACTGGCATTGGCGTGGACGCTGCGCGATCCGCGAGTGACCTCGGCGCTGATCGGTGCGAGCCGGCCGGAGCAGATTATCGAGAACGTTGGGGCGTTGAAGAATCTGAGCTTCAGTGCGGAGGAACTGGCAGAGATTGACCGGTTTGCCCAGGAAGGTGGGATCAATCTTTGGGAGAAGCCTTCGACAGCTGAATAAGTGACTGGCGCCGGGTTATTCGGCGCCTGCTCTGACGCTTTCGCGGGCAAGCCCGCTCCCACAGGTACTGTGGCGTTCACAGAGTTTGTGTACACCACCGATGCTGTGGGAGCGGGCTTGCCCGCGATGGGGCCGGAACATTCAATTTAAAACTGCGGGCTCAACGAAAAAACGGCACATCCCCCAACACCGTAGCCCGCTGCATCACCCGCCGCGCCGGACGGTAATCATCCACCGCGTAATGTTGCGTCACGCGGTTGTCCCAGAACGCAATGTCGTCCTTCTGCCAGCGCCAGCGAATGGTGAATTCCGGCCGCGTCGCGTGGGCGAACAGAAACTTCAAAATCGCTTCACTCTCGGTTTCCGACAGCTCATTGATCTTCGACGTGAACCCTTCGTTGACGAACAACGAACGCCGTCCGCTCACCGGGTGCGTGCGAATCACCGGATGCGACAGCGGTGGATTCTTGCGCCGCGCCTCTTCCCACTGCGCCAGTGCCTGCGGCGTGTTGCCATAGCGCTCCAGCGGAAACGAGCGGGTGAAGTCGTGAGTCGCGGTCAGCCCTTCGAGCAGCGCTTTCATCGGCGCCGAGAGCGCTTCGTACGCAGCGATCCCGCTGGCCCATAACGTGTCGCCACCAAACTCCGGCAACAGCTTGGCGCTGAGCACCGCACCCATGGCCGGGGTCGGCAGGAAGGTCACGTCGGTGTGCCAGATCGCGTTGTCGCGCACATCGGTGACGGCAGTGTCGAGGATCAGCACTTCCGGCTGTTCCGGCACGTTCGGGTAGATCGGATGAATGTGCAGGTCGCCGAAGTAGGCGGCGAAACGCGCCTGTTGCGGAGGTTCGATCGGCTGAGTGCGAAAGAACAGCACTTGATACTTGAGCAGCGCCTGCTCGATGGCGTCGCGCTGTTCCTGGTTCAGCGGCTGGCTGATGTCGACGCCGCTGATCTGTGCACCGAGGGCTGAGCTTAACGGGGTGATGTTCAGGCTGCTCATGGTGGTTCTCTTCAATTCCGGGGCCCCGAAACTGTCGGGGTAGTCAGTGCTGAAAAATCAGTGGGCCTGGCCGTGCCACGGCACCAGTTTGCGTTGCAGGGCGCGCAGGCCCATCTCCATCGCGAAGGCGATCAGGGCGATGACCAGAATCCCCAGCACCACCACATCGGTGACCAGGAATTGCGCGGCCGACTGCACCATGAAGCCCAGGCCGCTGGTGGCCGCGATCAGTTCGGCGGCGACCAGCGTCGACCAGCCGACACCGAGGCCAATGCGCACACCGGTCAGAATGTCCGGCAGGGCGCTCGGCAAAATCACGTGGCGGATCAATTGTGCGCGAGTGGCGCCCAGCGACTGGGCGGCGCGCAGTTTGGCCGGGTCGACGGTGCGCACGCCGGTGGCGGTGGCAATCGCGATCGGGGCGAAAATCGCCAGATAGATCAGCAGCACTTTCGACAGCTCGCCGATGCCGCACCAGATCACGATCAGCGGCAGATAAGCGAGTGGCGGAATCGGCCGGTAGAACTCGATCAGCGGATCGAGCACGCCACGGGCGATGCGGTTGGCGCCGATGGCAATGCCCACCGGCACGGCAGTCAGAATCGCAAAACCGAGGCCCAGACCTATGCGGCTCAGGCTCGCGCCCAAGTGCTGCCACAACGTCGAATCCATATAGCCCGTGGTCGCCAGCAACCAGCCTTTTTGCAGCACGGCAGACGGGGGCGGCAGAAACAGCGGTTCGATCAGGCCGGTGGCCGTCACCGCCCACCAGATCACCAGCAACGCGAACAGGGTCAGCAGGCTGATCCAGCGGGTGCTGAGGCGACGGCGCACGGGAATCACCACCGACGTGGCGGCGGGTTTCACGGCGGTGGCGGAAACGTCGTAACTGCTCATGCGCGCTCCTGCCGCTGAACGGCGCTGCGTTGCGAAAACACTTTGGCCAGCACGTGTTCGCGGGTTTCGATGAAGCGCGGATCGGACTTGATCGCCCGCGCCGATTCGCCGGCGGCGTAGCGCTGGCCAAAGTCGAGGTGCAGGCGCTCGACGATCTGCCCCGGATTCGGCGCCAGCAGAATCAGGTCAGTGGCGAGGAACACCGCTTCTTCAATGTCGTGGGTAATCAGGAACACCGGTTTGGCGGTGCGTTGCCAGACTTGCAGCAACAGCTCCTGCATCTGTTCGCGGGTGAAGGCATCGAGGGCGCCGAAGGGCTCGTCCATCAGCAACACACGCGGGTCCGCCGCGAGGGCGCGGGCCAGGCCGACACGCTGCTTCTGGCCGCCGGAAAGTTGCCAGATGCGACGGTGTTCAAAACCGGAAAGGTCGACGAGCGCGAGCATTTCCCGGGCGCGCTGTTCGCGTTTGTCCTTGGCCACACCGGCCAGTTCGAGACCGAAGGCAACGTTGGCCAGCACGTCCTGCCAGGGCAGCAGGGCGTCGTCCTGGAACACCACGCCGCGTTCGGCGCTCGGGCCTTTGACCGGTTCATTGTCGAGAGTGATGCGGCCGGCGCTCGGTTCGACGAAGCCGGCAATCAGGTTCAACAGCGAAGTCTTGCCACTGCCGGACGGGCCGAGGGCCACCAGCAATTGCTGAGGGCCGAGGGTCAGGGAAATGTCGGACAGTACCGGTTCCGGGCTGCCGGGATACTGTGCGCTGATGCGCTCCAGCTGTAGCAAGGCCATCGCGATTAACTCCCGATCAGTTGGTGATGTACTTGGCGCTGACGTACGGCGCGTAGTCCGGCAGTACCGCTTCGACCTTGCCTTGCTCCTTGAGGAACGCAGCGGTGTCGGTGATGGCTTTGGTGGTCGGTGCACCGAGGTCACTGACCTGATCCGCCGCCAGCGGGTAGACGTTACCTTGCAGCAGCAATGGGATGTCGCTGGCCTTGGCGCCGGAGAGCTTCACCAGCTTGTCGACGTTGCTCTGGTTGGCGAGCCAGGCTTTCGGATCCTTGCGGTAGTCGGCGTAGGCGTCGAGGGTGACCTTGGCGAACGCGGTGACGATTTCCGGGTGCTTCTCGGCGAAGTCCTTGCGTACGATCCAGGCGTCGAAGGTCGGCGCGCCGAACTTGGCCAGTTCACCAGACGTGATCAGCACTTTGCCGTTTTCCTTGGCCACACCCAGCGCCGGATCCCAAACGTAGGTAGCGTCGATGTCACCGCGTTTCCAGGCAGCAATGATCGCTGGCGGGGCGAGGTTGAGGACGGTGACTTTCGATGGATCGATGTTCCAGTGCTTCAGCGCGGCCAGCAGGCTGTAATGACCGGTGGACACGAACGGCACGGCGATTTTCTTGCCGACCAGATCCTGCGGCGTCTTGATGCCGGAGCCGTCGCGGGCGACCAGTGCTTCGGCGGCGCCGATCTGGGTGGCGATGAGGAAGGTTTCCACCGGAACCTTGCGGGTGATCGCAGCGGTCAGCGGGCTGGAACCGAGGTAACCGATCTGCACATCGCCGGAAGCGATGGCGGCAATGATGTCGGCACCGTTATCGAATTTGCGCCAGTTGATGTCGGCCTTGGTGGCTTTTTCATAGGCGCCGTCGGCCTGGGCGACTTTCGCCGGGTCAACGGTGGTCTGGTAGGCGACGGTGAGGTCGGCGGCCTGAGCCAGGAAACTCGCAGCAGCCAGAGAGGCCACGGCCAGTAGGCGAAGCGGGAAATTCAGTTTCATTCAAGAGCTCCATATCAGGCGACCGAGCGTCGGCGTGAAAGGAGACTAAATGATCTAAGAAACTAAAAATAAATAACTTTTTAGACTTAGCTTATGAGCGGAAAAATCTGAGGCTCGGAGGGATTGGGGGGCGTTTAAGTTTTGGGTATGGCTTGAGAACTTTTCCCCCTCACCCCAGCCCTCCCGAAACGTCGGACCGCCCCCAAGGGGGCGAGGGGAAAGGGAGCCGATTGGGGGCTTTTCAAATTCGGAGTTCGACTGGGAATTTCAGGTCGGCGTAACTCTGATAAACACTGCAGTCAGTCCCCTCTCCCTCCGGAAGGGGGCGAGGGGGAAAGGGAGCTGATTGGGGGGCTTTTCAGATCCTGAGTTCGGCTAGGTATTTCAGGCCGGCGTACCTTGCACCAACAACTTGATCAGTTCCCTCTCCCTCCGGGAGAGGGCTAGGGTGAGGGGCTGCGATCCAAAGCGATCAATCAGTTACTGATCGCCAGAATGCTTGCCTGATACGACCCGACAAACACGTCGAAATCGCCCACCTCGTTCTGCTCCAGCTCAGCCTGCTGCGCCAGCGAAGAGCGCGCCAGTTCTTCGAACTTCGCCTGTTCCTCAGCCGCCAAAGGCTCACTGCGGAAGAACTCGGCGTGGGCCTGGCTCTGACGCAGGGAGAATTGCGCGAAGCTTTCCTTGTGCGTGGCCATCGCCGCCAGCACCTGGGCCGAAGGTGTCAGGGACGAATCCTTGACCTTGGCCAGTTGCGCATCGAGCGCCTTGCTATGGGCATCGCCGCCATGGCTTTGATCCAGCAGCGCTGCCAGCGGAGCGATTTTTTCCAGCAGCTCGGCAGCCCATTCCTTCAGCTCGACCGGTTGGCCGTCGCGCTGCAATTGCAGGCCCGGACGGCGGCCTTCCTTGACCACGCTGAGGAAGTTGGAGGTGGCGTTGCCGCAGGAGTTGTTGGTCAGCAGCGGACTTTCGTTCAGCGCGCAGTACAGCAGGAATGCGTCGAGGAAGCGCGACTCGGTGAGGTCGATGCCCATTGGCAGGAACGGATTGATGTCCAGGCAGCGCACTTCGACGTACTGAATGCCACGGGCCATCAAGGCCTGGATCGGCCGCTCGCCGGTATAGGTCACGCGTTTCGGGCGGATGTTCGAGTAGTACTCGTTTTCGATCTGCAGGATGTTAGTGTTCAGTTGCACCCACTCGCCATCCTGGTGCGTGCCGACTTCGACGTACGGCGCGTACGGCGTGGCCACCGCTTTGCGCAGGCTGTCGGTGTAGCTCGCCAGGTCGTTGTAGCAAGGGGTCAGGCCGGCCTGGGCGTTGCTCTGGTAACCGAGGTCGCTCATGCGCAGGCTGGTGGCGTAGGGCAGGTACAGGGTGTCCGGATCCAGCTGTTCCAACTGATGCGCACGACCGCGCAGGAAACCGGCGTCCAGCGCCGGCGAGGCACCGAACAGGTACATCAGCAACCAGCTGTAGCGCCGGAAGTTGCGGATCAGCGCGATATAGGACGACGACTGGAAATCCCGGTCGGTGCCGACGAAGCCTTCGGCTTCTTTCAGCAGCGGCCAGAGCTTTTCCGGCAGGGAGAAGTTGTAGTGAATCCCGGCGATGCACTGCATGGTCTTGCCGTAACGCAGGGCAAGGCCCTTGCGGTAGACGTACTTGAGCTGACCGATGTTGGAGGTGCCGTAATAGGCGATCGGGATGTCTTCCTCGGCCGGCAACGGGCACGGCATCGATGGACTCCACAGGTACTCGTTGCCGAGCTTGCTGTAGGCAAAGCGATGAATCTTGTCCAGGCTCGCCAAGGTATCGGCAGGGTCTGGCAGGGCGGGCGTGATGAACTCCAGCAGCGACTCGGAATAGTCGGTGGTGATCTGTTCGTTGGTCAGCGCGGAACCCAGGGCTTCAGGGTGCGGCGTTTGGGCCAGGCGGCCTTCGCCGGTCACGCGCAGGCATTCACGTTCGATACCGTGAAGGCACTGCTCAAGCAGAGAGAGGTTAGCGCGCTCGCCGAGCAGAGCCAGGCGGCGGTTGAGAAGTTCGCTCAATTTGGATTCCTTCACGCGTCAGTCGCCCCAATATGGGGGTGGGCAGGACGGTCTACAAGGGTGAAGTTGAAACTGGCGTTTTCGCCTGGTTTTTCGGGCTCTGAAGCCCCCGTTGAAACGCCAACTTCATTCCCTGAATCTGGCCGATGCACGCGAAGATTACGCGGTCCCTGTGGGAGCGGGCTTGCCCGCGAAGGCGTCGTGTCAGGCGAACTGATGCTGCCTGACACTCCCTCTTCGCGGGCAAGCCCGCTCCCACAGAAAAGCTCGACGCTGCGATCACAGCGCCGAAATTAACTCAAAATGATGAACAACATCTACAGGACAGCGAACGTGCCTTGCGCTTTTGCGACCAGTTTGTCGCCCTGCATCACGTCGGCTTCGACCACCAGCGTGCGCCGGCCCGGGTGGATCACCCGCGCCGTGCACATCACCTCGCCTTCGGAGACGGCGCGGATGTAGTTGATCTTGCACTCGATGGTCGCGCTCTGCTGGTCGAAGCCGTGGGTGCTGGAACAGGCCAGCCCCATGGCGATATCCACCAGACTGAACAGAGCGCCACCGTGCAGCTTGCCGCCGCGGTTGCGCAGTTCGGGTTCCAGCGCCAGGGCGACTTGTGCCACCCCGGTTTCCAGACTGTGCAGGCGGCAGCCCAACAGTTTGAAAAACGCGCTCTCGACGAGCCCGGCCGGCATTTCCATCAGCGTTTCTTCAACTGCTTGGCGTTGGCGAACAGCGACGCCATGGCGTTATTGGCTGGAGCCGCCGGGGTGCTTTCCTTGCGCGGAGCCGAACCCTGCGACTGGCGTGGTGCCGAGCCCGGACGCGAGCCCCGGGCGCCGTCGATCTTCTCGCCCGGGGTGTCGCTCATGCGCATCGACAGGCCGACGCGTTTGCGCGGGATGTCGACTTCCATGACCTTCACTTTCACCACGTCACCGGCCTTCACCGCTTCGCGTGGGTCCTTGATGAATTTTTCCGACAGCGCCGAAATATGCACCAGACCGTCCTGATGCACGCCGATGTCGACGAACGCACCGAACGCGGTCACGTTGGTCACCACGCCTTCGAGGATCATCCCCAGTTGCAGGTCCTTCAGGTCCTCGACGCCTTCCTGGAACTCGGCGGTCTTGAACTCCGGACGCGGGTCGCGGCCCGGTTTTTCCAGCTCTTGCAAGATGTCGGTAACGGTTGGCAGACCGAAGGTCTCGTCGGTGAATTTCTTCGGATCCAGACGCTTGAGGAACGCGGCGTCGCCGATCAGCGAGCGAATGTCGCGGTCGGTTTCAGCGGCGATGCGTTGCACCAGTGGATAGGCTTCCGGGTGAACGGCTGAGGAATCCAGCGGGTTGTCGCCATTCATCACACGTAGGAAGCCGGCGGCCTGTTCGAAGGTTTTCTCGCCCAGACGCGCGACTTTCTTCAGCGCCGCGCGAGTCTTGAACGCACCGTGCTCGTCACGGTGGGCCACGATGTTCTGCGCCAGGGTCGCGTTGAGGCCGGAGATCCGCGCCAGCAGCGCCACGGAGGCAGTGTTCACGTCCACGCCCACGGCGTTCACGCAGTCTTCGACCACGGCGTCCAGACCGCGCGCCAGCTTCAGCTGCGACACGTCGTGCTGGTACTGGCCGACACCGATGGATTTCGGATCGATCTTCACCAGCTCGGCCAGTGGATCCTGCAGGCGACGGGCAATTGAAACCGCGCCACGGATCGATACGTCCAGATCCGGGAATTCCTTGGCCGCCAGTTCCGATGCCGAGTACACCGATGCGCCGGCCTCGGAGACCATGACCTTGGTCATTTTCATCGCTGGGTATTTTTTGATCAGTTCGATCGCCAGTTTGTCGGTCTCACGGCTGGCGGTGCCGTTGCCGATGGCGATCAGGTCGACCGAGTGTTTGGCGCACAGGGCGGCCAGAATGGCGATGGTCTGATCCCATTTGTTGTGCGGCACGTGCGGGTAAACCGTGGCGTGATCCAGCAGCTTGCCGGTGGAGTCGACCACCGCGACCTTGCAACCGGTACGCAGGCCCGGGTCCAGGCCCAGGGTGGCGCGCGGGCCAGCAGGGGCGGCCAGCAGCAGGTCGTGCAGGTTGTGGGCGAACACGTTGATCGCCTCGGTTTCTGCGCCGTCGCGCAGCTCGCCGAGCAGGTCGGTTTCCAGGTGGGTGTAGAGCTTGACCTTCCAGGTCCAGCGCACCACTTCGCTCAGCCACTTGTCGGCCGGACGGTTCTGGTTCTGGATGCCGACGTGCTGGCCGATCATGCCTTCGCACGGGTGCAGGGTGCCCGGCAGCTCTTCGCCGACTTTCAGCGCGGAGCTGAGAATGCCTTCGTTGCGGCCACGGAAAATGGCCAGCGCGCGGTGCGACGGCATGCTTTTCAGTGGTTCGTCGTGTTCGAAGTAGTCGCGGAACTTGGCGCCTTCCTCCTCCTTGCCGGCGATCACGCGGGCGCTGAGGGTGGCTTCCTGCTTCAGGTAGGTGCGCAGTTTTTCCAGCAGGTTGGCGTCTTCGGCGAAGCGCTCCATGAGGATGTACTTGGCGCCCTCCAGTGCTGCCTTGGCGTCGGCCACGCCTTTTTCGGCGTTGACGAAGCGCGCGGCTTCGGTTTCCGGGGTCAGCGTCGGGTCGTTGAACAGACCGTCGGCCAGTTCGCCGAGGCCGGCTTCCAGGGCGATCTGGCCCTTGGTGCGGCGCTTCTGCTTGTACGGCAGGTACAAGTCTTCGAGGCGGGTCTTGGTGTCGGCGAGTTTGATTTCGCGCTCCAGCTCAGGGGTGAGTTTGCCCTGCTCCTGGATGCTGGAAAGAATGCTGATGCGCCGTTCGTCGAGTTCTCGCAGGTAGCGCAGACGCTCTTCCAGATGACGCAGTTGAGTGTCATCGAGGCTGCCGGTCACTTCTTTCCGGTAACGGGCGATGAAGGGAACGGTAGAGCCTTCATCGAGTAGCGCGACGGCCGCTTCGACCTGTTGTGGGCGTACGCCGAGTTCCTCGGCGATGCGGCTGTTGATGCTGTCCATAAAACCACCTGACAAATTGTGAAAGCAGGCTCGCAGGCGCGTAAATAAAGGCCCGGAGTCTGGTGGGGCGGCTTGATGCTGGCCGCTGCCTGGGTCAAAAGGCATCCCATTGACCCGTGAAATCGAACAATTACTGCCGTGACCCGGAAAATAAAGGACGGCCACCTGCGGTAACGATTCAGACGTTGCCTGACACAAAAGGCCGCGCATTATAACCAGCGTTCTGTCATTCGGGGGCGACACAGTCTGTAGGCTCAAGCCCCGGTTTTCTGGCAGTGAAGGAAAAATCTGCTAACAATGCACACGGTGCGTATAACGGCAGCTACGCCATAATGCGCGCCGAGCTAAAAGGAGCATCCAATGAGCAGCACTGCACAAACTGCTGAAGGCGAAAAAATTCTCATCGTTGACGACGATCCGGGGCTGAGCAGCCTGCTGGAACGCTTTTTCGTCAGCAAGGGCTACCGTGCCCGCGCCGTACCGAATACCGAGCAGATGGATCGTCTGCTGTCGCGTGAAGTGTTCAACCTGGTCGTCCTCGACCTGATGCTGCCGGGCGAAGACGGCCTGACCGCTTGCCGCCGCCTGCGTGGCGCGAACAATCAGATTCCGATCATCATGCTCACTGCCAAGGGTGACGAGCTGAGCCGTATCAAGGGCCTGGAACTGGGCGCCGACGACTACCTGGCCAAGCCGTTCAACCCGGACGAGCTGATGGCTCGCGTCAAAGCCGTGCTGCGCCGTCAGGCCGCGCCGGTGCCGGGCGCGCCGGGCAGTGAAGAAGAAAACGTCACGTTCGGCGACTACGTGCTGTCCCTGGCCACCCGCGAACTCAAACGCGGCGACGAAGGGCACATGCTCACCACCGGCGAGTTTGCGGTACTTAAGGCCCTGGTGATGAACGCCCGTCAGCCGCTGACCCGCGACAAGCTGATGAACCTGGCCCGTGGCCGTGAGTGGGATGCCCTGGAGCGTTCCATCGACGTGCAGATTTCCCGTCTGCGCCGGATGATCGAGCCCGATCCGTCCAAGCCGCGTTACATCCAGACCGTCTGGGGTGTTGGCTATGTGTTCGTGCCGGATGGCAACTCCACCAAGTGATGGGTGATTTGTAGGAGCGAGTCTGCGGGGGACGGTCGGAAACGCCGTCCGCGCAGACTCGCAATCCGCAATATGCGAGCATTGCTCGCTCCTGCAAGTGTGTAGCGGTTATCCATGAAAACCCCCGTCTGGTTCCCCCAAAGTTTCTTCTCGCGCACCCTGTGGCTGGTGCTGATCGTCGTATTGTTTTCCAAGGCATTGACCCTGGTTTATCTGTTGATGAACGAGGACGTGCTGGTGGATCGGCAATACAGCCACGGCGTCGCCCTGACGCTGCGTGCCTACTGGGCCGCCGACGAAGAGAACCGCGCGAAAATCGCCGATGCCGCGACCTTGATCCGGGTGGTCGGTGCCGGTGTGCCGGAAGGCGAACAGCACTGGCCTTACAGCGAAATCTACCAGCGGCAGATGCAGGCTGAACTGGGTGCCGACACCGAAGTGCGCTTGCGCATGCACTCGCCGCCGGCCTTGTGGGTTCGTGCTCCGAGCCTCGGTGATGGCTGGCTGAAAGTGCCGTTGTATCCGCACCCGTTGCGTGGCCAGAAGATCTGGAACGTGCTCGGCTGGTTCCTGGCAATCGGCTTGCTTTCCACGGCGTCTGCCTGGATTTTCGTCAGTCAGCTCAATCAGCCATTGAAGCGTTTGGTTTACGCCGCCCGGCAACTCGGCCAGGGACGCAGCGTGCGCCTGCCGATCAGTGACACGCCCAGCGAGATGGCCGAGGTTTATCGCGCCTTCAACCAGATGGCCGAAGACGTCGAGCAGGCCGGTCGCGAGCGTGAGCTGATGCTGGCCGGGGTATCCCATGACTTGCGTACACCGCTGACCCGTCTGCGGCTATCACTGGAGTTGATGGGCGACCGCACCGATCTGACCGATGACATGGTGCGCGACATCGAAGACATGGACGCGATTCTCGATCAGTTCCTCGCGTTTATTCGTGATGGGCGGGACGAATCGGTGGAGGAGGTGGACCTCAGCGATCTGGTGCGTGAAGTGGCGGCGCCCTATAACCAGACCGAAGAGAAAGTGCGCCTGCGCCTGGAGCCGATCCAGCCGTTCCCGCTACGTCGGGTGTCGATGAAGCGTCTGCTGAACAACCTGATTGGCAACGCGTTGAATCATGCCGGCGGCAGCGTGGACGTCGCGGCTTACGTGTCCGGTGATACCAGCGCCCCGTACGTGGTGCTGAGCGTGATGGACCGTGGGGCAGGGATCGATCCTTCCGAGCTTGAGGCGATCTTCAACCCGTTCACCCGTGGAGATCGTGCGCGGGGCGGGAAGGGCACCGGGCTGGGCTTGGCGATCGTCAAGCGGATTGCGTCGATGCACGGCGGCAATGTCGAGCTGCGCAACCGATCCGGTGGCGGGCTGGAAGCGCGGGTTCGGTTGCCGCTGGGATTGATGCTGCCAAGAGATGCCGTTTAAGGGCAGCCTCAAGCGGCAAGCTTCAGGCTACAAGCAAAGGCGGCTTTACTCGCCACTTGCAGCTTGTAGCTCGCCGCTGTTTTTTATCCCTTGCCTTTTGTGCGGGTCATGTTCGGCCCGCCATTCTTCTCGAGATGCTCAATGATGATCCCCGCCACGTTCTTGCCCGTGGTGGTTTCGATCCCTTCCAGCCCCGGTGACGAGTTCACTTCCATCACCAGCGGGCCGTGGTTGGAACGCAAAATATCCACGCCCGCCACCGCCAGGCCCATGACCTTGGCTGCACGCAACGCAGTCATGCGCTCTTCCGGGGTGATCTTGATCAGGCTGGCGCTGCCGCCCCGGTGCAGGTTGGAGCGGAACTCGCCGGGCTTGGCCTGACGCTTCATCGCCGCGATCACCTTGTCGCCGACCACGAAGCAGCGGATGTCGGCGCCGCCGGCTTCCTTGATGTATTCCTGCACCATGATGTTCTGTTTCAGGCCCATGAACGCCTCGATCACCGACTCCGCCGCCGTCGCGGTTTCGCACAGCACCACGCCGATACCCTGAGTACCTTCCAGCACCTTGATCACCAGCGGCGCGCCGTTGACCATGTCGATCAGGTCGGGAATGTCGTCCGGCGAGTGGGCGAACCCGGTCACCGGCAAACCGATGCCTCGGCGTGACAGCAATTGCAATGAACGCAGTTTGTCTCGCGAGCGGGCGATGGCCACCGATTCGTTGAGCGGGAACACCCCCATCATTTCGAACTGGCGCAATACCGCGCAGCCATAAAACGTCACCGATGCGCCGATTCGTGGAATCACTGCGTCGAAACCCTCCAGCGGCTTGCCACGGTAATGGATCTGCGGCTTGTGGCTGGCAATGTTCATATAGGCGCGCAAGGTGTCGATCACCACCATTTCATGCCCGCGTTCGGTTCCGGCTTCGACCAGACGGCGGGTGGAATACAGACGCGGGTTCCGCGACAGCACAGCGATCTTCATGCAACACCTGTGGAGGAGGTAGATACCGGGAACACCGGCTTGTCTTGTACATATTTGATGCCCGGATTGACCACCAGCTGGCCGTCGATCAAGGCTTTGGAACCGAGCAACAGGCGATAGCGCATGGACTTGCGGCAAGCGAGGGTGAATTCGATCGGCCAGACCCGGTCACCCAGGGCCAGGGTGGTGCTGATCACGTAGCGCACCTGGGCCTGGCCGTTCGAACTCTTGATGGTCTTGCGGGCAACCAGCGGCGCTTCGCATCGCCGATGGCGCAACTGCACGACAGTGCCCAGGTGTGCGGTGAAACGCACCCACTTCTCGCCGTCGCGTTCGAACGGCTCGATGTCGGTGGCATGCAGGCTGGAGGTGCTGGCGCCGGTGTCGATTTTTGCCCGAAGGCCGGCGACTCCCAGATCCGGAAGCGCCACCCACTCGCGCAGACCGATAACGGTCAAATGGTCAAATGTCTTCAATGGAAAAAACCAACGATTAACGCGTCCACGCTTCAGGGGACACCTGGGCTAACGCTTTGAATGCGGGTCTGGCGAACCAGTAACCCTGCATCAGAAATATTCCGCAGTCCGCCAGGAAATCCCGTTCACCGGCACTCTCTATGCCTTCGGCGATGACTGTAACGCCCAACTCCGCACAGATTGTGACAATCCCCCGAACGATAGCCTGACGTACACGGTCATGGTCGATATCGCGAATCAGCGCCATATCGAGTTTGATCAGATCTGGCTGGAAATCGGCCAGCAGATTGAGCCCCGAATAACCGGCACCGAAATCGTCGATGGCCGTCTTGAAGCCGAATTCGCGGTATTCACGCAGAATATTGGTCAAATGGCGATAGTTATCTACGTGCTCGCTTTCCAGTGTTTCGAAAATCAGCCGGTCGACCGGGAAATTGTGTTTTTTTGCTGCTTCCAGCGTGCTCCGTATGCACAGCTCTGGACGATAGACGGCGTTGGGCATGAAGTTGATCGACAAGTGTGTCTGCATATTGAGTTCGGCCGCGCCTTCGATGGCGCGAGTCCGGCAGAGCTGGTCGAAACGGTAGCGGTTATCTTCTGTAACTTGATCCAGCACGGTTAACGCGCCTTCACCGGCCGTACCACGGACCAGTGCCTCGTAGGCGTACACCGACCTGTCCCGCAGATCCACGATGGGCTGATAGGCGAAGGAAAAATCGAAGCCCAACGGCTCGCTTTGCTGGCAGCCCTGGCACCCGGATTGGGGCGAGGTCAATGAAGACGGAAATTTGGTCACTCGATCACTCCATGCCGTTGAACCGGCGAAGATCACAGTTTATCTGGAGGGCCGAGTTCTTGCGCCCGACAGAATCGGTAGTACAGTTCCGACTACTGGCTGAACGAGGAATTCATATGGCACAAAAAAGCGAAGAAGACGACAAGGTTCGTCTCGACAAGTGGCTGTGGGCCGCGCGTTTTTTCAAGACTCGCGCTTTGGCCAAAACCGCCATCGAGAGTGGCAAGGTGCATTGTCGGGGAGAGCGCTGCAAGCCTGGCAAAGAACCACGCATTGGCGACGAATTCGAGATTCGCGCCGGCTTCGATGAGAAGACCGTGGTGGTTCGGGCCTTGTCGATCGTGCGTCGCGGCGCACCTGAGGCGCAGACGCTGTACGCCGAGACCGAGGCCAGCGTTGCCAAACGTGAAGCGGCTGCGGCGATGCGCAAGGCGGGCGCCTTGGGCGTGACCACCGACGGTAAACCGAGCAAGAAGCAGCGTCGGGATCTGTTTAAATTTCGTGGGAATAGTAGCGGCGAATAAAAAAACGCAGCCTGCCGGTCTGGGTTCAAGACCCGTCGGCGGCTGCGTTTTTTGTTCAGCAATCTTTGATTACTGCGCGGATACCACACTCATTCGCGAAACCACCGGCAGCTTGCCCAGCAGCCGGAACACCGGCGCCGTGACCTTCACCCAGAAATTCGCCGCGTGATAAGCAAACGGCGTGTAGTAACCCCAGCCCAGTGCCCAAATCGCCAGCAGCAGGCCGCCGATGTAATCGTCCTGGCCCCAATGTGCACCGGCGACCAGACGCGGCAACATGAACAGCAGCGCCAGACCCCAGATCACCAGGAACTGACCGACCGTACGGCTGAACACGCCCATGAAAAGAGCCCAGATCAGTAGCACCGAGGCGTGGTCACCGGGGAAGCTCTGGCTCGAGCGGTCCTTCAGCTCCCAGGTCTTTTCCAGATGCGGGAAGTAGTCGCTGATATGCACCGCGCCTTCGAGCACCATCGACGGACTGCTGTGCTGCCAGCCCATGTGATCGGAGAACTTGGAAAACAGCGTGCGGATCACCACCATCAACAGCAGGATCGAAAAAAAACCGAAAAATGCGCGGCGCACATCAATCGCCCTGAACACCCAGTCGCCCTTGATCAGCAGCATCAGCAGAATCACGCCGACGACAATGTCGAACGGTCGCAGACTTGCAATTGCCCAGATGTGGAGCCATATGGGGTTGCTGGCCAGCGGTGCGTTGAGTGAGCGGAACAGCCACTCGTCGAAAATCACACACAGCATCTGACCTGTAGGCCATAACCAGAAAGCCAGCAGTGCCAATGGCACAACGTTGCACAGAACCAGCCGGCCGAGGTTCCACCTTGATTGGAACAAACCCGGATTGTTCATAAAATGCCTCCCGTGGCTGAACATCGGCATCAAAAAGGATGCCAGAAGCGCGGGATTTTCATTCTTTGTAACCATTTTGTCATCACATTCAGATACCCAGACCTATGACCGATTTCCTCGATACCGATTACACCCAACGCTTCATCTTCGATGACAGCGACACGCGCGGCGAACTGGTGTCGCTGGAGCGCAGCTACGCCGAAGTGCTCGCCAAGCACCCGTACCCGGAACCGGTTGCGCAATTGCTGGGCGAACTGATGGCCGCCGCCTCGTTGCTGGTGGGCACCCTGAAATTCGATGGCTTGCTGATTCTGCAGGCCCGCTCCGAAGGCCCGATCCCGCTGCTGATGATCGAGTGCTCCAGCGAGCGCGAGATTCGTGGCCTGGCGCGCTACCACGCCGAGCAGATCCCGGCCGACGCAACCCTTGGCGACCTGATGCCGAACGGTGTCCTTGCCTTGACCGTCGACCCGATCGCCGGCCAGCGTTACCAGGGCATCGTCGACCTCGACGGCGAAACCCTGTCCGACTGCTTCACCAACTATTTCGTCATGTCCCAGCAGGTCGGCACCCGCTTCAAGCTCTGTGCCGACGGCCGCCGTGCCCGTGGTCTGCTGCTGCAACAGTTGCCGGCCGATCGCCTGAAAGACGAAGAAGAACGCGCCGCCAGCTGGCAGCACATCACCGCGCTGGGCAATACCCTGACCGCTGATGAACTGTTGAGCCTGGACAACGAAACGGTCCTGCATCGCCTCTACCATGAAGAGCAGGTTCGTCTGTTCGATGTGCAAAAACTGCGCTTTCACTGCAGCTGCTCCCGCGAGCGTTCGGGCAATGCACTGGTCAGTCTGGGTCTGGAAGATGCGCAGGCACTGGTGGCCGAGCAAGGTGGCCAGGTCGAGATCGATTGCCAGTTCTGCAACCAGCGCTACCTGTTCGACGCGGCGGATATCGCTCAATTGTTCGCTGGCGCGGGCGTCGAGACGCCGTCAGATACCCGGCACTAAAACGGTTCAGCGCAGGTAAATTCACTGCTCAACGACGGAATTACGCCGTTACGACGGGAGGGCCCTACTCTTTTTGGGCTTTTCTGGCATAATCCGGCCCACTTTTTTCGCGGTAGTAGTGCACGACTTTCTACTACAAAACGTTTGGAGCACACTCGGCCACTGGCCGACGGGGAACCTCATGACGCAAGCCAATAACGCCGTGTACACCGATCTGAGTGTTGATGATCTGGTAAAAGAAGCCCTGAACCGCGGTGAAGGCGAGCTTGCCGATACCGGCGCTCTGGTTGTTCGCACCGGTCACCGCACCGGCCGTTCGCCAGTCGACCGTTTCATCGTTGAAGAGCCTTCCACCCAGGCTGCCATCGCCTGGGGCCCGATCAACCGCAAGTTCCCAGCCGACAAGTTCGACGCGCTGTGGGCTCGTGTTGAAGCATTCAACAACGCGCAAGAGCATTTCGTTTCCCACGTGCATGTAGGCGCGGCCGAAGATCACTACCTGGCCGTGAAGATGACCACCCAGACTGCCTGGCAGAACCTGTTCGGTCGTTGCCTGTTCATCAACCCGGCCCAGTACAACCCGGCCGGTCGTGAAGAGTGGCAAGTGCTGAACGTCGCCAACTTCGAGTGCGTGCCTGAGCGTGACGGCACCAACTCCGATGGTTGCGTGATCATCAACTTCGCCCAGAAGAAAGTGCTGATCGCCGGCATGCGTTACGCCGGTGAAATGAAGAAAGCCATGTTCTCCGTGCAGAACTTCCTGCTGCCGGCCGCTGACGTGCTGCCGATGCACTGCGCTGCCAACATCGGCGAAGAAGGCGACGTGACCCTGTTCTTCGGTCTGTCTGGCACCGGCAAGACCACCCTGTCCGCCGACGAAAGCCGTTACCTGATCGGTGACGACGAACACGGCTGGGGCGAAGGCGTTGTCTTCAACATCGAAGGCGGCTGCTACGCCAAGTGCATCGACTTGTCCGAGAAGAACGAGCCGGTCATCTGGAAAGCCATCAAGCACGGCGCAGTGCTGGAAAACGTCGTGATCGACGATGCCAAGCACGCCGACTACGCCGATGTCAGCCTGACCCAGAACAGCCGCGCGGCCTACCCGCTGGAGCACGTTGCCAAGCGTTCCGAGAAGAACCTGGGCGGCGAGCCAAACGCTGTGATCTTCCTGACCTGCGACCTGACCGGCGTCCTGCCGCCAGTGTCGATCCTCAACGAAGAACAGGCGGCCTACCACTTCCTGTCCGGCTACACCGCTCTGGTGGGCTCGACTGAAATGGGCTCGGGCAGCGGTATCAAGTCGACCTTCTCCACCTGCTTCGGCGCACCGTTCTTCCCGCGTCCGGCCGGCGAATACGCTGAACTGCTGATCAAGCGCATCCGCGGCTTCGGCTCCAAGGTCTACCTGGTCAACACCGGCTGGACCGGCGGCGGCTACGGCGTCGGCAAACGCTTCAACATCCCGACCACCCGTGCGGTGATCGCAGCGATCCAGAGCGGCGCGCTGATCGGTGCAGCCACCGAACACCTGGACACCATCAACCTGGACGTGCCACTGGCCGTACCGGGCGTCGAAACCAACCTGCTCAACCCACGCAACACCTGGGCTGACAAGGCTGCGTACGACGAAGCTGCCAAAGCACTGGCCGGTCTGTTCATCGAGAACTTCAAGAAGTTCGAAGTGAGCGACGCGATCAAGGCTGCCGGGCCTAAGTTGTAAGACTGGGTTTTGGTGAATGAAAAAGCCGCCTCTTGAGGGCGGCTTTTTTGTGCGCATTCATTTTCTCAATGGGCCAATGCATTCAAAACATGAACCGGGTCGTTATGAATGGCCTTCAGCAGAGCTTTTGCCGGCCCGGTTGGCTCGCGACGACCCTGTTCCCAATTTCGTAGAGTGCCGAGTTGGACGTCGATCAGTGCCGCAAATTTGGTTTGGGTCAAACCGGTAGCTTTACGAATTTCTTTGACCTGCAATGCATCAACGTGGAATTCGCGAGAAGGTGCGCGCTCGCCTCGTATGATCTCGTCCATCTCTTGCACACTTTCCATCAGCTCATCAAAAAATTTGCTCATGGGCATCTCCATTTTTCGATCAAGACCTTGAGTGCTTTACGCTCATCGCTGGACAGATCGTGTTGTTCATTTTTAGGGTAGATCATCAATAACCCGATTTGTGACGCCGAAACGAAGTGGTAGTAGATCACCCGTGCTCCGCCTCGCTTGCCGTGTCCTTTCGCTGCGATTCGGGTTTTGCGGATCCCGCCTGTGCCTTCAATTACATCGCCAATCGAAGGACTTACAACCAGTTGCTTCTGAAAAGCGGCATACGTGTCATCGTCCAGCAGCTCTTTTACTCGACGGGTAAAGATCCGAGTCTCAACAAAAATCATCGTAAATGTACGCCATTGGCTTACCTTCCAGCAATGCTGAAGGGATTTGAGTAGATGACTGGTAAGTGATCGTTCTCATGTCGAACATGGGAACGATCTGATCACTCAACCTCAGACTGGAGCTTTCCAGTTGAGCATTCGTTGCTGGGCGACCTGCAACAGGTCAAACCCGTCTTTGGTCAGCAGGTAAAGGGCGTGGGTGATGTGGGGAATGTCTTCTACATCGGCGTGTTTGAAGCAGAGGCAGTAGAGGGTTTGCAGCAGGTCGCTTGAGGCGCGCAGGCGCTGGACGGCGCATTCGAGAATATCTTGCGGATTGGCATAGGTGTCGATGACCAATGGCTTGGTGTCGGTGAGGTTGGTATCAAGTGGGCTGTAGCGATCGTTGGGGAACTGGTTCCATGATTTCATTGGTTAGACTCTCTCAAGTATCCGAAGAACCGCCAACATCATGACCAAACGATAGGAGGCGGACTGTGTTCGGGTTGGTCAACCAGAGAGAGAGAACTCCAGGTACGCCGAAGCGTCCCAAACACAGCCGCCATAAAGCGTGCCGCGTGAATCAGGCGGCAAGCATACAAGGGCATGCGAAGTTTCTCTCTCATTTTCAGGTGACCAAACCCGAGTCGCTGATTTGGCAGCGACAGTCACGACTATAGATTTGAGCTAACAAACGGTGATAGCCGATAAGGCATCACTCCATGTAGGACGTGGATGAATATTTAATAGGGTCGTTCCTACGAATTCTTGCGTGTTCTCAACAGTTCACGTTTCGCTGCCATCAAGCGTCTCGACTCTTCATCGGGGATGCTTGGCCGTGGATCATCGATGCTTTTCTGAACTTGCCGAGTAACCCACTCTTTGTAGGTCTCTTCGTCGCAGTGAGGTTCAATTCCGTCAGTGGATCTATCCATCGTTCAATTCTCCCGTGATTGTGTTGACGTCTGTTACAAGTCCCGCCTCAACGAATCGCCCGATACGCCTCAACATCCAGCACACTCGTCGTCAACCCGGTCGCCGGGGTGTAGATCCCGCCTTTCACCGTCGAGAACGGCACGCCTTTGCTGCCCAGCGATACGTAGCGTTCGCCTTGATCCAGCTCGGTGAACCAGGTGTAGGAGCACTTCTCCATGGCTTTGTATTTCGCTGCCGCGTTGACGATGGCGGCGGTGTGGTTGCGAAGGTCGGCGTCGGTGAGGTTGAGGTTTTTGTCGAGTACGGTGCCCCAGCGTTTCAGGCAGACCTCGGCAAAGTGGCGGACGATGAGGCCGGGTTCGGCCAGCACTTTGGGACCACTGTTGCCATCGGCGGAGGCGTTACCGACCAGGGTGGCGTGACGGCCAGGCATCGGGAAGATGCTGGTCTTGGTGCCGGTCGCGGTTTGCGGGATGACGCAGCTGAAACCCTTGGAGCGCTCGTCCCGTGCATAAAAGCCCACGTATTCCTTTACGTTGTAATTGAGTTTAACCCTGTGCTCCTGAAAGTTACCGATACCGGGTACCGGATCAATGGCGAAGATATTAACCGGAATGTTTGTCAGCATGCTGTCATTGAACATGGCGTTGGCCAGCATATGGCAACTGATACCGCCACGGCTCCAGCCCACCAGATTGACTTTTGTTGGAATAACGCCGTCCTTGCGGAAGGTTTTAATGATTTGTTCCTGCAATTTCTGTTGGGTGACGCTGCGGTCGCCATAGTTATATTTGCGCCATAGCCAGGAACCTTCGACCTTTACATCTTCAATCGGGATACCGGCGGCTTTGAGGCGGTTGTATTCCGCTTCGGTCAATTGCTCGCGCTGCCAGTCACACTTGCCTTTGATGATGTTTATCGCGTGCTGGACGTTTTCCTCCCAGCCCTTGCCGAACAGGGTTCCGCTGAGGCCGTAGTCTTTTGATTGGGTGAACAGTTCATCGGCTTGCAGGTTACTGGTACCGGGGCCGTCGACCACGATCCATTCGGCGAACTCGCGACCCGCGTGATGTGAGGCGAGTGTGGATACCAATTCACCATTCCAATAATTTTCGTGGGCGTTATCAAACTTTGTCGAACCTGTACCGCAAAAGAAAATAGTTAACGTAGTCATGTTATTGCTCCTGGTTGATGTAAGAGCAAACAGGCTAGTTCTCAAATTTGCAGTAATGGAAGCGATGGGTTGTTGCGAACTTTGTAAGTTTTGGATCTGGCGTTAATTATTTATTCGTTGCCTGGCAACTTCCAGCAAGTCACAACCGTCTTGGGTCAATAAATAAAGCGCATTGACGATGTTGGGGATGTCTTTCACATCGGCCTGTTTGAAACACAAGCAGTAAAGAGTTTCCAGCAGATCGCTGGCGGCACGCAGACGTTGATCGGCGGCATTGAGCAGGTCTCCCGGTTCTGCCTCGGTGTCGATAACCAATACCGGTTTTTCCCTGTCGCAAGTCTTGAGAGGGCGAAAACGGGTATTCAGCGGTTTGTACATATTCATGATCAAGGTGTGTCCCTTACGGAGTCGCTTCGGTGAGCCGACACAGAGTTTTCAGTCGCGCCAGCCACTATAGAAGGGCGCTGACCGGAGGGACAAGACGGCCGCAATGGACAGATTTCGTAAGGGTTTTTTCCATGATATGAGCATTTGCCCTACATGTTTTTTCGGTTTTTCAAAGCCAAACCCTTATTGGCGAATTTTCCGACGTGATTATCAGGTGTTTCAGAGTAAACCTCTGTATGGTGCGCGCCAGAATCCGTAGGGCGTTTCCAAGCGTCCTGCACAGACTTAAAGGGAATTAGGTATGCGGTGGCTACGAATGGCCTCGATCGTTTTGCTGTGGGTTAGTGGTTGTCGTCTGGCGTTGGCCTCCGACGCGGGCAGCGGGTTGGTGCTTGCCAACCTGGAGCGCACCGGTTGGCCCGACGCGCTCGCCACTCAGGCCGACATCGACACGGCTGCCCGCGCGCAGGTGCTGGTTTTCGCCAAGGCTCTGCTGGCAAGCGAAACCCTGGACGAGCCGCAACTCACACAACGACTGGGCGTGCAGCAAATGCAGCTCAAGTCGATCAGACAAGTACGCGACGGACTGTGGGATCGCCTGCTCAACACCTACCGCAATGCCAGCACTCACTGCGACGAGCAAGCATTTTGCCCCCGTGTCCGCAGTATTGCCGACTTGCGTCAACTGGCGGCAGCCTTCACCGGCGATATCAGCCCGGCTCATGCACGATGGGCGAGCAAGAGCCTCGATGTGCATGAACGGGTACTGGATGAGCAACTGCGGGTAGCCGTATTGCGGCCCTGACACAGCGCTTGCGGGGGTTAAGTCGATGGCGCTTCGGTGACGGTCACAACGCTGGCCAGGATCGGCGGAAAGTCGTCTGGAGAGGGCGTGCAGCCTCCCAGCAGCAGGGAGGCAAAGATCAGGGCGAGAGGCAATTTCAAGTTGTTCGACATATTCACTCCTTGGTAAAAATCCATGCACATGGGCCGTCCTGGCTCAAGGCGTGACGGACATTACCCTCGGGTCGTTCCACACGGCGATGAACAAAGTGTTTCATTTGATTGATCCCTTGACCGAGCCGTCGACCCTGTATCATCCCGTTTCGATTTGACCCCCGACCTATTCTCGACTCGCTGCAATTGCCCGCTAGGCTGTTGGCATCACAGCGGTCAACGGAGTGACAGCGAATGCACAACACCCTGGAACAGGTTTTCGGTTATCCACAGTTTCGACCCGGCCAGGAAGCGGCGATCAGCGCTGTGCTCGCCGGGCGCTCGGCAGCCGCGATATTTCCCACCGGCTCCGGCAAATCCCTTTGTTACCAGGTCCCGGCACTCTTGCTGCCACACCTGACGCTGGTGGTCTCACCGTTGCTGGCGCTGATGCAGGATCAGCTCGAGTTCTTGCGCCGGCACGGGATATCCGCAGGCAGCATCGATTCGGCGCAGAGCCGCGAAGACGCCAACGATGTGATGGCCCGCGCCCGTTCGGGCGAACTGAAGATCCTGATGATTTCCGTGGAGCGTTTGAAGAACGAGCGCTTTCGCAACTTTTTGCAGCAGGTGCCGATCTCGCTGCTGGTGGTGGACGAGGCGCACTGCATCTCCGAATGGGGCCACAACTTTCGCCCTGACTACCTCAAGCTGCCGGACTACCAGCGTCAGTTCAACATCCCGCAAACCCTGCTGCTGACCGCCACGGCAACGCCGAAGGTCATCGCCGACATGCAGGCGAAATTCTCCATTGCTGAAGACGATGTGGTGACCACTGGTTTCTATCGGCCCAACCTTAATCTGCTGGTCGAGCCGGTGCGTGGACAGGACAAGCGCCGACGGCTGGTGGAGTGGATGAGCGCGCGCGCGGGTCAGCCGAGCATCGTCTACGTCACCCTGCAGAAAACTGCCGAGCAGATTGCCGAACATCTGGAGCGCAATGGCATTCAGGCCGAGGCTTACCACGCCGGGTTGCCCCATGAGCAACGGGACGCGATCCAGAAACGCTTCATGGGCGGGCAGTCCAATTGCATCGTCGCCACCATCGCCTTCGGCATGGGCATCGACAAGAGCGACATCCGCAACGTGGTGCATTTCGACCTGCCCAAATCCATCGAGAACTACAGCCAGGAAATCGGCCGTGCGGGGCGTGACGGGCAGCCGTCCGACTGCCTGGTACTGGCCAACCGCGACAGCCTCAACGTGCTGGAAAACTTCGTGTATGGCGACACGCCGGAACAGGACGGCATTCGCCATGTGCTGGACGAGATGCAGGCCGCCGCATCGGAGGGCCAATGGGAGTTTCTGCTCGGGCCGCTGGCGGATCAGAGCAACATTCGTGCATTGCCCTTGAAGACGCTGTTGGTGCAATTGGAGTTGCGAGGACTGATTGCCCCGCGCTACGCGTACTACGCCGAGTACCGTTTCAAATATCTGCTTGAGCCCGAGGCTTTGCTCGAGCGATTCGAAGGTGAGCGCAGGGATTTTGTCGCCGCAATCATACACACGTCGAGCCGCGCGCGCACTTGGGCCACAGTGAATTTCGAGGCGATGTACGAGCAGTATTCCGCCGATCGAAACCGGGTGGTGAAGGCACTGGATTATTTCCAGGAGAAGGGCTGGGTCGAGCTTGAGAGCAAGCAGATGACCGAGGTCTACAACGTCCTGCGTGGTGATTGCGACGGCCAGGCCTTGAGCGCTGAACTGCATGAGTACTTCTCCCGCCATGAGCAAACCGAAGTGGCGCGGATTCACGCCATGCTTGAGCTGTTCGCCACCGAGCGATGTCTCGGTTATCGGCTGGCCGAATATTTTGGCGATCACAATGCGCCTCAGCGGTGCGGACATTGTTCCGTGTGCCATGGGCAAGTCGCCCGGCTGCCGGCGCCGCCGGAATTGCCGGCGCTTGTGGATAAAAACTTTACGGAGTTGTGTGGGGAATTTATCCACAGGCATCAGCAGCACGCTGGCAGTGCTCCGTCGGCCGAGCGGCTGACCCGGTTCCTCTGCGGAATCAGTGTGCCGCTGTTTACCAAACTCAAGGCTCGGGCCATTTCCGGGTTTGCGGCACTGGAGGAGTATCCCTACGCCGAGGTTCGGGCCTGGGCTCAGGCGCATCTTTGAGGTCTCGAATCCATCTGCTGAATGTCGATCATCACGGCAATGAACTTCAAAAATGCCCGGCGGCTGACTATGGTGATGGCTGTCTTCGGATCGCCAACAAGAGAACAACATGAGCCAGACATCCTCCACTATTCAGCAGGCCGCCGTGATCGGCGCCGGAACCATGGGCCGCGGCATTGTCATGTGCCTGGCCAATGCCGGCGTGTCAGTGCAGTGGGTCGATAACAATCCACAGATGCTCGAGCAGGCGCTGTCCAGCGTGGCCGAGACTTATGCACACAACGTGCGGCAGGGACGGATCGATCAGGCCGAAGCCGATGCACGGATCGCCCGTGTCAGCACGGCGGCCGACTATGTGGCGATCCGCAACGTGGATCTGGTGATCGAAGCGGTGTACGAGAATCTTGAGCTCAAGCAGAAGATCTTCCGCGAGCTCGATGGCGTGCTGAAGCCCGAGGCGCTGTTGGCGAGCAATACTTCGGCGCTGGACATCGACGCCATTGCGGCCGCGACACGGCGGCCGACTCAAGTGCTGGGCCTGCATTTCTTCAGCCCGGCGCACATCATGAAGTTGCTGGAAATAGTCCGTGGCGCGCAGACCGCACCGGCTGTGCTGGAGGCTGCGCTGGACCTGGGCAAGCGCATGGGCAAGGTCAGCGTGGTATCGGGCAACTGCCACGGCTTTATCGGCAATCGCATGCTCCATCCGTACGTGCTCGAAGCGCGCAAGATGTTGCTCGAAGGGGCGTACCCGCATCAGGTCGATGCGGCGTTGCAGAGCTTCGGTTTTGCCATGGGGCCGTTTCGCATGTACGACGTGGTCGGCATCAATCTCGAGTGGCGTGCCCGTGAACTGGCGGGCAAGGGGCAGGACGCGCCAGAGGTTCAGGTGGATAACCGTTTGTGCGAACTGGGTCGGTTCGGTCAGAAGTCCGGCAACGGTTATTACCATTACGAGCCGGGCAGCCGTCAGGCCGAGCATGATCCCGAGGTCGATGCGCTGGTGTTGAGTGTCAGCGAAGGGTTGGGGTTTCATCGGCGGGATATCGGCTCGGAGGAGATCCTCGAGCGGTGTCTGCTGGCGTTGGTCAACGAGGGCGCGAAGATCCTGCAGGAAGGGATTGCCGAGTCGGCGCATGACATCGATCAGGTCTATCTGAATGGCTATGGCTTCCCGGCGGAGCGGGGCGGGCCGATGGCCTGGGCGGACGATCAGGGGCTGGCCGATATTCACAAGCGATTGCTGGCGCTGGAGACCCGGCAGGGCGATCACTGGCGGCCGGCGCCATTGATCGGCGAGCTGGCGGCGCGAGGCAAGGGTTTTTACCTTTAGACTGGGCAGATCACTCCAGGAATCAACACTGATGTCCAACCCGATGCCGCAACGCAGCGAATACCCGCATTTCCAGCCGATCACTACGCGCTGGCACGACAATGACGCCTACGGCCACGTCAACAACGTCACCTATTACAGCTTCTTCGACACGGCGGTGAACACCTACCTGATCCAGGTTGGAGGGTTGGATATTCATGACGGCGAGGTGGTGGGGTTTGTGGTGAGTTCGTCTTGCGACTACTTCGCGTCGATCGCTTTTCCGGATCGAATCGAGATTGGCCTGCGGGTCGGGAAACTGGGCAACAGTTCAGTGCAATACGAACTGGCGGTGTTCAAAGAGGGAGAACAGGAAGCCAGTGCCGCCGGGCGCTTCGTGCATGTATTCGTCGACCGGGCGTCCAATCAGCCGGTGTCGATCCCGGCCCCATTGCGTGAAGCGCTGGAGCGCCTGACGGTGTAACGGGCAAAAAAAATCGCAGCCCGGGGGAGCTGCGATCTGGGTGTATCGGCTAACGAGGCCAAGCCTCAGTCGCGATAGTAGCGGTGGTGCTTGCGATGGCCATAGGCATGACCACGACCTGGGTGACGGTCACGGTAATAGCGACGATCATCATGGCGACGATCGTAACGACGATCATCGTCATCGCTCTTGTTGCCCATGTAGTTGCCCAGCGCGCCACCCGCGCCGCCGCCGGCTGCTGCGCCGATCAGGCTGCCGGTGGTGCCGCCCATGCTGCGGCCGACCACGTTGCCGCCGGCTGCGCCCAGCGCACCGCCGATGGCTGCTTCGCCACGGCTGCGCTTGTCGGCGCCCACCGCACTACCACCCGCGCCGCCCAGGGCCGCGCCAATGGTTGAACCTGTACTGCCGCCTAAGGATTGACCGACGACCGAGCCAAGAACCCCGCCCAATGCGCCGCCCACACCTGCTTCGGTGGTGCCTCCGGCAGAAGCGAAGCCACTGACCAGGCCAAGGGACAACAAGAGAATCGAGGAGAACTTCATAGAGGAGCCTCAAAGGGATGACGGCGCGATCCTGAGGCTCTGCGATGGGCGTGACAATCGAAATCCGACGAATAGCACGACCTGTATACAATTCTGCAAGTTGCTGATTTTTGGGCGGAACTTAACGGTTTTTCGCCGGTCTTTAGCTACTTCGGACAGGCCGCTTTGATCACAAGGCGGCCTTTTTTGTGGGCGTTCGAAAAGTATCTGCGAGATGTATCGAGTCTGACTTTCGGACGCGGAGCGTCCACGGCTGCGCTCCCACGCAGAGCGTGGGAGCAATCAGAATCAGGCCGACTTGGCCATGATCAGCCCCGTCTCACTCGCCGCTTCCAGCCGGATAGCGATGAACTTCGACGTCGGCGTATGGCTGCCATCGCCGGTGCTTTCCAGCGGCACCAACGGGTTCACCTCAGGGTAATAAGCCGCCGCCTGCCCCGCAGGGATATCGAACGCCAGCAGCGTGAAGCCCTTCACCCGACGCTCGCGGCCATCGTCCCACAGCGACACGATGTCAGCCTTCTGCCCCGGCTTGAAGCCCAGGCGAATGATGTCCGCCTCGTTGGCGAACAGCACGTCACGCTGTCCCTTCACCCCGCGATAACGGTCGTCGAGACCGTAGATCGTGGTGTTGTACTGATCGTGAGAACGCATCGATTGCAGGATCAGGTCCGGCAGTTTGCCGGTGGCGCGGGTGCGTTCGTGGATCAAGTCTTTGGGCAGCAGGTTCGGCTTGAAGTTGGCCCGGCCGGATGTGGTGTTCCACTTGCGCGCGCCGGCGCTGTTGCCGAGGTAGAAGCCGCCCGGGTTCTTGACCTTCTCGTTGAAGTCCTTGAAGCCCGGAATGGTGTCGGCGATCAGTTCGCGGATGCGTCGGTAGTCGGCCACCAGCCAGTTCCAGTCCACCGGTTTGCTGCCCAGGGTCGCGGCGGCGATGCCGGCGATGATCGACGGCTCCGAGCGCATCTGGTTCGACAGCGGCTGCAACTGACCGTTGGAGGCGTGCACCATGCTGAACGAGTCTTCCACGGTGACGGCCTGCGGGCCTTCGGTCTGGATGTCGATGTCGGTACGGCCCAGGCACGGCAGGATCAGCGCGTCCTTGCCGTGGGCCAGGTGGCTGCGGTTGAGCTTGGTGCTGATCTGCACGGTCAGGTCACAGTTGCTCAGGGCCTGGAACGTGCGCGGGCTGTCCGGCGTGGCCTGGGCGAAGTTGCCACCCAGCCCGATGAACACCTTGGCCCGACCTTCGGCCATCGCGTGAATCGCCTCGACCACGTTGTGCCCGTTGTGGCGCGGCACCTTGAACTGGAAGCGACGCTCCAGAGAATCGAGGAACGCCACCGGCGGACGTTCGTTGATGCCCATGGTGCGGTCGCCCTGCACGTTACTGTGGCCACGCACCGGGCACAGACCGGCGCCGGGCTTGCCGATGTTGCCGCGCAGCAGCATCAGGTTGGCGATTTCCTGGATGGTCGGCACCGAGTGACGATGCTGAGTGATGCCCATCGCCCAGCACATGATCACGTTCTTGCCTTTGGCGTACATGCGCGCCGCCTGTTCGATTTCCACCAGGGTCAGGCCGGACTGCTCGACGATCTGCTCCCACGGCGTGTCATCGACGACGCCGAGGTATTCCAGCACGTTGACGCTGTGCTCATTGAGAAAGTCGTGATCGAACACCGCCGGCGCGCCAGCCTTCTGCGCATCGCGCTCCCATTGCAGCAGGAACTTGGCCATGCCGCGCAACACCGCCATGTCGCCGCCCAGTGCCGGGCGGAAATATGCGGTATTTGTCGGTTTGTCGCCGTTGGTGAGCATCTCCAGCGGATGCTGTGGATGCTGGAAACGCTCCAGACCGCGTTCTTTCAGCGGGTTGACACACACCACCTGGGCGCCGCGTTTGACTGCTTCACGCAGCGGTTCGAGCATGCGCGGGTGGTTGGTGCCAGGGTTCTGGCCCCAGACGAAAATCGCATCGGCGTGTTCGAAGTCGTCGAAGGTCACGGTGCCTTTGCCGACACCGACACTCTGCGCCAGCGCCACGCCGCTGGCCTCGTGGCACATGTTCGAGCAGTCGGGGAAGTTGTTGGTGCCAAAGGCGCGCACGAACAGTTGATACAGGTACGCCGCTTCGTTGCTGGCGCGGCCCGAAGTATAGAACTCGGCCTGATCCGGACTCGACAGCGCTTGAAGGTGTTTGCCGATCAGCGCGTAGGCATCGTCCCAGCTGATGGGTTTGTAGCGATCGGTTTCGGCGTCATACACCAGCGGTTCGGTCAGACGACCTTGATATTCAAGCCAGTAGTCGCTCTGCTCCAGCAGCGAGGTGACGCTGTGTTTGGCGAAGAATTTGCCATCGACCCGGCGCTTGGTCGCTTCCCAGTTCACCGCTTTGGCGCCGTTCTCGCAGAACTTGACCATGCCGCTTTCCGGCGAATCGCCCCAGGCGCAGCCCGGGCAGTCGAAGCCGCCGTTCTGGTTGGTCTTGAGCATCATGCGCAGATTTTTCAGCGCGTTGTCGCTGGTCAGCCAGGCCTGCGCCACGCTGATCAGTGCGCCCCAGCCACCGGCCGGGCCCTTGTAAGGCTTGTAGCGCGGAACGGGTTTCTGGTCGGCTTGATGATGTTGGCTCACGGGTGTTTCTCCATTTCTGGGCTATACACCCGCGGCGCGTTTTTCTGCGGCAGGTGGATGAGATTGAGGTTGTGGCGCCGGGCCCATTGCACGGCAAGGCCGGTGGGCGCGGACAGGCTGACCAGGGTCTGAATCCCGGCCCGCAAAACTTTCTGGATCAATTCGAGGCTGCAACGGCTGGTGACAATCGCCAGGCCACCGACTGTGGATATCTTTTGCCGGATCAGGCCGCCGATCAGTTTGTCGAGGGCGTTGTGCCGGCCGATGTCTTCGCGGCCCAGCAGCAATTCACCGCTGGCGTTCATGAACACCGCCGCGTGCACTGCGCCACAATGCTGGCCCAGCGGCTGGAACGCACCGATACGCTGGCGCAATCCATCGAGCCATTCGGCGGGCGGCAACGGTGCGCCGGGCAAAACCTTGAGCTCAGGCAGCGCCTGCTCCACCGCTTCCACGCCGCACAACCCGCAACCGCTGGTGCCGGCCAGTTGCCGGCGCTGCTGTTTAAGGTTCCAGAAGGCGCGGTTGGCGATGGTCACTTGCGCGTATTGCGCCGAGCCCGAACCGCTCAGTTGCAGATCGTAAATGTCCGAGGCGTCTTCGATGATGCCGCTGCCGAGGCTGAAGCCGACGATGAAGTCTTCAAGGTCGGTCGGCGTGACCAGCATGACGGCCTGGCTGATGCCGTTGTAGGCAATCGCCAACGCGACTTCTTCGGCCAGCGCGGTGCTGGCCGATTCCGCGAGGGGGAGATCGCTGTAGCTGTAGGTCTGACTGGCGGCAGGCGCGGGTGTTTCGAGAGCAGGCGCCGCGCAGGCCGGGCGCTTGGCGTTCATGGCATCACCGATGGATTGATCAACGTTAAGACTAGGCGCGGCAAGATGTCGCGTCTAATCGCTAGTGTCGATCCTTCGATAGATGCCGTCGATCAAGCGTCCGTGGGTGATTTTTGATAGAGCGCGAAACAGGCCTCGGCGAGCGCCGAGCGTGGGGCGCCGCGACGCATGATCAGGCCCAGGCGGGCGAGGGTCTGGGCGTTTTCGATGGGTTGCAGGCGCAGGTTATCCGTGAGGTTTTCCAGACCGCCGTCCAATGGCATCACCGCGCAGCACAGCCCGCCGTGCACAGCTTGCAACAATTGGTGAACGGCGTCGGTTTGCAGCAACGGTTGTGGCGTCAGGCCACGGCTGTGGAAGTTATGGTCGATGGATTGGCGAAAATGCATGCCGCTGGTGAGCATGCCCAGTGGCAGTTCGATCAGCGATTCCCAACTCAACGGTGCCTCACCAAAGTTGAAGAACCGCTGGTCGTAGAGCAGGCCCATCTGCGTTTCGCTGAAGGCCAGGGATTCAAACCGCTCGCCGTCGAGGCGGTCCAGGTAAGACACGCCAATGTCGATGCGGTTGTTCGCCAGTTGCTCCAGAACCTGTTCCGAGCTCAGCGAAGACAGTTCGAAGCGCAGGTTCGGGTGTTGCGCGTGCAGGCGTTGCATCAGGGGCAGCGCATCGAAACTCGACAACGGCACCACGCCCAGCCGCAGGGTGCCGATCAGATTGCCGCGACAGGCCGCCGCTTCCGCCTGCAGACCGTCATAGGCGGCCAGCACCGTGCGCGCCCAGGCCAGCACCCGTTCGCCTGGTGCGGTGAACCCTTCGAAGCGCTGGCCACGGTTGACCAGTGGCAGGTCGAGTTCTTCTTCGAGGCTGCGCAGGCGCATCGACAACGTCGGTTGGGTGATGTGGCAGCGGGCGGCGGCCTGGCCGAAATGGCGGGTTTCGTCGAGGGCGATGAGGAATTTCAGCTGCTTGATGTCCATCTTCGCTCCGGGGCGCTGGCAAGGGTGGGCGATTCTACCGCTTGCACGGGGGCAGGGTCATTGGTCGGGCCGCAACCGGGTTTGTCCGGCGTGGTCTAGGCTTGGGCGTCTGGAACTTTAATCAAGGAGTGTGCGCGATGAGTCTTTTGAGCTTTGTGAAAGAGGCCGGTGAGAAGTTGCTCGACCTGTTGACCCCCGGCAATGCCAATGCCAGCGAGCAATTGAAGGAACATATCAGCAAGGTCGGGTTGGGTAACCCCAATGTCCAGGCGACCGTGGACGGTGACAAGGTGACGGTTACCGGTGAGGTGGCGAGCCAGGAAGAAAAAGAGAAGATTCTGCTGGCGGTGGGCAACATTGCCGGCGTCGGCAGCGTCGACGATCAGATCACCGTGACCGGTCCGGTTGTGGCGGCGGCGCGTTTTGTGGTCGTGAAGAAGGGCGACACCCTCAGCGCGATTTCCCTGGCGGTGTATGGCAACGCCAACCAGTACAACAAGATTTTCGAGGCCAACAAGCCACTGCTTTCACACCCGGACAAGATCTATCCGGGGCAGACGCTGCGTATTCCCGAGTAACAACACGCCTGCGGGAGCAGCCTTTGGCGGCTCCCGCAGTCTTCAGAGTCCTGCTATCAAATCCCGATAATCCTCGACCGCTGCAAACTCCCCGGTGTCCTTCGGCCCTTTGCGGCTGTCCGGTTCCCTGACGGCCAACAGATGCGCCACGCCGAAATTTCGGGCACTGCGCAGGATCGGCAAGGTGTCGTCGATGAACAGGCTGCGCGCCGGGTCGAAGTCGATGTCGGCCTGCAACGCCTCCCAGAATTGCGGGTTCTCCTTGGGATAACCGTAATCGTGGGAACTGATCAGTCGCTCGAAGTACGGCGCCAGTTCGATGCGTTCGAGTTTCAGCGACAGGGAATCGCGGTGGGCGTTGGTGATCATCACCACCCGTTTGCCGGCGCGTTTGATCGCCCCCAGAAAAGTGTCGGCGTCCGGGCGCAAGGCGATCAGGTGGGCGGTTTCCAGTTTCAACTCACGCACCGACAGCTTCAGTTCCGCGCTCCAGAAGTCCAGGCAGTACCACTGCAACTGACCGGCATGGCGCTCGAACAACGGCTGCAGTTCCATTTCCGCCATCGCCCGGCTCACGCCGTGCAGTTCGGCGTAGCGCTGCGGCAGGTGTTCCAGCCAGAAGTGGTTGTCAAAATGCAGGTCGAGCAACGTGCCGTCCATGTCCAGCAGAACGGTATCGATGTCGGACCACGGTAATGAAGGCATGGCAACGTCTCGAACGGTAGAAAGATATCCGACGCAAACAATCGGAAAAGCCGCGTTATAGTAGCGCGTTCACGCCAAGGAGCTTTGCATGCGCCAGAAACCCACCGTACTTGCCCGCGAGATCGTCGCCACCAGCCGGCTGTTCTGCGTCGAAGAGCTGAAGCTGCGTTTCTCCAACGGCGTGGAACGTACCTACGAGCGACTGGTCGGCAAGGGCGCCGGCTATGGCGCGGTGATGATCGTGGCGATGCTCGATGCCGAGCACGCGGTGCTGGTCGAGGAATACTGCGGCGGCACCGACGAATATGAACTGTCGCTGCCCAAAGGCCTGATCGAACCCGGCGAAGACGTGCTGGCTGCCGCCGAACGCGAGCTCAAGGAAGAAGCCGGTTATGGCGCGCGACAACTGGAGCATCTGACCGAGCTGTCGTTGTCCCCCGGTTACATGAGCCAGAAGATCCAGGTGGTGCTGGCCACCGATTTGTACGAAGAACGCCTCGAAGGCGATGAGCCCGAGCCGATGCGTGTGGACAAGGTCAATCTGCGGGAGCTGTCGGCACTGGCGCAGAATCCGAACTTCAGTGAGGGACGCGCCCTGGCGGCGTTGTACCTGACCCGCGATTTGCTGACCCAGCGCGGATTTTTCCAGTCATGAGTGAGATGCCGATGAATTTTCCCCATCCGTTGATGGCGCCGGTGGTTGAGCTGGCATTGCGGGCCGGTGAGGCGATCCTGCCGTTCTGGCGTGCCGATGTGGCCGTCACCGCCAAGTCCGATGATTCGCCGGTGACGGCGGCGGACATGGCCGCGCATCACGTGATCGTGGCCGGCCTGACAGCGCTGGATCCGAGCATTCCGGTGCTGTCCGAAGAGGACGCCAATATTCCGCAAAGCGTGCGCGCCGGCTGGCAGCGCTGGTGGCTGGTGGATCCGCTGGATGGCACCAAGGAGTTCATCAGCGGCAGCGAAGAATTCACCGTCAATATCGCGTTGATCGAGAATGGCCGGGTGGTGTTCGGTGTGGTGTCGATGCCGACCAACGGACGGTTCTACGTTGGCGGCGCGGGACTCGGTGCCTGGCGCGGCGACACGGGCGGTTCGCCGGTAGCGATTCAGGTGCGTGATGTACCGGGTCCTGGCGAAGCGTTCACGGTGGTTGCCAGCCGCCGCCATTCGAGCCCGGAGCAGGAACGCTTGCTGTCCGGTCTGAGCGCCAGCCTTGGGGAGTTGCAACTGGCCAATATCGGCAGTTCGCTGAAGTTCTGTCTGCTGGCCGAAGGTGCTGCCGACTGTTACCCGCGTCTGGCGCCGACTTCGCAGTGGGACACCGCAGCCGCGCAGGGCGTTCTGGAAGGGGCGGGTGGCGAGGTGCTGGACCTGAGTGGCGAAGCGTTCTGTTACCCACCACGGGAGTCGTTGTTGAACGGTTTCTTCCTGGCGTTGCCGGCGAAAGCCGCATGGCGGACGAAGCTGCTCGAACTCGCCCGCTCGTAAGCGCGTTTTGTCTTCAGCGGTGCAGGACGTACTGCCCGCTGAACGTCACCGCATCTTCATTGCTTCCTGTATTGACGACTCGCGTATGCAGCGTCAGTCGCGCCCGTCCGTAGCGTTGATACATCGCCAGAAATTTCTTCCACACCGCCGCGCTCGGTGACGGGCAGATCGCAATGGCATCGCCGGTGACCGGCAGTGGATAACTGATCTGTCCTTCCTGAATCACGATGTGCCCGTCTTCGATGCCTTCTTCTTTCAAACGCAAATGCAGCCAGCCCCAACCCGCCAGCACCGCGCCGCAGTACAGGCTGCCGCCGAACATGGTGCTCTTGTGGTTGACGTTGGCGTCCAGCGGCAGGTGCAGACGCAATTGCTGCTCGTGCCAGTCGAGCACCTTGAGGCCCATGTCCCGTGTCAGCGGGATGTCGTGGTGAAGGACGGATTCCAGATAACGACTGTCGTGCTTCATGCCCGAACCTCTTGCGGCAGAAAGGTGTATTGAGTGAAGTTCATTCGGATTCGTCTGACTGGCCGCCGCTGCCGGCGAAATTCAGCCCGTGCTTGCGCAATTTGTCGTGCAGGGTCTTGCGCGGAATGCCCAGGGCTTCGGCGAGACTGCGCACGGAACTGTGAGAGCGGGCCAGTTCGGCGGCGATCAGGGATTTCTCGAAGTTTTCCACTTGTTCGCTGAGCCCTCCTGCAGTGATCTCGACGGTGGTGCCGGAGCTGCCATCGGGCTGTGTGTTGTCCAGCGCCAGCTCCAGACCGAGGGCAAAACGCTCCGCCGCGTTCTGCAATTCCCGCACATTGCCCGGCCATGAATGGCGCAACAGCAACGCCCGTTGTGCCGGTTGCAGTTCGTGAGGTGGCAGTCCGTGGCGGGCGCTGGCTTCGTCGGCGTAATGCTGGAACAACATCAACGCGTCTTCGCCCCGTTCGCGCAGTGGCGGAATGCGCAGCGGTGCCACGTTGAGGCGGTAATACAGGTCGGCACGGAAACGTCCCTGATCGGCAGCCTGGCGCAGGTCTTCCTTGGTGGCGGCGATGACGCGGATGTCCAGCGGGATCAACTGATTGCCGCCCAGTCGTTCGACCACGCGCTCCTGCAGCATGCGCAGCAGTTTGACCTGCACGTCCATGCTCATGCTCTCGATTTCGTCGAGGAACAGCGTGCCGCCATTGGCGAATTCGAACTTGCCGATCCGGCGCTTTTGCGCGCCGGTGAAGGCGCCGGGCTCATGGCCGAACAATTCGCTTTCGACCACCGATTCGGCCAGCGCGCCGGCGTTGATCGCCACGAACGGGCCGTTACGCCGACTCGACAGATCATGCAGGGCGCGGGCGACGACTTCTTTACCCGCGCCGGTTTCGCCGAGGATCAAGACATCGGCCTTGGTCGCCGCCAGTGCGCCGATCTGCTCGCGCAGGCGCAACATCGGCGCGGATTGACCGACCAGACGCGCGCTCAACTCGTTGCGATCGCTCAGGGCCATGCGCAGGCTGCGGTTGTCCAGCACCAGACGCCGCAGGGCCAGGGCGCGGCGCACGCTGTCGAGCAGGGCGTCGCTGGCGAAGGGTTTTTCCAGAAAGTCATAGGCACCGGCGCGCATGGCCTGCACGGCCAGTGGCACGTCGCCGTGGCCGGTGATCAGCAGCACCGGCAGTTCCGGATCCTGAGCGTGCAGTTCGCTCAACAGCTCCAGGCCATCCATGCCGGGCATGCGGATGTCGCTGACCACGACGCCCGGCCAGTCTCGCTCCAGTTGCGCGGCCAGGCCCTTGGCCTCGGACAGCGGAAGAATTTTCAGGCCGGCCAGATCCAGGGTCTGGCCGAGGGCCTGACGCAGGTGCGGATCGTCGTCGATCAGCACCACCTGGATGCGGTTGTCGATGGTCATGCGCTTCGATCCTCGGACGGTTGCAGGCTGACCCCGGGCGCGCCGGCGCGCAGCCGCAGGGTGATCAGGGCGCCACCTTGCTTGTGGTTGGCGAACGACAGTTCACCACCGAAGGCGCGCATCAGGGTTTCGCAAATGGCCAACCCCAGACCCAGGCCCTGAGTGCGGGTCTTGGTCGTGTAAAACGGTTCGCTGGCACGGCCCAGTGCTTCCATGCAGAAGCCCGGGCCATTGTCGCGAATGTACAGGTTGACGCCTTCGTCGGTGGATTCGGCACTCAGCCACAATTTACGCGGCGGGCCTTTTTCGGTCAGGGCGTCGAGGGCGTTGGCCAGCAGGTTGCCCAGCACCTGACGCAGACGGGTTTCCCCGGCCTCGACCCACAGGGTGGCGGCCGGCAGGTCGCGGATCAGTTCGACGTCCATGCTGCGGCGACGTTTGGCCAGCAACGCCAGGGCGTCGTCCAGCGCCGGTTGCAGGGCGACGCTTTCCGGGGCGTGGCGATCTCTGCGGGCGAAGGCGCGCAGGTGAGCGATGATCGAAGCCATGCGCCCGGTCAGCTCGCTGATCAGCTTGAGGTTACCTCGGGCATCTTCGGTGCGCTCGTGGTCGAGCAGCACTTCGGCGTTCTCGGCGTAGCTGCGGATCGCCGCCAGCGGCTGGTTGAGTTCGTGGCTGATGCTCGCTGACATGGTCCCCAGCGCCGAGAGTTTGCCGGCCTGTACCAGATCGTCCTGGGCCCGCACCAGTTCCTGCTGGGCCTGTTCGCGTTCAAGCACTTCCTGTTTCAGTCGGCGGTTGAGGCCTTCGAGATCACTGGTGCGCTCGGCAACCCGGCCTTCGAGTTCCCGCCGGGCCTTGGCTTCAAAGGCGATCCGTTCCAGGTAATGACGACGACGCTGCATCATCAGGCCCAGCAACAGCATCACCACCAGCAAGGTGGCGCCGCCGATTGCCACTACCGTGCGCACCGGTCGGTCGATCAACGTGCGCGGGGCGAGGATGCTGACGCTCCAGCCGGTTTCCGCGATCTCCTGTGTCTGCGGCAGCCACGCGGTCGGGCTCAGGTTCAGGGGGCGCGGCTCGCGGGTCGGGTAGGGCTGGATCGCGGTGATCGCCGCGCGTTCGGCCTCACTGAGGGTGCGGGTCGCGCGAAAGCGCCATTCCGGGCGCGAGGTGAGGATGACGACACCGTTGTGGTCGGTCACCAGCAGTTGTTCCGGGGTTTTGCCCCACAGGCTTTCGGTATGGTCGAGGTCAACCTTGATCACCAGCACGCCGATGATTTTTTCGCCGTTACGCACCGCCGCCGCAAAGAAATAACCGCGCTTGGCCGAAGTGGTGCCGAGGCCGAAGAAGCGTCCAAGGCGTCCGGCCATGGCCTCGCTGAAATACGGACGGAAAGCGAAATTGCGTCCGACGAAGCTGTCATGTTTGTCCCAGTTCGACGCCGCCAGGGTCTGTCCGCTGGTGTCCATCAGGTACATGACTTCGGCGCCGGTCTGCGCGGCAATGTTTTTCAACAGGCGGTTGGCGTTGCCCTGGGTCACGCCGTCGTCCGGCGCCCCGAGCACCGCGCGCAGGGCCGGCAGGTCGCCGAGGATTTGCGGCAGCACTTCATAGCGATGCAGCGTGCCCAGCAGGTTGGCGACGTAGAGGTCGAGGGTCTGACGGTTCTGGCCGGCCAGTTCGCTGCGGTAATAGCGCTCGGCCAGATGTTCCAGCGGCCACAGCAGCGGTGCCAGGCACAGGGCCAGCAGGGCGAGACTGCGCCAGCGGGGGCGGCGGGGTAGGGTCGGAGTCATGAGCATCGAGCGCCTGTGAGTACAGGCGCATTATGCCTAGGCTTGCCGGCGCAGTCTGCGCACCCGTGGCCGGGTCTGCAGCGGCGCTGAAGATTCACACAGGACTTCAGGAAAAGACGTCGGCGTCCTTGAGGAAGGCGGCTGCCTGATCCTTGGCCGACAGTTTTGGCGCTTCGTCCAGCTGCCAGTCGATGCCCAGATCCGGGTCGTCCCAACGAATGCTGCGCTCGGAAGACGGGTTGTAGTAGTCGGTGGTCTTGTAGAGGAATTCGGCGAACTCGCTCAGCACTACGAAACCGTGGGCGAAACCTTCCGGCACCCATAGTTGGCGATGGTTGTCGGCGGACAGACGCACGGCCACCCACTTGCCGAAATGCGGCGAGCTGCGACGGATATCCACGGCGACATCGAGGACTTCGCCGACGGTGACGCGGACCAGTTTGCCCTGGGTGTTTTCCAGTTGGTAATGCAGCCCGCGCAGAACGCCTTTCTGCGAGCGCGAATGGTTGTCCTGCACAAAATGCGTTTCGAGGCCGGTCGCGTCCTGAAAGGCCTTCGCATTGAAGCTTTCGTAAAAGAACCCGCGTTCGTCACCAAATACCTTGGGTTCGATGATCAAGACACCAGGCAGGTCGGTGTTGATTACATTCATGTAGATTTTCCAGTGGCAGGTGTGAATGGCCGACATTCTTGCGCAAAGCTTCGACAGGTGCGAGGGGCGCTTGCAAATCCGCCGGTCTCGCAGCGTGTCGGGGATGGATGGTCGGGGGTTGCTTATCGCCCGAAGCAATGGCGATATAGGCGCCTAATAAAATTTCAGGGGTCGTTCCATGTCGTTCGCCACGTTGATTCATCGCGCCAGTTTGCCCAGCCCGCAGGTTTCGGTGGAGCAGGCCCGGCATCTGCTGGTGCAGCATTACGGCTTGAACGGCACGTTGCAGGCCCTGGGCAGTCAGCAGGACCTCAATTACCGGATCGACAGCGAGCGTGGTCGGTTCGTGTTGAAGATCTGCCGGGGCGACTATGCGCTGGTTGAACTGCAAGCCCAGCATGCGGGCCTGAAATACCTGGCCGAGAAGGGTGGCGTTAAGGTTCCTCGGGTGATGGCGGCCACTAACGGCGCTGACCTGCTGACCCTGGACGTCGGTGGAGAATCGGTGCATGTGCGACTGCTCGATTACATCGACGGACAACCCCTGACGGCCCTCGATCACCTTGGCCACGAAGTCGTCGCCGGTTTTGGCCGGCTCTGCGGCGAGATGGATCTGGCCCTCGTCGGTTTCGACCATCCGGGGCTCGAACGCACGTTGCAATGGGACGCGCGCCACGCCAGCGCACTGATCGAGCACCTGCTGCCGGTGATCGAAGACGAACGCCAGCGCACGCTGATCGCCGAGGTTGCCGAGCAGGCCAGACTTCGTTTGCAGCCGCTGGTGGAAAAGCTACCGGTGCAGGCAATCCACATGGACATCACCGACGACAACGTGGTCTGGCAGCGTGACGCCCGGCGGCACTGGCAGTTGCAGGGCGTCATCGATTTCGGCGATCTGGTGCGCACCTGGCGCATCACCGATCTGTCGGTCACCTGTGCCGCGCTGCTGCATCACGCCGCCGGCGATCCGTTCGTGATCCTGCCGGCCGTGCAGGCCTATCACGCGGTCAATCCGCTGCAACACGAAGAACTGCTGGCGCTGTGGCCGCTGATCGTGGCGCGCGCGGCGGTGCTGGTGCTCAGTGGCGAGCAACAGGTCAGCATCGATCCGGGCAATACCTACAGCCGCGACAACCTGACCCACGAATGGGAGATCTTCCGGGTCGCCACCTCGGTGCCGCTGGCATTGATGGAGGCGGCGATTCTCACGGCGGTCGGCCAGACATTGCCGGACATCGACAGTGAAGGCTTTGCGCCGTTGCTGCCCGGCCTGGTCGGGCGCGAATTCGCGTTGATCGATCTGGGGGTGTTGAGCGCACACTTCGAGGCGGGCAACTGGGAGCAGCCAGGCATTGATCAGCGTCTGTTGAGCGAAGCCGCCGCCATCCATGGTCTGGCGGCCAGTCGATACGGGCAATACCGGTTGTCGCGTACCCGGCCTGACAGCGCCGATGAGCCAGAGACGTTCCCGCTGCACGTCGAATTGCATGTGCCGAAAGGTTCGGCGGTGGAAGCGCCGTTTGCTGGCGTACTGCACCTGTCGGCCGACGGCGCGCTGCGACTCGACGGCCCGCAACTGAGCCTGCGTTTGTGGGGTGTGAATCCCTCGCTGCACGGCGGCGCAGCGCTGGTCAAAGGCCAGGTGCTCGGTTCGGTGGACGGTCCGTTGATCGTGCAATTGATTCGCGGCGCACAGCTTGAAGCGCCGCTGTTCTGCACGCCGAGCCGTGCGGCGGCATGGCAGGCCTTGTCCCCATCACCGGCCGCACTGCTGGGCCTGGCCTGCGACGCCGAACCCGAGTTGGACGCAGCTACCCTGCTGGCGCGCCGTGACGCCAGTTTCGCCCGCACCCAGAAGCACTATTACGTCGACCCGCCGCGTATCGAGCGCGGTTGGCGCAATCACCTGATTGACATGCAGGGCCGTTCCTACCTCGACATGCTCAATAACGTCGCGGTGCTTGGCCACGGTCACCCGCGCATGGCAGCGGTGGCGAGCCGACAGTGGTCGCTGCTCAATACCAACTCGCGGTTCAACTATGCAGCAGTCGCCGAGTTTTCCGAACGCTTGCTGAAGCTGGCGCCGGAGGGCATGGATCGGGTGTTCCTGGTCAACAGCGGCAGCGAGGCCAATGACCTGGCGATTCGCCTGGCATGGGCCGCCAGCGGTGGGCGCGACATGATCAGCGTGCTGGAGGCCTATCACGGCTGGACGGTCGGCGCGGACGCGGTCTCGACCTCGATTGCCGATAACCCGCAGGCCCTGAGCAGTCGCCCGGACTGGGTGCACGCGGTGACGGCTCCCAACACCTATCGCGGCGAATTTCGCGGCGCGGATTCGGCCCCGGATTACGTGCGCAGCGTCGAGCAACATCTGGCGAAGCTTGATGAGCAGAAACGCCAACTGGCGGGGTTTATCTGCGAGCCGGTCTACGGCAACGCGGGCGGGATCTCACTGCCGCCGGGTTACCTGAAAAAAGTCTATGAAATGGTGCGTGCCCGTGGCGGCGTGTGCATCGCCGATGAGGTGCAGGTCGGTTACGGGCGCATGGGCCACTTCTTCTGGGGCTTTGAAGAGCAAGGCGTGGTGCCGGACATCATCACCATGGCCAAAGGCATGGGCAACGGCCAGCCGCTGGGCGCGGTGATCACCCGCCGGGAAATCGCCGAAGCGCTGGAAGCCGAGGGCTATTTCTTCTCGTCCGCCGGCGGCAGTCCGGTGAGCTGCCAGATCGGCATGGCGGTGCTCGATGTCATGGAAGAAGAAAAGCTCTGGGAAAACGCCCAGGTGGTCGGCGCCCACTTCAAGGCCCGGCTGGACGCGCTGATCGATCAATATCCGTTGGTCGGCGCGGTGCACGGTTCCGGGTTCTATCTGGGGGTCGAGCTGATCCGCAATCGGGCAACGCTGGAGCCGGCAACCGCGGAAACCACGCTGTTGTGTGATCGCCTGCGAGAGCTGGGGATTTTCATGCAGCCGACCGGCGATTACCTGAACGTCCTGAAGATCAAACCGCCGATGGTCACCTCGCGGCAGAGCGTGGATTTCTTCGTCGATATGCTGGCGAAGGTGTTGGAAGAAGGGCTTTAAAGCGATCCGCAACTGACAAATACCGATTTGTATCGGTATTTGTCCGGATAAATTGGGATTGTTTTTTCTTTATGGCTTCTAAAGCCGATATTTATCGTTTATAAAGTCGCCATAGTCCGTCGTCCAACCCTGTACGGCGCGTTGAACAACCTCGACGGTTCCCTGGAGTCCTGATCGACATGACCACATTGAAAAGCACACCACGCGCCGATGGCTTCTACATGCCGGCCGAATGGGCACCGCAAACCCAGATCTGGATGATCTGGCCCGAGCGTCCGGACAACTGGCGTCTGGGCGGCAAACCGGCGCAGGCCGCTCACGCCGCTGTGGCCAAGGCCATCGCGCGTTTCGAACCGGTGACCGTGGCGGTGTCCGCCGGCCAATACGAAAACGCCCGTGCTCGTCTCGACGTGCCGAATATCCGCGTGGTCGAGATGTCCAGCGATGACGCCTGGGTTCGCGATAGCGGCCCGACGTTTGTGATCAACAACAGCGGCGAAGTGCGCGGTGTGAACTGGGATTTCAACGCCTGGGGCGGTTTTGATGGCGGCCTGTATTCGCCGTGGAACCGTGATTCCCAGGTCGGTGGCAAGATCCTCGAGATCGAGCGCAGCCCGCGCTACCGCACCGAAGGCTTTGTGCTCGAAGGCGGCTCGATTCACGTCGACGGCGAAGGCACCCTGATTACCACCGAAGAATGCCTGCTCAACCGCAATCGCAACCCGCACCTGGGCCGCGAAGAAATCGAAGCGGTACTTAGCGAAAACCTGTCGGTGGACAAGATCATCTGGCTGCCGGACGGCCTGTTCAACGACGAAACCGACGGCCATGTGGATAACTTCTGCTGCTACGTGCGTCCGGGCGAAGTGCTGCTGGCCTGGACTGACGATCCGCAGGATCCGAACTACCCGCGCTGCCAGGCCGCGATGAAAGTGCTGGAAAGCAGCACTGACGCCAAGGGCCGCCCGTTCACGGTGCACAAGATGCCGATTCCGGGGCCGCTGTTTGCCACCGAAGAAGAATGCGCGGGCGTAGACCCGGTGGACGGCACCCAGGAGCGAAACCCGAGCGTGCGCCTGGCCGGTTCCTACGTGAACTTCCTGATCGTCAACGGCGGCATCATCGCGCCAAGCTTCGACGACCCGATGGACGCCCCGGCCCGCGAAATCCTGCAGAACCTGTTCCCGCAACACGAAGTGGTGATGGTGCCGGGTCGCGAACTGTTACTGGGGGGCGGCAATATTCACTGCCTTACCCAACAGCAACCCGCGCCGCACAAAGAGTGAGTGCGGATGTAACAGCTTGAGTTGATTGAAAAAACGACCGGGCAGTCATCTGTTGCCCTCGTATGAAGAGAAACCCGCAGCCCGTCAGGACTGCGGGTTTCTTTATATCCGCCTGTCGACAGTTTCCAGACATTGGCATAGCTCTTGTATCGCTCATGACGCACTAGGGAGGGGGGAGAACTTCAACAGTTCTGTCATAAACCTTGGATAACGTAGCCGCTCATGAACGGGGAGAGAGCGCTGAAATGAACGCCGAAGTGAACGTAATCAGCGAGCGGACGATGCATCCCATGGCTGTAAATAGTGAGTCGCTCCAGATTGTCGCGCACTGGTTGAAGTCCAATGGAACGCGTCAGATCAGGGAACCTGATCCGCGCCGGATGATGATCGAGCGTTACCCCGCTGGCCTGTTCAGCGAGGCCGAACTGGAAGCGCTCTGGGATGTGTTGGAAGGATAAGAAGAACAGACAGGGATTGTAAAAAGCGCTGCCCGGATGGCAGCGCTTTTTTTATGGGCGCGATATCAGAAGCTGTAGGTGCCAATGCCCACCAGGTTGTCTGCCTGATCTGGAAGTGGCGGCTGCCGGTCCCGATTTGACCGATTGCCGAAACACACTGAAAGCCATTCCGGCGTTTTTCCGCAACGACCGAGGGACTAATGTGCCGACATCATTCCCCCACCTTCCAGCCGGAGCATTTCGATGACCCTTCACTACATTTACGACCCGTTGTGCGGCTGGTGCTATGGCGCCAAACCACTGGTGCAGGCCGCGCAACAAGTGCTGCCGGTGATCGCCCACGCCGGCGGCATGATGACCGGTGCCAACCGCCAGAGCGTTTCGCCGCAACTGCGCAATTACGTAATGCCCCATGATCGCCGCATTGCCGAATACACCGGTCAGCCGTTTGGCGAAGCCTATTTCGAAGGCCTGTTGCGCGACCATACGGCGGTGTTTGATTCGGCACCGCCGATTGCCGCTGTGATGGCGGCGCAAAAAATCGACGGCCGTGGCCTGGAACTGCTAGGGCGTTTGCAGACGGCGCACTACGTCGAGGGGCGTCGAATTGCAGACCAAAGCGTGCTGTTGGAATTTGCCGTGGAGCAGGGCTACGACGCCGATACATTCTTGAATGCACTGCAATCAGTCGACACTCTGCAACATATAAAGAGCAGCCGCGCCTTATTGGCGAAACTCGGTGGCCAAGGTTTTCCGACCTTTGCGCTGGAGCAGGATGGTCAGTTCACCTTGGTGGATATCGGCCCTTGGCTCGGCAAACCAGAAGCCTTCGCCCAATGGTTGAGCGGGTCGTTTACGTCTGTGCCAGGGACTGAAACCCTGCCGGTCTGTGAACTCGGTAGTTGCGCGTAATCCGGCATCAAAATCCCTGATTGCGGGCAATTCCGTGCACGAACCCATCGCAAAATTTACTTTTTTTAGACGTTTTTCGCCTATTTAAAGACGATTCTTGAAATTGACACATTGTTGAGGGCGCGGCTACGATTCGGCCCAACGCCTGTGGCTAACCGCCATGACTCAAAATCAGGAGCAGGCCCGCCATGACATTGTCTTGAGCGGGTCTTTTTGTTTCGGGGTGAATAAAAGAGTGCAATAAGCGCCGTTTCAGCCGTTCGACACAGCGCGTTTCAACCCGTAATAAGGAAAACAAAATGTTGAACAAGCGAATCAGTTTGATCGCACTGGGGATGTTGAGTGCCACTTCGGCCATGGCTAACGACCAGGCCGAGTCCAAGGGTTTTGTAGAAGACAGCAGCCTCAAAGTGCTGCTGCGCAATGCCTACATCAATCGTGACTACAAAGATGGCAACCAGGACAAAGCCGAATGGGGCCAAGCGGCCATCGGTACGTTCTCGTCCGGTTTCACTCAAGGCACCGTCGGTGTCGGTGTGGATGCCTTCGGTCTGTACGCTCTGCGTCTGGACGGCGGCAAGGGCCGCAGCGGTGCCGGTGGTATCGACTTCTTCAAACAGGGTGACAGCGGCAACGCGGCTGACGACCTGTCGAAGGGTGGTGCGGCGGTCAAATTCCGTATCTCCAACACCGTACTGACTTACGGCGACCAGATGCCGGCCCTGCCGGTGCTGAGCTACGACAACGTGCGTCTGCTGCCGGAAAGCTACACCGGTACCTTGATCACTTCCAAAGAGATCAAAGGCCTGCAACTGGATGCCGGTCGTTTTACTGCCGAATCGCGCAAGAGCGCTGAAGGTCGTGACAGCGGTGGTCTGAAGTCGATCAACGTGTTGGGCGGTAGCTACCAGTTCACCGAACAGTTCAAGGCTGCGCTGTACGCTTCCGACGTCGAAGACGTGCTGAAAAAACAGTACGTGAACGCCAACTACGTGTTCCCGATTGACAAGGATCAGTCCCTGACCCTGGACTTCAACGGTTACCGCACCAAGCTGGACAACTCCTACGTCCGCGAAAACGGTGTGACCGGCGATGACAACAAGATCTGGAGCCTGGCAGCGACCTTCGCCACCGGCCCGCACTCGTTTACCGTGGCGCACCAGCGCTCCACCGGCGACAGCAACCTGGGTTACGCCTACGGCGGTTACCAGAAAGGTCAGGGGCGCGTGGGTGACGGTGGCAACACCATCTACCTGGCCAACTCCTACTGGTCCGACTTCAACGCTGAAGACGAGCGCAGCTGGCAGTTGGGCTACGGCCTGGACTTCAGCGCATTCGGCGTACCGGGTCTGAGCTACAACTTCGCGTACGTGCGTGGCGACAACATCACCACGTCCACCAGCGAAGGCGGCACCGAGCGCGAGATCTTCAACCAGTTCAAGTACGTCGTGCAAAGTGGCCCGGCCAAAGACCTGAGCATCAAGCTGCGCAGCTCGATCCTGCGTGTTTCGCAGAAATCCAGCGAGTACAACGTCAGCGGCAACGAACTGCGTGTGTTCGTGGACTACCCGATCAACATCTTCTGATAATCGGTTGACCCGCCAAACGCGTCAGAAAAACCCCGACTGGTTCGGGGTTTTTTTTTGACGTTTTTCGCGAAAACAGCATAAAAACCCGTGTTTTTGTCATTTGAAATGCACTTTCAAGCCGTTTCAAATCGCGTTTCAAACAGGGCTTTAAATGCCTGAAATTCTTTCTCATGGACGCAAATTCTCCACCTAATAGATTAGGCCGCTCAATGCAGCGGAGAATTTGGTAATGATCGTTTTAACCAGAGAAGTGGGCGAATCGCTACGGCGCGACAAGTACGCCAATGTGCAGGGTGCTGACTTCAATCTCTACGGTCATTTCGCCGACTTCGTCAGACTGACCAAAAGTTGGGAAAACATGGAGCCTGACAGTTACTACGGTCAGGCCGAAGCCGGCATGCGTTACCGTCGTTACAGCGACTTTGAATACAACCCCAAGACTCGCGAACTCAAGCAACTGGAACATCGCGCGTACGTACAGTCCAAGGCCAACAACAGCTATGTGGGCGGCGTGGTGCGGCACTTCCAGGACTTCTCGGACGAAGTCATCAGCTCGCCGGTGATGCGCAGCCTGATCGACACCGATTTCGAAGTGTACAAAAGCGTGTTGCCGGAAGAGCTGCACGATGAAATCTGGCAGTGCCAGATCCATCAGATCCGTATCGAGATCAAACCCGGCAAACAACTGGAAATCACTCCGGAAGGGATTCACTGCGACGGTTATCCGTTCAGCGGTGTGCACTTCTGGGGCCGCAACAATGTCGAGGGTGCCGAGAGTCGTCTGTACGACATTCACGAGCAGCAACTGGCGTCGACCACCTACCAGGAAATCCTCGACACCACCTACTTCCTCGACCGTGACATGCGTCACTACGTGACACCGGCACGCAACACTCACTCTCACGCCATGGCGTACCGGCAGATCCTGGCGATTTCCTTCTCGCGGCCCGGGACCGCTTTCGACATTGTTCGCTAATCAGATCACCCCAATCGACGGCGTCGAGTGCTCGACGCCGGTGGTGCTGCGGCGCGCGACGGCCAAGGACGCGCAGCGCATGGAGCGCTTCTTCCGCCAGTTCGACGAGGTGTCGTTCTGTGAATGGCAGGATGCCAAATGCCTGCGCGGCGTGCTGATCCAGAAAACCACCACGGCCTATCTCGCCTTCGACGTCGAAGGCGAGATCGTCGGCGCGGTGCTGGGCGGCATGCTCGGCAGTCGCGGCACGATCAACCATCTGGCGGTCAGCCTGCGCTATCGCAGCCAGGGCGTGGGCCAGCGGCTGGTGGAGGCGGCGTCGGCCGACATGAAACGGGTCGGTGTGCTGCGGATGTTCCTGTTCGTCGATGATGCTAACCTCGCGGGCAAGCGTTTCTGGACGGCCCAGGGTTTTTGCGAACCTCACGGCGAGCGGACATTTGAGAGGGATCTATGAATGAAACATCCGGCAGTGCGCCGCTGATGGTCGACCGTCAGCCGTCGCGCACCTTTGCCGAAGCCAGCCCGGTGGTGGCCGGTTACTTCACCGTGTCGTTCGTGTTCGGGCTGATGGCCGTCAACGCCGGGCTGCCGTTGTGGCTGCCGGTGGCGATGTGTCTGTTCGTGTATGCCGGGGCTTCGCAATTTGCGGCGCTGGCGCTGATCAGCAGTGGGGCGTCGCTGACCACCATCGTGCTGACCACGTTTCTGATCAACGCGCGGCACATGCTGATGTCGGTCTACATGGCGAAAGCCCTGCGGGCGCTGGGCCTGAGTCGCATGGAACGCTGGTGTTACGCCGGCGGCCTGACCGATGAATCGTTCGCCTTCCACAGCGTCAAACTGGGCACCGGGGCGCCGGTGAACGTCCGTTATCTGATTGGCTTCAACCTGTTCTGCCACACCTCGTGGGTGATCGGCGGATTGCTGGGCGCCCTGTGCGCGCAGTACGCCTCGCACCTGATCAAATACCAGCTCGACTATGCGCTGACCGCGATGATGCTCTACGTCCTGGTCTCACTGTGCAACACCCGCAACAAACTCATCGCCGCCCTGGCCGCAGTGGTCTGCATGGGCGCACTGAGCCTGGTGGGCAACTCGCCATTCAACGTTTTCATCGCCACGTTTGTGGGCTGCGGAGTGGGTGTATGCCTGACCAAACGTTCCTGATTCTGGTGGTCGCGCTGATGATGGCCGTGACCTTTCTGCCACGGGCCCTGCCGTTGCAGGTCAACACCGAGCACTGGCCGCCCTTCGTCGCGCGCGCGCTGGAATACCTGCCGGTGGCGATCGTCGCTGCGATCAGCCTGACACCCTTGTTGATCAAGGATCAGCACATACAGCTCGATCGCCCGGAATTCTATGCAGCGATTCCGACGCTGTTATGTGCGTATTTCAGCAAAAACCTCTTTCTCAGTGTGGCGGTTGGGACGGCTGCGTACATTGCGCTCGGCTCGCTCATGTAGCGGCAGATCGACCACGTCGTTCAACGCCTGGCCGGACAGATCCGGGTTGTTCACCGCCAGGCGCACTTCGAGGAAATCCTCGAACCCGGGGAAGATTGTCAGGCCGTTCTTCTGCGCAGCCTCGCGGGAGACCATGCCGACCGCATCCATCTGCGTGATGAGCGACAGGGTCAGCGTTTCGCTGCAGGAGTAGATCGTCCGCTGGCTGTTCTCGTGATTGCCCAGCCCGGCGTCGAGAAAACGCAAAAAGCTGTGGGAATACGGACAGTCTTCTGCGGGACGCACCTGAAACTTGTTGCCGAGCAACGTCAGCGGATCGTTCTCCTGACCGCAGTGCGCGCCGACCACCTGCACCTGCACTTCCGGCAGGACAATGCTCGGCAGACCTGGTCGTTGCGGGCCGATCAGCACCGCAAGGTCGAAGTCCTCGTTCTTCAGCTTGCTGAGGTTTTCCATCGACTCGGCGTAGCTGAATTCCATCTGGTAATCGGGAAACACCTCGATCAGGCGCCCGATCAATCGCCGGTTGAAATCCGGCGCCAGTGTGGTGTTCAACGCCACTTTCAACGTGCGCTGTCCCGGCACCTTCAAGGCTTCGACTTTCTCTTCCATTTGCCGCGTGGCAATCAGCACTCTGTCCATATAAGGCGTCAGCTCTGTGCCTTGCGGCGTCAGCGTCAGCCCCTTGTTGGATCGTCTAAACAAGCGGAAACCGAACTGCTCTTCGACCTTGTTCAGCTGTGCGGCCAGGGCCTGCACAGTCAGGCACGAATGCTCGGCTGCGGCCGACAACGAGCCGGTCTGCACGATGCGCATGAGGTTGCGTAAGGTTCTGCTATCCATGGGTAATGCCCTCTGAAGTGGGCTGGGTATTGTTGTGTACGTGACGACCTGAACGGCGCCATTTGCCGGCTATATTCCTGCACCTGAGCATAGTTGTCGCGCAATTAGTAGCGAATTGATGTCCCTGCCGATGGCTGGAGGCTGACACAGGATCGGGGTTTTTGGTGACGTGGGGGTGATTGGGGTCAAAAAAAGTGCCCGACTCGAAGGAGCCGGGCACTTTTTTTGTGCGGTGGGGGTTACAGCGGCTGGGACAATTTCGTACAGCCATCTCGCGCTGTTCAGCGTTGATGCCGGAAGCCTCCTATTGAAAGACAAGAACGGGCTGATTTATTACCGCAGCACAAGTGGCTGAAATATCAGGCAGTTAATTTCGGGACATTTTCCGTCCGAGGCCATTGGATATCCAGGCAATGCCGGCATCCTCAAAGCTAGCGAGAGGATGCCAATGAGTGTGCCTGGGAGCAGGGCGTTACCTGAACAAAAGAATTGGAAGGATCTTGGTTTACCGGACATTCGGGACATTGATCCCGAGTTGCTGACCTCTGCGATCAGAGAACGTCCGGGTGCCGAGAGTCTGGAGGCTGCATGGGCGCAAGTTGCCAAAGGCTTCGGGCTTCATGACGGCCTCAATTCAATTGTGATTGAGACATCCATTTGCCCAGTTCTGGTGAAGCGCGAGCACTTGTTGCACATTGTGGAAAAACGCCCGAATGCTCGGGAGCGCTTCACAGACTTCGCGCAAGACACCCTGAAAAAGCCGTTAGAGATTTGGAAGATTTCCTACGATGACGACTCTTTCCGGCTCTCATATATCGGTGCCTACAACACGAAATACCAGATGCTGGTCGTGATCCATATCGATCATGGCAACGTACTCTGGAACTTCATGAACTGTGACAAAAAGGGACTGAACAAGCATCGGCATGGAGAGCTGCTGTTCCAACGTTACCGATGGCCCAAACAAAAAGGGCAGCCTTAACAGGCTACCCTTCACGAAAAAGTTGCTTGATATTGTGCTCCCTCAAGCAGGGGAGAAGAGGTCTCACCCGAACGCTGATTTTCAGGTCATCAACGGGGTTCCTAACGCCGACTATCGCCACCTGATGGCAGTCGGTTTCGCGCTCTTGGGGCCGATTCTCGGCCACTGAATCTGATGTGTCAACCTACGACTTCTATGGGTACGCGGTAGTGACATAGGCGTATCAATTCATTACACCACCTCACAAATGAAGTACCCCACCCCTACTTTTTCCTCTCCTACCGCACGCCTACATTGAGCTCCAACACCTGACCATCATCCCGAGGCCAGGTCACTGGAGTCGTCGTCATGCCATTTGTCAGCGTACGCATCACCCGCGACGGTGTTACCCGTGAGCAGAAAGCTCAGGTGATCGCCGAAATTACTGAAACCCTGGAACGCGTCCTCAACAAACGCCCGGACCTGACCCACATCGTGATCGAAGAAGTCGACACCGATAACTGGGGCTACGCCGGCATCACCACCACCGAGTACCGCCGGCAACTGGCGGAGCGGGGCCAGTCATGACCCCGACCGTGACCATCGATTTCGTTTCCGACGTGGTGTGCCCCTGGTGCGCGCTCGGGGCGACAGCGCTGGAGCAGGCGATCGGCAATCTGGCCGGCGAGGTTTCGGTGGAGCTGACTTACAAGCCCTTCGAACTCAACCCGGACATGCCCGCCGAAGGTGAACCGGCTGTGCAGCACCTGATGCGCAAATACGGCCGCACCGCCGAAGACGTCGCCGCCGGCAAGAAGATGCAGATCGAGCGCGGCAAGGCCATCGGTTTCGAGTTCAACCTGGAGAAACGCACGCACTTCCACAACACCTTCGACGCCCATCGATTGCTGATGTTGGCAGCGCAGGAAGGGCGGCAAGTCGCACTGAAAAAGATCCTGCTGCGCGCTTACTTTCGCGACGGCGACAACCCCAACGATCACCCGACGCTGATCCGTCTGGCGACCGAAGCGGGACTGGATGCAGCGAGGGCCCGCAAGGTGCTGGCCAGTGACGAATTCGCCAGCGAAGTGCGGCAACTGCAAGCGTTCTACCGGCAGCACGGAATCAACTCGGTGCCCGCGCTGATCCTGAACGGCAAGCACCTCGTCTCCGGTTCGCAATCGGTCGAGTACTACGAACAAATGCTGAAACAACTGGCTGCGGCCTGATTCAACACCTACTTATTGATTGAGGATTTCATCATGAGCAATTCGAAAAAAACCGTCGTCATCACTGGCGCCTCCCAAGGTCTGGGCGAAGGCATGGTCAAGGCCTTCCGTGAGCTGGGCTACAACATCGTCGCCACCTCGCGTTCGATCAAACCGTCGAACGACCCGCAGATCCTGACCATCGCCGGCGACATCGGCGACCCCGCCACCGCACAGCGTGTGATCAGCGAAGGTGTGGCATGCTTCGGCCGCATCGACACCCTGGTCAACAACGCCGGCATCTTTGTCGCCAAACCGTTCACCGCCTATACCCCGGAAGACTACGCGGCGGTGCTGTCGGTCAACCTCAACGGCTTCTTCTACATCACCCAACTGGCCATCGCCGAGATGGAAAAACAGGGCAAGGGCCACGTGGTCAACATCACCACCAGCCTGACCGACCACGCGCTCGACGGCGTGCCCTCGGTCCTCGCCTCACTGACCAAGGGCGGCCTCAATGCCGCCACCAAATCCCTGGCCATCGAATACGCCAAACGCGGAATCCGGGTGAACGCGGTATCGCCGGGCATCATCAAGACGCCAATGCATGGCGAAGAGACTCACGCGGCACTGGGCGCGCTGCACCCGGTTGGGCACATGGGCGAGATCGACGACATTGCGCAGGCGGTGGTGTATCTCGATAACGCGAATTTTGTGACAGGCGAGATTCTGCATGTGGACGGCGGGCAGAGCGCTGGGCACTGATTGATCCGGTAACACAAAGCCCTCGCCGCGATGCGAGGGCTTTTTTGTGCGAGGTGGTTTTTGACGTATTTGCATACCCAAAATACAACCTTCTCCATATAGGAATTTACATCTTGAAAGAGAATTTTTCGGGAGTTCTGAGAAGGCGAACTACTGTTAGGAGTGGTGGCAATTGGTTACTCAGTTCTTTTGGGGATTTAAATGGAGCGATACAGAAACTTAGGTGGTGATTCGAATGTGGTCGCCTATGAGCTGGGTCAGGGTTCAATTACCGTTCAGTTCGCAACAGGCACTCATAGGACGTATGTATATGATTCGAATCGGCCGGGCGCTTTGGTCGTGGCAGAGATGCAGCGTTTGGCTGTAGCAGGGAGAGGTCTAAATAGTTATATCGGCCGAGTTGTGAGAGACAGCTATGCAAGCAAGCATTAAGGTCGGCGTCTAGAAACAACAAAGCCCCTGCATTTCTGCAGGGGCTTCGTTTTGTATGGTGCCGGCACCAGGAATCGAACCCGGGACCTACTGATTACAAGTCAGTTGCTCTACCATCTGAGCTATACCGGCGTGTGGGCGACGATTATAGCGACTCGGGGGCTTCTGTAAACCCCTGAATTCAGACTATTTTTGCGCCCTCTGCGAATCACGCCCGGCGCAGGACGTTGCGCAGTTTTTGTACAGCGCGCCAGGTGCGGCTGTTTTGCATGGCGCGCAGTTGGGCTTCGGCTTGTTCGGCGCGTTGCAGGGCGGTTTCCAGTGCCGGGTTTACCGGGTGGGCGAGGTTGTGGCCTTTGCACAGCTGGAAGTTGTCGAGATTGCACGGTGGCAGGTCGAACGCGGGCTTGAGGTTGATGTGTTCGTTGGCCAGGAAGAAGCTGTTGAGGCCGTCGAACAGGACGTTGGTGTAGCCGGCGTCGGTCACCAAGTGTTCCCAGGTGTGGTCGCGTTCCCATGGGGTTTCGATGAGGATGATCCAGGGGCGGAAGCGGCTGAAGTCCATGCCGCGCAGGACGGTTTCTTCGTGGCCCTCGACGTCGATTTTCAGGAAGTGGATCGGCCGCTCGGCGGCGTGTTCTTCGCAGATCGAGGTCAGTGTGCGTGCGTTGACGGTGAGGCTTTGCACGTCCATGCCGAGGTTTTTGCGTTCTTGCGCGACGCCCGGGTCAGCGGTGGACAGGCCGGTGTCGGGAATGCCGTAGAAAGTCAGTTCGCCCGGCTGGTCGCTGGCCACGCATTGCAGCGTGGTGTCGCGGGGGCGATACTGGCGGAGGGCGTCGTAGTAGTTCTGCATCGGTTCGACATTGATGCCCTGCCAGCCGCGATCGTAAAAGGCCTTGGTGACCGAGTCGTGGATCGGGTCATTGGCGCCGACGTCGATATAAAAACCGTTTTCAAAATACTGCAGGGCGCGCCAGAGGCGAACGTCCTCGAAATTCTGTGCGTAAGAAATGAACGTCACGGTCGCTTCCTGTCGGTCAGATTTTTCTTGTTCGGGTGCGCGCTACCTGCACGGCACAGGTCTGTATAGCAAGGGCGGATGGCGGGCGCAATTTTCCATTGCCCGCGTCCGCGATTCGGCGGTTATGTCCTTTTGGTCGAGGGCTTATGCACAACAGGCTTTGAAGAGGGCGGGCTTAGGCGGGTTTTTGTGGACGGGTTCTCATTTGAGTCGCAAATCTCTGTTTTGCCGGTTATTTATTTGTGTGAACAAAAAATGACCAGCGCTGTTAGTGGCCTGAGACAGCCGTGGATATTGGATCCACGATAAATCCATCAACAGAGTTATCCACAGGCTGCGAAAGATTAGACGCGTTCGGCCAGCAGCAGGAAATTGCGCGGTGTGAGCGGTGCCTCGCAGAAGGTGCCGAGACGTACGACGTATCCCTGTTCGGTGAGGAAAAGTGCCCGATCCAGATTCAGCCAAAGCTCCAGCGGCCGTCGGAACAGTCCACGCAGCAGTTCCAGGTTGCGAACTTCGGCCAATCGCTGCCAACCGGCGGCTTCCAGTGCTACCCAATCTGGCGAGCGGATTGTGGATAACTCTTTCAACGCTGCCAGATCGTGGCAGTAATCGGCGAACGGTTTGTCCAGCCAGACGCTCGGCAGGGACGGCGTCGGCAGGTATTCGTCGGTGCCGCGTACCTGCCGTTGCAGAAGATCGAAAGCGAGGCGGCGGGCCATGGATGTATCACGCTGACGTCGGACGCGGGCACCGGCGGTGACGGTTTCGCTCATCGGCAGGGACAGATCTTCCAGCGAGAGCTGTAGGACGGAGCGTGAACCTGCGGAGGACAACGCCTGATATTCGGTGCGACTGATCCGGTTGTAACAGCACGGTGCAATTGCCAGTTGTCGGCAGCCAGCGGCGGAGGCCAGTTGCATCAGCCGCACATGCAAATCACCGCAAGCGTGCAGGGCGACAGGGGTGTGTTCGGTGTTCAGCAATAAAGCCGTGTCCGCTGCGAGCACATCCTGCTCGACATGCAGCGCATGCAAGTGATGCCGCTGACTCAGCGCCTGACCGCTGGCAACCAGCGCCGGGTCGTATTCCAGACAGGTGAGTTGCTGATCGGCACCGAGCAGACGCCGGCCCAAATGGCCTTTGCCCGAACACCAATCCAGCCAGTGCTTCGGTTGCGCGGCAAACGACAAGCGGCTGGCGAAGGCCTCGATCTGCTGCCATTTGCGTCCCGGCACATCGACATTGAGACGATGCCCGGCGGCTTCCAGCGAATGTGCAGGCAACTCACCCACTGCACTCAGTTCAAGCGACAACGCCGCCAGTGAAGCAAAGGGCTCCGGCGCTTCCGAAAGATCGGCAGGGTGGTTATGGGCGTTTTCCGCATCTTCCAGCGAACGTCCGCGCAGCCACGAGGCCAGTTCCGGGTAGGACGCTTCCCAAGGCAGTTGCAGATGAGTGAAAGGGCGGGGTTTCCACAATCCCTGATGGGCCGTGAGAAATGCATCCAGTGCCGTGAAACGGGCGAGCAGGGCCTCGCCCGTCAGCACGCCGGAAGAATCAGCGCCCTTGGCACGCATCGACGCGCAACCACCGCTCCAGCTGCTTGAACGCCTGAACGAGCACAAACGACATCAGCAGGTAAATGACGCCTGCGGTGAAGAACATATCCACTGTCAGGTAGTTGCGGGCAATGATGGTGCGGGTGATGCCAGTGAGTTCGAGCAAGGTCACCGTGCTCGCCAGAGAACTGGCCTTCAGCATCAGAATAACTTCGTTGCTGTAGGCCGGCAGAGCGATGCGCGCGGCGCGGGGCAGGACGATATAGAACAATGCCTTGGCCTTGGACATGCCCAGTGCGCGTGCGGCTTCGATCTCACCCGGCGGGATGGCTTGGATGGCGCCACGCAGGATCTCGGCGATGTAAGCGGCTGTATGCAACGTCATCGTGGCGGTGGCACACCAGAATGGGTCGCGCAGGTACTGCCACATGAAGCTGCCGCGTACGGCGTCGAACTGAGCCAGGCCGTAGTAGACCAGGAACAGTTGCACGAGCAACGGAGTGCCACGGAAGAAAAAGATGTAAGCGTAAGGAAATGCGCGGACAAACCAGAGTTTGGAGGAACGAGCGATGCCCAGAGGAATCGCCAGCAACAACCCGAGAATAACGGCAATACCCACGAGTTCGAGTGTCAGCAGGGCGCCCTGAAAGAACTTCGGCAGCCACTTATAGATGACTTCCCATTCCATTACGTCGTCCTCACGAAGCCACGAGCGGCGCGTTTTTCCAGGAAGTGCATAGTGATCATCGCCAGTATGGTCAGGACCAGATACATGAAGGCTGCAACCAGATAGAAAGTGAATGGATGCTTGGCGAAGGTTACGGCGTTCTGCGCATTGCGCATGATTTCTTCCAGTCCTATGACCGACACCAGCGCGGTGTCTTTCATCAGAATCATGAACAGGTTGCCAAGGCCAGGCAGGGCGATACGCCACATCTGCGGCATGATCAGCCGGGTGAAGATCCGCCATTTTGACAGGCCCAGGGCCTGGCCGGCCTCACGGTGACCTTTGGGAATAGCCAGGAGCGCGCCACGAAAGACTTCCGTGGCATAGGCGCCGAAGCACAGTCCGAGGGCGGTTACGCCTGCCACGAAAGGGCTCAGTGCCAGGTCGGGATTACCAAAGTATTCGCCAATGGCATTCATCGTCTTGACGGTGCCGAGGTAGATCAGCAGAACCCATAGCAGTTCCGGCACACCGCGTACGAGGGTCGAGTAGGTTTCGCCAAGCCACTGCAGCGGCTTGTACGGGGAAGTCTTGGCCAAGGCACCGAGCAGACCGAGCACCAGCCCGACGCACAGGGCCGAGAGTGCCAGTTTGACGGTCATCAGCGCGCCGGCGAGTAGCACCGGGCCGAATCCGTGGAGATCGATAATCATGGATTTCTTTTCAAATCGCGGCAGGCAAGGTCGGGAGCCTGCACCGTCGGATCACGGCGCAGGTCCCGCAGGTCAGGATCAATAGATGCTGAACGGGAAGTACTTGTCGTTGATCTTTTTGTAGGTACCGTCGGCGACGATTTCCTTCAATGCGGCGTTCAGCTTCTCGCGCAATGGGTCACCTTTGCGCACGGCGATGCCGATCTTGTCGCTTTCCACGACCGGGTCACCCTTGAACTCGTAGTTCTTGCCGGCGTCGGTTTTCAGCCAGTCATAGTTGGCGTACTTGTCGGCGAGGATGGCATCGACACGACCGGAGGTCAGGTCCAGGTAGGCGTTTTCCTGGGTGTCATAAAGTTTGACCTGGATATCGCTACCGTAAGTGTCTTCAAGCCAGGTGCCTGCCAGGGTTGCGCGTTGCGTACCGATGATCTTGCCCTTGAGCGCGTCCTTGTCGGTTTTGAAATCGACGTTTTTCGGCGCGATGAACTGCAGTTTGTTCGAGTAGTACGGGTCGGTGAAGTCCACCGCGCCCTTGCGCTCGTCGGTGATCGACAGCGAGGAAATCAGGAAGTCGAACTTCTTGGCGTTCAGGGCCGGGATGATGCCGTCCCAGTCGGAGGTGACCACGGAGCATTCAACTTTCATCTTGGCGCACAGGGCGTCGCCGATGTCTTTGTCGAAGCCGACGACGTTGCCGCTGGCGTCTTTGTTGTTGAACGGCGGGTAAGCCGCTTCGATGCCCATCTTCAGGGTCTCGGCCATGGCACCGGCGCTGAACGCGAGGGTGACGGCGGCGGCCAGGAAGACCTTTTTGTAGTTCTGCATGCGGGTAGCTCCGTTAGCGGTTGCTGGACATGAATTGTTTGCAGCGCGCCGAAAGCGGGTTTTCGAACACCTGCTGTGGCGATCCTTGCTCTTCTACCAGGCCCTGGTGGAGGAACACCACTTCGCTGGAGACCTGACGGGCGAAGCCCATTTCATGGGTCACGAGCAGCATGGTGCGGCCTTCTTCGGCCAATGCGCGGATGACATTAAGTACTTCCTGGACCATTTCCGGGTCAAGGGCGGAGGTGGGCTCGTCGAACAGGATCACCTTGGGTTGCATCGCCAGCGTACGGGCAATCGCCGCGCGCTGTTGCTGGCCGCCGGACAGTTGCGCCGGGTAGGCGTGGCGCTTGTCGGCGATGCCGACCTTGGCCAGCAGCGCTTCGGCGACTTCGATGGCTTCGGCTTTGCTCTGGCCGAGCACGCGGCGTGGGGCTTCGATGATGTTGTCGAGCACGCTCATGTGCGGCCACAGATTAAAGTTTTGAAATACAAAACCAATCTCGGAGCGCAGGCGATTGATCTGCTTGCCGTCGGCGGCAACCAGTTCGCCATTCTTGGCGGCCTTGAGCTTGAGTTCTTCCCCGGCGACCAGGATCTGGCCCTGATGCGGGTTTTCCAACAGGTTGATGCAACGCAGGAACGTGGACTTGCCGGAACCGGAGGAACCCAGGATCGAGATCACATCGCCGTCGCGGGCGGTCAGCGAGATGCCTTTGAGCACCTCAAGCTGTCCGTAGCGTTTGTGCAAGTTGCGGATTTCAAGCGCGGGCGTGGCCTCAGCCATGTGCGTTCCTCATATATGTTGCGCTCCTGCTGTTGGCTGGCCTTCCTGGCGAGGCGGCCAAGCTAGCATAGCGTTTCAATGGCAGCCAACAGCGCTACGAGCGGTAAACGGATGGCCTGTGGCAGGTTGTCGCATCGGCGCAGCAGACTGTCGCCCCATCAACAACCGAACGGGTGTTTGAACGTGAATTCCCGTGGGTGTCGCGTAAAAAAAGGCGCGATGTTGCCACCTTTGGCGGGGTGTTGGAAGCGCTATCCGGCCGAACGTTCCTCATTCGCCCTTTTATTGTGCATCCCATGCTTTTTCAGTGTGTTTCTGGTGCGCCGATTCGTTTGAAAAGTGAGTCGCAGGGTAACGCTTTGGCGAAATGCCATTATTCTCAAGGACTTGCGATGACTGTCCGGTCGCGCTGAAAACCGCAGCCCAGAAGAGTTTGAAACATTTTGGCGCATTTATTGCGTGCAGAATCCGGAACGCCCCGTTGGATTCTTTTTACGAGAAGGAACACCAGACGGGCCGGACGCAATCGCTTTCCTCGCAAAGGTAGTTCCAATGAGCAGTACCCAAAGCTCCAATGGCCTCGAACAGGGGCTCAAACCGCGTCATGTGACCATGCTGTCGATCGCCGGGGTGATCGGTGCAGGTCTGTTCGTCGGCTCCGGCCACGCCATCGCCGCCGCAGGTCCCGCTGTTCTGCTGGCTTACGCTGCTGCTGGCGCGCTGGTTGTGCTGGTCATGCGCATGCTCGGCGAAATGGCGGTTGCCTCGCCTGACACTGGCTCCTTCTCGACTTACGCCGACCGCGCTATCGGTCACTGGGCCGGTTTCACCATCGGCTGGCTGTACTGGTGGTTCTGGGTCTTGGTGATTCCGCTGGAAGCCAACGCCGCCGCGACCATCCTGCACGCGTGGTTCCCGGGTGTGGAAATCTGGGCCTTCGCCCTGATCATCACCATGCTGCTGACCGTGACCAACCTGTTCAGCGTGAAAAACTACGGTGAGTTCGAATTCTGGTTCGCGCTGCTCAAAGTCGTGGCGATCATCGGTTTCATCATTCTTGGCGTCGCCGCCATTTTCGGTTTCCTGCCGAACAGCCAGGTCAGCGGCGTTTCGCACATCTTCGACACCCAGGGCTTCCTGCCAAACGGCATGGGCGCGGTGCTGGGCGCGATCCTGACCACCATGTTCTCCTTCATGGGTACCGAGATCGTGACCATCGCGGCCGCCGAATCGAAGAACCCGGGCAAGCAGATCTCCAAGGCCACCAACTCGGTGATCTGGCGGATCGGCCTGTTCTACCTCGTGTCGATCTTCATCGTAGTGGCACTGGTGCCATGGAACGACCCGGTTCTGGCCAGCCTCGGTTCCTACCAGACTGTGCTTGAGCGCATGGGCATCCCGAACGCCAAGATGATCGTCGATATCGTGGTTCTGGTTGCTGTAACCAGCTGCCTGAACTCGGCGCTGTACACCTCGTCGCGCATGCTGTTCTCCCTCGGCAAGCGCGGCGACGCCCCGGCCATGTCGACCCGCACCAACAAGAGCGGCACCCCTTACTGGGCGGTAATGCTGTCCACTGGCGCGGCCTTCCTGTGCACCTTCGCCAACTACGTGGCCCCGGCTGCGGTGTTCGAGTTCCTGCTGGCCAGCTCTGGCGCCATCGCGCTGCTGGTGTATCTGGTGATCGCGATTTCGCAACTGCGCATGCGTAAACAACGCATGGCTCGCGGCGAGAAAATCGTCTTCAGCATGTGGCTGTTCCCGGGCCTGACCTACGCCGTGATCGTATTTATCGTGGCGGCCCTGACCATCATGCTGTTCCAGGATGCCCACCGCGTGGAAATCCTCGCAACCGGTCTGCTGAGTCTGGTGGTTGTGGCGACCGGCCTGTTGGTGGCTCGTCGTCGGAAAATGGAAAACCGTGGTGCGGCAGTTCTGAACTGATCCACAACGCGTAATGCAAAACGGCCGCTGTCAGTGATGACAAGCGGCCGTTTTTGTTACTGCCAGCGATTATTCGCTCTTCTCTTCCTGCGCTTCCACCGACTGACCGTAGGTGTCCAGCGCAATCCCGAAATCGCTGATGAACTGCGGTTCGCTAAGCCAGGCCTGGGCGGTCTCGCGATCCATGCCGTCGGCCCACATGCGGTAGTCGATCAGCATGTCGGCGGCCAGGTGAGTGGCGGCCATGCCTTCGTTCTCGGCGTTTTCCATGTCCAGCAGTTCAGGATGATCGACGATGATGAACGCCAGCTCACGCAGCAGCGTCAGCAGCATTTCATTGCGGCTGACGGCTTCGGCGTCGCGCATCTTGCTGAACATCGCCAAGGTGTATTCCGGGATCGGCTCGGCCAGATGGCCAAGGTCATCGTCCTGCGCCAGGGGTTTGCGACCGACCATGCGGATCTGCTTGGCTTTGGCCTTGGCGCGTTTGGCGCGTTTCTGTTGCTTGTTCAGGGATGCCATGGGAACTCAGTTTTTCTGTTGGGTTTGTGCGGCGATTGCGTCGGACGCGGCCACATAGTCTTTCTGGAAATCCGGCGATTCGATCCACGCCAGAGCGCCAGCCTCGTCAGTCTCGGTGGACCACTGGCGGTACTCGATCAGCGCCGCGAGGATGAAATCCATCGCGCCCTCTTCGCCTTCCTGTTCGTACACCAGCTCCAGCAACGGGTCTTCGAGGAATGCCGTGCACATGGCCTGCTGGCTGATCTTCTCGGCGTCGATCATTTTCTTGAACAGTTCGGTCAGGTCTACCGACTCGAAATCGATGCGGTCGTCGTTCGGGTCCAGCTCGACCGGCGCTTCGGCACGTTTGGTGCGGTTCTGCTTGGCCTTGGTCTTGGCCCGGGCGGCGCGTTTTTGCTGCTTGTTGGCAGAAGCCATGGTGTGTGTTCCGTGGTGCGTTAAAGGGCTTGGCTGCGTGGGATCTTGCGCCCCGGTGTGTCGGAGGCCAGTTCGCCGGTCTGCAGCCAGGTCAGAGCGATGGGCCATAGTGTGGCTTGGTATGCGCTGCGAAAAAAGGCGAAATGTCCGACTTGCTGTTCGCCGATGTCCTGCGGCTCGATTCGCAGGTGGGTCTTTTGGGCGTTGTGGAAGTAAGCGAGCAGGCGTTCGATGGCGGGAATCGTGCCGTAGGGATCGTCACTGATGCTGATTGCCAAGGCTTTGGCCCGGACGTTGGCGAAGGGCAAGTCCGCCATCGTTCTCCCGCTCGGGCGCCGCTCATAACGTGCGGCTGGCGTGCTCCAGTCGCGCACCACGCCGGCGGGCGTGTCCTCCAGCCAGCCAAGTCGTTTGCCCGGAAAATATCCACAGAGCAACGTTACCAGCGGCATCAGCAGATGCCATTTGCCGAACATCCGCCATCGGTGCTCGGGCGCGTAATCGCGCCAGTAAGCGAATTGTGCGCCGACCGTCACCAGACGTCGGATTATCTTCCCGGACGCCACCAGGCCTGCTGCGCAGCCACCGAAGCTGTGCCCGACCACATCGATCGGCTGGCCGGGAAACTCCCGCTGCGCGCGTTTGAGCATCGCCTCGAAATCCAGCGCGCCCCAGTCCGTCCACGAAGCCTGCAAATGCTTCATCGACTTTGGCCGCGACTCACCAATGCCCCGGTAGTCGTAAATGATCACGTCGAAGCCGTTGGCGAACAGGTACGCCGCGAAGCGCGAGTAGTGACGGCAGCGCACGGACGTGGCGGCGTTGATGATGACCACCGGGCGTTGTGGATCGGGCGAAGCGTGGCGCCAGGTGAAGCCACCGAGCAGATAGCCGTCGGCGGCGGGCTCGTGGAAGGGCTCGCTTTCAATGTCGGATGCTTGGCCAAGTGGAGGTGGCGCACTTTGTAGGTTCATGGGTTTCGAGCCTGGCTAGGACGGGTCGAGAATGAACTTCAGGCGGGATGTAGCGCAATGATTTGGCACGCAGTGCATACCGGATGGAAGGTTCGATAAGGCGCTCGCCAATTCGTGACGCAGTGCGTCATGAATTGGCTGGGAAATACTTCAGTAGTCCTTTTCGCATTCAAAACAACTCCCAATTGTTCTAAAACCCACCCCGCAAGACAAAATCTAAAAAGAGGTAACGATTGGGTTCCGCGAGAGCCCGGGAGTCGTCCTCATGAAACGCGTTCTTTCATTCGTGCTGCCCGTTGCCGCTGCGGCGGTGCTGCTGTTTCCGATCATGGCGCAGGCTGCAAGCCTGGAGCCGATCGACAGTTCCGCCGTGCAGGTTCAGCAGCAAGAGCAAAACGGCGTTCGCTATCTGGCCGGCGGGATTGGTGAAGATGAGTCGAAAGCCATTCAGCAATCCGCGGGCTACAACCTGCACATGACGTTCGCCGTCGGCATGCAAAACCAATACACCGCCGATGTTGACGTGATGATTCAAAAAGTACCCGGCCAGACCGTGCTGACGCTGAATCAGACCGGGCCATTGGTCTACGTGCAGTTACCGCCCGGCAAATATACGGTCGTCGCGACCCGCAATGGTGAAACGCGCCGGGATGCGGCGGAAATTGGCGGCGGTGCTGCGCGCAATCTGGTGTTCCACTGGAACGACAACACCTAGCGCTGCTGACGGTCGCGCCGGGATGGCGCGACCGTTGCCGTGCGGCCCAGCCAGATCAATAACCACGAGGCGCCCGACAGGAAGAGGGCGAGGAGGCAATGCGCGGCGACGGCAAACCAGAAGCTGCTGGGTTGTGTGCTCAACGAATACACGGCGAAGCGTTTGCCGCGTGCCATGTTGCCGATGCGCCCCTGAATCAGGCCGTCCACGGTTTCATAGGCGATCAGGCCGATGCACAGGATCAGCACCAGGCCGAGCGCGATCATCATCCAGTCGGTGCGTTTTACGGGCGGCGCGGGATGGGGCAGGGGAACGCGGGTTCTTTTCTGGTTCATCGCGGGATGACCCTCTTCCATAAGGGTTGAGCAACGTATCGCGAATTCCGGCCTGCAAGAAGGGCGGATCCGGTCGCCATCAAATCGCAGGCATAAAAAAACCCTGAATCTTGCGATTCAGGGTTTTCGGTATTTGGTGCCCAGAGACGGAATCGAACCGCCGACACGGGGATTTTCAATCCCCTGCTCTACCGACTGAGCTATCTGGGCAACGGGGCGCATTAAAAGGGTTTTTCGGATTTACGTCAACGACTTTTTTAAAATTTCTTAAATTAATTCCGTCGCTTACGAAATCCGGGGGTTATTCGGCTGGCGGAACGTAGCCTTCGGCCTGAGCGTATTCCTCGCCGGAGAAGTACTTGTCCATTTCGCCCTGAAGAAATTTGCGGTCTTCGGCGTTCATCATGTTCAGGCGTTTTTCGTTGATCAGCAGGGTCTGGTGTTTCTGCCAGTCCGCCCAAGCCTTGGCCGAGACGTGTTCGAAAATATCCTGGCCCTTGGCGCCCGGGTACGGTGGGCGCTCCAGACCTTCGAGTTGTTCTTTGTACTTGCGGCACATTACGGTGCGGGTCATGTCGACTCTCCTGCATTCAAGACGGCGGCCGCGCGTTCGAGCAAGGTCTTGACCGGGGCGGCGAGGCCCAGGCGCGGCGGGGTGGCGAGGTTATACCAGAGCCAGTCGGCCTCGGCCACGTGACCGCCGGCCTCCTGCACCTGAACCAGCCAGGGTTCGATGGACAGCTGGAAGTGGCTGAAGGTGTGGACAAGGCTCGGCAGCGCCTGCTGCTCGCCCAGTTCCAGCGAGTGCTGCGCGGCGAGGTGTTGCAGGTCGTCGAGGTCGTCGAGTTCCGGCAGGCTCCACAAACCGCCCCACAATCCGCTGGACGGGCGGCGATAAAGCAAAATCGCGCCGTCCTCGTTGGCCAGCAGCGGCATCAGCGTGCGTTTCTGCGGGATGGCCTTGCGCGGTTTGGGAATCGGGTAGCGCGTCTCCAGGCCGAGCATGTGCGCTTCGCAACCCTTTTTCAGCGGACACAGCAAACAGCTCGGCTTGCTGCGGGTGCAGAGCGTGGCGCCCAGGTCCATCATCGCCTGGGTGTAGGCGTTGACCCGATCCTGCGGCGTGAAGCGCTCGGCGTTGGCCCACAGCTGTTTGGCGACCTTTGGCTCGCCGGGGTAGCCCTCCTGCGCGGTAAAGCGCGCCAGCACCCGTTTGACGTTGCCGTCGAGGATCGGCGCACGCAGGCCCATGCTGATGCTGGCGATCGCACCGGCGGTGGACAGGCCGATGCCCGGCAGCTCCGTGAGCTTCTCGACATCCCGGGGAAACTCGCCACCGTACTGGCTGACGACGATCTTCGCAGTCTTCTGCAGATTGCGCGCGCGGGTGTAGTAACCCAGGCCCGTCCACAGGTGCAGCACTTCGTCTTCCGGCGCTGCGGCCAGGGCTTCGACCGTCGGCAGTGCGGCCATGAACCGGTCGAAGTAAATGAGCACGGTGCTGACCTGAGTCTGCTGCAACATGATCTCGGACACCCACACCCGGTACGGGTTGATGTTCTGTTGCCAGGGCAAGTCATGGCGGCCGTGGCGGTCGAACCATTCCAGCACCGCCGTGGAAAACTGCTCCGCTCTCATCGCTTGAACAGCCCCTTCAATGCGTTTTTCAGTTCCGGGCTGACTTTGTCGCCCAGTTTTTCGTCGATCTTTTCGCTGAGCTTGTCGCCGGCCAGTTTGCTCGCGACCTGGCCCATGCGCTCGTTGTCCACGCGGCAGGCCTTGGCGCCCAGTTCCAGCGGGCCACGGCAACGCAGCGGCCATTCGATGCCGACGAATTTGTCGCCGACCTGGCAGGCCGGGTCCGGCATGGCACTGGTGTCGCCTTCGACGATGATGCCGACGCGGTAGTCCATGCCCAGCACCTTGAGGTCGATATCGCCGTCACCGTTGACGCTCATGCCGGGGATGCGCACTTTCAGGTCCGGGTTGCTGGCCACGCCGTTGCGGAAGGTCAGGTTGCCCTTGAGTTCCTGAAATGGTGTGTCCTTGCCCCGCGGCTCGCCGCTCAGGGATTTACGGTTGAGGGTGGCGATGCCCTTGCACAGTTGCTGCTCAAGGTTGGCGTTGAGCAGCACGCCGTTGTTGATCACGAAACTGGCGTTGCCGTTGAGGGTTTCGATCAGCGCCTGCTGACTGTTGCCACTGCCGGTGACGGTGCTGGTGAGATTGACCAGACCCTTGACCGGCGGATTCTTGCCCTGGCTTTCGAGGATTTTCTCCACTGGCACCCGGTTGATCCGGGTTTGCAGGTTCAGCACCGGCGTGGTCTGGCGCACATCCAGCGTCCCCTTGGCTTCAAAGTCGCCGTTGTACAGCTCGCCGCGCAGGTTCTCCAGAGTCAGCAGGCCGCCCTGGCCGGTCGCTTTCAGTGCGGCGTTCTGGATCGGCAATTTGTCGAGGGTCAACTGGCCGAAGGTCAGGTCAGCGTTCACGTCGAGCTTGCTCAGGCGCTCGACCGGGAACAGGCGCTCGGTGCTCCAGGCGCTTTTGCTCGGTTTTTCCGGCAGCGGCGTGCTGCCGGCACCCGCCATCGCATCGGCCTCGGTGCTGGCGACTTCGGCCTGGCGGACCTGGGTAGCGTTGTTGGCTTTTTCCGATTTCGGCGGCAGGTAACGGTCGACGTTGAAGGTGTCGGCCTTGAGGACCGCTCGCAGCGATTGCTTGGCGAAATCTTCGACGGCGATGCGGCCGCTGAAGCTGCTGTCGTCGAGTTTCAGGTTGATGTTGTCCAGCGCCACGCTGGTTGGCGTGGCGGCGACACGGCTGACCAGTTCAACCTTGCTCAGGCTGCCTTCGGCCATGGCCGGCAGAGTCTGGCCGATGCTGTCGACGAATTTCGCCAGGTCGAACTGGGCAACGGAAATCCCGCCGCTGATCTGTGGGGTCTTGTCCAGGTCGTTTGCCTTCAGCTCGCCGAGGGCACGCAACTGATTGACCGACAGTTTGATGCCGGTCCATTCGGCGACGTTGGCGGCCTTGTCCAGCAACAATTGGCCTTGGGCGGCAAAGGTTACGGTTTTGCCCTGCAGCGGATCGCCGGCGACTTCGCCGGACAGCTTCAGGTCTTCGAACTTGTAGCGTTGCAGGGCGCGCTCGAAGCGCAGCTCGCCGTTGAGCTCGGTGCGCACCCGCAGCACTGGCTGGTTGGTACCGAGGAACGCGGTGGCCTTGACCGGGATGTTGGTCGAATCGTGAACCGCGCCGGTACTCAGCTGGATGCTTTCGGCGCTGAATTGCTTGCCGGTCAGCTCGTCGTTGTATTCCACGCGGGCGTTGTTGACGGTCAGGCTGTCGATGTCCAGGCGGATCGGCTGGGCCGGTTTTTCCACCGGGGCCGGTGTTGCTGGAGACGCTTCCCCGGCGGTCGCAGGCGGTGTGCTGCCGGCGGGAGCCGGCACCTTGCCGATGTCTTCCCAGTTGCCATGACCATTCTTGTCACGGTTCAGACGCAGGTTCAGGCCTTCGACGCGCACGTCGCTCATCTGCACTTCGCGGCGCAGCAGCGGCAGCACGCGCACGGACAGGCCGAGCATCTGCAGGTCGGCGAACGGTTCGGCCGGCTTGGCCAGGGTCGCGACGCTGGCCTCGTGCAGTTCCAGGCCGAGCCACGGGAACAGGCTCCAGCCGATGTCGCCATTGAGCGTCAGCTCGATGTGGGCCTTGTCGCGGGCAATCTGACGGATCTCGTCTTTGTAGTCGTTGGGATCAAACAGGTGGGTCAGGGCGAAGCCCGCCGCCACAATGATCAGCAACAGCCCGAGAAGTACCAGACCCAGGATTTTGCCGAACGCTTTCATGGGCGAGTCCTTGTAAGTAGTCGATTTCGTAATTTAGCCGGGGAGTATAGCGCTGCATCAACCCTCGCTGTCGCGGTGCCCCGTGAAGGCTGTTGAACCGCGATGTACAGCGCTTCGACAACGGTCGGCATCGGGGTTCCCCGGCGTCATGAGATCAGATGACTCAAAAAAGGTGATATCAGTTTGGTTTTTCTGTCACGTGCAAATGGTAACCTTCGCCCGTTCGTCCGCCCATCTGCGACTTAACGTCGCGCTTTCAAGGAGCTTCACCCGCAAAAAACGGTCATGCCTGCGTGCATAAAGGCCGGGGTGGGCAGTGGCTGGCGAACCATACTAATAATTGGGGGATACACAATGAGCACGACCATTACGGCGGACGGCTTCAAAGCCGATCAGCCCGGGTTCCTGTCCAAGGAACGCATCATCGCCAAGCCCGGTTTCAACCGTTGGCTGGTTCCACCGGCCGCTCTGGCCATTCACCTGTGCATCGGCATGGCCTACGGCTTCTCGGTGTTCTGGTTGCCGCTGTCCAAGGCGCTGGGCGTGACCGCTCCGGTGGCTTGCGCACCGGACATGAGCTTCATCGCACAAGTCTTCTCGTCGCAATGCGACTGGCCGATCTCCATGCTCGGCTGGATCTACACCCTGTTCTTCATCTTCCTCGGCTGCTCGGCAGCGATCTGGGGTGGCTGGCTTGAACACGCAGGACCACGCAAGGCCGGCGTTGTATCGGCATTGTGCTGGTGCGGCGGTCTGCTGATTTCTGCGCTGGGTATCTATACCCACCAGATCTGGCTGATGTGGATCGGCTCCGGCGTGATCGGCGGTATCGGTCTGGGTCTGGGCTACATCTCGCCGGTCTCGACCCTGATCAAATGGTTCCCGGACAAGCGCGGCATGGCGACCGGCATGGCGATCATGGGCTTCGGTGGTGGCGCGATGGTTGGTGCACCACTGGCGACCGCTCTGATGAGCCATTTCGCTTCGCCGACTGGCGTGGGCGTGTGGCAGAGCTTCGTCGCCATGGCTGCGATCTACTTCGTGTTCATGATCGGTGGCGCGCTGGCTTACCGCGTACCGCCAACCGGCTGGAAGCCTGAAGGCTGGACCGCGCCAGCGAAAAAAGCGTCGAACGCGATGATCACCCACCGTCACGTTCACGTGAATGTGGCGTGGAAAACCCCGCAATTCCGCCTGGTGTGGCTGGTGCTGTGCCTGAACGTGTCGGCCGGTATCGGCATCCTCGGCATGGCTTCGCCACTGTTGCAGGAAGTGTTCGGTGGCAAGCTGCTGGGCAATGATCTGCCGTTCGGTCAGCTGGATGCCGGTCAACTGGCTTCCATCGCAGCGATTGCGGCCGGTTTCACCGGTCTGCTGAGCCTGTTCAACATCGGCGGTCGTTTCTTCTGGGCGTCGTTCTCGGACTACCTGGGCCGCAAGAACACTTACTTCGTGTTCTTCGCACTGGGCTTTGCGCTGTACGCACTGATCCCGAACCTTGGTCACCTGGGCAACGTTGCGCTGTTCGTGGCGGCGTTCTGCATCATCCTGTCGATGTACGGCGGTGGTTTCGCCACCGTTCCGGCGTATCTGGCCGACCTGTTCGGTACGCAAATGGTTGGCGCGATCCACGGTCGTCTGCTGACTGCCTGGGCTGCCGCTGGCGTGCTGGGTCCGGTACTGGTGAACTACCTGCGTGAGTATCAGCTGAGCATCGGCGTCGAACGCGCCGCCGCTTACGACATCACTCTGTACATCCTCGCCGGCCTGCTGGTGCTGGGTTTCCTGTGCAACCTGCTGGTACGCCCGGTGGCCGACAAGTACTTCATGACCGACGCTGAACTGGCAGCTGAACAGGCGCTGGGCCACGACAAGGGTGCTGACGGCAGCACCGTGCTGGAGTGGAAAGCCGCGCCGGGCAGCAAGCCATTGGCGATCGCTGCGTGGCTGGTGGTGGGGATTCCGTTGGCGTGGGGTGTGTGGGTGACCCTGCAGAAGACGGCGGTTCTGTTCCACTAAGTAACCGTTAAAACGCAGAACCCCTGTGGGAGCGGGCTTGCCCGCGATGGCGTCCGGTCAGTCGACATCACTGTTGGCTGACCCACCGCTTTCGCGAGCAAGCCCGCTCCCACATTTGTTTCCGGGTGCCTGTAATGGCTTGTATGGACATGTCTACCCGCGACAGCCGGGGCTTCTATCCGTCTGCCATATCACCTCTCGTGTTTCTGTTTCGGCCCCGCGCCCCTATAATGGCTGCCTTTTTCGCCCAATGATTTTGCGGAGCTGGTGATGGCCGAACGTAAGGCGTCTGTCGAGCGCGACACTCTGGAAACCCAGATCAAAGCCTCGATCAACCTTGATGGCACCGGAAAGGCCCGATTCGATATCGGTGTTCCTTTTCTTGAGCACATGCTGGATCAGATCGCCCGTCACGGGTTGATCGACCTGGATATCCAATGCAAGGGCGATCTGCATATCGACGACCACCATACGGTGGAAGACGTCGGTATCACCCTCGGCCAGGCCTTCGCGCAAGCCATTGGCGACAAGAAAGGCATCCGTCGCTACGGCCACGCCTACGTGCCGCTCGATGAAGCGCTGTCGCGCGTGGTGATCGACTTCTCCGGCCGCCCAGGCCTGCAGATGCACGTGCCGTACACCCGCGCCACCGTTGGCGGCTTCGACGTCGACCTGTTCCAGGAATTCTTCCAGGGCTTCGTCAACCACGCGCTGGTCAGCCTGCACATCGACAACCTGCGCGGCACCAACACTCACCACCAGATCGAAACCGTGTTCAAGGCTTTCGGCCGCGCGCTGCGCATGGCCGTCGAGCTGGACGAGCGCATGGCCGGCCAGATGCCTTCGACCAAGGGCGTCCTGTAATGCAGACGGTTGCAGTTATCGATTACGGCATGGGCAACCTGCACTCGGTGGCCAAGGCCCTCGAGCACGTCGGTGCCGGCAAGGTGCTGATCACCAGCGATGCGGCAGTGATCCGCGAAGCCGACCGCGTGGTGTTCCCCGGTGTCGGCGCGATTCGCGATTGCATGGCGGAGATCCGTCGCCTCGGTTTCGATTCGCTGGTGCGTGAAGTCAGCCAGGACCGTCCGTTTCTCGGCATCTGCGTCGGCATGCAAGCCTTGCTCGACTCCAGCGAAGAGAACGACGGCGTCGACTGCATCGGCCTGTTCCCGGGCGCGGTGAAGTTCTTCGGCAAAGACCTGCATGAAGACGGCGAGCACCTGAAAGTCCCGCACATGGGCTGGAACGAAGTGAAGCAGGCGGTGGATCATCCGCTGTGGCACAACATTCCGGACCTGGCGCGTTTCTACTTCGTGCACAGCTACTACATCGCCGCCGGCAACCCGCGGCAGGTGGTCGGCAGCGGTCATTACGGCGTCGATTTCGCCGCGGCGCTGGCCGAAGGTTCGCGTTTCGCCGTGCAGTTCCACCCGGAGAAGAGCCATACCCATGGCCTGCAATTGCTGCAGAACTTCGCGGCGTGGGACGGTCGCTGGTAAATGGCCGTCAAGAAATCCAAGCCGCCGATACTGACCCTCACTCCCGAGCAGGAGAGCGAGGCCAACCGCAAGATTCAGCGGTTCATGGAGGATCGTTTCGAACTGGACCTGGGTTCGTTCGAGGCGGCGGAAATTCTTGAGCTGTTTACCCGCGAAATTGCTCCGCACTATTACAACAGGGCGATTTTCGATGTGCAGACCCACCTCAAGGAGCGGTTTGAAAGCATCGAAAGCGACCTGTGGGCGCTCGAGAAGAATTAGGGCAGCGGCAAGCTTCAAGCTGCAAGCTGCAAGAAGTACACACGCGTGCGCGCTTGCAGCTTATGGCTTGCAGCTTGCAGCTCTTTTGACGAAGGAAAAAGCATGCTGATTATTCCCGCTATCGATCTTAAAGACGGTGCCTGCGTACGTCTGCGCCAGGGCCGCATGGAAGATTCCACAGTGTTCTCCGATGACCCGGTGAGCATGGCTGCCAAGTGGGTGGAGGGCGGCTGCCGTCGTCTGCATCTGGTCGATCTGAACGGCGCTTTCGAAGGCCAGCCGGTCAACGGCGAAGTGGTGACCGCGATCGCCAAGCGCTACCCGACCCTGCCGATCCAGATCGGCGGCGGCATTCGTTCGCTGGAAACCATCGAGCACTACGTCAAGGCCGGCGTCAGCTACGTGATCATCGGCACCAAAGCGGTGAAGGATCCGGCGTTCGTCGCTGAAGCCTGCCGCGCGTTCCCGGGCAAGATCATCGTCGGCCTCGACGCCAAGGACGGTTTTGTCGCCACCGATGGCTGGGCTGAGATCAGCACCGTGCAGGTCATCGACCTGGCCAAGCAGTTCGAAGCCGACGGCGTGTCCTCGATCGTTTATACCGACATCGCCAAAGACGGCATGATGCAGGGCTGCAACGTACCGTTCACCGCTGCGCTGGCGGCTGCCACGAAGATCCCGGTGATCGCCTCCGGCGGCATTCACAACCTCGGTGACATCAAGTCGCTGCTCGACGCCAAGGCGCCAGGCATCATCGGCGCCATCACAGGGCGCGCGATTTACGAGGGCACTCTGGATGTTGCAGAGGCTCAGGCTTTTTGTGATGGCTACGCGGCCAGCTCCAAGCCATAAGCTTCGAGCTGCAAGTCAGAAGCGCGACCGCAATCTGCTCTTTCTTGCAGCTAGCAGCTTGAAGCTTGCAACTCTTAATCGGAGATTAAGCCAATGGCGTTAGCCAAACGCATCATCCCTTGCCTGGACGTGGACAACGGCCGGGTCGTCAAAGGTGTGAAGTTCGAGAACATCCGTGACGCCGGCGACCCGGTGGAAATCGCCCGTCGCTACGACGAGCAGGGTGCCGACGAGATTACCTTTCTCGACATCACCGCCAGCGTCGATGGCCGTGACACCACGCTGCACACCGTCGAGCGCATGGCCAGCCAGGTGTTTATCCCGCTGACCGTCGGCGGTGGTGTGCGTACCGTGCAGGACATTCGCAACCTGCTCAATGCCGGTGCGGACAAGGTGTCGATCAACACCGCTGCCGTGTTCAACCCGGAGTTCGTCGGCGAAGCGGCGCAGCATTTCGGCTCGCAATGCATCGTCGTCGCCATCGACGCGAAGAAGGTCTCCGGCCCGGGCGAAACCCCGCGCTGGGAGATCTTCACCCACGGCGGCCGCAAGCCGACCGGCCTCGACGCAGTCGAGTGGGCGAAGAAAATGGAAGGCCTGGGTGCCGGTGAAATCCTCCTGACCAGCATGGATCAGGACGGCATGAAAAACGGTTTCGACCTCGGCGTGACCCGCGCCATCAGCGATGCGCTGGGCATTCCGGTGATCGCTTCCGGCGGCGTCGGCAACCTGCAGCATCTGGCTGACGGCATCCTTGAAGGCCACGCCAGTGCAGTACTGGCGGCGAGTATTTTCCACTTCGGCGAATACACCGTTCAGGAAGCCAAGGCCTACATGGCTCACCGCGGCATCGTAATGCGCTAAACATCCATACAGGCCAGTGGACAGCATGGCGTACCCAAGGCACTCTTGGGCACGCCATGGATTTCGGTAGCCCGACATGATCAAACGCCTGCTTCTCGCCCTCGCCAGTGCCTCCGTGTTGTTGATCAACACCGGCCACGCCGAGGAAAGTCCCGACACCGATCTGGTGCTCCTCACCGAAAACTTCCCGCCGTACAACATGGCGAAGAACGGCAAGAATTTCGCCCAGGATGAAAACATCAATGGCATCGCCACGGACATCGTGCGCGAGATGTTCAAGCGTGCCGGCATCACTTACAGCCTGACCCTGCGCTTCCCCTGGGAGCGGGTCTACAAGCTGGCGCTGGAGAATCCCGGTTACGGAGCGTTCGTCATGGCGCGGCTGCCGGATCGCGAAAAACTCTTCAAGTGGGTCGGCCCGATCGGCCCGGACGACTGGGTCATGCTGGCCAGGGCCGACAGCAAAATCACCCTCGAAACCCTAAATGACGCGCGCAAATACAAGATCGGCGCCTACAAGGGCGATGCGATTGCCGAGACGTTGACCAAACAGGGCCTGAAGCCGGTGGTGGTGCTGCGCGATCAGGACAACGCCAAAAAACTCGTCAGCGGTCAGATCGATCTGTGGGCCACCGGCGATCCTGCCGGCCGTTATCTGGCGCGGCAGGATGGGGTGACCGGGTTGAAAACCGTACTGCGCTTCAACAGTGCCGAACTGTATCTGGCACTGAACAAGGACGTGCCCGATGCAACGGTTGCCCGGTTGCAGGCCGAGCTGGATCAGATGCGCAAGGACGGTGTGGTCGACGAGATCATGGGACGGTATTTGTAGCGACTTCTTCCTCTGTCGTCGGCTGAGGGGCGAAATCGATATTGTCACTGTCTGAACGGCTTTCGCTTGCAGGTGGTTCTGTCGCCAGTTGCGGAGTGAAGGTCAGCGTGCTGTCGCTTTCTGGCGGATACTCGGTCAGGTAAAGGCTTTCATCATCGGTGTAACCCACGCTCACTGCTACATGAGTGCCGTCTGCGCGCCTCAACGTATAGATACTTTGTATTTGATAGATCGCCACGGCCTTGTGTTTGGCAGCCATGGCGACGATGTCCAGTGGGCGCGATTCATCCCAGCCGCTGGCTGATGTCTCGCAGTAGGTAAAGTCCTTGTACAGATGTGCCGAGAAACGGATGGCAGGGGGTGCGCTCGAAGGCAGCGCTGACCACGCTGTCGAGAACTCGATAGCGGTGAGGCGACTGAAAATCTGCTGCATCTGCGAGTTCTGGGCGCGAACCGCTTTCCATTTGAAAGGCCGCGGCAGATCAGTGGTGTTGTGGCCGTGCCCCACCAGGACATATTGATCCGAGCGTTCCAGACGGTAGAACGGGGAAGTGGACAACTGCTCGCCCGCAGACAGTTGATCGTTTACCGCGAACCATGGAATTCGCACGGTCTGTGTGACCTTGGCCGGTGCCAGTTCCGGAGGGGCTCCATACCCCGACAGTTCAGGCGCCTCGGGTGCAGGTATGGACTGTCGGGGAAGCTGCATTCGCAACGCATGGACGGTGGCATTCACAGGTTTGGAGTGGCTCTGGACTCCGAAGAACGTGCCCGCTGCAAAGTGGATTTCACCCGCAGCAGCCTGCGCAGGTTCAATGTCCCAGGCGCTGAAGTTCTGCCTGGCACCACTGCCTTTGTCATCCCAGATCAAATCGCCAACGGTTGCGGGCATGACCAGATCTTCGCGGATACAGCGGATCGCATTGAGTAATGGCTTGTCGCGACCATTGGAGCAGACAAACCCCATGGCCACATAGCCGGGAGGAGGGATCGGGCGCCATACCGTGCAGTCGGCGGCGGCTCCGGAGTTGGCGTCCTTCCAGACTCTTTCGTAGTCCGTGGGCGGGCTGAGTGCGTTGCTCCGGGAGGGGCCACCGCCTTGCGGCTCGCCTTCACGGACGACAGCCACGATTCTGTTTCCATTGACGTTTTCGTACCCGGTCACGGCCACATCCCCCAACGGGAAATACCCCGGTAGCAGATCGGGGGCGGGAGCCGGGCGCCAAAAACTGCCAACCGCGGAACCGGAGCCGCGGCTGTCCCAGATCCGGTGGAATTCGCTGGTGAAATTGATCAGCAGATTGCCGAACCGGATCGGTTCCATTCGCTGCGCAGATAATGTGTTGCTGTCGATGCCTGTCATAGTCAGTCCTGAAGTTTGCAAGGCGACCCACAAGAGTCGCTAACCATTACAGGGGTGACTATCCAGACGCGGGCGAGTCGTCAGGCAATAACTATGTGTAGCGGTTGTATCAGGGCATTTATCGGTAGACACCGTTTTTGCCGTGTGCGGCCGTGGCGCGATTGCTGCGCACGCTGATCATCTGCTTGATGTCGATCCACTCGATGCCTTGGGCTTTCAACTTTGGCAGCTCCCGTTCCAGCACCGCGAGTGTCTGTGGATAAGGGTGCCCGATCATCACGGCTGAACCCTGTTTGTGGGCCAGGCTGATTGCCGCCTGCAATTGAGTCAGGATCGCCGCTTCGGTGCGCTCGTCATCGAGAAATACATCCCGCGAAACACTTGCCAGATCGATCTTCTGTGCCTGCTGCGCGGCGACAGTCTGGGCGCTGGTCCGGCTGTCGACGAAGAACTTGTGGCGGCGCTGCAACTCGCCCATCAACCACGCCATGGCCACCGGCTGCGCAGTCATGCGACTGCCCATATGGTTGTTGATGCCGGCGGTGTAGGGGACCATTTTGAACGCGGCGTTCAGCCGTTTCTCGAGTTCTTCGATGGGCAGTTCGGGATGCCAGGCGAACGGGCCTGTGGCCGGGTCCATCGGCATGTGCAGGATCACGATCTTGCCGGCGCGATGGGCTTCGCGGGCGAATTCGGTGGCGTGCGGGGTGTCGGGCATGATCGCCGTGGTGACCGGCCCGGGCAGGGCCAGCACCCGGCGATCCCGGGGCAGGTTCTGCCCCAGGTCATCGATGATCAGTGTCAGGTAGGCTTTTTGAGGTGTGGGTCTGGCAGGTTCTGCGTGAGCAGCGCCCGCCAGACAGCACAGCAGGACAAAGACCAGACGCAAAGACATCCTCAACGGCCGGACGTGATGCTCAAGCCTTTGAGCAGGCTCAGTGCCTGGGCCAGCTGGTAATCGTCATCCTGCGGCATCGCCTTGGCCTTGCCGCCCGAGCCGGTCGGTTTGTCCGCGCCACCGTTGCCGTTGCCCAGGTGACCTTGCAGGTCCGCTTCCTTGAAGTAGTCGCCGTCCGCTTCGTTGGTGATCTTGGCCTTGCGTACTTCGATGTCCGGAACAATGCCCTGGGCCTGGATCGAGCGACCGTTCGGCGTGAAGTACAGTGCAGTGGTGATCTTCAGTGCGCGGTCGTTGTTCAGCGGCAGCACGGTCTGTACCGAGCCCTTGCCGAAACTGGTGGTGCCCATGACCACGGCGCGTTTCTGATCCTGCAGGGCGCCGGCGACGATTTCCGAGGCCGAGGCACTGCCACCGTTGATCAGCACGACCATCGGCACGGCTTCGCTTTCGTCCTTGCCGGTGGCGGAGAAGCGAAGTTCGGAGTTGGCGATCCGGCCCTTGGTGTAGACGATCAGGCCTTTGGTGATGAAGTGGTCGACCACCTCCACCGCCGCCTGCAGCACGCCGCCCGGGTTGTTGCGCAGGTCGAGGATGATGCCGTTGAGCTTCTTGCCATTGTCCTTGCGCAGCTTGGCCAGGGCCTTGGAGACCTCTTCGCCGGTCTTGACCTGGAACTGAGTGATGCGGATCAGGCCGTAGCCCGACTCCAGCAGTTGCGCCTTGACGCTCTTCACCTGGATCACGGCGCGAGCCAGGGTTACATCGAACGGCGTGCCGCCGTCGCGCACCAGGGTCAGGGTGATCTTCTGGCCGATCTTGCCGCGCATCTTGTCCACGGCTTCGGTCATGGTCTGGCCGCGGGTCGGTGCGCCGTTGATCTTGACGATGAAGTCGCCGGCCTGGATGCCGGCCTTCGACGCCGGAGTGTCATCGATCGGCGACACGACCTTGATGAAGCCGTCCTCGGCGCCGACTTCGATGCCCAGGCCACCGAATTCACCGCTGGTGCTTTCCTGCAACTCGGCAAAGTCTTCAGGGCCCAGGTAGGCGGAGTGCGGATCAAGGTTGCTGAGCATGCCCTTGATCGCGTTTTCCAGCAGGGTCTTGTCGTCCACGGGCTCGACATAGGCGGCCTTGATCCGGTCCATGACCTCGGCAAAGGTGCGCAGCTCTTCCAGCGGCAACGGCGCCTTGGAAGTCGCGGCAGTACCTGCCGGAGCGACGGCCGGAGCCGGTTGAGCGGCAAACGCCAGAGGCGCGCCGATCACCAGGGCGATCGTCAGGGCCAGCGAGGTAAGGCGGGACAAATGCAGCATGTCGAACGAACTCCTGAATTAGATGGCGTGCTTATCCTTGCGCACGGCACCATTGCGCCGGATCACTCGGGTGACCCTGCTGACGAATTGCGAAATACAGCGCTGGTGTGTCCTGGCCGCCACTGTTACCCACAGTGGAGATGGACTCACCGGCTTTTACCACGTCACCTGCGGACTTCAGTAGCGTCTGGTTGTGACCGTAAAGACTCAGAAAACCGTTGCCGTGATCGAGGATCACCAGCAGCCCGGCACCGCGCAGCCAGTCGGCAAACACCACGCGCCCACCGTGAACGGCATGCACCTGGCTGCCGGCGGAGGCGCTGATCATCACGCCATCCCACTTGGTGCGCGCATCGTCGCCACGGGTTTCGCCAAAGCGTGCCAGCAGTCGACCATCAACCGGCCATGGAAGTTTTCCCCGACTTGACGCAAAAGGGCCACCGAAGGTCTCGCCGCCGCTGGACACCAGGGCGCCAGGCGTCGATCTGACCGGTTTGCGTGGGGCGTCGGTGTTTTCCGCCTCGGCCTCACGCAAACGCTTTTTTTCGGCTTCCTGCTGGGCGATGAGCGCTTTCTGTCGCGCTTCTTCTGCCTCACGGGCCTGGCGGGCCAGGGTTTCTTCAATGGTTTTAAGGACTTTAGACAGGTCTGCCTGATCCTGCTCGCGGGCGGCCAGTTTCTGGTCCCGGGCTTTCACGTCTTCGTTCAACTTGGCGAGGGCCTGCTGGCGCTCCTTGCGGACCTTGTCGAGCGCTTCGCGCTGAGTGTCGAGATCACTTTGCTGCGCCAGCAACTGAGCCTGCTGCAAGCCGATGTCCTTTTCGACATTGGCCAACTGGCGCAGGGTTTCGTTGAAGCTCTTCAGCTGCTCCAGGCGGGCCTGGCTCAGGTAGTCGTAATAGGTGAGGGTGCGGGCGAATTTTTCGGGATTCTGCTGGTTGAGCAGCAGTTTGAGGTATTCCTGGCGACCGTTCTGGTAGGCGGCGCGGGCCTGGATGGCGATCAGTCGCTGCTGTTCAGTGCGCGCGCTCTGGAGTTTTTTTTTCTCCGCATCGAGCCGCTGAAGCTCGGATTCGCTCTTCTTCAGCTCTTTCTGCAAGGCTTCGACCTGCTTCTCGAGCTTGCCCATCTCGGTTTCGGTGCCCTTGAGCTCCTTTTGCACCCCGGATTTTTCTTCCTGGAGCTTGCCCAGCAGTTTTTTCAGCTCGGCAATGTCCTGGCGCGTGGCGTCCAGTTGCTGTTGGGTTTGCGCGCGCTCATCCGCGAAGGCCGGTTGGAGCAGGCATGTCAGAGCGAGGGCGATCAGGACGCGAAGCATAGAGGCGGGCGGCACCAGGGTAAGGGACGGCCTAGTATGCCCGCCCGACGCAGCAAAAAAAACGCCCAATTGGGACTGTGTGATAACTGGGGCAAGCGACAGGCCGAATTCCATTTCAAAATCTCCATAAACCACTGTGGGAGCTGGCTTGCCCGCGATGGCGTCTGAACATTCAACAGGGTTGTTGGCTGTCAGATTGCTATCGCTGGCAAGCCAGCTCCCACAGGGTTTTGCGGTGTTTTTGACGGGCGATCACACCAGAATCGAAGTGCCAGTCATTTCCGCCGGTTTTTCCAGACCCAGCAGTTTCAGCATGGTCGGCGCCACGTCCGCCAGCACGCCGCCTTCGCGGACTTTCAGGTCGCGCTTGCCGACATAGATGAACGGCACCGGCTCGGTGGTGTGTGCGGTGTGCGCCTGGCCGGTGGCTTCGTCAGCCATCTGCTCGACGTTGCCGTGGTCGGCGGTGATCAGCGCTTCGCCGCCGACTTTTTCCAGAGCGTCGATGATGCGGCCGACGCAGGTGTCCAGGCATTCCACGGCTTTGACCGCGGCTTCGAACACGCCGCTATGGCCGACCATGTCGCCATTGGCGTAGTTGACCACGATCACGTCGTAACGCTGGTTCTCGATGGCCTCGACGATGCGGTCGGTGACTTCCGGCGCGCTCATCTCCGGCTGCAAGTCATAGGTGGCGACTTTCGGCGACGGGATCAGGATGCGCTCTTCGCCCGGGAACGGCTCTTCGCGGCCACCGGAGAAGAAGAAGGTCACGTGGGCGTATTTCTCGGTTTCGGCGATGCGCAGCTGGGTCTTGCCGTTTTTCGCCAGGTAGTCGCCGAGCACGTTTTCCAGGCTGCCCGGCGCGAAGGCGGCGGGGGCCGGGATGCTGGCGGCGTACTGGGTCAGGCCCACGTACTGCACTTTTGGCTGGCGTGCGCGCTCGAACTCCTTGAAACCATCTTCTACAAATACGCGGCTCAGCTCGCGGGCGCGGTCGGCGCGGAAGTTCATGAACACCACGGCGTCGCCGTCTTCGACTTTTACCGGCTCGCCGATGCTGGTGGCTTTGACGAATTCGTCGCTCTCGCCACGGGCGTAGGCGGCTTCCAGACCTTCCTGGGCGGTGGCGGCGTTGAATTCGCCCTTGCCATCAACGATCAGGTTGTAGGCCTGGGCCACGCGATCCCAACGGTTGTCGCGATCCATGGCGTAGTAGCGACCAATCAGGCTGGCGATACGACCTTTGCCGAGGGCCTGGAAGGTCGCGTCGAGCAGTTCGATCGACGAGGCAGCGCTCTTCGGCGGGGTGTCACGGCCGTCGAGGAAGGCGTGCAGGTAGATTTTTTCGGCGCCGCGCTTGAAGGCCAGTTCGGCCATGGCGATCAGGTGATCCTGGTGGCTGTGAACGCCGCCGTCCGACAGCAGCCCCATGAAATGCACAGCCTTGCCGGCGGCCACTGCCTTGTCCACGGCGGCGCAGATGGTCGGGTTCTCGAAGAACTCGCCGTCGCGGATCGCTTTGGTCACACGGGTGAAGTCCTGATACACCACGCGCCCGGCGCCGAGGTTCATATGGCCGACTTCGGAGTTGCCCATCTGGCCGTCCGGCAGACCGACGTCCATGCCGCTGCCCGAGATCAAGCCGTTCGGCACGGTGGCCCACAGGCGATCCAGCACAGGCTTCTTGGCCGCATAGACGGCGTTGGACTCGGGGCTGTCGCTGTGACCGAAGCCGTCGAGAATCATCAGGACCAAAGGTTTAGGCGTGGTAGTCATGGAATCCACTCGTGGCTAATAAGAAGAGGGCGATGGAAAAGGGAGTTGGAGTTTAAAGCGAAGTTCCGGCGGCGTCACCGCCGGACGGGGTTTGGCCGACCATAGTGGCTGTGTATACTGGCCGACATTTTAACGCCCTGGAACCTCCTTCGATGGTTGCTCACCTGATTGAATTTGCCACTAACCACTACATTCTTGTCGGTATCTTCGTCGTACTGCTGGCTTTGCTGCTGGCGCATACGGTGCAGGGCGGCGGTAAAAGCCTGAGCACGGGCGAGCTGACCGCACTGGTCAACAAGGAAGCCGGCGTGGTGGTGGACATCCGTCCGAGCAAGGACTACGCCGCCGGTCACATCGTTGGTGCGGTGAACATTCCCCAGGACAAACTGGCCGCCCGCATCGGCGAGCTGGAAAAACACAAGGCCAAGACCATCATTCTGGTCGACGCCCTGGGCCAGACCGCCGGCACCCACGCCCGCGAGCTGATGAAGGCCGGCTTCACCGCCGCCAAGCTGTCCGGCGGGATTTCCAGCTGGAAAGGCGACAACCTGCCGTTGGTGAAGTGACATGAGCGACGTCATCGTCTACTCCAGCGATTACTGCCCTTACTGCTCGCGCGCCAAGTACCTGCTCGCGAACAAAGGCGTGGCCTTCGAAGAGATCAAGGTCGATGGCAAGCCGCAGGTGCGCGCCGCCATGGCCCAGAAGGCCGGACGCACGTCCGTGCCGCAGATCTGGATCGGCGACACCCACGTCGGCGGATGTGATGATTTGTATGCCCTGGAGCGTGCCGGCAAGCTCGACGCGCTGCTCAAGGCCTGACCTGCTGCACACGTAAAGAACCCTAAAAGACCCAAGATCAGAAAGGATCTGAGATGACTGACCAACAGAACACTGCAGCCAGCGAAGAAGAAACCGCACCGCAATTCTCCTTGCAGCGCATCTACGTACGCGACCTGTCCTTCGAAGCCCCGAAAAGCCCGGCGATCTTCCGCCAGCAGTGGGACCCGACCGTCGGTCTGGATCTGAACACCCGTCAGAAGGCGCTGGAAGGCGATTTCTACGAAGTCGTGCTGACCCTGTCCGTCACTGTGAAAAACGGTGAAGAAGTGGCCTTCATCGCTGAAGTGCAACAGGCTGGTATCTTCCTGATCAAGAACCTGGACGCGGCTTCGATGAGCCACACCCTGGGTGCGTTCTGCCCGAACATCCTGTTCCCTTACGCTCGCGAAACCCTGGACAGCCTGGTGACCCGCGGTTCGTTCCCGGCCCTGATGCTGGCCCCGGTGAACTTCGACGCCTTGTACGCGCAAGAGCTGCAGCGCATGCAGGAATCCGGCGAGACTCCGACCGTTCAGTAAGCGGTCGATGCAACAACGAAAAAAGCGCCGTTACCGGCGCTTTTTTCTTGGGCGATCGAATGGCGTTACTTGAAGTCGTTCTGCCGCCACGCTTCGTACACGGCCACCGCCACGGTGTTGGACAGGTTCAGGCTGCGGCAGCCTTCGCGCATCGGCATGCGCAGGCGCTGTTCGCCGGGCAGGGCATCGAGCACTTCCGGCGGCAGGCCACGGCTCTCCGGGCCGAAGATGAACGCATCGCCGGGGACGAACGCGGCGTCGTGAAACGGCCTCGAACCCTTGGTGGTGAAGGCGAACAGCCGTGGATGACCGAGGCTTTCCAGGCAACTGGCGAGGTCGGCGTGGCGCTGCAAAGTGGCATACTCGTGGTAGTCGAGACCGGCGCGGCGCAGGCGCTTGTCGTCCATCTCGAAACCCAGCGGTTCGATCAAATGCAGGTGGCAGCCGCTGTTGGCGCACAGCCTGATAACGTTGCCGGTGTTCGGCGGAATTTCCGGTTGAAAAAGGATGACGTGAAACATGCACGGCTCCGAAGGTAAAGATGACGCGCATTCTACGCCGCAAGCGGATCCGCGTTCGAAACTATTCCCGCGGGTGATGGCATCGCTGGCGATCGTCGGTGTGATGGTCGGGATGATGATCGGCCGTTTGACCACGCCTGACCCAACCGTCTTGCAGCAGGTCGATGTGATCGATGGCGGTCTGGCGGTCTGGTTCAACAACGAGCCGAAGCTGCACGGCGAGATCGTCGATGGCAGCGTTGCGCTGTTGTTCGGGGCTGAAGGCAAGGCGCAGAAAGGCCAGCTCAAGCTCAACGGCAAGGACGTGAACTGGCGGACGCGGTTGAGTGACGGGGGATTGTTGCTGACGCTGGTGGCGGCGCGGCCGCTGCAGGGCGACTGGGCCGGCCAGGCGGTCGATGACCGCTGGCGGCTGGAGATCCATCTCCGGGAGCAATAAAAGAGGGAATCCCCGGCCTGCCTGTACCAAGGTTCCCGAAACGGGCGGGCTCATCGCATCGCGTTCTGAGCCGGTGTAAAGAAGGAACCCCTGACCTGCCTGTATCAAGGGCCCCAAAAGGGTGGACTCGCTGAGTCCGGTGTAAAGAGGGGAATCCCCGGCCTGCCTGTACCAAGGCCCCCGAAAGGGTGGGTGAATCGAATCACCTGAAGGAGTTATTGCAGGGGGCGTGCCAGTTTTTCTCGTTTTGAAACAAAAAAGCCCGGCACAATGACGAAGGCCCCGTAATACGGGGCCTTCGTCTTTTTTCAGGATGGGATTTTTAGCGGTTTACAGTGCAAGCCTGAGCCAGTTGCCGTGCCCGATTAAGGGTCACGGTGCCTTGCGGCGGTGCAGGCTGGCGCTGAGTCTCAGCCTTCATCGCCCTCATCGTCATCCCCGCCATCGACCTTCATGCCGAGTTCCTTGATCTTGCGGGTCAAGGTGTTGCGGCCCCAGCCCAGCAGCACGGCCGCATCGCGACGACGTCCGGCGGTGTGCTTCAACGCGGTCTCGATCATGATTCGCTCGAACGCCGGCACCGCGCTGTCGAGCAGGCTCGACTGGCCGCGCGCCAGGGCCTGATCGGCCCACTGACGCAGCGCCTGTTCCCAGTTGGTCACTGGCGCCGAGTCCTGCGGCAGGCTCAGCAGTTCCGGCGGCAGGTCGCTGATGTGCACCTCGCGCCCGGACGCCATCACGGTAATCCAGCGGCAGGTGTTTTCCAGCTGCCGCACGTTGCCTGGCCACGGCAGGTTTTTCAGGTATTCCTCGGTCTCGCTTTTCAGCAGCTTCGGCTCAACCGCCAGCTCTTGCGCGGCGCGGCTGAGGAAGTGCTTGGCCAGGGTCGGGATGTCTTCGCGACGGTCCGACAGGCGCGGGATGTGGATGCGGATCACGTTGAGGCGGTGGAACAAGTCCTCACGGAATTTCCCGGCGTGAACCAGGGTTTCCAGATTCTGGTGAGTCGCGGCGATGATTCGTACATCAACCTTGACCGGCACGTGCCCGCCAACGCGATAGAACTCGCCATCGGCCAGCACCCGCAGCAGACGGGTCTGGGTGTCCGCCGGCATGTCGCCGATTTCATCGAGGAACAGCGTACCGCCGTCGGCCTGCTCGAAACGGCCGCGACGCAGGTTGGCCGCGCCGGTGAACGCGCCTTTCTCGTGGCCGAACAGCTCGGATTCCATCAGGTCTTTCGGGATCGCCGCCATGTTCAGCGCGATGAACGGCGAGGCCGCGCGCGGGCTGTGGCGGTGCAGGGCGTGGGCCACCAGTTCTTTACCGGTCCCGGATTCGCCGTTGATCAGCACGGTGATGTTGGAGTGGCTCAAGCGCCCGATGGCACGAAACACTTCCTGCATTGCCGGCGCTTCGCCGATGATTTCCGGGGTGCGGGTCAGGGTCGGGGCGACTTCCAGGCCTTGCTGTTCCTGGGCGTGCTGGTTGGCGCGCTTGACCAGCGACACCGCTTCGTCGACGTCGAACGGCTTGGGCAGGTACTCGAACGCGCCGCCCTGATAGGAGGCGACAGCGCTGTCCAGATCGGAGTGGGCGGTCATGATGATCACCGGCAGCCGCGGGTGCTGCTCGCGGATCCGCGCCAGCAGGTCCAGGCCGCTCGCACCTGGCATGCGGATGTCAGAGATGATCACGTCCGGCTGCTGGCGTGCGAGGCGGCTCATCACGCCATCGGCACTGTCGAAGCTCTGGGTGGTCATGCCTTCCTGTTGCAGGGCTTTTTCCAGAACCCAACGGATAGAACGGTCGTCATCGACGATCCACACGGTTTCACTACGGCTCATGTCGATGTGGCTCCTTGTTCCAGTGGCAGAAAGATCGAGAACGTGGTGTGGCCTGGATGGCTGTCACACTCGATCAGGCCCTGGTGCTGGCTGATGATGTTCTGGGTGATGGCCAGGCCCAGCCCGGTACCGTCCGGACGGCCGCTGACCATGGGAAAGAAGATGGTTTCCTGGAGCTCCGCCGGAATGCCCGGACCGTTGTCGATAATCTCGATCTTGGTCACCAGGCGATGGCGGACGTGGCCGATGGTGAACTGGCGCATGGCGCGGGTGCGCAGGCTGATGCGGCCCAGGCGCAGCTCGTTCTGGCTGCTGATGGCCTGCATCGCGTTGCGCACGATGTTCAGCACCGCCTGAATCATTTGTTCACGATCGATCAGGACGTCGGGAATGCTCGGGTCGTAATCGCGCACCAGCGTGATGCAGCCCTGGCTTTCGGCCTCGACCAGTTGGCAGACGCGCTCCAGCACTTCGTGGACGTTGCACAGGGCCAGCGACGGCAGTTTGTTCGAGCCGAGCATGCGGTCGACCAGATTGCGCAGGCGGTCGGCCTCTTCGATGATCACGTTGGTGTAGTCGCGCAGGCTGTCTTCCGGCAGTTCCCGGGCCAGCAACTGCGCGGCACCACGGATGCCGCCCAGCGGATTCTTGATCTCGTGGGCCAGACCGCGCACCAGCATCTTGCTGGTTTCCTGTTTCGACAGTTGCGCCTCTTCCTTGGTGATCCGCAGCAGGCGGTCACGGGGATGGACTTCCAGCAGGAGCAGGGTCGCGCCGTTGCTGAGAATCGGCGTCACCGCGTAATCCACGGTCAGGGTCTGGCCGGTGAGGGCGGTGAGCATCGCTTCGCGCTTGGTGAACGGGTGCGCCTGCTCCACCGCCTGGCGCAACGAGTTGAGCGCCTCGGTGGACTCGGTGAACAGCTCGCTGATGAACTGCCCATGGCTGCGCTGACCGCTGATGGCCAGCAGCATCTCCGCCGCCGGGTTCATGTACTCGAGGCGCAATTCGCTGTCGAGCAGGATGGTGGCGGTGGTCAGGTTGTCGAGTAGCAAGCGATGCAGTGCGTCACTGATGGTCATGAGGACCTCTTTTGGAGCATGGCGCGCGCAGGGATACAGCGCTGATGCGAGGAAAATGCAAAAACCAAACCAAGGCTCCGAAAAGAAGCGTTCAACCCCTGAAACGGGCGTTTGACGCTCGTTTGCGTGGCAGTCAAACCGCTCTGGCGGGTACTTTCGAACCAAAATGGGTTGGAATGTGAGTACGGTGCAGCGTATTGCACCAATATAGTGCGCAAAGCTGAACGGCGTCAGAAGAAACGCAGGAAAGGATTTTTCGGTTCGGCGGGTTTGTCTTTCAGCGGGCATTCCGGGCGCACGCCATAGTCGGCGCTGACGCACGGTTTGACCTGACGCTTCTGTGCCAGGGAAATGCGCTGCATGTGGAACGGCTGGTTCGCGGTTTTCTCCACGGTGCGGCCCTCGGCATCAAGGATCTCGACCGACAGGTTGTGGCTGCCACGATCGATGTTGCTCAGCGGGAACACCGGGCTCAGGCCGGGTTCGCCGACGGCCTGGCCATCCAGCAGCAGGCGATACCGATGACCTCTTTGCAGGCCCGGCTCGCTGGTGACGCTGACGATCAGCTCCCCGGCGCTGCTGCGAATGGTCGCGTCCGGCTCGGGGATTAGCACCCGCAGCATGTCGTAGTGGAACAGCGGCGGCTCTGCTGATTGCTTCGACGGCTTGACCGGTGCAGTGGCGGTCGGATTCGAGGCCATGCGATTGCTGGTGGCCAGCGGCACACGCTTGGCGTTGCCGCGCGGTTGATCGGTGTAGACGCGATTGCCTTGGGCGTCGATGTAAGTGAACACCTCGGCCGATGCGCCAAACGCGATCAGCGACAGGCACAAGGCAATCAATCCTCGCGTCATGGCTTGTGCACCCGCTGTACGGTGAACACCACCGCAGGACTCTGCTGAATGATCGTCTCGCCATTGATCACCTGCACCGCCAGCCGATGCTCACCCCGGTCGACGTTCACCAGCTGCAGGATCGGCACATTGCTCGGCTGGCCATAAGGCGCGTCGTCCAGCAGCAGGCGCAGTTGATGCGGCGGTTGCAGGCGCGGCTTGATCAGCACGCTGACCGTGAAGGTGCCGTTGTTGGCGCGCAGGGCCTCCTCGGTGGGCAGGCCGGTCAGCTCCAGCACTTCGTAGGCATTGCGCGCTGGCGCAGGGCTGGGGGTGTCTGAAGGAGGGGCGCTCGGTGCCTGAGGCTGGACGCTGTTGAGCGGCGGCAACTCCACCGGCTGCGCCCGCACGCCGTCCGGGGCGTGATCGCTGTACACCGTGTTGCCGCTGGCGTCGGTGTACTTGTAGATCTGCGCGTTGGCGGGCAGGGCGATCAGCAGCAGGATGTAGAAAAAGGCGCGAGCCATGAAATCGACCGATAAAGAAAGCGATGAGGTGCAGCATAGGACAGTCGCGGCGGTTGACCCAGCTCACTTCACATCCAGAGATGTATTCAAGCCCCACAAGCCCCTGTGGGAGCGGGCATGTGTGCGAGCGCGGTGGATCATTGGGGGGGACGGTGACTGATACGTAGTGCCAGTACCTTCAGCAGGTCGCTTTTGAGCAACAGCGCAGAGCCGGCCAGCAGTACCGCGTCCTTGAACAGAAACGATGTGGCGCCGCCCATGGCCGGAAAGCCACCCGCCGAGGCTTCCCAGTTGTCGGGCGTGGTGAAGATCAGGGTAAGGGTCGTCATATAGGTGACACAGGACGCCGCAGCGGCAATCACGCTGACCCGTGGCATCCAAGTCCCCAGTATCAACCCGAGTCCGATGGCCCATTCCGCCACGCCCAGTGCGTAACTGGCACCCTGAATGCCGAAGGTGGGGTACATCCAGGCAAACAGAGGGCTGTTGCTGAGCAGTGGCAGCAGCGCCTGGGCCTCGTAGGGGAACCACTTGCTATAGCCGAAAAGGACGAATATCAGCACCAGCGTCAAGCGCATGAATGCGATGTCGAAATCCTTGCGCAGAAAGTGCAGGACGGCGTGTGGGGGCATGGGGTGTTTCCTCTCGATAGATAGTCAGGCCTATCGAGTGCTGCACGGCGAGGCTGTTACAGGCGTTACGCCGCTTTACGTAACCAGAAAATACAAACGCCCCGGCAAGCCGGGGCGTTTGTATTCAGCCGGTGCGGGCGATGCAGGAGCACCGCCCGGTGGGGCTTAGCAGCTGTAGTACAGCTCATATTCCAGTGGGTGTACGAAGGTGCGGACCTTGATTTCTTCTTCGGATTTCAGCGCGATGTAAGCGTCGATGAAGTCGTCGGAGAACACGCCGCCCTTGGTCAGGAACGCACGGCCCTTGTCCAGCTCTTCCAGGGCTTCTTTCAGGCTGCCGCAAACTTGCGGGATTTCTTTCGCCTCTTCAGGCGGCAGGTCGTACAGGTTCTTGTCGGCAGCATCGCCTGGGTGGATCTTGTTCTGGATACCGTCCAGACCGGCCATCAGCAGCGCTGCGAAGGCCAGGTACGGGTTGGCAGCCGGATCCGGGAAGCGGGCTTCGATACGACGGCCTTTCGGGCTGTTGACGTAAGGAATACGGATCGAGGCGGAACGGTTGCGAGCCGAGTAGGCCAGCATGACCGGCGCTTCGAAGCCTGGCACCAGACGCTTGTAGGAGTTGGTGGCCGGGTTGGTGAAGCCGTTCAGGGCCTTACCGTGCTTGATGATGCCGCCGATGAAGTACAGGGCGGTGTCGGACAGGCCGGCATAACCTTCACCCGCGAAGGTGTTCTTGCCATCTTTGGAGATGGACATGTGAACGTGCATGCCCGACCCGTTGTCGCCGTACAGAGGCTTCGGCATGAAGGTCGCGGTACGGCCGTAAGCGTCGGCAACGTTGTGCACAACGTATTTCAGGGTCTGGGTTTCGTCGGCTTTCTTCACCAGGGTGTTGAACTTGACGCCGATTTCGTTCTGGCCGGCAGTTGCCACTTCGTGGTGGTGAACTTCAACGGTCAGGCCCATTTCTTCCAGTGCGTTGCACATGGAGGTACGGATTTCGTGGTCGTGGTCGAACGGCGGAACCGGGAAGTAGCCACCTTTCACGCCTGGACGGTGGCCTTTGTTGCCGCCTTCCACGTCCTGGTCGGACATCCACGAGCCTTGCTCGGAGTAGATCTTGAACATCGAACCGGAAATGTCGGACTTGAACTTCACTTCGTCGAAGATGAAGAACTCAGGCTCGGGACCTGCGAATACGGTGTCACCGATACCGGTAGTCTTCAGGTATTCCTCGGCGCGGCGGGCGATGGCGCGCGGGTCGCGATCGTATCCTTGCATGGTCGAAGGTTCGATGATGTCGCAGACCAGGATCAGGGTCGGCTCTTCGGTGAACGGGTCCAGAACGGCGGTTTCGTCGTCCGGCAGCAGGATCATGTCGGAGGCTTCGATGCCTTTCCAGCCAGCGATGGAGGAACCGTCGAACATCTTGCCAACTTCGAAGAAGTCGTCTTCCAGCGCATCGCGAGCCGGCATGGTCACGTGGTGCTGAGTGCCTTTGGTGTCCGTGAAGCGCAGATCAATCCACTTGACGTCATGATCTTTGATGAGTTGAACCGACTTCGACATAGTGTCCTCCGGGTGAATTAGGGCGGGTAGTGGATGCCCTTAATAGTGGTGATGCCGGCGCGAATACTCTGCCAAGGCAACCTGCCTCACAAGGGAGCAAATTGCATGCCAGTGCCCCAGCATGGGTTTTTTGCCCCAAATTCACGCTTCTGAAGGTCGAATGCGCCTTAAAGCTAGAAATCTCGCCCTTTAATGTAGCGCTCAAACTGAAAATTGACCCGTTTTGGTGCGCGCAAAACCTTCTGCACATTAACTGGTTAAACCTTGAGCAATTTCCGCTATAATCCGCGCCCCCCTTTTTCGGCTGGCCCTGCGCGCGCTGTTTTCATGAAACTAATCGTAAAAGTCTTCCCCGAGATCACCATCAAAAGCCGACCTGTCCGGACGAAATTCATCCGCCAGCTGGCCAAGAACATCCGCACCGTGCTCCGCGACCTGGACCCGGCCGTGGTGGTGAACGGTGTGTGGGACAACCTCGAGCTGGAAACCCGCGTCACCGACCCCAAGGCCCTGAAAGAGATGGGCGAACGCCTGACCTGCATGCCGGGCATCGCGCACTTTCTGCAGATCGACGAGTACCCGCTGGGCGACTTCGACGACATCACCGAGAAGTGCAAGCAGCACTACGGCGATGCGCTGGCCGGGAAGATCTTTTCGGTGCGCTGCAAGCGTGCGGGCAAGCATGCGTTCAGCTCGATGGACGTCGAAAAATACGTCGGCAGCAAGCTGCGCCGTGAGTGCGGTGCCGCCGGAATCGACCTGAAAGCGCCTGAAATCGAAGTCCGCATCGAAGTTCGCGACAAACGGTTGTTCGTAATCCACAGCCAGCACAATGGCATCGGCGGCTATCCGCTCGGTGCGCTGGAGCAGACGCTGGTGCTGATGTCCGGCGGGTTTGACTCGACGGTGGCCGCGTACCAGATCCTGCGTCGCGGCCTGATGACGCACTTCTGCTTCTTCAATCTGGGCGGTCGTGCCCACGAATTGGGCGTGATGGAAGTCGCGCATTTCATCTGGAAGAAGTACGGCAGCTCGCAACGCGTGCTATTTGTCAGTGTTCCGTTCGAAGAAGTGCTGGGCGAAATTCTCGGCAAGGTCGACGACAGTCATATGGGCGTCGTGTTGAAGCGTATGATGTTGCGCGCAGCGTCGAGCATTGCCGAACGCCTGCACATCGATGCGCTGGTCACCGGCGAAGCGATTTCCCAGGTATCGAGCCAGACGTTGCCGAACCTGTCGGTCATCGATTGCGTCACCGACAAACTGGTGCTGCGACCGCTGATCGTCGCCCACAAGCAGGACATCATCGACACGGCCGACCAGATCGGTACCGGTGACTTCGCCCGGCACATGCCGGAATACTGCGGCGTCATCTCGGTCAACCCGAAGACCGCCGCCAAGCGTGGCCGGGTCGAGCACGAAGAGCAGGAATTCGACATGGCGGTGCTCGAGCGTGCGCTCGCAAACGCCAGACTGGTGCCGATCGATCGGGTGATCGACGAATTGGGCCAGGATTTGCAGATCGAAGAAGTCAGCGAAGCGCTGGCCGGTCAGATCGTCATCGACATCCGTCACCCGGATGCCGCCGAGGATGACCCGCTGGAACTCGCCGGCATAGAGGTACAGACGATGCCGTTCTACGCAGTGAACGCTCGTTTCAAGGAACTGGACCCTACTCGCCAGTACCTGCTGTATTGCGACAAAGGCGTGATGAGTCGCCTGCATGCCCACCATTTGCTCAGTGAGGGGCATGCCAATGTGCGCGTTTATCGACCGAGCTAAGTGCCCGGGGCTGTTTGCCTGTGGCCTGCGTCACCGGCCCCCCGACACCGCCGTCAAGCTGTAACGGCCATGCCGGACACTACTGTCAATCGCTGCCAAGACTTGTCAGCAAACCGAATCCTCTGATCGAGATACACAAGTGATCGAAAATCTACGCAACATCGCCATCATTGCCCACGTTGACCATGGTAAGACCACCCTGGTAGACAAACTCCTGCGTCAATCCGGCACCCTGGAGCGCAACGAGCTCAATGACGAGCGCGTGATGGACTCCAACGACCAGGAAAAAGAGCGCGGCATTACCATTCTGGCGAAAAACACCGCCATCAACTGGAACGGCTACCACATCAACATCGTGGACACCCCGGGCCACGCCGACTTCGGCGGCGAAGTTGAGCGCGTTATGTCCATGGTTGACTCCGTGCTGCTGCTGGTCGACGCTCAAGACGGCCCTATGCCGCAAACCCGTTTCGTGACCAAGAAGGCTTTCGAAGCCGGCCTGCGTCCAATCGTGGTCATCAACAAGGTTGACCGTCCGGGCGCGCGTCCTGACTGGGTTCTGGACCAGATCTTCGATCTGTTCGACAACCTGGGCGCCACCGAAGAACAACTGGACTTCCAGGTTGTTTACGCTTCGGCCCTGAACGGCATCGCCGGTCTGGACCACACCGCCATGGGCGAAGACATGACCGCGCTGTACCAGGCGGTAGTCGACCACGTTCCGCCTCCGGCTGTTGACCGTGACGGCCCGTTCCAGATGCAGATCTCCGCTCTGGACTACAACAGCTTCCTGGGTGTTATCGGTGTTGGCCGTATCGCTCGTGGTCGCGTCAAGCCGAACACTCCGGTTGTCGCTATCAGCGCCGACGGCAAGCGCCGCAACGGTCGTATCCTGAAGCTGATGGGTCACCACGGTCTGCACCGCGTTGACGTTGAAGAAGCAGCGGCCGGCGACATCGTCTGCATCAGCGGTTTCGACGAGCTGTTCATCTCCGACACCCTGTGCGACATCAACAACGTCGAGGCGATGAAGCCTCTGACCGTTGACGAGCCAACCGTTTCCATGACCTTCCAGGTAAACGACTCGCCATTCTGCGGTAAAGAAGGCAAGTTCGTGACCTCCCGTAACATCAAGGATCGTCTGGACAAAGAGCTGCTGTACAACGTTGCACTGCGCGTTGAAGAAGGCGACTCGGCTGACAAGTTCAAGGTATCCGGCCGTGGTGAGCTGCACCTCTCGGTACTGATCGAAACCATGCGTCGCGAAGGCTTCGAGCTGGCCCTGGGCCGTCCTGAAGTGATCATCCGTGAAGTTGACGGCGTGAAGCAGGAACCGTTCGAAAACGTAACCATCGACATCCCTGAAGAATCCCAGGGCAAGGTCATGGAAGAAATGGGTCTGCGTAAAGGCGACCTGAGCAACATGGTGCCGGATGGCAAGGGCCGTGTTCGTCTGGAATACAACATCCCTGCTCGCGGTCTGATCGGTTTCCGTAACCAGTTCCTGACCCTGACCAACGGTGCTGGCATCCTGACCTCGATCTTCGACCGTTACGCTCCAGTGAAGTCGGGCCACATGTCCGGCCGTCAGAACGGCGTTCTGGTTTCGGTTGAAACCGGCAAGGCACTGACCTACTCCCTGGAAACCCTGCAGGCTCGTGGCAAGCTGTTCGTAGAACACGGCCAGGAGATCTACAACGGTCAGATCGTTGGTCAGAACTCCCGCGACAACGACCTGGGTGTGAACCCGACCAAAGGCAAGAAGCTCGACAACATGCGTGCTTCGGGTAAAGACGAAACCATCGCTCTGGTCCCACCTGTTCGCTTCACCCTGGAACAGGCTCTGGAATACATCCAGGAAGACGAGCTGTGCGAAGTTACTCCTAAGTCCATCCGTCTTCGCAAGAAGATCCTGGACGAAAGCGAGCGTACCCGCGCTGCCAAGAAAGCCAAGGCGTAAGATTTAGCCAAGGCTGAAAAAAAACGCCCCCGGTCGAGAGACCGGGGGCGTTTTTGTTTGTCCGGGATTTATGCGGTGTTTGTGCGGGCCCCATCGCTGGCAAGCCAGCTCCCACAGGGTTTTGGAAGGGAACACAAGTTACTTGATCACCAGTAACCTTTGTGGGAGCTGGCTTGCCAGCGAAGGCGGCCGATCAGCCGCCGAACATCTCAGGGCCGATCAGAACTTCTCGATCGACCGCGAATTCTGCACCCGTTCCACTTCCTTCGGCTTGTACGCGCAATAGCCAGGGCGCGGGCCGATTTTCGGGTGGTTGCGGCAGGTGTCCGGCCGCTTGTCATAAATGGTGCACAGGCGGCTCTTGCGATCCAGGTAGTAGCAATCGTTGTTGCTCATGCGCTGCAGGGTGAAGATCCCGGACTTCTGGTTGAAGCGCTCGACCAGCCCTTCCTTTTGCAGACGCTTGGCGATGTTCTTCGGCGGGTCGCCCAGTTCGAACTCGTCGACCACGCCGATGCGTACCAGGTCCTTGATCTTGACCTCGACCGGCAGCGTGCAGCAGCTGGAAACGCACGAGCCGCACATCGGGGCCGAATATTTGGCCCAGGTATCGAGACGGTCGATCTCGGCGGCGGCGATCAGGTTGGGCTTCATCATCGGTGTTTACCAGGCGTGTGCGTCAGGGCGCGCGATCATACCGGGACTGGTGGATTTTTGAACAACCTTTCGCCAGATTTTTTCTTCATGTACCCGCATCGTCCGACAATTCGGCACGGCCCCTGCATTCATTGAGGCATTCGCCAGAGTATTGCCGGTCGATCTCACACTCTCGGTAAAAACTGCCGAACCAGAGCCCTTACCGTCGGTCAGACCGTCTAGGCTCTGACAACTCCCCGCTCGCTCGAGGTCCTATCGATGACTCAAGAACCACTAGTTCGCGAAGCAGAGGTGGCCGCATTCCGCGACGCCGTCCTGACCAAACTCACCTACGCGGTGGGCAAAGACCCGGATCACGCCTTCGACCATGACTGGTTCGAAGCCATCGCCCTGGCGGCGCGCGATCACATGGTCGAGCACTGGATGGACCACACCCGGCAGATCTACCGCAAAGGCCAGAAGCGGGTGTATTACCTCTCGCTGGAATTTCTCATCGGCCGCTTGCTCTACGACAGTCTGAGCAACCTTGGTCTGCTGGACGTCGCCCGTGAAGCCTTGACCGAACTGGGCGTCGATCTGGAGCGCATCCGCATCCTGGAGCCGGATGCGGCGCTGGGCAACGGTGGCCTCGGACGGTTGGCGGCGTGCTTCATGGAAAGCATGTCGACCCTCGGCATCGCCGGCCACGGCTACGGTATTCGTTATGAACACGGGTTGTTCCGTCAGGCCATCGTCGACGGTTGGCAACAGGAGCAGACCGAGCACTGGCTGGATTTCGGCAACCCTTGGGAGTTCGAGCGGCCGGAGGTGGTCTATCCGATCGGCTTTGGCGGCAGCGTCGAGACCGTCACCGACGCCAATGGCAAGTCCCGGCAGGTCTGGCACCCGGCGGAAACCGTCCGGGCGATTGCCTACGACACCCCGGTTGTCGGCTGGCGCGGGGCGAGCGTCAACACCTTGCGCCTGTGGCGGGCCCGAGCGATGGAAGATTTGCACCTGGAGCGCTTCAACGCCGGTGACCACCTGGGCGCCGTCGCCGAAGTGGCCCGGGCCGAAAGTATCTCCCGCGTGCTCTACCCGGCGGACAGCACCGAAGCGGGCCAGGAACTGCGCCTGCGTCAGGAGTATTTCTTCGTCGCTGCCTCGCTGCAGGATTTGCTGCGCCGTCATCGCAACATGCACACCTCGGTGCTGACCCTCGGCGATCACGCGGCGATCCAGCTCAACGACACGCACCCCTCGATTGCCGTTGCCGAACTGATGCGCCAATTGGTCGATGTCTATGACGTGGCCTGGGATGCGGCGTGGCAAGTCACCGTCGATACGCTGTCGTACACCAACCACACGCTGCTGCCCGAAGCGCTGGAAACCTGGCCGGTGGGGCTGATGGAACGCATGCTGCCGCGGCACATGCAGATCATTTACTTGATCAACGCCCAGCACATCGATTCGCTGCGGGCCAAGGGCATCCACGATTTCGACGTGCTGCGCGCGGTGTCGCTGATCGAGGAAGACAACGGCCGACGGGTGCGCATGGGCAACCTCGCGTTCCTCGGCTCGCACAGCGTCAACGGCGTGTCCGGGCTGCACACGCAGCTGATGCGCAAAACCGTGTTCGCTGAACTGCACAAGCTGTATCCGGAGCGGATCAACAACAAGACCAACGGCATCACCTTCCGCCGCTGGCTGTACCAGGCCAACCCGGAACTGACGTCGATGCTGGTCGATGCCCTTGGCCCGGACGTTCTGGATAACCCCGAAGAGCGGCTGCTCGATCTTGAACCGTTCGCCGAGAAACCCGCCTTCCGTAAAGCCTTCGCCGAGCAGCGGCTGCACAGCAAAAAAGCCCTCGCCTATCTGATCCACGAACGGCTGGGGATCGCGGTCAACCCGGCGGCCATGTTCGACGTGCAGGTCAAACGAATCCACGAATACAAGCGACAGTTGCTCAACCTGATGCACACGGTCGCGCTGTATCAGGCGATCCGCGCCGAGCCGGAAATCGACTGGGTGCCACGGGTGAAAATCTTCGCCGGCAAAGCCGCGGCGAGTTATCACCAGGCCAAGCTGATCATCAAGTTGACCAACGACATCGCCCGGGTGGTGAACAACGACCCGACCGTGCGTGGCCTGCTCAAAGTGGTGTTCCTGCCCAACTACAACGTCAGCCTGGCGGAAAGCATCATTCCGGCGGCGGACCTGTCGGAGCAGATCTCCACCGCCGGTTTCGAGGCCTCGGGCACCAGCAACATGAAGTTCGGCCTGAACGGTGCGCTGACCATCGGCACCCTCGACGGTGCCAACGTGGAAATGTGCGAAAGCATCGGCGCCGAGCACATGTTCATCTTCGGCCTCAGTGCCCAGCAGGTCGAAGCGCGCAAGCAGAACCACGAGTTCAGCGCGGTGCCGGACATCGCGGCGTCCCATCGTTTGAACGATGTGTTGCAGGCGATCCGCAGCGGGGTGTTCTCGCCGGACGACACGTCGCGCTACACCGGGTTGATCGATTCGCTGGTGGACTACGACCGCTTCCTGGTCTGTGCCGATTTCGACTCCTACTGGGAGGCGCAAATGCGCGTCGATGCGCTCTGGCACGACGCCAATAACTGGTGGCGTTCGGCGGTGTTGAATACTTCGCGCATGGGCTGGTTCTCCTCCGACCGGACGATCCGCGAGTACGCCACGGATATCTGGAAGGCACTGGAGTAACTTTTAGCGACAAATGTGCGCCCGGCCCCACGCTTGTTGGGCCGGGCCGATATACTGAGCCTTGGTTCCGCCCCGTTCCGGGGCTGCTCAGGGATATCGACCATGCAATGGATGTTCATGTTGATCGGGCTGCTGCTCGGTTGGCTGCTCGACGAGTCGTTCAGCGATGCGCTGTTGGGCGCCTTGCTCGGGCTTGCCATCGGCCAGGCGATGCGTATCGCGCGGCTCGGTTCACAGGCTGCCGAGCAACAGCGTCAGCTGGATCACGCGAAGATTGCGTTGCAGGGCGTCGAACAGCGTCTGTTTCTTCTGGAGGGCGCTCCGACGCATTCGCCAGCGTCGCCGAGCGTCGCGCCGGTCAGCGAAACGATCGTTGAACCCGTCACGGTATTTGAACAACCCGCTGCCGCAGAACCCGAGCTGGTCTGGGAACTGCCTCCCGAACTCGAACCTGTTGCTGTCGCCGCCAGCGCATCCAGCCAGCCGCTGCCGGTCGATGTCTGGCGTCTGGACGCCGTTACGCCTGAACCTGAACCCCGACGCCCCGCCGAACCCCGTGGCCCGAACCTCATCGAGCGCGGTATCAGCGCTGCGCGCAACTGGCTGTTCGGTGGCAACACTGTGCTGCGGGTCGGCGTGGTGTTGTTGTTTTTCGGTCTGGCGTTCCTGCTGCGCTACGCCACCGAAGGCATGGTGGTGCCGATCGAATTGCGTTACGCCGGGGTTGCAGCGGCAGCGTTGGGCTTGCTGGCGCTGGGCTGGTGGTTGCGTCATCGCAACAACAGCTACGCCTTGATGCTGCAAGGCACCGGGATCGCGGTGTTGTACCTGACGGTGTTTGCGGCGATGCGTTTGCATCCGCTGCTCGATCCGTCTGCCGCGCTGGGCTTGCTGGTGGCAGTGACGGTGTTTTCGGCCATTCTGGCGATCACTCAGGACTCCCTGGCCCTGGCCTGTGTCGCCGCACTGGGCGGTTTCGCCGCGCCGATTCTGACCTCCACCGGCGCCGGCAACCATGTCGCGCTGTTCAGTTATTTCGCGCTGCTCAACGCCGGCATTCTGGCCATCGCCTGGTTCAAGGCCTGGCGTCTGCTCAACCTGATCGGCTTCGTTGGGACCTTCGGCATCGGTTTCGCCTGGGGCCTGCGTTCGTACACGCCGGAACTGCTGTGGAGCACCGAGCCGTTCCTGATGCTGTTCTTCCTGATGTACCTCGCCATCGGCCTGCTGTTCGCCCGACGCAAGTTGCTGGACATGCCGGACGCACCGGCAGAGAGCGATCGCGAGGCGTTGCTGCACTGGTCAGCGCGCAAGGGCGACTACGTCGACGGGACGATGCTGTTCGGCCCTCCGCTGGTGGGTTTCGGCCTGCAATTCGCGCTGGTCCAGCATCTGGAATTCGCTGCCGCGTTCAGTGCGCTGGCGCTGGGCATGATCTACATGGCCCTTGCAAAACTGCTGATGGGCGGCCGGGCGATGTTACTGGGCGAGACTTGCCTGGCGCTCGGGGTGATTTTCGCCAGCCTGGCGATTCCGCTGGGGCTGGATGCGCGCTGGACCTCCGCCGCTTGGGCGGTGGAGGGCGCGGGGATTTTCTGGCTCGGTTTGCGTCAGCAACGGCCGTTGGCCCGGGCCTTCGCATTGCTGCTGCAACTGGGTTCGGCGCTGGCGTTTATCAGCCAGTTGCGCGTTGGCGAAAGCAGCCTGCTCGACGCTGCGCCGCTGGGCGCATTGATGCTCGGCGTGGCGTTGCTGTTCAGCTTCTATCAATTGCGCAAGGCGTTACCGGAGCAAACCTCGCTGTGGGTGCGTCAGGGCTTGCCGGTGTTGGCGTGCCTGGGGCTGACCTTCCTGTATCTGCTGGCGCCGCTGTTCTTCTTCACTCAGGGCACGGCGATCAGTTGGGCATTGGCCGGGCTGGTGACGTTGTTCGTTGGCTTGCGCCTGCAATCGCACACGTTCCTGTTCACCGCGTTTGCCGTGCAGTTGCTTGGCGGGGTGTTGTTCTTGTTGCGCCTGCAAGGGGCGGGCGAGGATTCGGCGGCCGTGTTCAGCGCCGGCTGGAGCGGTTTGCTCAGCGCCTCGTTGATCGGTCTGGCGTTGATCGCCGGCATGCTGCTGGCAGCGCGTGACGAGATGGTGCGCAGCGATGTTCGTCTGCTGCGCGGTTTGTCAGTGGTGCTGCTGGCGGGTCTGGTGCTGATCAATCTGGCGGTGTTGTTCGTGCTGCCGTGGCAAACCGCGAGCGCCGTTTGGGCGACCAGTGGCTTGCTGATCATCTGGCTCAGTCTGTACCTCAAGCAGCGTGTGAGTTTTGTCTTCGGCCTGCTGTTGCAACTGATCGGCGGCGCAGCGTTTTTGCTCGCCGGCCCCGAGTTGCTCGGGCCGCTGGCCAGCGAAGGTCTGCGGCCACTGGCCCATGGCGGATTCTGGACGCCGCTGGTGCTGGGTCTGGCGGCGATGATCGGGGCGTGGCGCCTGCAACTGGGCAATCACGCTTCCGCGTTCGATGTGCTGAGTTTGCAGCGACTGTCCGACGTGTTGCTGGTGTGGGGCGCCGGTTGGTGGGCGTTGGCGTGGGTCAGCGAAGTGCTGCGGTTTGCGCCGCTGAACCTGCAGGCGACGCTGTTGCTGCTGGTCGCCGCGCTGAGCGTCGCATTGTGGGCGCTGTTGGCCTTGCGCCTGAAATGGCCGTCGCTCGGGCTGCTCTGCACCTTGCTGATTCCGGCAGCTGGACTGGTGTTGCTAGGCGCGTGGCACTCGCGTTATCACCCGGCGGCGGATTTCGGCTGGCTGGCGTGGGCGGCGGTGGTCGTTGTGCATTTCATCAGCCTGCGACGTCTGGCACCGATGCTGCCGGCGCGGGCCTTGAGCACGGCGCATGTGCTCGGTTGCTGGCTGCTGATCGGCGTGCTGGCGCTGGAGCTGCGCTACGGCCTGCTGCTGTTGTCCGAGCAGTACAACGCCTGGCGCTGGCTGGGCTGGGCGATTCTGCCGAGCGTGTATCTGTTGCTGATGGCGGCACCGCGTCAGTGGCCGTGGCCGGTGGCGGCGTTCCCTCGCGAATATCGCCTGTACGCGGCCGCGCCGCTGGCGGTATTGATGCTGGTCTGGTTCTGGCTGGCCAATGGCATCAGCGATGGCAATGCCGAGCCGTTGCCTTATGTGCCGCTGCTCAATCCGTTGGAGTTGGGACTGCTGTTTGCGCTGTTCGGTGTCTACGTCTGGTCGCGCAGCGCCGTCGCCGAGCTGTCGATCCGCCAGGATTACGCGGCTTACGCGACGCAGCTGATTGCCGGTGTTTCGCTGTTTGCGTTCTGCACTGCGCTGGTCACCCGTGCTGCGCACCATTGGGCGGGGATTCCGTTCGAGCTGGATCTGCTGCTCGAATCGATGCTGGTGCAGGCGGGGTTGTCGATCGTCTGGACGCTGATGGCGCTGGGGCTGATGATCGGCGGGCACCTGCGCCATCGCCGCGAAGTGTGGCTGATCGGCGCGGCGCTGATTGCGCTGGTGGTGGCCAAACTGATTTTTGTCGAATTGAGCAACCGTGGCGGACTGGCCCGGATTGTCTCGTTCATCGGCGTCGGCGTGTTGCTGCTGGTGGTGGGCTACTTCGCGCCGCTGCCGCCCAAACGCGTCGAAGCTGCACCGGCGGCGGACCAACCGGCCCCGGAAACCGAAGGAGTGTCGTCTTGAGTCGCAAGCTTAATCTCGGGTGGTTGTTGCTGGGCGTGGCCATGACGGCCGGCGCCCAGGAAAAACCGGCGGACTTCGCCGCGCAGGTGCCGTTGTCGGTCAGCGGCGCAGGCCCGTGGTATCGCCTTGAACTGCCGCTGAGCGTGCAGTTGCAGGCGCGGCAGACTGATCTCAGCGACCTGCGTGTGTTCAACGCCGCCGGAGAGCCGCAGGCCTATGCGCTGGCCCGGGAGTCGGCGCAGACCCGCGACGATGGCCAGTTGCATGAGGTGAAGTGGTTCCCGCTGTACAACTCGGCGGATGCCATCGAACGCGCGCCAAGCGTTCGCGTGCAATCCACCACTACGGGCACGCTGGTGGAAGTGCAGCCGTCCAGTCAGCTTGAAGCCGGTGAAGAAGTGCTGCGCGGCTGGCTGCTCGACGCCAGTGCGATCAAGGCGCCGTTGCAGCAACTGATCCTCGACTGGACCAGCGAGCGCGACGGCTTCCAGCGTTTCAGCATCGAGGCCAGCGATGATTTGCAGCACTGGCAACCCTGGGGTGAAGGTCAGGTCGCGCGCCTGACCTTTGCCGACGAACGGGTCGAGCAACATGAAGTCGCGCTGCCGGGGCATTCGGCGCGTTATCTGCGTCTGCTGTGGGATTCGCCGGCCTCGGCGCCGGTCCTGACGTCGGCGCAACTGAAAAGCAGCGACCCGCGCAACCTGCCGTTGCCACTGGTCTGGTCGTCAGCGCTGGCCGGCAGCAGCGGCAAGGCCGGGGAATACACCTGGCAGTTGCCGATGGGGCTGAACATCGAGCGGGTGCAGGTCGAACTGAAGCAGGCCAACAGCCTGGCGCCGGTGACCCTCTCGGGGCGTCGCGCCAGCAGTCTGCCTTGGCAACCGCTGAGCAGCGGCTTGCTTTATCGCCTGACCCAGAATGGCCAGGACGTGGTGCAGAACGAATTGCAGCTCTACGGGCAGACCGTGCAGCAGTTGAAACTCACGGTCGACGAACGCGGCGGCGGTCTCGGCGAGCAGGCACCGAGCGTGAAATACGCGGTGCGCGCCACCCAGGTCATTTTCCTCGCGCGCGGCGACGGGCCTTACAGCCTGGCGCTGGGCAATCCGACGGTGAAGACGGCGAACCTGCCGCTGACCACGCTGATCCCCGATTTCAAACCGGAGAAACTGGCCACGCTGGGCAAGGCCACGGTGCAAGGCGAAGCGCTGGCGACTCAGACCTCGACGGCCACCACCTCGGCAACGGCGGACACCAACTGGAAGAAGTTCGGCCTGTGGGCAGTGTTGCTGCTCAGTGTGCTGTTTCTGGCGGCGATGGCCTTCAGTCTGCTGCGCAAGCCGCCGGCCAAGTCCTGAATATGACGGGTGTGGCCTCTACACCCGTCGGGTTTGCAACTACGCTGAATCCGGTGCCTGAACTCTCTGGGTTCGATCACGTCTGATAGCAGGAATTGCACCCGACGCACGTTACCGGGCGTCATTGCTCGCTACGGTTTCAGACTCCCTGTAAACTGCGCGGGTTTTTAGCCCCCCATTCCACCGGAGCCGTCCATGTCCCGCGTTACCCTGAGTCGCTATTTGATTGAGCAGACCCGCAGCAACAACACTCCTGCCGATCTGCGCTTCCTGATCGAAGTGGTGGCGCGTGCCTGCAAGGAGATCAGCCACGCCGTGTCCAAAGGCGCCCTGGGCGGCGTTCTGGGCAGCATGGGCACAGAAAACGTGCAAGGCGAAGTGCAGAAGAAGCTCGACGTGCTGTCGAACGAAATCCTGCTCGAAGCCAACGAATGGGGCGGTCACCTGGCCGGCATGGCGTCCGAAGAAATGGACAACGCCTACCAGATCCCGGGCAAATACCCGAAAGGCGCCTACCTGCTGGTATTCGACCCGCTGGACGGTTCGTCGAACATCGACATCAACGCCCCGGTCGGCACCATCTTCTCCGTGCTGCGTTGCCCGAACGAATACCTGAGCCAGAACGAAGCGCTGGATGAGAAGGCCTTCCTGCAGCCAGGTACTCAGCAAGTTGCCGCCGGTTACGCCATCTACGGCCCGCAAACCATGCTGGTGCTGACCTTGGGCCACGGCGTCAAAGGTTTCACCCTGGACCGCGAAATGGGCAGCTTCGTCCTGACCCACGAAGACATCACCATTCCTGAATCCACCCAGGAATTCGCCATCAACATGTCCAACCAGCGTCACTGGGAAGCTCCGGTACAGCGCTACGTTTCGGAACTGCTGGCCGGTGAAGAAGGCCCGCTGAAAAAGAACTACAACATGCGCTGGGTCGCGGCGATGGTTGCCGACGTGCACCGCATCCTGACCCGTGGCGGTCTGTTCATGTACCCGCGCGACAGCCGCGAGCCGTCCAAGCCGGGCAAACTGCGCCTGATGTACGAAGCCAACCCGATGTCGTTCCTGGTGGAACAGGCGGGCGGCGCTTCCACCGACGGTCACCAGCGCATCCTCGACATCAAGCCTGAAGGCCTGCACCAGCGCGTAGCGGTGTTCCTCGGCTCGAAAGAAGAAGTCGCCCGCGCTACGGCCTACCACAAGGAATAAACCATGAACGCGCCCTGGCAGCCGTTGCTCGATTGGTGGTTCGGTCATGCCGAATCTGCCAGTGAAGTTTCGGCGCAACAGGGCAAGTTGTGGTTCGGCAAGAAAGACAGCCAGGACCTCGAAGCGCGTGAGCGTTTCGGGGTCTTTGTCGATCAGGCCCTCGCTGGCGAATTGACCGAGTGGACGCAACGTCCCGAAGGCTGGCTGGCGGTGGTGCTGTTGCTCGACCAACTCCCGCGAATGATCTTTCGCGATACGCCCAAGGCTTTTTCCGGTGATCTACGGGCCCAGAAGCTGGTCGCTCAGGGGATTGCCGCAGACTTCGATCGGCAGTTGAAACCGATCCAGCGCCTCTTCATCTACCTCGTCTTCGAACACTGCGAAAACCTCGCGGTGCAGAATGAAGCCGTCTCGCGATTCATCGAGCTGGTGGCTGAGCAGCCAGAGGCGGAGCGCGGGGTGTTTGCCGACAATCTGGATTATGCCGAGCGGCATCAGAAGGTGATTGCGCGGTTTGGACGGTTTCCGCATCGCAATGCGGTGTTGGGGCGGGAGTCTACGGTTGAGGAGCTGGAGTTTTTGAAAGAGCCGGGTTCGCGGTTTTAGGGCGATTTTCGGCAATCTCAAAAACCAGCCCTCACCCTAACCCTCTCCCGGAGGGAGAGGGGACTGACCGAGTTGGATGTTCGAGTTACGCTGACTTGAAATACCGAGTTGAACTCAGGTCTGGAAAGCGACAGAGATCGGCTCCCTTTCCCCTCGCCCCCTTGGGGGAGAGGGATGGGCGGGCGGCGTTCCGATGAGGGGGTTGCTCTTGATCTTCAGATTCTGAAGCTACCCACCAACTGCTTCAACCGCGCAGCCTGCTGCTCCAGATCCGCACAAGCCCGCAACGTCGCCTGCAGGTTCTCCACACCTTCCTGGTTCAGCGTGTTGATCTCGTTGATATCGACGTTGATCGACTCGACCACCGCTGTCTGTTCTTCCGTCGCGGTCGCTACCGACTGGTTCATGCCGTCGATCTCGCCGATGCGCTGGGTCACGCTACCCAGGCGTTCGCCGGCCTGGTTGGCGATGCCGACGCTGCTTTCGCTCTCACGCTGGCTCTCGGTCATGATGCCGACCGCCTGACGCGCGCCGACTTGCAGCTCTTCAATCATCTTCTGCACTTGCTGCGCCGAATCCTGGGTGCGGTGCGCCAGGTTGCGGACTTCGTCGGCCACCACGGCGAAACCACGACCAGCCTCACCGGCACGGGCCGCTTCGATGGCCGCATTGAGCGCCAGCAGGTTGGTCTGCTGGGAGATGCTGGTGATCACTTCCAGAATCTGCCCGATGTTCACGGTGTTGCTGTTCAGGGTTTCGATGTTGCCGCAGGAATCGCTGATCTTCGCCGACAGCTGTTGCATCGCGTGGATGGTTTTATCCACCACCTGCTGGCCGTCTTCGGCCAGGCTGCGCGCATCGCTTGAGTGCTGCGAGGCGAGGGCGGCGTTCTGGGCGATTTCCTGGGCGGCGGCGCCGAGCTGGTTGATCGCGGCGGCCACGCTGTTGGTGCGCGAGGCCTGCTGGTCGGAGTTGAACATCGACGAGTTCGACGCCGCGACCACGCGCAGGGCGACTTCGTTGACTTGCCCGGTGGCCGACGACACTTCGCGGATCGAGGTGTGGATGCGCTCGACGAAACGGTTGAACGACAGCCCCAGCGCGCCGAATTCATCGTGGCCGTGGATGGTCAGGCGTTTGGTCAGGTCACCTTCGCCTTCGGCGATGTCGTGCATGGCGCGGCCCATGGTCAGCAGCGGCTGCATCAACACGCGGATCAGCATGCCGAGCAGGGCAATGATGATCACCACGGCAATGACCATGGCGATCAGCGCCGAGGTGCGGAATTCGCTGAGCATCGAGAACGCAGTGTCCTTGTCCAGCACCAGCGCCACGTACCAATCGGCTGACGGCACGCCGTTGACGCGGGTGAAGGAAATCAACTGGGTCTTGCCGTCGGACTCGACTTCTTTCAGGCCTGGGGTGACTTTCGGAGCGCCGTTGGGGTAGGCCTCGGCCAGGGTCTTGAGCACCAGCTTGCTGTCCGGGTGGATCAGGATCTTGCCGTCGGCGCTGACGATGAACGCATGGCCGTGGCCGCCGAAGTTCAGCGAGTTGATGATCGCGCTGACGCTGGACAGATCAATGTCGGCGCCGGCCACACCGATCATCTGGCCCTGGCGCTGCACCGGGGTGGCGACCGTGATGACCAGTTTGCCCGACGAGGCGGCGATGTACGGTTCGGTGACGATGGTCTGTTGCGCAGCGTTGGCGGCCTTGTACCAGCCACGGGCGCGCGGGTCGTAATCCGGCGCGCGGTTGCCGGCCGGGACCGAGAACATCACACCGTCGGCGCCGCCGAAGTAGCTGAGCTGAAAATTGCCGGTGTAGGCGGGCAGGTCGATGATGCGTTTCAGGCTGGCCGGGGCGTTGCCGTCGGCGACAACCTGCTGCGCCATCGATTGCAGCAACTGGATGCGGCTTTCCAGCCAGGTCTGGATGTTGCTGGTGGTCAGGCTGCCCAGTTCCTGCATCGACGCTTCGGTGCTGCTTTGCAGGGCTTCGCGCTGGCGATAGTCGTTGAACAAAATGAAACAGGCGAACGCAATGGCCACCACGAGGGCGGCAGCCAACAAGATCTTGTGGCTGAATTTCATGTTTCTGGTCATTAAGTGAGCTACCGCGAAGGGGCTGGTCAAGAAAGGGCGGCAATTTGCCACACTCTGGGGCTTTGCGCTGCTCTTATTTCGACCGCCGCGCGCCAAAGATTAGGCGCCTTTTGCTAAAAGCGACGAAATGCTCGATAGCCTTACAAACTGTCTGATTTATCGGCAAAAGCCGGACGAGCGGGTTAACAAATAGCCAGGTTCCCAGGGAACCAGACAGGGGTTTTCTCTTCTAAGCTTCTGGTTGGCGCCATGCCATCCCCTTTCCGTTCCAGGAGTTACACCATGTCGCTGCGATCTATCGCCCTTCTGTCGTTTTGCGTGCTGTTGGCCGCATGCAGCAAGGTCAATCAGGAAAACTATTCGAAGCTCTCGGCCGGCATGGCCAAGGCCGAAGTCGAGACGCTGCTCGGCAAGCCTACCGATTGCTCGGGCGCGCTCGGCATGTCCAGTTGCACCTGGGGCGACAAGAACAGCTTTATCAGCGTGCAGTACGCCGGTGACAAAGTGCTGATGTTTTCCGGCCAAGGCCTGAAGTAAACCGGGGCCACGTGCCCACGGGAGAAAAACAATGAAGCGGTTATTGCTTATCCTTTTTGCCGGCCTGGTATTGGCCGGCTGCGCCACGTCCGGTGAAGATCCGCTGGCGCCGAAGACGGTCAACAGTGTCAATCTCAAGCGTTATCAGGGCACCTGGTACGAACTGGCGCGTCTACCGATGTATTTCCAGCGCAATTGCGCGCAATCCGAAGCCCGTTATTCCCTCAAGCCCGACGGTAATGTTGCGGTGTACAACCGCTGCCTGACGGAAGACTGGAAGTGGGAAGAGGTCAAAGGCACGGCTTATCCACAAGTGCCGGGCAAGACCGACAAGCTCTGGGTCGAGTTCGATACCTGGTTCTCGCGCCTGATTCCGGGTGTGGCGAAGGGTCAATACTGGGTGCTGTATGTCAGCGATGACTACAAGACCGCCCTCGTCGGTGACCCGAGTCGTCGCTACCTGTGGCTGTTGTCGCGCACGCCGACCGTCAACGGTGTGGTGCGTGAGGAACTGCTGAGCAAGGCGCGTCAGCAGGGTTACGACACCACACGCCTGATCTGGCGTACGTCGGATCAGCAGATGGCCAAGACGTCCAACTGACGCACAACAAAAAACCTGTGGAGGTTGCCCTCCACAGGTTTTTTTGTGTCAGCCCAAAAGCTCTCGCAGGACCTGGGTGAAGGCGCGATTGCTGTCCTCCTCCCCGGCATGTCGCCCCTCGCGCACGACCCACTGACCGTTGACCAGGACGTCGCGCACCTGACGGTCGCCACCGGCAAACAGCCAGCGATTGAGAATCCCGTCACCGTTGGCCGTGGCCAGATACGGATCGTTGCCATCGAGTACGATCCAGTCGGCACGCTTGCCGACTTCCAGCGCACCGATCGGCTGGCCCAGCGCCTGAGCACCACCGTCCAGCGCCGCGTCATACAGCGTACGGCCAACCATCGGCTGATCCGCGCCATACAAGCGGTTGCGCCGCTGATCGCGCAGACGCTGGCCGTATTCCAGCCAGCGCAATTCTTCCACCACGCTCAATGACACATGGCTGTCGGAGCCGATCCCCATGCGCCCGCCCTGAGCGAGGAAATCCACCGCCGGGAAAATCCCGTCGCCGAGGTTGGCCTCGGTGGTCAGGCACAGGCCGGCGATGGCTCGGCTCTTGGCCATCAGCGTGACTTCTTCCGGATTGGCGTGGGTCGCGTGGACCAGGCACCAGCGCTGATCGACTTCGGTGTTTTCGTACAGCCATTGCAGCGGACGGCGACCGCTCCAGCTCAGGCAGTCGTCGACTTCCTTCTGCTGCTCGGCAATGTGGATGTGCACCGGGCATTGCTGGTCGCTGGCCGCCAGTACTTCGCTGATCTGCTGTGGCGTGACTGCGCGCAACGAGTGGAAGCACAGGCCCAGCGACTGCACTTTTTGCTGTGCCAGCAGCGGTTGCAGACGTGATTGCAGCTTCAGGTAGTTTTCGGTGCTGTTGATGAAACGGCGCTGGCCTTCGTTCGGCGTCTGGCCACCGAAACCGCTGTGGCTGTAGAGCACAGGAAGCAAGGTCAGACCGATGCCGGCGGAACTGGCCGCCTGGCTGATGCGCAATGCCAGTTCCGCCGGATCGGCGTATGGCTGCCCGTTGTTATCGTGGTGGACGTAATGGAATTCGGCGACCGAGGTGTAACCGGCCTTGAGCATTTCGATGTACAGCTGACGGGCAATCACGCCGAGCTGGTCGGGGCTGATTTTTCCGACGAGCCGATACATCAGGTCGCGCCAGGTCCAGAAACTGTCGTTGGGATTGCCGGCCACTTCCGCCAGTCCCGCCATCGCTCGCTGGAACGCGTGGGAGTGCAGATTCGGCATCCCCGGCAGCAGCGGACCGCTCAGCCGTTCGGCGCCATCTGCGGTGGAATCGGCCTGGATTCGGGTCAACACGCCATCGGCGCTGACCTCGAGACGTACATGGTTGGCCCATCCGTTAGGCAGCAGCGCGCGTTCGGCAAAGAAGGCGGACATGGTTCAGCACCCCATCGTGTGTTATTTGTATATACATATACAGACGTTTGCCTGCCCGGTAAACTCCGGCAAGCTAGCAACTTTCATCCAATGAACAGGGATCCACCGTGCCGACTCCGCCTCCAGTCTCCCCGTTGGCCGCGAACATGGGCGACAGTCCGGCGCCCTTGTACGCCCGCGTCAAGCAGATGATCACCCAGCAGATCGACAGCGGTAACTGGCCGCCGCATTACCGCGTGCCGTCGGAAAGCGAGCTGGTCAGCCAGTTGGGCTTCAGCCGCATGACCATCAACCGCGCGTTGCGGGAAATGACCGCCGACGGTCTGCTGGTGCGCATGCAAGGCGTCGGCACGTTTGTCGCCGAACCGAAGAGCCAGTCCGCGCTGTTCGAAGTGCACAACATCGCCGATGAAATCGCCTCCCGTGGTCATCGCCACACCTGCCAGGTGATCACCCTGGAAGAAGAGGCCGCCGGCTCCGAGCGCGCGCTGGCGCTGGACATGCGCGAAGGGCAGAAGGTCTTTCACTCGCTGATCGTGCATTACGAAAACGATGTTCCGGTGCAAATCGAAGACCGTTTCGTCAATGCGCTGGTCGCCCCGGAATACCTCAAGCAGGACTTCACCCTGCAAACGCCTTACGCCTATCTGAACCAGGTGGCGCCGCTGACCGAAGGCGAGCACGTGGTCGAAGCGATCCTCGCCGAAGCGTCCGAATGCAAATTGCTGCAGATCGAAAAAGGCGAGCCTTGCCTGCTGATCCGCCGTCGTACGTGGTCGGGGCGTCAGCCGGTGACGGCGGCGCGCCTGATTCACCCCGGTTCTCGTCATCGTCTGGAAGGTCGGTTCCATAAATGAAAGAGTTGAAGGTATTACGCGCCGAAGGCTACCCGCGCATGCCGTGGAAGAACGGCGGCGGCAGCACCGAGGAAATCACCCGTGACGCCGGCGCCGGCCTCGACGGTTTTGGCTGGCGTCTGTCGATTGCCGACATCGCCGAATCCGGCGGTTTCTCGACCTTCGCCGGTTATCAGCGGGTGATCACGGTGTTGCAGGGCGACGGCATGACCCTGTGTGTCGACGGCGACGACACCCGGCCGTTGTTACCCCTCGACCCGTTTGCCTTCAGCGGCGAAAGCCAGGTGTCCTGCACCTTGCTCGGCGGCGCGATCCGCGACTTCAACCTGATCTACTCGCCCCAGCGTTACCGTGCGCGCCTGCAATGGCTGGACGGCGAACAGCGGTTTTTCAGTTCGGCGAGCACCGTACTGGTCTTCAGCGTCAGCGAACTGCTGAAGGTCACGGTCGGTGACAGTGCATCGCAACTCGGCCGCCATGACTGTCTGCAACTGGACGGTAACACCGGGCTGACCGAGATCGCCGTCAATGCCGGCTGCTGCGTGATCGAACTGTCCCCGCGCTGATTCCTTCACATGCTCTTCGTGGGAAACGATCAAAAACCGCTGCTTTGAAAGCAGCGGTTTTTTTTTCGTCCCGACGTTCCCGAAATGCGCACCAACTTGTTACCGAACGCCCCAGCGTGGCGCAAAACCACGCTTTCGTAACAACCTCTCGCTACCCTCAATTCACCCCGCGAAAAATTTCATGAGCGCCTGAACCCTTGATTCAGGCGCTTTGCAGCCCTGTCCGGGATTTTTGTTGAACGCTCCTCCAACAAGTTGGCCGCTTGATTGCATATGCTTGTATGTACAAGTAAAGACGTATGCGTATGAGTCGAACGAGACTCTCCGCAGCGTCCACTGATTCGCTTGTCGCGCACTGAGGCGCACAGGCTGCTTGCCCACTGCCAGGGTTGGTTTGAATTGATCGCTGAGGAGTCTTTTTCGTGACTGACAATAAGCCCACTAAGTACCGCAACGTCGAAATCCGCGCCGCCCGCGGCAACAAGCTGACCGCCAAGAGCTGGCTGACCGAAGCGCCGCTGCGCATGTTGATGAACAACCTCGACCCGGAAGTCGCCGAGAACCCGAAAGAGCTGGTGGTCTACGGTGGCATCGGCCGCGCGGCGCGTAACTGGGAGTGCTACGACAAGATCGTCGAGAGCCTGACCAACCTCAACGAAGACGAAACCCTGCTGGTGCAATCGGGCAAGCCGGTCGGCGTGTTCAAGACCCACAGCAACGCCCCGCGCGTACTGATCGCCAACTCCAACCTGGTGCCACACTGGGCGACCTGGGAACACTTCAACGAACTCGACGCCAAAGGCCTGGCCATGTACGGCCAGATGACCGCCGGCAGCTGGATCTACATCGGCAGCCAGGGCATCGTCCAGGGCACCTACGAAACCTTCGTTGAAGCCGGTCGCCAGCACTACAACGACAACCTCACCGGCAAGTGGGTCCTGACCGCCGGTCTCGGCGGCATGGGCGGCGCCCAGCCACTGGCCGCAACCCTCGCCGGTGCCTGCTCGCTGAACATCGAATGCCAGCAGATCAGCATCGATTTCCGCCTCAAGACCCGCTATGTCGACGAGCAGGCCAAAGACCTCGACGACGCGCTGGCCCGCATCGCCAAATACACCTCCGAAGGCAAGGCGGTTTCCATCGCCCTGTGCGGCAACGCCGCTGAAATCCTCCCGGAACTGGTCAAGCGCGGCGTGCGCCCGGACATGGTCACCGACCAGACCAGCGCCCACGACCCGCTCAACGGTTACCTGCCGGCCGGCTGGACCTGGGACGAATACCGCGCCCGCGCCAAGACCGAGCCAGCCGCTGTGGTCAAGGCCGCCAAGCAATCGATGGCCGTGCACGTCAAAGCCATGCTCGACTTCCAGAAAATGGGCGTGCCGACCTTCGACTACGGGAACAACATCCGTCAGATGGCTCAGGAAGAAGGCGTCGAAAACGCATTCGATTTCCCGGGCTTCGTACCGGCCTACATCCGTCCACTGTTCTGCCGTGGCATCGGCCCGTTCCGCTGGGCCGCGCTGTCCGGTGACCCGCAGGACATCTACAAGACCGACGCCAAAGTCAAAGAGCTGATCCCGGACGACGCCCACCTGCACAACTGGCTGGACATGGCGCGCGAGCGCATCAGCTTCCAGGGTCTGCCGGCGCGTATCTGCTGGGTCGGCCTGGGACTGCGCGCCAAGCTCGGTCTGGCGTTCAACGAAATGGTGCGCAGCGGCGAGCTCTCGGCCCCGATCGTGATCGGTCGCGACCACCTCGACTCCGGCTCCGTATCCAGCCCGAACCGTGAAACCGAATCGATGCAGGACGGTTCCGATGCCGTCTCCGACTGGCCGCTGCTCAACGCGCTGCTGAACACCGCGAGCGGTGCGACCTGGGTGTCCCTGCACCACGGCGGCGGCGTCGGCATGGGCTTCTCCCAGCACTCGGGCATGGTGATTGTCTGCGACGGTACTGACGAAGCGGCCGAGCGTATCGCTCGCGTGCTGCACAACGACCCGGGCACCGGTGTCATGCGTCACGCCGATGCCGGTTACCAGATCGCCATCGACTGCGCCAAGGAACAAGGGCTGAACCTGCCGATGATTACCGGCAAATAAAGAATCTGTGGGAGCTGGCTTGCCAGCGATGGCGGCGGCACTGCCGGAATTGATGTTGCAGGTGCCGACGTCATCGCGGGCAAGGCGAATCGTCGCACCGTCGCTCCCACAGGAATCGCGTAAACCGGACAGAGCAATTAAAACAATCCACAGAGGTTGAATCATGGCGGGCAACACCGATCGTGCAGGCAGTAAACCGTTGATCGAAAGGCGTTCGATCGACTACATCCCGGAAGCGGAAAGACACGGTCGTCTGTTCAGTCAGTTCACCCTGTGGATGGGTGCCAACCTGCAAATCACCGCGATTGTCACCGGGGCCCTGGCCGTGGTGCTGGGCGGCGATGTGTTCTGGTCGTTGATCGGTCTGTTGATCGGGCAACTGCTGGGCGGCGGGGTGATGGCGCTGCATGCGGCGCAAGGGCCCAAGCTTGGCCTGCCGCAGATGATTTCCAGCCGGGTGCAGTTCGGCGTCTACGGCGCGGCGATTCCGATCGTGCTGGTGTGCCTGATGTACCTCGGCTTCACCGCCACCGGAACCGTGTTGTCCGGTCAGGCACTGGGCCAGTTGTTCGGCGTCAGCGACACCGTCGGCATCCTGCTTTTCGCCAGCGTCATCGTGGTGGTCACGGTGCTCGGCTATCGGGTGATTCACTGGATCGGCCGGATCGCCAGTGCCATTGGCGTGATTGCTTTCGTGTACCTGTTCAGCCGTCTGATGAGCCAGGTGGACGTCGGCGCACTTCTGCAAATCCGCCACTTCAGCTGGAGCAGTTTCCTGCTGGCGGTGTCGCTCGCGGCCTCCTGGCAGATCGCTTTCGGCCCGTACGTGGCGGACTACTCGCGCTACCTGCCGAGCCAGGTGTCTTCGGTGAAAACCTTCTTCGCCGCCGGTGCCGGTTCGGTAATCGGTGCGCAGGTGGCGATGATCCTCGGTGTGTTCGCGGCCGCTTCGGCCAACGGGCAATTCGCCGGTCATGAAGTCGCCTACATCGTCGGTCTGGGCGGGACCGGTGCCACCGCCGCGCTGCTGTATTTCAGCATCGCGTTCGGCAAGGTCACTATCTCCACCCTGAACTCCTACGGCAGCTTCATGTGCATCGCGACCATCATCAGCGGCTTCCGTGGCCACCTGACGGTGACCCGCATGCAGCGTCTGGTGTTCGTGCTGGTGATCGTCGGCGCGGCGACCCTGATCGCGCTGCTCGGCCAGCACTCGTTCCTCGGTGCGTTCAAGTCCTTCATCCTGTTCCTGCTGGCGTTCTTCACGCCGTGGAGCGCGATCAACCTGGTCGACTACTACTGCATCACCCGCGAGCGCTACGACGTTCCGGCGCTGGCGGATCCGAACGGTCGCTACGGCCGCTGGAACCTCCTCGGTATCAGCATTTATGTGTTCGGGGTGCTGGTGCAACTGCCGTTCATTTCCACCAAGTTCTATACCGGCCCATTGGTAGCGGCCCTGGGGGATGTGGATATTTCCTGGATCATCGGTCTCGTGCTGCCCGCAGCGCTGTACTACGTCTGCGCGAAAAAATGGCACGGCACCGTACCCGATCGACTGATTCTGCCCGTCGAGCAGGACAGCGTTGTACAACCTAAAACAAGCGGGGCCGGTCGCGCTGCGGCGCAGGCCTGATTTGGACGTGGACAGGGCTGGATGCCTCTTGACTGCCGTAAGCCAATTCATGATTAGGAGCGTCACAACAATGAAATCGAACAAGACCCTGCTGACCACCTTGCTTTCCATGGGCCTGCTGGCCAGCGCCGGCGCGACCCAGGCCGCCGGCTGGTGCGAGTCCGGCAAACCGGTGAAATTCGCCGGACTGAACTGGGAAAGCGGCATGCTGCTGACCGACGTTCTGCAAGTGGTGCTGGAGAAAGGTTACGACTGCAAGACCGACAGCCTGCCGGGCAACTCCATCACCATGGAAAACGCCCTGAGCAGCAACGACATTCAGATATTCGCCGAAGAATGGGTCGGCCGCAGCGAGGTCTGGAACAAGGCCGAGAAGGCCGGCAAGGTCGTGGGTGTCGGCGCGCCGGTGGTCGGTGCGGTGGAAGGCTGGTACGTGCCGCGCTACGTGATCGAAGGCGACGCCAAACGCAAACTCGAAGCCAAGGCGCCAGACCTGAAAAACATCGCCGACCTGGGCAAATACGCCGCCGTCTTCAAGGACGCCGAAGAACCGTCCAAGGGCCGCTTCTACAACTGCCCGGCCGGCTGGACCTGCGAGCTGGACAACAGCGAAATGCTGAAAAGCTACGGTCTGGAAAACAGCTACACCAACTTCCGTCCGGGCACAGGTCCAGCGTTGGATGCGGCCGTGCTGTCGAGCTACAAACGTGGCGAGCCGATCCTGTTCTACTACTGGACGCCAACCCCGCTGATGGGCCAGATCGACGCAGTCAAACTGGAAGAGAAACCGGGCGTCGACAAGACCGTGACCATCAAGGTCGGTCTGTCCAAGGCCTTCCACGAGCAAGCGCCGGAACTGGTGGCCGTGCTGGAAAAGGTCAACCTGCCGATCGACCTGCTGAACCAGAACCTGGGCCGCATGGCGAAGGAACGTATCGAGTCGCCAAAACTGGCGAAAATCTTCCTCAAGGAACATCCTGAAGTCTGGCATGCGTGGGTGAGTGAAGACGCTGCCAAGAAAATCGACGCGGCGCTGTAGGTCGAATTCCTCCCGGCCAACCGAGAGGCTGGCCGGGGTGTTCGCCGCAATCGCTTGATTGAGTTTCCTGATTGAGAGCCGCTTATGTTTCCCGAGAGTTTTACCTTTTCCATCGCCGACTGGGTCAACGGTTGGGTCGATGCGCTGGTCACCAACTACGGCGACGTATTCCGCCATATCTCCGACACCCTGCTGTGGGCCATCGTCAATCTTGAAGGCCTGCTGCGCGCCGCGCCGTGGTGGTTGATGCTGGCCATCGTCGGCGTCGTGGCCTGGCATGCGACGCGCAAAGTCGTGACCACCGCCGTGATCGTCGGTCTGTTGTTCCTGGTCGGCGCCGTCGGCCTGTGGGACAAGTTGATGCAGACCCTCGCGCTGATGATGGTGGCGACGGTCATTTCGGTGCTGATCGGCGTACCGCTGGGGATTCTCTCGGCGCGCAGCAATCGCCTGCGTTCGGTGCTGATGCCGCTGCTCGACATCATGCAGACCATGCCCAGCTTCGTTTACCTGATTCCGGTGCTGATGCTGTTCGGCCTGGGCAAGGTGCCGGCGATTTTCGCCACCGTGATCTACGCCGCGCCGCCGCTGATCCGCCTGACCGATCTGGGCATCCGCCAGGTCGACGGCGAAGTGATGGAAGCGATCAACGCCTTCGGCGCCAACCGCTGGCAGCAACTGTTCGGCGTGCAGTTGCCGCTGGCCCTGCCGAGCATCATGGCCGGGATCAACCAGACCACCATGATGGCCCTGTCGATGGTGGTGATCGCCTCGATGATCGGCGCCCGTGGCCTGGGTGAAGATGTGCTGGTGGGCATTCAGACCCTCAACGTCGGACGCGGTCTCGAGGCCGGTCTGGCGATCGTGATTCTCGCAGTGGTCATCGACCGCATTACCCAGGCGTATGGTCGGCCACGGCATGAGGTGAGCAAATGAGCAATGCAACCGTGAGCAAGATCGAAGTCAAAAACGTCTTCAAGATTTTCGGCAACCGCGCCAAGGACGCTTTGGCGATGGTCGGCCAGGGCAAGACCAAGGATCAGGTGCTGAACGAAACCGGTTGCGTGGTCGGGGTCAACGACTTGTCCCTGAGCATCGGCACCGGCGAGATCTTCGTGATCATGGGCCTGTCCGGCTCCGGCAAATCGACGCTGGTGCGCCACTTCAACCGCCTGATCGACCCGACCAGCGGAGCGATCCTGGTGGACGGCGTGGACATCCTGCAATACGACATGGACGCCTTGCGCGAATTTCGTCGGCACAAGATCAGCATGGTGTTCCAGAGCTTCGGCCTGCTGCCGCACAAGACCGTGCTCGACAACGTCGCCTACGGCCTGAAAGTGCGCGGCGAGAGCAAGCAACTGTGCGCCGAACGCGCGCTGCACTGGATCAACACCGTGGGCCTCAAGGGCTACGAAAACAAATACCCGCACCAGCTCTCCGGCGGCATGCGCCAGCGTGTGGGCCTGGCCCGCGCCCTGGCGGCGGACACGGACATCATCCTGATGGACGAAGCCTTCAGTGCGCTGGATCCGCTGATCCGCGCCGAGATGCAGGACCAATTGCTGGAGCTGCAAAAGACTCTGCACAAGACCATCGTCTTCATCACCCACGACCTGGACGAGGCCGTGCGCATCGGCAACCGCATCGCGATCCTCAAGGACGGCCGCCTGATCCAGGTCGGCACGCCGAAAGAGATCCTGCATTCGCCGGCGGACGAATATGTCGACCGCTTCGTGCAGCGCCGGGCGGCGGTGGTCTGATCTGAGTTTTGCAGTGCACAGACTGGCCTCATCGCGGGCAAGCCCGCTCCCACAGGGATTGTGTGAGCAGCGGAGATTCTGTGGGAGCTGGCTTGCCAGCGATGAGGCCGGTGAAGCTGCATCAAAATTACGGTTGAGGTTAGTGATGTCCCAGGCTGAAAAAATCGTTATCGCCGACGCTCCGATGCGTTGGCAGGATGTGGTCGCAGTCGCCCGTCACGGCGCGCAGCTCGAGCTGTCGGCGCAGACCTGGGCGCGCATTGAAAACGCGCAGGGCATCGTCCAGCGCATTGTTGCCAGCGGCGAACGCGCCTACGGCGTGAACACCGGGCTCGGTGCGCTGTGCAACGTTTCACTGAAAGACGAACAGCTCAGCCAGCTGTCGCGCAATACTTTGCTCAGCCATGCCTGCGGCGTTGGTCCGGTCCTGGCCGATGAGCAGACGCGCGCGATCATGTGCTCGGCGATCCGCAACTACAGCCACGGCAAATCCGGCATTCATCGCCGGGTGGTCGAAGCGCTGCTGGCGCTGCTCAATCGCGGCATCACCCCGCAAGTGCCATCGCAGGGTTCGGTGGGTTACCTGACCCACATGGCGCACATCGGCATCGCGCTGCTGGGTGTGGGCAATGTCAGCTATCGCGGGCAAGTGGTTTGCGCGCAGCAGGCGCTGGCCGAAGAGGGCCTGCAACCGGTGCAGCTCGGGGCGAAGGACGGTCTGTGTCTGGTCAACGGTACGCCGTGCATGACCGGCCTCGGTTGCCTGGCGATTGCCGACGCCACGCGTCTGCTGCAATGGGCGGACGTGATCGGTGCCATGAGCTTCGAGGCCCAGCGTGGCCAGATCGCCGCCTTCGATGCCGAAATCATCGCGCTCAAGCCACATCCAGGCATGCAGCAGGTGGGCGTCAATTTGCGTGCGCTGCTCGATGGCAGTGAAGTGATCGCAGCGAGCAAAGGCATTCGCACTCAAGATGCCTTGAGCATCCGCTCGATCCCGCAGGTGCACGGTGCCGCCCGCGATCAACTGGAACACGCGATCAATCAGATCGAAACCGAACTCAACGGCTGCACCGACAACCCGTTGCTGCTGGGCACGCCGGACGATTTCCGGGTGATGTCCCAGGCCAACCCGCACGGGCAATCGGTGGCGCTGGCGGCGGATCTGCTGGCGATTGCCATGGCCGAAATCGGCTCGATTGCCGAGCGGCGCCTGGATCGCCTGATCAACCCGCACGTCAGCGGCCTGCCGGCATTTCTGGTGGCCAATCCTGGGGTGAACTCCGGGATGATGATCGTGCAATACGTCGCCGCGTCGCTGTGCGCGGAAAACCGCCAGTTGGCGCAACCGGCGGTGCTCGACAACTACGTCACCTCGGGCTTGCAGGAAGATCACTTGAGCATGGGCACCAACGCCGCGCTGAAGCTGCATCGCGCGCTGGAAAACTGCACGCAGATTCTCGCCATCGAGTACCTGCTGGCGGCCCAGGCGTTTGAATTTCTCAAGGAACAGCGCTTTGGCGCCGGCACCGATACCGCCTGGCGACTGCTGCGCGAAAAAGTCCCGGCCTACGATCAGGACCGCTGGCTGGCGCCGGATATCGCCGCTGCCGCAAGCGTTCTGAAAGACCCGGATCTGCTGCACAACGCATTACCGAATCTGCACTGACAACTACCCATACCAGCGTGCCAAGGCGCGGATCGTCCAAAAGACGAGAGGCGACGGATAACGGAATGCTCCGGAGCGACTGGTAGTTAATAACAATGCCTCAAAAGGAGCATTTAAATGACTGCGCTGAACCTGATCCCCGGCCAACTGAGCCTGGCCCAACTGCGTGACGTTTATCAGAACCCGGTCAAGCTGACCCTCGACAACAGCGCCAGTGCGCAGATCGAGGCCAGCGTGGCCTGCGTCGAGCAGATCCTCGCCGAGAACCGCACCGCCTACGGCATCAACACCGGTTTCGGCCTGCTGGCCTCGACCCGCATCGCCAGCGAAGACCTGGAAAACCTCCAGCGCTCGCTGGTGCTGTCCCACGCCGCCGGCGTCGGCCAGCCGATCAGCGATGAGCTGGTGCGCCTGATCATGGTGCTCAAGGTCAACAGCCTGAGCCGTGGTTTCTCCGGCATCCGACGCGTGGTGATCGATGCGCTGATCGCGCTGATCAATGCCGAGGTCTATCCGCACATCCCGTTGAAAGGTTCGGTCGGCGCTTCCGGCGACCTCGCACCATTGGCGCACATGTCGCTGGTACTGCTGGGCGAGGGCAAGGCGCGTTACAAGGGCGAGTGGATGGAAGCCACCGAGGCACTGAAAGTCGCCGGTCTGACCCCGCTGACACTGGCGGCGAAAGAAGGTCTGGCGCTGCTCAACGGTACTCAGGTGTCCACCGCATTCGCGCTGCGTGGTCTGTTCGAAGGTGAAGACCTGTTCGCCGGCGCACTGGCGCTGGGCGGTCTTACTGTTGAAGCAGTGCTCGGTTCGCGCTCGCCGTTCGACGCACGCATCCACGCTGCCCGTGGCCAGAAAGGCCAGATCGACGCCGCTGCCGCTTACCGCGATCTGCTGGGCGAGCGCAGCGAAGTCTCCGACTCGCACCAGAACTGCGAAAAGGTTCAGGATCCGTACTCGCTGCGTTGCCAGCCGCAAGTCATGGGCGCGTGTCTGACTCAGTTCCGCCAGGCCGCCGAGGTGCTGGCCATCGAAGCCAACGCCGTATCCGACAACCCGCTGGTGTTCGCGGCCGAAGGCGACGTGATTTCCGGCGGCAACTTCCACGCCGAGCCGGTGGCCATGGCCGCTGACAACATGGCGTTGGCCATTGCCGAAATCGGCTCCCTCAGCGAGCGTCGTATCTCGCTGATGATGGACAAGCACATGTCGCAACTGCCGCCGTTCCTGGTGGCCAACGGTGGCGTGAACTCCGGTTTCATGATCGCCCAAGTGACCGCTGCGGCCCTGGCCAGCGAAAACAAGGCGTTGTCCCATCCGCACTCGGTGGACAGCCTGCCGACTTCTGCCAACCAGGAAGACCACGTGTCGATGGCCCCGGCTGCCGGCAAGCGCCTGTGGGAAATGGCCGAGAACACCCGCGGGATCCTCGCGGTGGAATGGCTGGCGGCGGTGCAGGGGCTGGACCTGCGCAACGGCCTGAAGACCTCGGCGAAACTGGAACAGGCCCGGGGGATTCTGCGTCGCGAAGTGCCGTTCTACGAGAAGGACCGCTTCTTCGCGCCGGACATCAATGCGGCGACCGAACTGCTGGCTTCGCGGGTTCTGACTGAACTGGTTCCGGCGAAGTTGCTGCCTAGTTTGTAAGCGTTTTTTCAGGGGGATTTTTGTCGTCCGGGAAACCGTTCCCCCTCACCCCAGCCCTCTCCCCCAGGGGGAGAGGGGAAAGGGAGCCGATCTTCATCGTTTTCAGAACCTGAGTTCGACTCAGGAATTTCTGGTCGATGTACCTCGAAAGAACAACGCGGTCAGTCCCCTCTCCCTCTGGGGGAGGGTTAGGCGGGCGGCGTTCCGATGAGGGGGCTTTTGACGGCTCCCCACCAAATAGAATCCAACGGAGGCCTAAAGTGAAAACCCTCTGGCAACACTGCCACGTCGCAACCATGGCGCAAGGCGTCTACTCGATCATCGAGGATGCGGCCATCGTGACGTCCGGTGCACTCATCGAGTGGATCGGCCCGCGCAGCCAATTGCCGTCAGGCGAATACCCGGCGGTCAATGACCTGCAAGGCGCGTGGGTCACCCCCGGCCTGATCGATTGCCACACCCACACCGTGTTCGGCGGCAACCGCAGCGGCGAATTCGAGAAGCGCCTGCAAGGCGTCAGCTACGCCGAGATCGCAGCAGCCGGCGGCGGCATCGCCAGCACCGTGCGTGCCACGCGTGAGGCCTCGGAAGACGAGCTGTTCGCCAGCGCCGCCAAACGTCTGAAAAGCCTGATGCGCGACGGCGTGACCACGGTCGAAATGAAATCCGGCTACGGTCTCGATCTGGCCAGCGAGCGCAAGATCCTGCGGGTCATCCGTCGCCTCGCCGCCGAGCTGCCGATCAGCGTGCGCAGCACCTGCCTGGCCGCCCACGCCTTGCCGCCGGAATACAAGGATCGCGCCGACGCTTACATCGATCACATCTGTGCCGAGATGCTCCCGGCGCTGGCCGCCGAAGGGCTGGTGGATGCGGTGGATGCGTTCTGCGAATACTTGGCGTTTTCGCCGGAGCAGGTCGAGCGTGTGTTCATCGCCGCGCAAAAACTCGGTCTGCCGGTGAAGCTGCACGCCGAGCAATTGTCGTCGCTGCACGGCTCCAGCTTGGCCGCGCGCTACCACGCATTGTCCGCCGATCACCTGGAGTTCATGGACGAAGCCGACGCCATCGCCATGGCCGAATCCGACACCGTCGCGGTGTTGTTGCCGGGCGCGTTCTACTTCCTGCGCGAAACCCAGTTGCCGCCGATGGAAGCCCTGCGCAAACACAAAGTGAAAATCGCCATCGCCAGTGACCTCAACCCCGGCACCTCGCCAGCGCTGTCGTTGCGCTTGATGCTGAACATGGCCTGCACCTGCTTCCGCATGACCCCGGAAGAAGCCCTGGCTGGCGCCACGATTCATGCGGCACAAGCCCTGGGCATGGCCGAGACCCACGGTTCGCTGGAAGCCGGCAAGGTCGCGGATTTTGTCGCCTGGCAGATCGACCGCCCGGCGGATCTGGCGTACTGGCTGGGTGGTGAACTGGACAAACGCGTCGTGCGTCACGGCGTTGAATCAAGTCTGTAGGAGAGCGGTTGTGGATAAGGTTCTGAACTTCAAACAAGGTCGCGTGCCGCTGCTGATCAGCATGCCCCACGCCGGTGTGCGCCTGACCCCGGCGGTCGAGGCCGGATTGATCCCGGACGCGAAAAGCCTGCCGGACACCGACTGGCACATTCCGCAGCTTTACGACTTCGCCGCCGAACTGGGCGCCAGCACTCTGGCGGCCGAGTACTCCCGGTTTGTCATCGACCTGAACCGGCCGTCCGACGACAAACCGCTGTACGCCGGCGCCACCACCGGTCTGTACCCGGCGACGCTGTTCGATGGCATTCCGCTGTTCAAGGAAGGCCAGGAGCCATCGAAAGAAGAACGCGCGACGTACCTGGAGCAAATCTGGACGCCGTACCACCGCACCTTGCAGGAAGAGCTGGCGCGGCTGAAGGCCGAGTTCGGTTACGCGCTGCTGTTCGATGCGCACTCGATCCGTTCGGTGATCCCGCACCTGTTCGATGGCAAGCTGCCGGACTTCAACCTCGGCACCTTCAATGGCGCCAGTTGCGATCCACAGCTGGCCACGCAACTGGAAGCGATCTGCGCACGCCATGGCGATTACAGCCATGTGCTGAACGGACGCTTCAAGGGCGGCCACATTACCCGTCACTACGGCAACCCGGCCGAGAACATCCACGCCGTGCAACTGGAGCTGGGCCAGTGCACTTACATGGAAGAGTTCGAGCCGTTCCGCTATCGCGCCGATTTGGCGGAGCCGACGCGGGTGGTGTTGAAGGAACTGCTGCAAGGGCTGATTGCCTGGGGCAAAACCCGCTACACCGCATAAAACCCTGTGGGAGCGAGCTCGCTCCCACAGTTTTTGTGGTGACCACAGGATTGTGTACGGCTTGGGTCGCCCCTGTGCAAATCCCGGTCGCCACAGTTCGCTTTTCCCGCTCGTCCGCTGCGTAATGTTTCGACCACGGTGCAAGAAGACGCCGATCCGAACAATAACCCGCTGCCGCACGAGACGATCCCTCATGAAAAGACTGTTCACTCGTTGTGCGTTAATCCTTACCGGCAGTGCGCTGCTCAGCGCCGGCGCCATGGCTTCCGACGATGCCTCCTGCAAAACCGTGCGCATGGGCGTGGTCAACTGGACCGACGTGATCGCCACCAGCGGCATGGCCGACGTGCTGCTCAACGGCCTCGGCTACGAAAGCAAACAGACCAGCGCCGTGCAGCAAATCATCTTCGCCGGCATCCGCGACAAACGTCTGGATATCTTCCTCGGCTACTGGAAACCGGCGATGGACAAGAACATCGCGCCGTTCCTCGCCGCCAATCAGGTCAAGGTCATGGACAAGCCCAGCCTGGCCGACGCCCAGGCAACGCTGGCGGTTCCGGACTATGTAGCGGCGGCAGGGCTGAAGACCTTCGGCGACATCGCGAAATTCAAGGATCAGCTCGGCGGCAAGATCTACGGCATCGAGCCCGGCAGCGGCGCCAACACCACGATCAAGACGATGATCGAAACCAACCATTTCGGCCTGAAGGATTTCAAGATCATCGAATCCGGTGAGGCCGGCATGCTCGCCGCCGTGCAGCGGGCGGTGAACCGCAAAGAGTTCGTGGTGTTCGTCGGCTGGACCCCGCACCCGATGAACATCAACATGAAAATCACCTACCTGACCGGCAGCGAAGACGTCTACGGCCCTAACGAAGGCGCCGCCACCGTTTCCACGGTCACCGCGCCGGACTACGCCGAGCGCTGCCCGAACGTCCATCGACTGCTGGAAAATCTGACCTTCACCGCCGCCCAGGAAAGCCAGTTGATGGTGCCGATCATGGAGCGCAAGACACCGCAGGACGTGGCGAAAACCTGGCTGCGTGAACATCCCGAAGATCTGCAACGCTGGCTGGCGGGAGTCAGCAGTTTCGACGGCAAGGACGGCGTGGCCACGGTTCAGGCCAGCCTGAAAAACTGATGGGCACTTATCCACTCTCGCCGTCGATGGCGGCGTTCGTCGCCAGCACCGAAGGCTTTGCCAGCGATGACAGCAGCCTCGGCGGATTGCGCAAATCCTACGACGACATGTGCCGCGCCTTCACGCCCGAACGGCCGGCGGGTCTGGAAGTGGTGGATTTCCAGTTGAGCGGAGTGGCGGTGCGTTCGTATCGCCCGCCTGTCCGGCCATCGGCCAGTGGCTGGCCGTGCGTGTTGTATCTGCATGGCGGCGGTTGGGTGGTCGGCGGGCTGGATTCCCACGATTTCATCTGCTGCGAGCTGGCCATGGCGCTCGTGGCAATGGTGGTGGCGGTGGATTACCGGCTGGCGCCGGAACATCCGTTCCCGGCCGGTTTCGAGGATTGCCTGAGCGTCTGGCGCGCGTTGCGCAGCGGACCGTTCTGGTTCGATCCCGGACGGATGCTGGTGGCGGGCGACAGCGCCGGTGGCAATCTGGCGGCGGCGCTGTGCCTGGCGTTGCGCGATGCCGGCGAGCCGCTGCCGGGCGCGCAGGTTTTGATCTATCCGGGGCTTGGAGGCGACGAGAAGTTACCGTCACGCAGTGAATGTGCCGATGCGCCGCTGCTCGCCAGCAGCGATGTCGATTGTTATCACGCCCTGTACCTGCGTGGCACCGCGAAGCCGAACGCCTATGCGATGCCGTTGCTGGCCGGGGATTTCAGCGGTCTGCCCCCGGCCTGGATTGCCGTGGCGCAGTTCGATCCGTTGCGTGACGACGGCGTGTGCTACGCCGAACGGCTTAACGCGGCGGGCGTCGACGCGGCGCTGTATTACGGCGAAGGGCTGGTTCACGGCTGCCTGCGGGCGCGACATCAGGTCGCCGAGGTCGATCGTCTCTTTGAGAACTTGCTGGGGTTCATGGCTGACAAAATGTGACAGCGCGCGGGCATGCTCATTGACGTAAATCGGGTTTATGATGCCGGACGGCAGAATAATAGAAGTCCCCCCAGGGATGACCTCGACCCCTTACGGAGCGCGCAATGCAGACTTTGTTTCCGCAGATCAAACCTCACGCACGGCACGATCTGGCCGTCGATGACACCCATACGCTGTACGTCGACGAAAGCGGTTCACCGGAAGGTTTGCCGGTAGTGTTCATCCACGGAGGTCCCGGCGCCGGATGCGACGCCCAGAGTCGCCGTTATTTCGATCCGAACCTGTATCGCATTGTCACCTTCGACCAGCGCGGTTGCGGTCGCTCCACGCCCCACGCCAGTCTGGAAAACAACACCACCTGGGATCTGGTCGAAGACCTTGAGCGTATTCGTAAACACCTGGGCATCGACAAATGGGTGCTGTTCGGCGGTTCGTGGGGCTCGACCCTGGCGCTGGCCTACGCGCAGACCCACCCGGAGCGCGTGCACGGTCTGATCCTGCGCGGGATCTTTCTCTGCCGTCCGCAGGAAATCGAATGGTTCTACCAGGCCGGCGCCAGCCGTCTGTTCCCCGATTACTGGCAGGACTACCTCGCGCCGATCCCGCTGGACGAGCGCGACGACCTGCTCAGCGCTTTCCACAAACGCCTGACCGGCAACGACCAGATCGCCCAGATGCACGCGGCCAAGGCCTGGTCGACCTGGGAAGGGCGTACCGCGACCCTGCGGCCGAATCCGCTGGTGGTCGACCGTTTCTCCGAGCCGCAGCGCGCCTTGTCGATCGCGCGGATCGAATGCCACTACTTCACCAACAATGCATTCCTTGAGCCGAACCAGCTGATCCGCGACATGGGCAAGATCGCCCATCTGCCGGGCGTGATCATCCATGGCCGCTACGACGTGATCTGCCCGCTCGACAACGCCTGGGAACTGCATCAGGCCTGGCCGAACAGCGAGCTGCAGGTGATCCGCGATGCCGGCCACGCTGCGTCCGAACCGGGCATCACCGATGCACTGGTGCGCGCCGCCAGCAAAATGGCCCGGCGCCTGCTCGACCTGCCGCCCGAAGAAGCATGAAGGGGCTGTTGCAGCGCGTGAAAGGCGCGCGGGTCGAAGTGGCGGGCGAGGTGGTTGGCAGTGTCGATCAGGGTTTATTGGTGCTGGTGGCGGTAGAACCCGACGACACGCCGGCCAGCGCCGACAAACTTCTGCATAAGCTGCTTAACTATCGAGTGTTCAGTGACGCCGAGGGCAAGATGAATCTGTCCCTGGCGGAGGTGGGCGGCGGGTTGCTGCTGGTCTCTCAGTTCACCCTCGCTGCCGACACCAAAAGCGGGTTGCGCCCGAGTTTCTCGACCGCCGCCCCTCCGGCGCTGGGCGAAGAATTATTCGACTATCTATTAAGCAGAGCGAAACAGATGCATGGCACAGTGGCATCAGGTAGATTCGGCGCGGATATGCAGGTGCACCTGGTCAACGATGGCCCGGTAACCTTCCTGTTACAGACATGAAAGCGCTTGAAACATCTTTTTAAGGGCTTTTCGACTGAAAACAGGGAATTTTCGCGATAAATACTTTGTTACCCCTGATGCGTTGTCACGCGGGCTACTAGATAATCGCGCGCTACGGGGATCAGCGTTCGTTGGTCCATTTTGACTTAGGTAGAGACTTGTCCGGATCCGATTGGGGAATCATTTTGACCCAGCGGAGTCGGAACAATGCTCGCCAACTTGGCAAGGGTGTCCTGCAAGGTCGGTTTTTTTGTACCGAATTCCTCACAGGCACTTTATCTGGCCGTTGGTTTATTGATCTGTTTTCGGCGAGGGTTGCTCGTGATTGTTAGTCCCTGTAATGCAGCAAAATTGTCTGCCAAACGCTTGCGCAGCGCTCTGGTAGCGGGCTCGGCAGTACTCTGCCTGCTCAGCGCCGGCCAGCTCTGGGCATTCAATCTTGACGATGTGTCGGCCAAGGCCAAAGAGCTGGCCGGGCAGAAGTTCGAAGCCCCGCGCAGCAACCTGCCGAACGAATTCCGTGAAATGAAATTCGCGGACTATCAGAAGATTCGTTTCCGCACCGAAAAAGCCGAATGGGCCGACCAGAAGACCCCGTTCAAGCTGTCCTTCTATCACCAGGGCATGCACTTCGATACGCCGGTGAAAATCAACGAAATCACCGCGAACACCGTCGAAGAGATCAAATACGATCCAAGCCGTTTCGATTTCGGCGACCTGCAGTTCGATCCGAAGGCCACCGAACAACTGGGCTACGCCGGTTTCCGTGTCCTGTACCCGATCAACAAGGCGGACAAGCAAGACGAAATCATGACCATGCTGGGCGCGAGCTACTTCCGCGTGGTCGGCAAGGGTCACACCTATGGTCTGTCGGCCCGTGGTCTGGCAATCGACACCGCTTTGCCGTCCGGCGAAGAATTTCCGCGTTTTCGCGAGTTCTGGATTCAGCAGCCGAAGCCGGGCGACAAGCACCTGGTGATCTTCGCGTTGCTGGATTCGCCACGTGCGACCGGCGCCTACCGTCTGATCCTGCGTCCGGGCAGCGACACCATCGTCGACGTCAAGGGCCAGATGTACCTGCGTGACAAGGTCGGCAAGCTCGGCATCGCGCCGCTGACCAGCATGTTCCTGTTCGGCGCCAACCAGCCGTCGAAAGTGCTCAACTACCGTCGTGAACTGCACGACTCCAGCGGTCTGTCGATCCATGCCGGCAATGGCGAGTGGATCTGGCGTCCGCTGAACAACCCGAAACACTTGGCTGTCAGCCAGTTCAGTGTCGAGAACCCGCGTGGTTTCGGTCTGCTGCAACGTGGCCGTGACTTCAGCCACTACGAAGACCTCGACGACCGCTACGACAAGCGCCCAAGCGCCTGGATCGAGCCGAAGGGCGACTGGGGCAAGGGCACCGTCGATCTGGTCGAGATCCCGACCGCCGACGAAACCAACGACAACATCGTTGCGTTCTGGAACCCGGAAAAACTGCCGGAGCCAGGCCAGCCGCTGGACTTCGCCTACCGCATGCACTGGACCATCGACGAAGCCGCGCTGCACGCGCCGGACAGCGCCTGGGTCAACCAGACCCTGCGTTCGACCGGTGACGTCAAGCAATCGAACCTGGTCCGTCAGCCGGATGGCAGCGTTGCCTACCTGGTCGACTTCGAAGGCCCGTCCCTGGCCGCTTTGGCCCCGGATGCGGACGTTCGCAGCCAGGTCAGCGTCGGCGACAACGCCGAACTGGTCGAAAACAGCGTGCGCTACAACCCGGAAACCAAGGGCTGGCGCCTGACCCTGCGGATGAAGATCAAGGATCCGAGCAAGTCCACCGAGATGCGCGCGGCCCTGGTACAGCCAGTGGTCACCGCTGATCTGGCCAAATCTTCGGTGCCGACGTCCAACTCGTCGGTGGCCAAGGCCGACAAGGTTGCCGCCAAGCAACAAGAGAAAGCCGACAAGGAAGCCAAGGCCGCCGAGGCCAAGCAGGCCGACGCCAAGCCGGTTGCAGATGCCAAGGACAAGGCCAACAAAGACGCCAAGCAGCCAGCCGCTGCGGACGCGGCCCCAGCCACACCGGAATCGGCACCGACTGAAGAAGTCCTGACCGAGACCTGGAGCTATCAGTTGCCTGCCGATGAGTAACTCTCAAGTACAGCCAGAGACTCTGTCCGAGTACCTGGCGCATCTGCCGATGACCGACGAGCAGCGCGCGGAACTCGCGGGCTGCCAGTCCTTCAGCGAATTGCATGAACGCCTGTCGTCCAAGACCTTTGACGCGCCGACCGAAGCCGCCCAGGCTTCGGTGGGCCAGCGCCTGATCCTGAGCACCGCCGAAGAGCTGCAAGACGCGGAAATGCTGGTGCTGGATGCCAGCGGCCGGGTCAGCATGAAGGCCACGCCGCCGATCCGTCGGACCAAGGTCGTGCCGGAGCCGTGGCGCACCAACATTCTGGTGCGTGGCTGGCGCCGCCTGACCGGCCGGACCAACCCGCCGCAACCGCCGAAGGACGCGAACGTGTTGCCAGCGGCGCGCTGGCGCACGGTCGGTTCGATCCGTCGCTACATTCTGCTGGTACTGATGCTGGGCCAGACCATCGTCGCCGGCTGGTACATGAAAGGCATCATGCCGTACCAGGGCTGGTCGTTCGTCGATCTGGAAGAAGTCCTGCACCAACCGCTGCTGCAAACCGCCACGCAAGTGCTGCCGTATGCGCTGCAAACCAGCATCCTGATCATGTTCGGGATTCTGTTCTGCTGGGTGTCGGCCGGTTTCTGGACCGCGCTGATGGGCTTCCTCGAGTTGCTCACCGGCCACGATAAGTACCGGATCTCCGGTAAAAGTGCCGGTAACGAGCCGATTCCGAAAGACGCGCGCACCGCACTGGTAATGCCGATCTGCAACGAAGACGTGCCTCGGGTGTTCGCAGGTCTGCGTGCGACGTTCGAGTCGGTTGCGGCTACCGGTGACCTGGACCGTTTCGACTTCTTCGTCCTCAGCGACAGTAACGACACTGACATCTGCGTTGCCGAGCAGCAGGCCTGGCTGGACGTCTGCCGCGAAGCCAAGGGCTTCGGCAAGATCTTCTATCGCCGCCGTCGCCGTCGCGTCAAACGCAAGAGCGGCAACCTCGACGACTTCTGCCGTCGCTGGGGCGGTGACTACAAGTACATGGTCGTGCTCGACGCCGACTCGGTGATGAGCGGCGAGTGCCTGACCAGTCTGGTGCGCCTGATGGAGGCCACGCCGGACGCCGGCATCATCCAGACCGCGCCGCGCGCCTCGGGCATGGACACGCTGTATGCGCGCATGCAGCAGTTTGCCACCCGGGTTTACGGTCCGCTGTTCACGGCCGGTCTGCACTTCTGGCAGCTGGGTGAATCCCACTACTGGGGTCACAACGCGATCATCCGCATGAAGCCGTTCATCGACCACTGCGCCCTGGCGCCGTTGCCGGGCAAGGGTGCGTTCTCCGGTGCGATCCTCTCTCACGACTTCGTTGAAGCGGCGTTGATGCGTCGTGCCGGCTGGGGCGTGTGGATTGCCTACGATCTGCCGGGCAGCTACGAGGAACTGCCGCCGAACCTGCTCGACGAACTCAAGCGCGACCGTCGCTGGTGCCACGGCAACTTGATGAACTTCCGTCTGTTCCTGGTAAAAGGCATGCACCCGGTGCACCGTGCGGTGTTCCTGACCGGTGTGATGTCTTACCTGTCGGCGCCGCTGTGGTTCTTCTTCCTGGTGCTGTCGACCGCGCTGCTGGCGGTGAACACGCTGATGGAGCCGCAGTACTTCCTTGAACCGCGCCAGCTCTATCCGCTGTGGCCACAATGGCACCCGGACAAGGCGATCGCACTGTTCTCGACGACTATCGTGCTGCTGTTCCTGCCGAAGCTGTTGAGCATCATCCTGATCTGGGCCAAGGGCGCGAAAGAGTTCGGCGGCAAGTTCAAGGTGACCCTGTCCATGCTGCTGGAGATGCTGTTCTCCATGCTGCTGGCGCCGGTGCGGATGATTTTCCACACCCGTTTCGTTCTGGCCGCGTTCCTCGGCTGGGCCGCGACCTGGAACTCGCCGCAGCGTGACGATGACTCGACGCCATGGAGCGAAGCGGTCAAGCGTCACGGTCCGCAGACCCTGCTGGGCTTCTTCTGGGCGCTGCTGGTGATCTGGCTCAACCCGAGCTTCCTGTGGTGGCTGGTGCCGATCGTCGGTTCGCTGATGCTTTCGATTCCGGTGTCGGTGATTTCCAGCCGCGTCGGTCTGGGCCTCAAATCCCGTGACGAGAGCCTGTTCCTTATCCCCGAGGAATACAATCCGCCACAGGCGCTGCTGGCCACCGATCAGTACACCCACGAAAACCGCTGGCACGCGCTGAACCACGGCTTTGTCCGCGCCGTGGTCGATCCGCAGCAGAACGCCCTGGCGTGCTCGCTGGCGACCTCGCGTCACGGTCAGGCCGAGCCGATCGAATGGCTGCGCCAGGAACGTGTGCGTCACGCGATCAAGGTCGGCCCGGCTGGGCTGAACAACCATGATCGCCTGCAACTGCTGAGCGATCCGGTGGCCCTGGCCCGTCTGCACGAGCAGGTGTGGGCCGAAGGTCACGCCGAGTGGCTGGACGCCTGGCGGGCCTCGGTGAAAGCCGATCCCCACGCGCCGCTGCTGCCGCTCAAGCCGGTGAGCTTGCAGGCGCAACCGGCCTGATGAAGAAACCCCGCTTAGATAGCGGGGTTTTTTTGCCTGCTGAAAAGCCCCTCATCGGAACGCCGCCCGCCTAACCCTCTCCCAAAGGGAGAGGGGACTGACCGAGTTGGATGTTCGAGTTACGCCGACGTGAGATACCGAGTTGAACTCCAGCCTGGAAGACGACGGAGATCTGCTCCCTCTCCCTACGGGCGGTCCGACGTTTCGGGAGGGCTGGGGTGAGGGTCGGCCTTTGAATGTTAAACAAATCGTCCATTAAACCTTGTGCAAAAAATCGAGTGCGTTAGCATCCGTCCCCGAATTGGCGCACCCGGACAATCTTGTCCATTTCTGTCGGTTTTCGCGCCGCAAACGCAATGGTTTTGGGGACTTGAAGATGAAGAAGTATCTGTCGATGCTGCTGGTCGGCGTCACGGCACTGGTTGCAGTCAATGCGGCGCAGGCCGGCGCAATCGACGACGCGGTCAAGCGCGGCTCGTTGAAAGTCGGCATGGATCCGACCTACATGCCGTTCGAGATGACCAACAAGCGCGGCGAAATCATCGGTTTCGAAGTCGACATCCTCAAAGCCATGACCAAGGCCATGGGCGTCAAGCTGGAGCTGGTCTCCACCGGTTACGACGGGATCATCCCGGCGCTGATGACCGACAAGTTCGACATGATCGGCAGCGGCATGACCCTCACCCAGGAACGCAACCTGCGCCTGAACTTCAGCGAACCGTTCATCGTGGTCGGCCAGACCCTGCTGATCCGTAAAGAGCTGGAAGGCACCATCAAGTCCTACAAAGACCTGAACACCGCCGACTACCGCATCACCTCCAAGCTCGGCACCACCGGCGAGATGGTCGCCAAAAAGCTGATCTCCAAAGCCAAGTACCACGGCTACGACAACGAGCAGGAAGCCGTGCTCGACGTGGTCAACGGCAAGGCTGACGCCTTCATCTACGACGCGCCGTACAACGTGGTCGCGGTGAACAAGGTCGGCGCCGGCAAACTGGTGTTCCTCGACAAGCCGTTCACCTACGAGCCACTGGCGTTCGGTCTGAAAAAGGGTGACTACGACAGCCTCAACTTCATCAACAACTTCCTGCACCAGATCCACGAAGACGGCACCTACGATCGCATCCATGACAAGTGGTTCAAGAGCACCGAGTGGCTCAAGGACATGGAATAACTCGGTCATAAAGACCGAGTTGCCCCAATCGCTGGCAAGCCAGCTCCCACGTTGGAATGCGTTCCCCTGTGGGAGCTGGCTTGCCAGCGATGGCGGCCTCCCAGGCGACACAGAATTCGGAACCTGCAAATCCAATGAAACAGAAAAAAGCCCAATGGCCCTGGCACGTCCTGACCGTGCTGGTGCTGGTCGGCCTGGCTGGCGCGTTGTATTACGCCACGTCGCTGATGTCCTACGAATGGCGCTGGAACCGCGTGCCGCAGTACTTCGCCTATCAGGCCGAGGAAACCCAGCGCGCGACCGACATTTCCACCGTCAGCGAACTGGTGCGCAAGGGTGGCAGCGCGCAGGTCACCCTGCGCAACGATGCCGGTGACGAGCAGCACCTGACCGTCGACGAAAACAGCCTGCAATTCGCTCAGGGCGACGATGTGGCCGAAGGCGACGTCGTGGGCGTGACCCGGCATTGGGCGGCGGGCCCGCTGCTGTGGGGCCTGTGGACCACGCTTTGGCTGTCGGTGGTGTCCGGCGTGCTGGGCCTGCTGATCGGTCTGGCCACCGGGCTGTGCCGGCTGTCGAGCAACCCGACCCTGCGCGACCTGTCGACGATCTATGTCGAACTGGTGCGCGGTACGCCGCTGCTGGTGCAGATCTTTATTTTCTATTTCTTCATCGGCACGGTAATGAACCTGTCCCGGGAGTTCGCCGGGATCGCCGCGCTGTCGCTGTTCACTGGCGCCTACGTGGCGGAAATCATCCGTTCCGGTGTGCAGTCGATTGCCCGTGGCCAGAACGAAGCCGCCCGCTCGCTGGGCCTGAGCGCCGGCCAGTCGATGCGTCATGTGGTGCTGCCGCAAGCATTCAAGCGGGTGCTGCCACCGCTGGCCGGGCAGTTCATCAGTCTGGTCAAAGACACCTCGCTGGTGTCGGTGATCGCCATCACTGAGCTGCTGAAAAGCGGCCGTGAAGTCATCACCACGTCGTTCTCGCCGTTCGAGATCCTGTTCTGCGTCGCCGGCCTGTACCTGTTGATCAACCTGCCGCTGTCGAAAATCGCCAGCCGGCTTGAGCGGAGGCTCGCGCAAAGTGATTGAAGTCCGCGATCTGGTAAAAGTCTTCGACACCCGTGGGCAAGTGGTGCGCGCGGTAGATAACGTCAGCACGTCCGTGGCCAAGGGCGAAGTGCTGGTGGTGATCGGCCCGTCCGGTTCCGGCAAGTCGACGTTCCTGCGTTGCCTCAATGGTCTGGAAGAATTCGATTCCGGCTCGGTGAGCATCGACGGCCTGCAACTGGCCGACCCGAAAACCGACGTCAACGCCTACCGCCGCGAAGTCGGTATGGTGTTCCAGCATTTCAATCTGTTCCCGCACATGACCGTGCTGGAAAACCTCTGTCTGGCACAGAAAGTCGTGCGCAAGCGCGGCCAGAAGGAAAGCGAAGCCAAGGCTTTGGCATTGCTGGAGAAGGTCGGCATCGCCCAGAAGGCCCGCGAATATCCGTCGCGCCTGTCAGGTGGTCAGCAACAGCGGGTGGCGATTGCCCGGGCGCTGGCGATGGACCCCAAGGTCATGCTGTTCGACGAACCGACCTCGGCCCTCGACCCGGAAATGGTCGGTGAAGTGCTGGACGTGATGAAAAACCTGGCCGTGGAAGGCATGACCATGGTCTGCGTGACCCACGAAATGGGCTTCGCCCGGGAAGTGGCGGATCGGGTGCTGTTCTTCGATCACGGCAAACTGCTGGAAGACGCCTCGCCGTCAGAGTTCTTCGATGCACCGAAGGATCCGCGAGCTCAGGCGTTCCTTCGACAGGTTCTGTAACTGCGGCGTCCGCTCGGACGTCATCGCTGGCAAGCCAGCTCCCACAGTTAATGGGGCTGAACACAAACTTCGTGGTCGACTACAAACCCTGTGGGAGCTGCGGTGCGACGATTCGACTTGCCAGCGATAGCATCACCTCGGTCCCAAGCGAACCGAGGTGGGTGAATTACCTCAAACCTTGAACCGGCCCACCAGCGTTTGCAGATGAGTCCCCAGGCGCGCCAGCTCGACGCTGGAGGCCGCCGTCTCTTCACTGGCCGCCGAGGTCTGGTCCGAGACATCCCGCACGTTCAGCACGCTGCGGTTGATCTCTTCGGCCACGGCGCTCTGCTGTTCGGCCGCCGCGGCGATCTGCTGGTTCATCGCCTGAATCGCCGAGACGGTGCGGGTGATGCTTTCCAGCGAGCCACCGGCACGTCGGGTCAGCTCGACGCTGCTGTCGGTCAGGGTGCGGCTGTTGTCCATGATCGTCGCCACTTGTTGGGTGCCGTTCTGCAGACCCACGATCAGCTCTTCGATCTCTTCGGTGGACTTCTGGGTGCGCTGGGCCAGGCTGCGGACTTCATCGGCGACCACCGCGAAACCACGTCCGGCTTCACCGGCACGGGCGGCCTCGATGGCGGCGTTGAGGGCTAGCAGGTTGGTTTGCTGGGCCACGGACTTGATCACGTCGAGCACGCTGCCGATCTTGTCGCTTTCGCGCTTGAGCTCGCCCATGGCCTCGGTGGAATGGCCGACTTCAGCGGCCAGACGTTCGATCTGGGCAATGGCTTCGCCAACCACCTTGTCGCCTTCACGGGCCTGCTGGTCAGCAGCGACCGCGGCTTCCGAAGCTTCCTCGGCGTTGCGTGCGACTTCCTGCACGGTGGCGGCCATTTCGTTCATGGCGGTCGCGACCTGGTCGGTTTCGACTTTCTGATTGTTGACTCCGGCGCTGGTCTGCTCGGTCACCGCGGACAATTCTTCGGCGGCGCTGGCGATCTGGGTCACGCCGTCGCTGATCCCGCCGATCAATTCGCGCAGGCCCTGGGTCATGCTCTGCATCGAGCGTTGCAGTTGGCCAAGTTCGTCACGGCGCAGAGATACCAGATTGTGGGTCAGGTCACCGGCGGCCACGCGCTCGGCGACTTTCAGGGTCTGCTCCAGCGGGATGATGATCTGCCGGGTGATCGCCCAGGCCGCCAGCAGACCAAAGGCCAGGGCCAGCAGGGTGGCGATCATCAGCATGTTTTTGGCGTGCGCGGCATCGGTGTCGCGGACGATGGTCTGGGATTCGGTGAGCTTCTTGCTGACGTCGAGCAGGATGTCGCCCTGAGCGGTCATTCGCGCCATGGCCTTCGCGTTGTTCACTTGGGAGTCGCGGAACTGGCTGACGGCGGCGCGGTAAGCCTTCAGCGATTCGGTGGCCTGTTGCAGGTTGGCGATGTGTTGCTCGGGCAGTTTGCTCGGCAGGCTTTCCAGATTGTTCAGGGCGGCGGCGATGGCATCCAGCGCCGGTTGTTCGGCCTCGGCCTTGCCGCTGTAGGTGTAGCCGCGCACCTGATAGCGCGCCTGCTGCAGCAGTTTGCTCAGTTCGATCACGCTGTTGAATTGCGCAACGCTGTCGCCTTGCAGCAGGGATTTCTCGACTTCGCTGACCTTGGCCACGGCGTTATCGGCGCTGGCACCGAGTTTGCTGCGGGCGTCTTCACGCTGCACGGTGGCTTGGGTCATGTCGCCAAAGGCGCGTTTGTACTCGGCGACTGCCGCCAGTTGCTGATCGATCATGGCTACGTCGGACGGTTGCTCGATCATGCCGCGCGCGCTTTGCAGGCCGCTGTCGAGTTTGCCGAGCAGGTCGTTGACCGCGCCAGGGCCCTGTTCGCCACGGCGGGCTTCATAGTCCAGGCGTGCCAGGCGCAGGTCTTTGGTCAGCTCGTTGAGGCTGGAGATGAAGCCGAGCTTGTCGCCCCGGCTGATGATCCCGCTCATGCCGGTCCAGCCGGTGAAGGTGATCAACAGGGTCAGCAGCAGCACCAGGCCGAAACCGATTCCAAGCTTACGTTTGACGCTGACGTTTCCAAGACTCTCGGCTAACCAACGGTACATGCGACGACTCCCTCGGACCACTAATTGGACTTATGGGGAGGGTATCGGCCGCATGATGGCAATCTGTAACGCCTTTTGTCTGGCGAAGACTTCAGAACAGTCGGGCCAGCAGCGCGGTGACGGCCGTTTCGACCCGCAGAATGCGCTCGCCCAGTTGCACCGGTTGCAGCCCGGCCTTGGCCAGCAGATCGATTTCGTAAGGAATCCAGCCACCCTCGGGGCCGATGGCCAGGGTTACCGGTTCGCTGAGGGCGCGGGGGCAGGGCGGGAAGTTGCCCGGATGGCCGACCAGACCGAGGGTGCCGTTGGTGATGGCTGGCAGCCGATCTTCGACGAACGGCTTGAAGCGCTTCTCGATGATGATTTCCGGCAGCACGGTATCGCGGGCCTGTTCGAGGCCGAGGATCAATTGTTCGCGGATCGCGTCCGGTTCAAGGAATGGCGTCTGCCAGAAGCTTTTCTCGACCCGGTAGCTGTTGACCAGAATCACCTTCGACACGCCCATGGTCGCCACGGTCTGGAACACCCGGCGCAGCATCTTCGGGCGGGGCAGGGCGAGTACCAGGGTCAGCGGCAGTTTGGCCGGTGGCGGTTGATCGAGGGTGACCCGAAGCTCGGCTTCACCCGCGTCCAGGCGCAGCAGCTCGGCCGAGCCCATCAACCCGTTGATACGCCCGACCCGCAGGCTGTCGCCGACTTCCGAGCGATGGACTTCCTGCATGTGGGTCAGGCGCCGATCACGCAGCACGACGCGGTCGGCCGCGATGAAGTCGGCCTCTTCGAGCAGCAGCAGGTTCATGGCTGAGTCGCTGGCGGCTGGTCGTTGTGATCGTCGGCGGTTTCTTCCGGGCGCTCGCGCTTGCTGACCAGGCTGCCGAACAGGATGCCGACTTCAAACAGCATCCACATCGGCACGGCCAGCAGGGTCTGGGAGAAGATGTCCGGTGGGGTCAGGATCATGCCGACCACGAAGCAGCCGATGATCACGTACGGACGGATCTTCTTCAGGTATTTGACGTCGACCACGCCGATCCACACCAGCAGCACCACGGCCACCGGGATTTCGAACGCCACGCCGAAAGCGAAGAACAGGGTCATGACGAAATCGAGGTAACTGGTGATGTCGGTCATCATTTCCACGCCGGCCGGGGTGGCCGAGGCGAAGAACTTGAAGATCAGCGGGAACACAAAGAAGTAGGCGAACGCCATGCCGGTGTAGAACAGCAGGATGCTGGAAATCAGCAACGGCACCGCAACACGCTTCTCGTGCTTGTACAGGCCCGGTGCGATGAAGCCCCAGATCTGATGCAGGATCACCGGAATCGCCAGGAACAGTGAGACCATCATCGTCAGCTTCAGCGGCGTCAGGAACGGTGACGACACGTCGGTGGCGATCATCGTCGCGCCGGCCGGCAGGTATTCGCGCAACGGCGTCGAGACGAAGGTGTAGATCTGCTGGGTGAAGGCAAACAGCCCGGCGAAGATGATGAAGATCGCCGCGACGCAACGCAGCAGGCGGGTGCGCAACTCGGTGAGGTGCGAAACCAGCGGCATGTGCTGGTCGTTTTCGGGGAGATCGCTCATGGGGCTCGCGGCGGCTGAGTGGTGTCGTTTGGCGCTGGTGGAGTCGGCGCGGCGGTTGGGGCTACGTGTTCAACCGAGTTTTCTGCAACAGCGGGCACTGGCTGGGTTGGCGCTACGACAGGTGCTGGTGGCGTCGCGGCGGCAGGCGCATGAATCGTCTGCTCACCCACAGGCTCGACCGGCGTCGGTTCCTGCTGAACCGGCGTGAAAATCTTCCGCGCCTCCTGTTCCAGCGACAGGATGTGCTCGTTGTGCAGTTGCCGACGGATTTCGTCGGCACCGATTTCACGCTCAACTTCCTGTTTGATCGCGTTGAAGCTGCGCTTCAGCCGTCCGACCCACAGGCCGGCGGTGCGTGCAGCGCCCGGCAGACGCTCGGGGCCCAGCACCAGCAGGGCAACGAGGCCGACGAGCAGCAGTTCAGAGAAGCTGATACCAAACATTAGTCAGTGCTCACACGTCTTTGCGGATCGGCTCTTCGACTTTCTGCGCCTGCACGTCGATGGTGTGCGGCGGGTTGGCCTGAGCAGTGGCTTGCGGCTGTACCGGTGGCACCGGTTGCGCAGGCGTTACGGTCGGATCGGCCGGTTTTTCGTCGTCGTTCATGGCCTTGCGAAAGCCCTTGATCGACTCGCCGACATCGGTGCCGAGGTTTTTCAGTTTCTTGGTGCCGAATACCAGTACCACGACCACCAGGATGACGATCCAGTGTTTCCAGTCAAAAATGCCCATGTTGCTGTTCCTCTCTTGAAGTTGTTCAGGCGGACGGACGCGAGGCTTTCTCGACGTGTCCGGACAGGCCGAAGCGGCGATCCAGCTCATCCAGCACTGCCTGCGGATGCTGCCCCAGCTGGGCAAGCATGACCATGCTGTGGAACCACAGGTCGGCGGTCTCATAGATCACGTCGCTGCAGTCGCCGCTGACGGCGGCGTCCTTGGCGGCGATGATCGTTTCGACCGATTCTTCGCCGACTTTCTCCAGAATCTTGTTCAGACCCTTGTGATACAGGCTGGCGACATACGAGCTGTCGGCGGCTGCGCCTTTGCGCTCTTCCAGCACCTGAGCAAGGCGGGTCAGGGTGTCACTCATGTTTGTGTCCTGCGGAATAGATGGCGTGCGGGTCTTTCAGGACCGGGTCGACCGTTTTCCAGTCGCCGTTTTCGAAGACGCGGTAGAAGCAGCTTTGACGGCCGGTATGGCAAGCGATGTCGCCGATCTGTTCGACCATCAGGATGATGACGTCGGCGTCGCAGTCCAGACGCATCTCATGCAGCGTCTGTACGTGGCCGGACTCTTCGCCCTTGCGCCACAGCTTGCCACGGGAACGTGACCAATAGATGGCACGGTTTTCCGCCGCGGTCAGCTCCAGGGCTTCGCGGTTCATCCAGGCCATCATCAATACGCGTCCGGTCTTGTGATCCTGGGCAATCGCCGGCACCAGGCCATCGGCGTCCCACTTGATCTCGTCCAGCCAGTTTTTCATCTTCGACTCCGACAGCGAACCCACACTTCAATAGTCGGGCTCAGGCGTTGAAACAGTGTGCCAGCCGATCACGGAACTGGCTATCGGCGAACGACCAGATACAAGCCGACTGCCACCATGATTCCGGCGGGCCAATGCCCCAGTTCGTGCAACGGGCCCCCGGCGGCGAGGATCGTACCGCCCGCCAGATGGGCGCTGCCGAGCAGGCGCAGGAACCAGTCGTCCTTGCGCTTTTTCCACGGTGGCGGCGGGTCGTTGGCGTGGGGCTGGGACATGCGTTCGAGCAGATCGCGGGCCATGTTGGCCAGATGCGGCAGCTGCTCGAACTGGCTGTGGACGTTGCCGAGCAAGGCTTTCGGGCTGACGCGCTCGCGCATCCAGCGTTCGAGGAACGGCTGCGCGGTGTTCCACAGATCCAGATCCGGGTACAGCTGACGGCCCAGGCCTTCGATGTTCAGCAGGGTCTTTTGCAGCAATACGAGTTGCGGCTGCACTTCCATGTTGAAGCGGCGCGCGGTCTGGAACAGGCGCATCAGCACCTGGCCAAATGAAATATCTTTTAATGGTTTTTCGAAGATCGGCTCGCACACGGTACGGATCGCCGCTTCGAATTCGTTGAGCTTGGTTTCCGCCGGCACCCAGCCCGAATCGATGTGCAATTGCGCCACGCGGCGGTAGTCGCGCTTGAAGAAGGCGAACAGGTTGCGCGCCAGATAGTCCTGGTCTTCCGGGGTCAGGCTGCCGACGATGCCGCAGTCGATCGCGATGTACTGCGGGCTCCACGGATTGACGGTGCTGACGAAGATGTTGCCCGGGTGCATGTCGGCGTGGAAGAAGCTGTCGCGGAACACCTGGGTGAAGAAGATCTCCACGCCGCGTTCGGCGAGCATTTTCATGTCGGTGCGCTGGTCGGCGAGGGTTGCCAGATCCGTCACCTGGATCCCGTAGATGCGCTCCATCACCAGCACTTTCGGCCGGCACCAGTCCCAATAGACTTGTGGCACATACAACAGCGGCGAGCCCTCGAAGTTGCGCTTCAACTGGCTGGCGTTGGCCGCCTCGCGCAACAGGTCGAGTTCGTCGTAGATGGTTTTTTCGTAGTCGCTGACCACGTCCACCGGGTGCAGCAGGCGGGCGTCGGCGGAGACCTTTTCGGCGGCGCGGGCGAGGATGAACAGCCACGCCAGATCCTGGGCGATCACCGGTTTCAGGCCCGGGCGGATCACCTTGACCACCACTTCTTCGCCGGTCTTCAGTTGCGCGGCGTGTACCTGCGCCACCGATGCCGAGGCCAGCGGTTCGACGTCGAAGCGACTGAACACTTCGCTGATCTTCTTGCCCAGTTGCTCTTCGATCAGCTTGACCGACAGCTGCGAATCGAATGGCGGCACGCGGTCCTGCAACCGCATCAGCTCATCGGCGATGTCTTCCGGCAGCAGGTCGCGGCGGGTCGAGAGGATCTGCCCGAACTTGATGAAGATCGGTCCGAGGTCCTGCAGTGCCAGGCGCAGACGTGCGCCACGGCTGAGCTCCAGTGGCTTGCGCGGGAACCAGCGCCACGGCAGGACGTAGCGCAGCGCCAGCAGGAACCACGGCAAAGGCAGATCGAACAGCAGGTCATCGAGGCGGTAGCGGATCACGACGCGCTGGATGCGCAACAGACGGCGGACGGCGAGCAGCTTCATGCGTTATCGCTTGGGTCGAGGGATCGGGAAAGGCGCTCGAAGCGCGCCTCGAGACGTTCCAGATCGAGTTTGATCCGGTCCAGTTCGCTGAAACGGGCTTCGGCTTCGCGCTGCCCGACGAGGGTGCGCGATTCTTCGGCCAGGTATTCGGCGAGGTTCTGGTTGAGGCTGGCAAATCCTTGTTGATACCAGCGGGCGCGACTGCGCAGGTGACCGCCGACCAGTTGCGTGGCGACCGGGCCCAGCCAGCGCGAGAGTTCGTACTCCCAGTCCAGCTCGAGGTCCTGTAGTACGCCGGCCAGTTCCAGCAGCACGCCGCTGTCACCGTCGAGTTCGACTTCCGGCGCGTGCAGCACCGCGGTCTTGTCCTTGCTCAGGGCCAGTTTCACCAGGCTCGAGGCCGGGGCGCGCAGGGTGCAGTCGATGCCGGTTTCCCAGTGGGATGCGAGCATCAGGCCTTCATCGCTCGGCAGGATGAACAGTTGCAGCGCCGGGCTGCGGCAATCCACGGCAATCACTTTGCCGGTCAGATGCGCCAGTCGCGGCAGCGCCGTGCTGTCGAGACGCAGCACACGGTTGAGGCCGAGTTCGACGCTGGCGAGCAGCCCGGTCAGCAGCATCAGGGTTTGATGCCGCGGTGCAGGGCGACGATGCCTGCGGTCATGTTGTGATAGGTCACGCGGTCGAAACCGGCGTCGACCATCATCGACTTCAGGGTTTCCTGATTCGGGTGCATGCGGATCGATTCGGCCAGGTAGCGATAGCTTTCCGAGTCGTTGGTGATCAGCTTGCCCATCAGCGGCATGAAGGCGAACGAATAAGCGTCGTAGGCCTTGGACATCAGCGCGTTGGTCGGCTTGGAGAATTCCAGTACCAGCAGGCGACCGCCCGGCTTGAGGACGCGCAGCATCGAGCGCAGGGCGTCTTCCTTGTGCGTCACGTTGCGCAGGCCGAAGGCGATGGTCACGCAGTCGAAATGGTTGTCCGGGAACGGCAGTTTTTCAGCATCGGCCTGAACGAACTCGACGTTGCCTGACACACCGACATCCAGCAGGCGGTCACGGCCGACCTTGAGCATGGATTCGTTGATGTCGGCCAGCACCACCTGACCGGTCGGGCCGACCAGGTGCGAGAACTTCTTGGTCAGATCGCCCGTGCCACCGGCGATGTCCAGCACGCGGTTGCCGGTGCGCACGCCCGACAGTTCGATCGCGAAACGCTTCCACAGACGGTGCATGCCGCCCGACAGAAGGTCGTTCATCAGGTCGTACTTGGCGGCCACGGAGTGGAAAACCTCAGCGACTTTTTCCGCTTTCTGGCTTTCCGGAACGTTTTTGAAGCCGAAGTGAGTGGTGGGTTCGGCATCGCTGCCTTTGCGCTGATCAGTCATATCGCTGTCACCAAAAGAGAATGCGCGACATTCTAATCCCCAAGCCATGCTTTGTCTTGGAATGGCTAAAGGTAAGATGGGCAACCTTCGGGACGATTTGCCGCAGTGGCGGTCAAGATTCGTTGCAGGCATTCATAGCCCCTTTCAAAAAGCAGGAGTCATTCAATGGCCCATATCAGTGTTGAGCGTGCCCACAGCCTGGGCAAGGAAGCAGCCCGCGAGAAAGCCGACAAACTGGCGCAGAAACTCTCCGATCAATATGGCCTGGAGCCGCAGTGGTCGGGCGATGTCCTGAACCTCAAGCGTTCGGGCGTGAAGGGCGCGGTGCATGTGGCCGAGGATTCGATCCGGGTCGACGTCGAACTGGGCCTGATGATGTCGGCCATGAGCGGCATGATCAAAGCCGAGATCGAAAAGGCGCTGGATAAGGCGCTGGTCTGATCAGGACACAACGGGGAGCTTCGGGCTCCCCGTTTTTTTCCTGAGCACCTGCCTTTTATGTCAGTTGTTAGGGTGCCGTTTCTAATTTTTCTCCCTACTTTGTGCCTGAGCCCGACACTCGTCAGGGCAGTTCCTCAAACCTTCTGCGCGTGAGGTGCACCATGGCCAAAGTCATTTTGAAGAAAAAAATCGACGCTTCGACTTCCGCTCTGAGCGACGTCAAATCCTATGCCCGCAAGATCTGGCTGGCAGGCCTGGGTGCCTACACCAAGGTCGGTCAGGAGGGCAGCGAGTACTTTCAGGAGTTGATCAAGGCTGGTCAAACTGTTGAAAAGAAAGGCAAAAAAGCCGTCACCGAAAAACTCGAAGCCGCCAACGCCGAGATCGATGACGCCAAGAGCGAAGTCAGCTCTTTCAAAGGCCGGGTCGAAGTTCAGCTCGACAAGGTCGAGAAGGCGTTCGACACACGTGTCGCCAGTGCCTTGAATCGTATCGGCATTCCGTCTAAACATGACGTTGAGTCACTCTCTGCTAAGCTCGATGAGCTGACGGCATTGCTCGAACGCGTCGCGCGTAAATCTTAAGGAGAACGGGATGGCTGGTAAAAAGAACACCGATAAAGAAGGCAGCTCGTGGATCGGAAAAGTCGAAGACTATTCCCGCAAGATCTGGCTGGCTGGTTTAGGCGTGTACTCGAAGATCGACACTGACGGCAGCAAACTCTTCGATACATTGGTCAAAGACGGCGAGAAAGCCGAGAAGCTCACCAAGGCTGCAGTCGGCAAGAAAGTCGATGCTGCCAAGGACTCTGCGAGCTCGGCGAAATCGCGCATCAGCGGCGTGAAAGATCGCGCACTGGGCACCTGGGATCAGCTGGAAGGGGCTTTCGACAAGCGCCTGAACAGTGCGATTTCGCGCCTGGGCGTACCGAGCCGCAACGAGGTGAAGGATCTGCACAAGAAGGTCGATACCCTGACCAGGCAGATCGAAAAACTCACCGGCCTGAAAGCTCAGCCTGTCGCGGCCAAAACCGCAGCAGCCAAGCCTGCGGCCAAAACCGCAGCCAAGCCACTGGCTAAAGCCGCCGCCAAACCAGCCGCAAAAGCAGCAGCCAAAACCGCTGCCGCCAAGCCTGCAGCGAAAGCCGCGGCCAAACCGGTTGCCGCCAAGGCCGCCGCCAAGCCAGCTGCAAAAACGGCAGCAAAACCAGCTGCCAAACCGGCGGCCAAGCCAGCAGCGAAAACGGCTGCCGCCAAACCCGCTGCCAAGCCTGCCGCCAAGCCGGCTGCGGCGAAAAAGCCTGCAGTGAAAAAACCGGCCGCGGCGAAAGCCGCTGCGCCGAAAGCTGCAGCACCAAAACCGGTGACCACACCGCAAGCACTGGCAAGCACGTCGAACTCCGCCTCGGCTCCAACTCCGGCGCCTGCTCCGACTGCTGCATCGACGCCGTCGACGCCAACCAGTCAGTCCTGATTTTTCAGGGCTCAAAAAAACGCCCGGCCTGTGAAGGTCGGGCGTTTTTTATGTCTGATCCAAGAGCCCCTCACCCCAGCCCTCCCGAAACGTCGGACCGCCCGGAGGGAGAGGGGGCCGATTGGGGGATGCTTCAGTCTTACGTCGGCCTGAAAGTGAAGCATTGAATCCATAATCGATGAGGTCTTTCAGGTCGATGTCTAGCGTAAGACAACTCCGTAGGTTCCCTCTCCCTACGGGCGGTCCGACGTTTCGGGAGGGCTAGGGTGAGGGCAGCGATCTACCTGACTCACTCGTGATCTTCGAGGTACTGCAAAGCCATCCTCTCCGTCGCCACCTTCACCGGCGGCAACAGATGCGGCGCCACCAGCATCATGATCTGGTACACCACCAGCCGCACTTCCCCTTCGCGATCAAGAATCCGTTGATAGTCCAGCGAGAACAGCAAGGTCATGGTGATCTGCTCCACCAGTTGCCCCAGCGCCTGGGTGTCGCTGACCAGTTGCCCCGACGCTTTCAAGCGCGCCAGCAATGACGCGAGCGTACGCTTGAGCACGTTGAGGAACTGGCGAATGCCCTTGGCCAGTTTCGGCAGGCGCCCGGCCAGGTTCGACAGGTCCTGGAACAGGAAGCGGTACTGCGCCAGCCGTTCGACGATCAGATGCAGGAACAGCCAGTAATCCTCCGGCGCCAGTTCAACATCGGCGGGCGGGTCGAGCAATGGCGCGAGATCGTTCTGGAAGCGCTCGAACAGTCCGAGAATCAGCGGTTCCTTGCCGTGGAAGTGGTAGTAGAGGTTGCCGGGGCTGATCCCCATTTCATTGGCAACCTCCATGGTGGAGACGTTCGGCTCGCCCTTTTCATTGAACAACTGCAGGGCACATTCGAGGATCCGTTCGCTTGTTTTCATCCAGTCTTCTTAAAAGGGCTTGAGTCAGTCAGCGCACACGCACATAGGTGCCGGGTGCTGCTTCCATTGGTGGGTAATTGGCGTTGCCGAGGGGCATCCGGGTTTCGTGCAGGGTGCCGGAGCGCTGCTGCACCCACTCCAGCCATTGTGGCCACCAACTGCCGTCGACTTTCTTGGCGTCGTAGTACCAGGCGCGCGGATCGCTGCTGAGCTTTCCGTTCTCGACGTAATGGGCTTTCGGGTTGCCCGGCGGGTTGAGGATGCTCTGCACGTGGCCGCTGTTGGACAGCACGAAGCGCCGCTCGCCGCCCAGCAACAGTGTCGAGCGATACACCGCGTCCCACGGCGTGATGTGGTCGTTCATGCCGGCCACGCTGAAGCTGTCGACCGTGACCTTCTGCAGATCGATCGGCGTGCCGCACACTTCCAGCCCACCCGGATGGGTCAGCGGGTTGTGCTTGAAGAAGTCCAGAATGTCGCCGTGGAAGGCGGCGGGCAGGCGGGTGCTGTCGTTGTTCCAGTAGAGGATATCGAACGCCGGCGGCTCCTTGCCCAGCAGGTAGTTATTGACGAAATAACTCCAGATCAGATCGTTGGGGCGCATCCAGGCGAACACCTTGGCCATGTCGCGACCGTCCAGCACGCCTTTCTGATAGGAGCGCCGCTTGGCCGCTTCGAGCGTTTGCTCATCGGCGAACAGGGTGGCCGGGGTGTTCATTTCACTGTCGAGCAGGCTCACCAGATAGGTGGCGCTGGAGACCCGCCGTAACTGCCGCTTGGCCTGCAGATGCCCTTGCAGCGCGGCGATGGTCAGCCCGCCGGCGCAGGCGCCCATCAGGTTGACCTCACGGGCGCCGGTGATCGCCCGGCAGATGTTCATCGCTTCTTCCACGGCTTCGACGTAGGTCGAGAGGCCCCATTCGCGATGGCGCACATCCGGGTTGCGCCAGCTGATCATGAAGGTCTGCAAGCCGTTCTTCAGCGCAAACTGGACGAAGCTGTTACTCGGGCTGAGGTCGAAAATGTAGAACTTGTTGATTTGCGGCGGCACCACCAGCAACGGTTTCGAATACTGCTTTTCGCTCATCGGCCGGTACTGGATCAGCTCGAGCATTTCGTTGCGAAACACCACCGAGCCGGTGGTGGTGGCGACGGTCTTACCGACCTCGAAAGCTTGTTTGGTGACCTGGCGTGGCAGGCCGTCGTTGTGCAGCAGATCATCAATCAGATGGCTGAGACCGCGCACCAGACTGTGGCCGCCGGAGTTGAACAGCTCCTTGACCGCCAGCGGATTGAGCAGGGTGTTGGAAGGCGCCACGGCGTCGTTGAGCAGGGTGAAGGCGAAATGCGCGCGGGCGCGGTCGTCGTCACTCATGCTGCTCTCGTCGATCCAGCTCTTGACCTGTTTCTGCCAGGCCAGATAAGCCTGCAGGCTGCGCCGGTAGAACGGGTTCAGGCTCCACGCCGGATCGGCGAAGCGGCTGTCCTGCGGGTTGGTCGGGTGCAGGGTTTCGCCGAGCAGCACGCGTCCGAGCGCACCTCCCAGCTTCAAGGCGTGTTTTGCACTGTGGATCGGATTGCGCAAGCCGTGGGCTGCCACGCTGCGCAAGGTCGAGATCAGGTCGCGGCCACGCAGACCGGTCATGGCACTCTGTGCATTGATGAACACGGCGGGGCTGGGCACGACGCCCGTCGCTGGTTTGTCACGCATGACTCAACACTCCTTCGTCTTCAGGCCAAAAACAAACACACCGAACCAGAACACCATAGACGCTGTTGCGGGTTGCTGCCTGCGCGGCCTCCTGCCACGCACCTGTCCAGACGCGTTGCAAAACGCTGTCCAGAAATCCGTGCCGGGACGGTTATCCGCCCAGCGGTGTCGGGTGCGGATGCATCACCGCACGCTGACGTTCCTCCTGGAGGAATTTCATGATGATCGGCGCCACCGCCTCGGCCCGGGTAATCAGGAACAGATGGCCGTCGTCGATGATGTGCAGCTGCGCGTTGGGGATGCGCCAGGCGAGCATGCGCATGTTGATCAGCGGGATCAGCGGGTCGTCATCACCGGCCAGTACCAGCGTTGGCTGGTGGATCTTGTGCAGCCAGTGGATGCTGGTCCAGCCCAGGCCCGCGAACAGTTGCCAGTAGTAGCCGAGCTTGCCCGCCGAACGCACCTTGGCCGCATGGCTGGCGGCGAGTGTCGGGTCGCGGCGGAACGAGCCACCGTAAATCATCGGGGCGATGCGGATCACATGGGACGGCTGGATGTAGCGCCGTGGGCTGGCCATCATCCACAGCACTTTCGGTTTGCCCGGCACCATCACCGCACCGGCAGCGGTCGCCGCCAGCACCAGCTTCTTGCAGCGCTCGGGATAGTCGTAGGCGAACTGTTGCGCCAGCGCGCCACCCCAGGACACGCCGATCACGTTGACCTGTCCGTAGTCGAGGTAATCGAGCATCCGCGCGGTGAGTTTCGCCAGCCCCGGAAAGCGATACGGCCGGCTCGGCGTCGAGGAACCGCCGACACCGGGCACGTCGAAGGCGATCACTTCCAGGTCCGGATCCAGCGCCGCGACAAAAGGAAACACCAGCTCCAGGTTGGCGCCGATGCCGTTGAATATCAGCAAGGGCGTCAAGTGAGGCTTGCCGGGGCGGACTGCCGTGCGGATGGTCTGGCCATCCAGCTCGACGGTTCGAAAGATGAACGGGTGCGGCATGCTTCAAGGCCCTGTGGGTCGCAAATTCTATGTTCCACCTCGAACCCTGTGGGAGCGGGCTTGCCCGCGATGACGGTGGCAGCTTCAGCCAATGTGTCGACTGATATACCGCTATCGCGGCAAGTCGAATCGTCGAACCGCCGCTCCCACAGTTTCTTCAGGTGTCGGTTACCGCTCGTGTACGTAAGTGCCCGGTGAAGCTTCGCCTGCCGGATACGCTTTGTTGCCCAGCTTGGCTGGCGCTTTCTTCAATTCGCCCGACCGCGCGGCCTGCCACGCCTGCCAGTACAGCCACCAGGAGTCGGCGTGCTTGGTCGAGTTCTCCTGCCAGTCATCGGCATTGGCGGTCATTTCATCGCTGGTCATGTAGCGCGATTTCGGGTTGCCCGGCGGGTTCAGAATGCTCTGGATATGCCCGCTGCTCGACAGCACGAATTCCACCTTGCCACCGAACAGCTGCGCCGACTTGTAGCAGGACTTCCACGGGGTAATGTGGTCGTTGGTGCCAGCCAGCGAGAAGATGTCGGCGGTCACCTGCTTGAGGTCGATCGGCGTGCCGCACACTTCCAGTGCATTGGGGCGGATCAGTGGGTTGTTTTTGAACATCTCGATCAGGTCGCCGTGGAACGCGGCCGGCAGTCGAGTCGTATCGTTGTTCCAGAACAGGATGTCGAACACCGGCGGCTCGTTGCCGAGCAGGTAGTTGTTGACCCAGTAGTTCCAGATCAGATCGTTGGGGCGCATCCAGGCAAAGACCTTGGCCATGTCTTTGCCTTCGAGCACGCCGGCCTGATAGGAGTGTCGCTTGGCCATTTCCAGTGTCTGCTCGTCGACGAACAGTGCGACATCACTGTCGAGGGTGGTGTCGAGCACGCTGACCAGCAGGGTCAGGGCATTGACCTTGTTTTCGCCGGTGGCGGCGTAATGGCCGAGCAGGGCGGTGCAGGTGATGCCGCCGGAGCAGGCGCCGAGCATGTTGACGTCCTTGCTGCCGGTGATCGCAGTGACTACGTCGACCGCTTCCTTCAAGGCTTCGATGTAGGTCGAGAGGCCCCACTCGCGCTGTTCCTTGGTCGGGTTGCGCCAGCTGACGATGAAGGTCTGCACATTGTTGCGCAGGCAGAAACGCGCCAGGCTCTTGTCCGGGCTCAGGTCGAATACATAGAACTTGTTGATCTGCGGCGGCACCACCAGCAGCGGGCGCTCGTGCACTTGCTCGGTGATCGGCTTGTACTGGATCAGTTCCAGCACGTCGTTGCGAAACACCACCGCGCCTTCGGTCACGCCCAGGCTCTTGCCGACCTCGAACGCGCCCATGTTGACCTGGCTCGGCATGCCGCCGTTGTGCACCAGATCCTTGGCCAGGTGCGAGAGGCCGTCGAGCAGGCTCTTGCCGCCGGTCTCGAAGAAGCGTTTGACCGCCGCCGGGTTGGCCGCCGTGTTGGTCGGGGCCATGGCCTCGGTCATCAGGTTGATCACGAAGTGGCCGCGCGCGATGTCCTTGGGCGAGAGGCTGCTGTCGTCGATCCAGGCATGGAGTTCCTTGCGCCATGCCAGGTAGGTTTGCAGATAACGTTTGTACAGCGGGTTCTGACTCCACGCCGGATCGACGAAGCGACGGTCATCGCCCGCCGGTTGCAGGTCGGATTTGCCGAACAGCACGTTCGTCAGTTCGAGGCCGAACTGGGTGACGTGTTTGACACTATGGATCGGTTGTTTGATGGCCTGGGTCAGCACCATTCGAGCAGAGGCCAGCAGATCCTTTCCGCGTAGCCCAACGACAGGATTCAACCCCAGGGTGTTTTCCGAGGCCTGGTACTTCAAATCATCGTTATTCTTGTTACTCATCTACGACGCTCCATTGTCCTGAGACGAGTACCCGGTTTTCTGCTGTGCAGTTCCACAGCCAATGCCAGGTACTACTGCTCGGGTGACCGTTGATTCTGCATAGCTGCTTTACAGTCGTAGAGCACTGCAGGGAACTTGCCAGTTCCATTGGTTACCCGAGATTGATTTTTTTCGCAAGCAGCCGATCCCGGGCCGCTTCAGCGGAGCATTCAAACAGATGAATCTAGAAAATGCCCTCTAAACAGTCCGAGGCGCGGACTAGAGCATCAGCTTGACGACGGACTGGTCGGGGTCGCGGGTTTTGCCCGCGGCTTTGAGTTCGGCCAGATAATCGGCCCAGAGTGCGTCATGACGTCGCCCCAGCTCGTACAGGTAATCCCAGGTGAACAGACCGCTGTCGTGACCGTCGTCGAAGGTCAGTTTCAGTGCGTACTGACCGGCGGGTTCTACCTTGGTCAGGCCGACGTGCAGTTTGCCGAATTGCAGGATCGGCTTGCCGTGGCCCTGGACCTCGGCGGAGGGGGAATGCACGCGCAGGAATTCGGCGGGCAGGGTGTACTCCTCGCCGGACGCGTATTTGAGCGACAGGGTTTTCGAGGCTTTGTGCAGTTTGATGTCGGTGGGAAGCATAGAAAAAAGCCTTTAGCTGCAAGCTACAAGCGGCAAGCTTAACTCAGCTTGCCGCTTGTAGCTCGGAGCTGGCAGCTCTACAGAATATAACGGGACAGGTCTTCGTTCTGCGCCAGTTCGCCCAGGTGGCTGTTGACGTACTCGGCGTCGATCTGGATCGCCTTGTCGTCGTGGGCGCTGGCCAGATCGCCGGCACTGAACGACACCTCTTCCAGCAGACGCTCGAGCAGCGTGTGCAGGCGACGGGCACCGATGTTCTCGGTCTTCTCGTTGACCTGCCAGGCGATCTCCGCCAGACGCTTGATGCCTTCCGGCTGGAACTGGATGTTCAGGCCTTCGGTTTTCAGCAGCGCGCAGTATTGCTCGGTGAGCGAGGCATGCGGTTCGCTGAGGATGCGTTCGAAGTCCTGCGGGCTCAGGGCCTTGAGCTCAACGCGGATCGGCAGACGGCCTTGCAGTTCCGGCACCAGATCGCTCGGCTTGCTCAGGTGGAACGCACCGGAGGCGATGAACAGGATGTGGTCGGTCTTGACCATGCCCAGCTTGGTGTTGACGGTGCAGCCTTCGATCAGCGGCAGCAGGTCACGTTGCACGCCTTCGCGGGACACGTCAGCGCCGCCGACATTGCCGCGCTTGGCGACCTTGTCGATCTCGTCGATGAATACGATGCCGTGCTGCTCGACTGCTTCCAGGGCCTTGGCCTTCAACTCTTCTTCGTTGACCAGGCGACCGGCTTCTTCATCGCGTACCAGTTTCAGCGCTTCCTTGACCTTGAGCTTGCGGGCCTTCTTCTTGCCCTTGCCCATGTTGGCGAACAGGTTCTGCAACTGGTTGGTCATTTCTTCCATGCCCGGAGGCGTGGCGATTTCGATGCCGGCCATTTCGGCGACTTCGATCTCGATTTCCTTGTCGTCCAGCTGACCTTCGCGCAGGCGCTTGCGGAACAGTTGGCGAGTATTGGAATCCTGGGTCGGCGCTTCTTCATTGCTGAAACCCATGCGTGCCGGCGGCAGCAGAGCGTCGAGGATACGGTCTTCGGCGGCGTCTTCGGCACGGTGGCGCACGCGGGTCATTTCCTGCTCGCGCAGCATCTTGATCGCGGCATCGGCCAGATCGCGGATGATCGACTCGACGTCACGGCCGACGTAGCCGACCTCGGTGAACTTGGTCGCTTCGACCTTGATGAACGGTGCGTTGGCCAGCTTGGCCAGGCGACGGGCAATCTCGGTTTTACCGACACCGGTCGGGCCGATCATCAGGATGTTCTTCGGGGTCACTTCAACGCGCAGCTCTTCAGGCAGCTGCATGCGGCGCCAGCGGTTGCGCAGGGCAATCGCGACGGCGCGCTTGGCATCGTCCTGGCCGATGATGTGGCGGTTGAGTTCGTGGACGATTTCGCGGGGAGTCATGGACATAATAATTGACGGTCCTCAAGCAGAAACAAGCCGTGGCACAGGGGCCGCGTCAGGCTTATTCAGCGAGATCCTGCTCCTCAATGGTCTGGGTGTGGTTGGTGAATACACAGATGTCGCCGGCGATGCCGAGAGCGGTCTCGACGATTTCGCGGGCCGACAGGTCGGTTTTCTTCAGCAGGGCGCTGGCGGCGGCTTGCGCATAGGCGCCACCGGAACCCATGGCGATCAGGCCGTCTTCGGGTTCGACCACGTCACCGTTGCCGGTAATGATCAAGGATGCGTCCTTGTTGGCGACCGCGAGCATCGCTTCGAGGCGGCTCAGGGAACGGTCGGTGCGCCATTCTTTGGCGAGTTCGACGGCGGCGCGGATCAGGTGACCCTGGTGTTTTTCAAGCTGGCCTTCGAAACGTTCGAACAGGGTAAAGGCGTCGGCGGTGGCACCGGCGAAACCGGCGATGACTTCGCCGTGGTACAGGCGACGAACTTTCTTCGCGTTGCCTTTCATCACGGTATTGCCGAGAGAAACCTGGCCGTCGCCGCCCATGACGACTTTGCCGTGGCGGCGGACTGAAACGATGGTGGTCAAGGGAAGAGTCTCCACACTGCGGGGCGAAAATGCCTTATGCCCATTCATATGGGGGTGGTGGAGAGGATTTCAACTGCGGGGCGGGAGAGGGGACGAGCGGTGGTGTTGCGCTGATCCTCCCCGCACAGGGCGCGGGGAGGATCATTCGGGGAAAATCAGCGGCTCTGGCGTTGTTGTAACAACAGGTTGCTGAAGCCGGCGCCCGCCAGTTGTTTCTGGGCGGTGGTCAGCTGTTCACGGTTGCTGAAGGGGCCGACCAGTACGCGATACCAGGTTTCATCCTTCACTGTCCCGGACTCAACCGCGACCGCCTGGCCGAGCAGAATGATCTGCGCCCGTACCTTGTCGGCATCCGTCTCTTTGCGGAACGAGCCGGCTTGCAGGAAGAACTTGGTCACCGGTGCAGCCTTGGTCACCGGTGGCGCCGGCGGCGGGGTGATCCCGGCCAGTGCAGCCTGTGCGCGCGCCGTGTCGATCTTCGCCGCTTCGGCCGGGGTCACCGGCGTGGTCGGGATCGCCGGCACCTGTGGCGTCGGCAGGGTTTTCTCAGGCACCGCGTCCGGCGGCACGATCACTTCCGATTCAGGCAGCAGTGTGTAGAAGTCGTACTTCGGCTTCACCGGTTGTGTCGGGCTCGGCGGGGTCTTGTTGGCCTCGGCGATCTTGGTGGCTTTCTGTTGTTGCTGTTGCTCGACCTTCTCGCGCTTGACCGTGTCGCTGCCCTTGCCTGGCTCCAGTTTCATCAGAAACACGATGAACGCGCCGACCGTCAGGCCGATGGCCATCCACAGCCAGCCCGGGATCGGTTGCTTCGCTGGAGCTTGGTAACGGCTGGCGCCACGCTTGGGTGCAGGTTTTTTCTTGGCAGCCAACTTACATGCGCTCCAGGGTTTCCAGGCCGAGCAGTTCCAGGCCTTGCTTGAGGGTACGGCCGGTCAGCGCGGCAAGGCGCAGACGGCTTTGCATTTGTGCCGGGGTCTCGGCGGCGAGGATCGGGCAGTTCTCGTAGAAGCTGGAGAACAGGCCGGCAACGTCGTACAGGTAAGTGCACAGGGTGTGTGGCGTGCCCTTTTCCGCGACGTTGTTCAGCACTTCACCGAACTGTGCCAGTTTGGCCGCCAGTTCCTGCTCGTGCGCCGCTTCGAGGACGATCTGGCCGTCGACTTCGCTGAAGTCCTTGCCCAGTTTGCGGAACACGCCGGCCACGCGGGTGTAGGCGTACAGCAGGTATGGCGCGGTGTTGCCTTCGAAGTTGAGCATCAGGTCGAAGTTGAAGCTGTAGTCGCTGGTGCGGTGCTTCGACAGATCGGCGTATTTCACCGCGCCGATGCCCACAACTTTGGCGATGCTGCGCAGTTCGTCGTCGGCCAGTGTCGGGTTTTTCTCTTTTACCAATGCGTAGGCACGTTCCTGCGCTTCGGTCAGCAGGTCGATCAGCTTCACGGTGCCGCCGTCACGGGTCTTGAACGGACGGCCGTCGGCGCCGTTCATGGTGCCGAAACCCATGTGTTCCATCTCCATCGGATGGGTCACGAAGCCGGCCTTGCGCGCCACGGCGAACACTTGCTGGAAGTGCAGGGCCTGACGCTGGTCGACGAAGTACAACGCACGGTCGGCCTTCAGTTTGCCGCTGCGATAGCGCACGGCTGCCAGGTCGGTGGTGGCGTACAGGTAGCCGCCGTCGGCCTTGACGATGATCACCGGCAGCGGCTCGCCTTCGGCGTTCTTGAATTCGTCGAGGAACACGCACTGGGCGCCGTTGCTTTCGACCAGCATGCCGGCGGCTTTCAGGTCGTTGACCACGTTGATCAGGTCGTCGTTGTAGGCGCTTTCGCCCATCACGTCGGCCATGGTCAGTTTGACGTTGAGCAGTTCGTAGATCTTCTGGCAGTGCGACAGCGAGATGTCCTTGAACTTGGTCCACAGCGCCAGGCACTCGGCATCGCCGGCCTGCAACTTGACCACCAGACCACGGGCGCGATCGGCGAATTCCGGGGATTCGTCGAAGCGTTGCTTGGCGGCGCGGTAGAAGTTTTCCAGGTCCGACAGCTCGTCGCTGGTGATCGGGTTTTCCTGCAGGTACGCCATCAGCATGCCGAACTGGGTGCCCCAGTCACCCACATGGTTCTGGCGGATGACATCGTCGCCGAGGAATTCCAGGACCCGGGCCACACCGTCGCCAATGATGGTCGAGCGCAGGTGGCCGACGTGCATCTCTTTGGCCAGGTTCGGTGCCGACAGGTCGACCACGGTGCGTTGTGCCGGGCCGGCCTTGCGCACGCCGACGTGAGCGTCGGCCAGAGCCGCGTCGAGGCGCGAGGCCAGCGCCTGGGTGTTCTGGAAGAAATTGATGAAGCCAGGACCGGCGATTTCGGCCTTGGTGACGTTCTCGTCAGCCGGCAGGGCGGCGATGATTTTCTCCGCCAGGTCGCGTGGCTTCATGCCCGCAGGCTTGGCCAGCATCATCGCGATGTTGCTGGCGAAGTCGCCGTGGGTCTTGTCCCGGGCGTTTTCCACCTGGATCGCCGGCGTCAGGCCTTCAGGCAACACACCTTCGTTGACGAGTTGGGTGAGGGCTTGTTGGATCAGCTGGCGAATGGTGTCTTTCATGGTCTTCTCTTTCGACCGCAAGCGCGGCGGCGCATCGATGCGCGGGTGGAAAAACTGGGCATTATCCGTTGCGAAGACGGGCTTGCCAACCTTAGCAGGCAGGATGTGGATGTGTGGTGACAATTCGGCCGGTTTTGCCCGGTCAGTACAGATCCACCGGGTCGACATCCAGCGACCAGCGCACCGCCCGACCGCTCGGCATCTGTTCCAGCACCAGCAGCCAGCTCGCCAGCAATCGGTGCAGCGGCGCTCGGGCCGTGGCCTGCAACAGCAGCTGCGCACGGAAGCGTCCGGCCCGACGCTCCATCGGCGCCGGCACCGGTCCCAGCAGTTCGATGCCGGTCAGGTTCTGTTCGGCCAGCAAACGCTCGGCCTCGCTGCACGCTTCATCCAGAAAACCTTCGGCCTGTCCCGGTTTGTGCGCTTCGGCGCGCAGCAGGGCGAGATGGGCGAACGGCGGCAGGCCGGCGGCGCGGCGTTCGCTCAGGGCCTGTTCGGCGAAGGCGAAGTAACCCTGCTCGGTCAGTTGCACCAATAACGGATGGTCGGCCAGATGCGTCTGGATGATCACCTTGCCCGGTTCCTCCGCACGCCCGGCACGCCCGGCAACCTGCACGATCAGCTGCGCCATGCGCTCGCTGGCGCGGAAGTCGCCGGAGAACAAACCGCCGTCGGCATCGAGGATCGACACCAGCGTCACCCGAGGGAAGTGGTGCCCCTTGGCCAACATCTGGGTGCCGACCAGAATGCACGGCTGGCCTTTCTGAATCGTGGCGAACAACTGGTTCATCGCATCCTTGCGCGACGTGCTGTCCCGGTCGACGCGCAGCACCGGATAGTCCGGGAACAGAATCGCCAGCCGTTCTTCGGCCCGCTCGGTGCCGGCGCCCACCGGCCGCAGATCGACCTTGTTGCACTTCGGGCACTGGCGCGGCACGCGCTCGACGTAACCGCAGTGGTGGCAGCGCAGTTCGCCGTAGCGCTGGTGCACGGTCATCCGCGCATCGCAGCGCTGGCATTCGGACATCCAGCCGCAATCGTGGCACAGCAGCGTCGGGGCAAAACCCCGGCGGTTGAGGAACACCAATACCTGCTGGCCGGCGGCGAGGGTCTGGCCGATGGCTTGCTGCATCGGCCCGGAAATGCCGCTGTCCAGTGGACGACTTTTCACATCCAGGCGCAGGAAACGTGGCTGCTTGGCGCCACCGGCCCGTTCGGTCAGGCGTAGAAGCCCGTAGCGGCCGGTGTAGGCGTTGTGCAGGCTTTCCAGCGATGGGGTCGCGGAACCGAGCACGATCGGGATGTTTTCCTGCCGCGCCCGCACCAGCGCCAGATCCCGCGCGTGGTAGCGCAGGCCTTCCTGCTGTTTATAGGAGCCGTCGTGTTCTTCGTCGATGATGATCAGCCCCGGATTCTTCATCGGGGTGAACAGCGCCGAACGGGTGCCGATAATAATGTCGGCCTCGCCGTCACGGGCGGCGAGCCAGGCATCCAGACGATCACGGTCGTTGACCGCCGAGTGCAGCAGGGCGATGCGGGCGTTGAAGCGTTGTTCGAAGCGGGCGAGGGTCTGCGGGCCGAGATTGATCTCCGGAATCAGCACCAGCGCCTGTTTGCCGGCCTCGAGGGTTTCGCGGATCAGCTGCAAATAGACTTCGGTCTTGCCGCTGCCGGTGACCCCGGCCAGCAGGAACGCGTGATAACTGTCGAACCCGGCGCGAATCGCTTCATAGGCGGCGCGCTGCTCGCTGTTGAGCGGCAGTTCCGGCTGGGCCAGCCAGTGTTCATGGCGTGCGCCGGGGGCGTGGCGGCGCACTTCGACCTGCACCAGATCCTTGGCCAACAGCAGATCAAGGCTGTCCTTGCTCAGCATCAGTTTGCTCAGCAACTGATGGGCCACGCCGTGAGGGTGCTGGGCCAAAGTCGCCAGGGCTTCACGCTGGCGCGGGGCGCGGGCGATGCGCGGGTCATCGAGGCTGGCGCCGGGAGCGGCGGACCAGAAGCGTTCCTGCCGAACTTCGGCCAGTTCGCCCTGGCGCAACAGCACGGGCAACGCCCAGCTCAGAGTGTCGCCGAGGCTGTGCTGATAATACTGCGCAGTCCACAGGCACAGCTTGAACAGCGCCGGCGGTAGCGGAGCGGTGGCGTCGAGCAGCGCCAGTGCCGGTTTGAGCTTCTCCACCGGCACTTCGCTGGTGTCAGTGACCTCCACCAGAATCCCGATCATCTCCCGTCGGCCGAACGGCACCCGCAGGCGCATGCCCGGTTGCAACTGCGAACGCAGCACGCCGGCCGGGGCCCGATAGTCGAACAGGCGGCGCAGGGGCGAAGGCAGGGCGAGGCGCAGAATGGCGTCGGGCACGCGGGATCTCGATTAGAAGCTAACAAGCAGCGGGGATGATGTTTGGGCCGGGAGCCTAGCAGACGGTCGGTCTCAGTGACAGCTTGCGTGATTGGCATTGTCTGGTAGAATCCGCGGCCTAATTACGTGCGGTATTCAACAATCGTGTTGGATGGCGGCACGCCAGCTGAGGAAAACACCATGAAAGCCGATATCCACCCGAATTACCCAGAAGTTGCAGTAACCTGCAGCTGCGGCAACAAGTTCGAAACCCGTTCGACCTTCGGCAAAGCCCTGGCGATCGACGTTTGCAACGAGTGCCACCCGTTCTACACCGGTAAGCAGAAGACTCTGGACACCGGTGGTCGCGTTCAGAAGTTCGCCGACCGTTTCGGTGCTTTCGGCGCGAAAAAGGCCTAAGGCCCTTCATTCTGGAAAACCTCAGCGGCTTTTCCGGTTTGATGAAAAAGGCGTCCCTTGCGGGCGCCTTTTTTGTGTCCGCGATTTGGCTCTCCGCCGCCCAGGCCTTCTGCCCCGCGCCGGCCAGGCTGGACAGCGCCACGGTGCAGCGGGTGGTCGACGGCGACACCCTGCGCCTGAGCGACGGGCGCAATGTGCGGATGATCGGCCTCAATACGCCCGAACTCGGCAAGCAGGGTCGTAGCGACGAGCCGTTTGCGGTAGCGGCGCGCAAGCGTCTGGAAGCCCTGATCGCCGAGAGCGACGGGCGGGTTGGTCTGCGACTCGGCGCCGAGTCCAAGGACCGTTACGGCCGAACCCTGGCCCATGTGTTCAGCGCCAAGGGTGAGAACATCGAAGCGCAGATGCTCGCCGATGGCCTCGGTTTCCAGGTCGCGGTGGCGCCGAATGTCGATCTGGTCGATTGTCAGCAAGCCGCTGAACGCCGCGCGCGACAGGCCGGGCTCGGCCTGTGGAAGCGCTCACCTGTACTGAAAGCGGAGCAGATCGAGCGCTCGGGTTTCGCGCTGGTCAGCGGTCGTGTGAGCAAGGTTCAACGCAATCGCGGCGGAATCTGGATCGAGTTGCAGGACAAGCTTGTACTGCGCGTTGCACCCAATCTGCTGGACCGCTTCGACGCCGCCTCTCTGCAGGCGTTGAAGGGCAAGCAGATCGAGGCCCGTGGCTGGGTGGTCGACCGTTCCCGGCGCGGTGGACTGAAATCAGGTCAGGCGCGCTGGTTGTTGCCGCTGACCGATCCTTCGATGCTCCAGCCGTCCCGTTGAATAAAAAATTGTAGACATTTTTTCTGTCGATTGTGAACAGTCTAGCCCTTGTGCGCCGTGGCTCTTGGCCCAAAGTCGTAGGGCAGGGCGCTTGACAGGGGTGACCGGTCAGTCTTGTGGGGACTTTGCGAGGCGCGTATCCTCGCTGACCAGTCTGTCCAACAGTAAAAAGCGGAATGCCAAAATGTCTGATCTGAAAACTGCCGCTCTCGAATATCATGCCAATCCTCGTCCAGGAAAGCTGAGTGTCGAGCTCACCAAGGCCACTGCTACCGCCCGCGACCTGTCGCTGGCCTACAGCCCCGGCGTAGCTGAACCAGTGCGCGAGATCGCCCGCGATCCTGAACTGGCCTACAAGTACACCGGCAAGGGCAACCTGGTTGCAGTCATTTCCGATGGCACCGCGATTCTGGGCCTGGGTAACCTCGGCCCACTGGCTTCCAAACCAGTGATGGAAGGTAAAGGCGTGCTGTTCAAGCGCTTCGCCGGTATCGACGTCTTCGACATCGAAGTCGACTCCGAGAGCCCGCAAGCCTTCATCGACACCGTAAAACGCATTTCCATCACCTTCGGTGGCATCAACCTGGAAGACATCAAGGCACCTGAGTGCTTTGAGATCGAACGCGCTCTGATCGAGCAGTGCGACATTCCGGTTTTCCACGATGACCAGCACGGCACCGCGATCGTGACCGCTGCGGGCATGATCAACGCCCTGGAAATCGCTGGCAAAACCCTGGCCGACGCCAAGATCGTCTGCCTGGGCGCTGGTGCCGCCGCCATCTCCTGCATGAAATTGCTGGTGAGCATGGGCGCCAAGGTCGAGAACATCTTCATGGTTGACCGTACCGGCGTGATCCACGCTGGCCGTGACGACCTGAACCAGTACAAGGCTGTGTTCGCTCACCCTACCGAGAAACGCACCCTGGACGACGCCATCGAAGGCGCTGACGTATTCGTCGGCCTGTCGGGTCCGAACCTGCTGAGCGCCGAGCAACTCAAGCGCATGGCAGCCAACCCGATCGTCTTCGCCTGCTCCAACCCGGATCCGGAAATCTCCCCGGAGCTGGCTCATGCCACCCGTAACGACGTGATCATGGCCACCGGCCGTTCGGACTACCCGAACCAGGTTAACAACGTACTGGGCTTCCCGTTCATCTTCCGCGGTGCCCTGGACGTTCGCGCCAAGCGCATCAACGAAGAAATGAAGATCGCTGCCGCCAACGCCCTGCGCGAACTGGCCAAGCTGCCGGTTCCTCAGGAAGTGTGCGACGCCTACGGCGGTATCTCCCTGGAATTCGGTCGTGAGTACATCATTCCGAAGCCTATGGACCAGCGCCTGATCACCGTGATCTCCGACGCCGTGGCCAAGGCCGCGATCGAGACCGGTGTGGCGACCCTGCCGTATCCGAAGAACTACCCGCTGAAAAGCGTGGATGACGTGTTCAACGGCTAAGCCGTTGTAGCGCTTCAACCCAAAGCCCCGGCTCGTGAGAGTCGGGGCTTTTTTGTGTCTGTTGATTTTGGGGGTGATCTTAAGGGCCTCTTCGCGGGCAAGCCCGCGCCCACAGGGTTTTGTGGCGTTCACAAATGGAACGTACACCCGGTTACTGTGGGAGCGGGCTTGCCCGCGAAGAGGCCGGCTCAGAAAACACAAAATGAACAGGCAATAAAAAGCCCCGCACTTCAATCGAAGGCGGGGCTTTTTGGCGGATCAGGATCAGAACAAATCGATCGGCGCCTGCTCATCCGCCGGCAGCGGGCTGCCCGGCACGGCACCATTGCCGATCTCGTTGACCGACGGTGGCGTGTCTTCGGCCTTGAACAGCTCGAAGTACGCGCCCGGTGTGCTCGGCGATGCCGCGCGACCGCTGACCGGGTCCACCCGCAGGCTGAGGATGCCTTCCGGCTCCGGCTGGACATGCGGTGGCTTGTCCTTGAGCGCGGCGGCCATGTAATTCATCCAGATCGGCAGTGCTACGGTGCCCCCGAATTCCCGGCGACCGAGGCTTTCCGGCTGGTCGAAACCGGTCCACACGGTGGTCACGTAATCGGCGTTGTAGCCGGAGAACCAAGCGTCCTTGGATTCGTTGGTGGTACCGGTCTTGCCAGCGATGTCGCTGCGGCCCAGAGCCAGTGCGCGACGGCCTGTGCCGAGTTTGATCACGTCCTGCAGCATGCTGTTGAGGATGTAGGTGGTACGGCCATCGACGATGCGCTCGGCGACGGCTGGTGCTTGGGGCACGGCAGCGTTGCCCGGCGCTTCACCTGGAACCGGCGCTGCATTGACCGTGAACGCCTGGGTGGCGGGTGCGGCAATGCCGTCGGTAGCTGCGGCGCCCTGCGGTACGGTCGGCGGGTTGGCGACGAACAACGTGTCGCCGTTGCGACTTTCGATCTTGTCGATGATGTACGGGGTGATCTTGTAGCCGCCGTTGGCAAAGGTGCTCCATCCAGTGGCGATTTCCATCGGCGTCAGGGTCGCGGTGCCCAGCGCCAGCGACAGGTTTGGCGGCAGGTCCTGCTTGTTGAAGCCGAAGCGGGTGATGTAGTCGATGGTCTTGCCTACGCCCATCGCCTGCAACAGGCGGATCGATACCAGGTTGCGCGACTTGTACAGCGCCTCACGCAGGCGGATCGGGCCGAGGAAGGTGTTGGTGTCGTTCTTCGGACGCCAGACCTTGTCCAGGTACTCGTCGACAAACACGATCGGTGCGTCGTTGACCAGGCTGGCGGCGGTGTAGCCGTTATCCAGCGCGGCGCTGTAGACGAACGGCTTGAAGCTCGAGCCCGGCTGACGCTTGGCCTGCATCGCGCGGTTGTAGTTGCTTTGTTCGAAGGCGAAGCCGCCGACCAGCGAACGGATCGCGCCGTTCTGCGGATCCAGCGACACCAGCGCGCCCTGGGCCTGCGGAATCTGGCTGAACTTCAGCGAATTGTTCGGCTGGCGCTGCACGCGAATCAGGTCGCCGATCTGTGCCACATCCGACGGCTGACGCGGCGCGGCACCCATGCTGTTGGTATTGAGGAACGGTCGTGCCCATTTCATGGTGTCCCATGCCACGTGCTCTTCGCCGGTGCGGGTCAGCACTTGCAGGCCGTTCTTGTCGACCTGGGTGACGATGGCCGGTTCGAGGCTGCTGATGGTGCGTTGTTTGGTCAGTTCGGTGGCCCAGGCTTCGCGGGTCTTGCCCGGCAGGCGCGATTCAGGACCACGGTAGCCGTGACGCTGGTCGTAGGTCATCAGGCCTTCGTGCAGCGCGGTGTTGGCCATTTCCTGGAGGTTGCTCGGCACCGTGGTGGTAACGCGGAAACCTTCGGTATAGGCGTCGCTGCCGTAGCGGCCGACCATTTCCGCACGGGCCATCTCGGCGATGTACGGCGCGTTCACTTCCGGGGTCGGCACGTGATAGCTGGCATTCAGCGGCTCGTTGATCGCGGCGGTGTAGTCGGCTTCGGTGATCTTGCCGAGCTTGTACATGCGGCCAAGGATCCAGTCACGACGCTCCTTGCTGCGCGCCGGGTTGGCCAACGGGTTGAAGCGCGACGGGGCTTTCGGCAGGCCGGCGATCATCGCCATCTGCGCGAGGCTGACTTCGCGGATCGACTTGCCGTAATACACCTGCGCCGCCGCCTCGATCCCGTAGGCGCGGTTGCCCAGATAGATCTTGTTCACGTAGAGCTCAAGGATCTCGTCCTTGGTCAATTGCCGCTCGATCTGCAGGGCCAGCAGGATTTCCGTGGTCTTGCGCGAGAAGCTGCGTTCGCTGGTCAGGAAGAAGTTCTTCGCCACCTGCATGGTGATGGTGCTGCCGCCGGACTGGATGTGCCCGCTCTTGACCAGTTGGGTCGCGGCACGCATCAGGCTGCTCGGATCGACGCCGTAGTGGTTGGCGAAGTTGTCGTCTTCAGCACTTAGTAACGCATTGATGAAATTGGGGGGAATGTCGGCGAAACGGATCGGTGTGCGGCGCATTTCGCCAAATTCTGCGATCAACTTGTTGTCGCTGCTGTAGACCCGGAGCGGAATCTGCAACTGAATGCTTCTCAGCGCCTCCACAGATGGCAAACCCGGACTAAGGTAAAGAAACGCGCCGCTGAGACCTAAAAGCAGTCCGCAGAAAACGGCGACGATGGACCAACCGAAAAATTTCAGCAGACGAATCAAGGCTTTTGGACATCCACGGCAAAGAATGAATTGGGCGACAGGGTCCCGGCTAACACACAGAACGACCCGCGCCGGCAGTACAAAGCGGAAAAAATCGCTGGGCATTATAAGCACTTTTCCGCTGGGGGCGTCATTTGCGCTTCTGTCAAGACGGGGCGAGGGAACGCAATGCGCATTACAGAGTCCGTAACTCACGGAAAGTCATAGGGAATTGGTAGTGCTAGGACTCTTCAATAAAAAGGCCAATACGTTACTGGGGATCGACATCAGCTCCACGTCGGTGAAGCTGCTGGAGCTGAGCCGTCAGGGGGAGCGCTACCGGGTCGAGGCGTATGCGGTGGAGCCGTTGCCGGCGAACGCCGTGGTCGAAAAGAACATCGCCGAACTCGAGGGCGTCGGCCAGGCACTGTCCCGGGTGCTGGTCAAGGCGCGTACCGGGCTGAAAACCGTGGCGGTGGCGGTGGCTGGATCTGCGGTGATCACCAAGGTCATCGAGATGGACGCCGGACTGTCCGACGACGAGCTGGAAAACCAGCTCAAGATCGAAGCCGATCAATACATTCCCTATCCGCTGGACGAGGTCGCCATCGACTTCGAAGTCCAGGGCGTTTCGCCGCGCAACCCCGAGCGGGTCAACGTGCTGCTGGCCGCCTGTCGCAAGGAAAACGTCGAAGTCCGCGAAGCGGCGCTCGCTCTCGCCGGGCTGACCGCGCGGGTGGTGGATGTCGAAGCCTACGCACTGGAACGTTCGTTCGGCCTGCTGGCCACGCAACTGGCCGCGTCCCAGGATCGGTTGACGGTGGCGGTGGTCGACATCGGCGCCACCATGACCACCCTCAGCGTCCTGCACAATGGCCGGATCATCTATACCCGCGAACAACTGTTCGGCGGCCGACAGCTGACCGAGGAAATCCAGCGCCGTTACGGCCTGACCCTTGAGCAGGCGGGGCTCGCCAAGAAGCAGGGCGGCCTGCCGGACGACTACGTCAGCGAGGTGCTGCAACCGTTTCGCGAGGCGCTGGTGCAGCAGGTGTCGCGCTCCCTGCAGTTCTTTTTCGCCTCCGGCCAGTACAACGCCGTCGACCACATTCTGCTGGCCGGCGGCACGGCGTCGGTGCCCGGCCTCGACCGGCTGATCGAAGAGCGCCTGAACACTCCGACCCAGGTTGCCAACCCGTTTTCCGACATGGCCTTGAGCAGCAAGGTCAACGCCGGGGCCCTGGCGAGCGACGCGCCGGCCCTGATGATTGCCTGCGGGCTCGCGCTCAGGAGTTTCGACTGATGGCGCGGATCAACCTTTTACCCTGGCGCGAGGAGCGTCGCGAAGAACGGCGCAAACGCTTCCTGCTGGCCTTGACCGGTGTGGTGGTCGGTTCGGTGGGGGCGGTACTCATTGCCGACCAGATCATCAGCGCCGCCATCGCCCGGCAGGTCGCGCGCAATGACTACATCGGCAAGCAGATCGCCGTGGTCGACGAGCGGATCAAACAGATCAGCGAGCTCAAGGCCCATCGCCAGCAACTGGTGGAGCGCATGCGCATCATCCAGGACTTGCAGGGCAACCGGCAGATCAGCGGGCGGATCTTCGATCAGCTGGCGCGCACCTTGCCCGACGGGGTGTATTTCACCGACGTGAAAATGGTCGGCAAGACCCTGTCGATCAGCGGCGCGGCGGAGTCCAACAATCGGGTGTCCGACCTGATGCGCAACCTCGATGCCTCCGACTGGTTCGACGCGCCCAACCTCAATGAAGTGAAAGCCACCACCGCTGGCCAGGTGGATCAGGCCAACGTCTTTCAGCTGACCGTTCGCCAGACTCGACCCCGGCTCGAGGAGGACGACCAATGAAGCCGTCAGAGTGGCTGGACAGCCTGCGCAATGTCGATTTCAACGACCTCGACACCAGCAACATCGGCTCCTGGCCGCCAGTGGTCAAAGGTCTGGCCGGCGGGCTGTTGATGGTGCTGGTCCTGGCGCTTGGCTATAACTTTTACATCAGTGACCTGGAGAGCCAGCTCGAGCTCAAGCGTGAGGAGGAGGTCACCCTCAAGGAGCAATTCGCGAGCAAGGCGCACATGGCGGCCAATCTGGAGCTGTACACCCAGCAGATGAAAGAGATGGAAAACTCGTTCGGCGTGCTGTTGCGGCAACTGCCCAGTGACACCGAGGTGCCAGGGTTGCTGGAAGACATCACCCGTACCGGGTTGGGCAGCGGTCTTGAATTCGAAGAGATCAAACTGCTGCCGGAGGTCACCCAGCAGTTCTACATCGAGCTGCCCATCCAGATCACCGTGACCGGGGCCTATCACGACCTTGCCACCTTCGTCAGCGGCGTGGCCGGGCTGCCACGGATCGTCACCCTGCACGATTTCGAGCTGGCGCCGGCCAATCCCGAAGGCGGGCCGAAGTTGCGCATGAGCATTCTCGCCAAGACCTACCGCTATAACGACAAGGGGCTGCAGAAATGAGCCCGATCCGTTTTATCGCCTTGTCGGCATTGTTATTGGTGCTCGGTGGCTGCGGCGGCGATGACTTCAGCGACCTCGACGCCTACATGAATGAAGTGCGCCTGCGTCCACCGGGCAAGATCGAGCCGACTCCGACCTTCCGCTCCTACCCGACGTTCACCTACAGCGCCGCCAATCTGCGCAGTCCGTTTTCGCGCCAGTTGCGGGTCGATCTGGCCGGGCAGAAACACGGTTCGCGCGACGTGAAACCCGATCCCAACCGGGTCAAGCAATACCTCGAAGGTTTCAACATCGAGCAGTTTGAAATGGTCGGCACGATTGCCAACGCCTCCGGTTCCTTCGCTTTGCTGCGGGGGGCGGGCGGGGTTCATCGGCTCAAGGTTGGTGACTACCTGGGCCGCAACGACGGGCGCATCGTTGCAATCAGCGCTTCACAGGTCGATGTGGTGGAAATCGTTCCGGATGGCCAGGGCGCCTGGCTTGAGCGGCCGCGCACCATTCCTTTGAAAGAGCACTCATAAGTGGAAGTCGAACAATGAACAGGATTTTCTCCACCCTCGGTTTCTCGCTATGGATAGCGCTGCTTTCGCCGATGGTACAGGCAGCCAATCTGAAGGCGCTGGACGTCGCGGCGCTGCCGGGCGACCGGGTCGAGCTGAAGCTGTCGTTCGACGGCCCACCTCCGCAGCCCAAAGGCTACACCACCGATTCGCCGGCGCGGATCGCCCTCGATCTGCCGGGTGTTGCCAGTCAGCTGGCGAGCAAGACTCGTGACCTGGGCAGTGGCAATGCCCGTACGGCCACGGTGGTCGAGGCGAATAACCGGACGCGGCTGATCATCAGCCTGACGCAACTGGCGCCGTACGACACCCGGGTCGAAGGCAATACGGTGTTTGTGGTGGTCGGGCAGGGCAGCAAAATCGCGGCACCGCGTACGGCGGCTCGTGCACCGCGTGCGGCACCGGCGGCAGCGCCGGTCCGCACGTTTGCGCCGACCGCCAGAGCCATTCGCGGCGTGGATTTCCAGCGTGGCACGGCGGGTGAGGGCAATGTGGTCATCGACTTGTCCGACCCGGCTATCGCCCCGGACATTCAGGAGCACGACGGCAAGATCATCCTCAATTTCGCCCGTACCCAACTGCCCGAACCGCTGCGGGTGCGCCTTGATGTCAAGGATTTCGCCACCCCGGTGCAGTTCGTCAATGCCGGCGTCAGCGGTGATCGGGCGACGATCACCGTCGAACCCAGCGGTACGTTCGACTATTCCACCTACCAGACCGACAACAAGCTGACCGTCAGCATCCGGCCGTTGACCGTCGATGACCTGCAAAAGCGCAACGCCGACCGCAACAGCTATAACGGCGAAAAGCTCTCTCTCAACTTTCAGGACATCGATGTGCGTTCGGTGCTGCAACTGATCGCCGACTTCACCAACCTCAATCTGGTGGCCAGCGATACGGTGCAGGGCGGGATCACCTTGCGCCTGCAGAACGTGCCGTGGGATCAGGCGCTGGATCTGGTGCTCAAGACCAAAGGCCTGGACAAGCGCAAGGTCGGCAATGTGTTGCTGGTGGCGCCGGCCGATGAAATCGCCGCCCGCGAACGGCAGGAACTGGAATCGCAGAAACAGATCGCCGAACTGGCCCCGCTGCGCCGCGAGCTGCTGCAAGTGAACTACGCCAAGGCTGCGGACATCGCCAAGCTGTTCCAGTCGGTCACCAGTGCCGAGGCCAAGGTCGACGAGCGGGGTTCGATCACCGTCGATGAGCGGACCAACAACATCATTGCCTACCAGACTCAGGATCGCCTCGACGAACTGCGGCGGATTGTGGCGCAGCTGGATATTCCGGTGCGTCAGGTGATGATCGAGGCGCGGATCGTCGAGGCCAACGTCGATTACGACAAGAGCCTGGGCGTGCGCTGGGGCGGCTCGATCCAGAACAAGGGCAACTGGAACACTTCCGGGGTCAGCAACGGTTCCTCGACCACCATCGGCACGCCGGGCAGCACCAGCACCAACTCGCCGTTCGTCGACATGGGTACGGTCAACAACACCTCCGGGATCGGCATCGCGTTCATCACCGATAACGTCTTGCTCGACCTTGAGCTGACCGCGATGGAGAAGACCGGCAACGGCGAAATCGTCTCGCAGCCCAAGGTGGTCACCTCCGACAAGGAAACCGCGAAGATCCTCAAGGGCACCGAGATTCCGTATCAGGAAGCCAGCTCCAGCGGCGCTACGTCGGTGTCCTTCAAGGAGGCGTCGCTGTCGCTGGAAGTGACGCCACAGATCACCCCGGACAACCGCATCATCATGGAGGTCAAGGTCACCAAGGACGAACCGGACTACCTGAACAAAGTGCAGGATGTACCGCCGATCAAGAAAAACGAGGTCAATGCCAAGGTGCTGGTGAACGACGGCGAGACCATCGTGATCGGGGGCGTTTTCTCAAATACTCAAAGCAAGGTCGTAGATAAGGTGCCATTTCTTGGCGATGTGCCGTATCTTGGCCGCCTTTTCCGGCGTGATGTGGTTTCGGAGAAAAAATCCGAGCTGCTGGTATTTCTCACTCCGCGTATCATGAATAACCAGGCGATTGCTGTGAGTCGTTGATTCTGTGCGAAATTTGATTCTTGTAGGACCGATGGGGGCTGGAAAAAGCACCATCGGCCGATTACTGGCCAAAGAGCTGCGCCTGCCGTTCAAGGATTCCGACAAGGAAATTGAACTGCGCACGGGCGCCAATATTCCGTGGATCTTCGACAAGGAAGGCGAACCCGGCTTTCGTGACCGTGAGCAGGCGATGATCGCCGAGCTGTGCGCGTTCGACGGCGTGGTGCTGGCGACCGGCGGCGGCGCGGTGATGCGTGATGCCAACCGCAAGGCCCTGCACGAGGGCGGGCGGGTGGTGTATTTGCACGCCTCCGTCGAACAGCAAGTCGGCCGCACCTCTCGCGACCGCAACCGGCCGTTGCTGCGCACCGCCAATCCGGAAAAAACCTTGCGCGATCTGCTGGCGATCCGTGATCCGCTCTATCGGGAAATCGCCGATCTGGTGGTGGAAACCGACGAGCGGCCACCGCGCATGGTCGTGCTCGATATTCTCGACCGCCTGGCGCAGCTTCCGCCCCGTTAAAGCATCGCTCGAAATGCGCTATCCTCGGCGTCCTGTTACAGCCCGCCGAGGTTGTGGCGGATGGCGAGCGAGCGGCGTCATACCCGCTATAGGCCGCAGACAACCAATAATTCAGGGCAGGACGCCTGCTTCCATCTTCACTGTGGGGACACATGCAGACACTCAAGGTCGACCTAGGCGAGCGCAGCTACCCGATTCACATTGGCGAGGGACTGCTGGACCAGCCAGAACTGCTGGCCCCGCATATCCATGGGCGGCAAGTGGCAATCATCTCCAACGAGACCGTTGCGCCGCTCTACCTCGAACGTCTGACCCGCAGCCTGGCGCAGTTTTCGGTGGTTTCCGTGGTGCTACCCGACGGCGAAGCCTTCAAGAACTGGGAAACCCTGCAATTGATCTTCGACGGCCTGCTGACCGCCCGTCATGACCGCCGCACCACGGTGATCGCCCTCGGTGGCGGTGTGATCGGCGACATGGCCGGTTTCGCGGCCGCCTGCTACCAGCGCGGCGTCGATTTCATCCAGATCCCTACCACGCTGCTGTCCCAGGTCGATTCTTCGGTGGGCGGCAAGACCGGGATCAACCATCCGCTGGGCAAGAACATGGTTGGCGCGTTCTATCAGCCGAATGTGGTGCTGATCGATACCGCGTCCCTGAAAACCCTGCCATCGCGCGAGCTGTCGGCCGGCCTGGCGGAGGTCATCAAGTACGGTCTGATCTGCGATGAGCCGTTCCTGACCTGGCTCGAAGACAACGTCGACGCCCTGCGTGCGCTGGATCAAGCGGCCCTGACCTATGCCATCGAACGCTCCTGCGCCGCCAAGGCTGCGGTGGTCGGGGCCGACGAGAAGGAAACCGGCGTACGGGCCACGCTCAACCTCGGCCACACCTTTGGCCACGCCATCGAAACCCACATGGGCTATGGTGTCTGGTTGCATGGTGAAGCGGTCGCCGCTGGCACTGTGATGGCGCTGGAAATGTCCGCGCGCCTGGGCTGGATCAGTGAGCAGGAGCGTGATCGCGGCATCCGTCTTTTCCAGCGTGCCGGTCTGCCGGTGATTCCGCCGGAAGAGATGACCGAAGCCGATTTTCTTGAACACATGGCAATTGACAAAAAAGTGATCGACGGTCGCTTGCGCCTGGTGCTGCTGCGCCGGATGGGCGAAGCGGTGGTGACCGACGATTATCCGAAAGAGGTTCTACAGGCCACGCTGGGAGCGGATTACCGCGCTCTGGCTCAGCTTAAAGGTTAATAAGATTCCGATGACTAGTTTGCATGCCGACGAGGCGTTCCTCGGCCATTTCCAGTTAAGTCACGACCCTTTCGCACCGCGGGTGCCGGGCTTCAAATTCTTCCCGGCCCAGCGCAAGCCGGTGCTGGGTCAACTGCATCACTTGGCTCGTTACAGTCAGTTGCTGCTGGTGGTCACTGGCCCGCAGGGCAGCGGCAAGACCCTGCTGCGCCAGGCGCTGGTTGCCAGTACCAACAAGCAATCGGTGCAGAGCGTCGTCGTTTCCGCCCGTGGCGCCGGCGATGCAGCCGGTGTGCTGCGCCAGATCGCCCAGGCGCTGGACGTAGCGCAGGCCGAGGTCGGGGCGATCCTTGATCAGGTCGTACAGTTGGCGCTGACGGGGCAGGAAGTCTATCTGTTGGTGGACGATGCCGAGCAGCTCGACGAATCCGCGCTTGAAGCCCTGATGGCGCTGGGTGCCGGGGCGCCGGAGGGTCGTCCGCATGTGTTCCTGTTCGGTGAGTCGTCGCTGATCGCCCAGCTCGAGGCTTTGCACCTTGAGGAAGAGCGCTTCCACGTCATCGAATTGCAGCCGTACACCGAAGAAGAAACCCGCGAGTATCTCGACCAGCGGCTTGAAGGCGCCGGCCGGGGTGTCGAACTTTTCACCGCGGATCAGATCTCTGATATTCACGAAAGCTCCGAGGGTTGGCCGGGCAACATCAACCAGGTTGCTCGCGATGCTCTGATCGAAGTCATGATTGCCAGCCGCTCAGCGGTCAAGCGTCCAAGTATGGGGTTCAACATGCCGAAGAAACACGTATTGGCGATTTCCGCCGTCGTTGTGGTCGCGGTCGCTGCCGCCTGGCTGATGCCGGGTCGCAACAAGGCACCGACCACCGGTGCGCCGGCCAACGAGCAGGCGCAACTGCCCTTGGGCCAGGGTACGCCGCAGGCGGGGGGCGCGCCGTCCGTCGAATTCAACGGCAATACCCAGCCGATGCCGCTGCCGCTGGTCGGCAACTCGCAGCCGGTGATGCGCGGTCCGTTGGCTGAAGCCGCTGGGGGCATCACTGAAGGCGACGACGGTGTGCCGGTCGAAGGCTCCAGCAGCACGCCACCGACCGTAACCACTACCGCGCCACCCGCGGGCGTTCAGGCCGGTCCGGCTCCTACGCCAGTTCCGGTTCCTGTCCCGGCGGCCAAGCCGACCCCGGCGCCGACCCAGGTCGCTACCGCCAAGCCTGCTCCGGCAGCTCCAGCGGCCAAACCGGCTCCGGCGCCTGCCAAGCCTGTTGCCGCCGCCAAGCCGGCCGAGAAGCCGGTCACCGTCGCCAAGGCTGCCGGTGGCAGCTGGTACGCCGGTCAGCCGACCAGCAACTACGTGGTGCAGATCCTCGGTACCAGCTCCGAAGCGACCGCGCAAAACTTCGTCAAGGAGCAGGGCGGCGAGTACCGTTATTTCAAGAAAGTCCTCAACGGCAAGCCTCTCTACGTGATCACCTACGGCAACTTCGCCAATCGTGATGCAGCCGTTTCTGCCATCAAGGCCTTGCCAGCGAAGGTTCAGGCTGGTAAACCTTGGCCTCGCACTGTCGCCAGCGTCCAACAGGAACTGGCAACAACTCGCTGAAGATTCGGCGGCCTTACCCAGGCCGCCTCTCCAAGCACCTCAAAATTTCTACAAGTGCGCGCCGCCCTTACGGGCCGCGTGCCTTGTGGTGTCTGCGTCACAGTAGTCTTTGAGTCGTTGCGGTCAAAATTAAAAAAGTTTTGACTAGCACAGCAGATCGCTTTAAACCTTTCACAAATGCGACATGAATTTGCGACATTTCGTCGTCAAATTTGTGAGCCTCTGTGTCGCTGTGTACAATGACCACCCTTTTGCCCCCGCAAAGCCGGCGTACGTTCGGCGCGGCAAGCAAGTGGTTGAATTGAAAAGAAATTTGCCTCGGTAAGAGGCAGCCTGGTGAGAAAGTGTCTATGAAAGCAGGTCTGTACCAACCAGATGAATTCAAGGATAACTGCGGTTTCGGCCTGATAGCCCATATGCAGGGCGAGCCCAGTCATACCCTTTTGCAAACGGCCATCGAGGCCCTGACCTGCATGACCCACCGCGGTGGGATTAATGCCGACGGCAAGACCGGTGACGGTTGCGGTCTGCTGATTCAAAAGCCCGACGCGTTCCTGCGTGCCATTGCCCGGGAAACCTTCAGCGTCGAGCTGCCCAAGCAATATGCCGTGGGCATGGTCTTCTTCAATCAGGATCCGGCCAAGGCCGAAGCCGCTCGCGAGAACATGAACCGCGAGATCCTGGCCGAAGGCCTGCAACTGATCGGCTGGCGCAAAGTGCCGATCGACACCAGCGTCCTCGGCCGCCTGGCCCTTGAGCGCCTGCCGCAGATCGAGCAGGTGTACATCGGCGGCGAAGGCCTGAGCGATCAGGACATGGCGGTCAAGCTGTTCAGCGCCCGTCGTCGTTCGTCGGTGGCCAACGCCGCTGACACCGACCACTACATCTGCAGCTTTTCCCACAAGACCATCATCTATAAAGGCCTGATGATGCCGGCCGACCTGGCCGCGTTCTATCCGGACCTGGGTGACCAGCGCCTGCAAACCGCGATCTGCGTGTTCCACCAGCGCTTCTCCACCAACACCCTGCCGAAATGGCCGCTGGCTCAGCCATTCCGCTTCCTCGCCCACAACGGCGAGATCAACACCATCACCGGCAACCGCAACTGGGCCCAGGCCCGTCGGACCAAGTTCACCAACGATCTGATGGATCTGGAAGAGCTCGGCCCGCTGGTCAACCGTGTCGGTTCCGACTCCTCGAGCATGGACAACATGCTCGAACTGATGGTCACCGGCGGCATCGACCTGTTCCGTGGCGTGCGGATGATCATTCCGCCAGCGTGGCAGAACGTCGAAACCATGGACCCGGATCTGCGTGCGTTCTACGAGTACAACTCGATGCACATGGAGCCGTGGGACGGTCCGGCCGGCGTGGTCATGACCGACGGTCGCTACGCGGTGTGCCTGCTCGACCGTAACGGTCTGCGCCCGGCACGCTGGGTCACCACCAAGAACGGTTTCATCACCCTGGCGTCGGAAATCGGCGTCTGGAACTACCAGCCTGAAGACGTGATTGCCAAGGGCCGTGTCGGCCCGGGCCAGATCTTCGCCGTGGACACCGAAACCGGGCAGATCCTCGACACCGACGCGATCGACAACCGTCTCAAATCCCGTCATCCGTACAAGCAATGGCTGCGCAAGAATGCCCTGCGCATCCAGGCGACCATGGAAGACAACGATCACGGTTCGGCTTTCTACGACGTCGATCAGCTCAAGCAGTACATGAAGATGTATCAGGTCACGTTCGAAGAGCGCGATCAGGTACTGCGTCCGCTTGGCGAGCAAGGCTACGAAGCTGTTGGCTCGATGGGCGACGACACGCCGATGGCCGTGCTGTCCCAGCGCGTGCGCACGCCGTACGACTATTTCCGTCAGCAGTTCGCGCAGGTGACCAACCCGCCGATCGACCCGCTGCGTGAAGCGATCGTGATGTCGCTGGAGATCTGCCTCGGTGCCGAGCGCAACATCTTCCAGGAATCGCCGGAGCACGCTTCGCGCGTGATCCTCAGCTCGCCGGTCATTTCCCCGGCCAAGTGGCGTTCGCTGATGAACCTCGATCGCCCGGGTTTCGAGCGGCAGATCATCGACCTCAACTACGACGAAAGCGTCGGCCTCGAAGCGGCGATCCGCAACGTCGCCGATCAGGCTGAAGAAGCCGTGCGTGCCGGTCGTACCCAGATCGTCCTGAGCGACCGCCATATCGCCCCGGGCAAACTGCCGATCCACGCCTCGCTGGCCACCGGTGCGGTGCACCACCGCCTGACCGAAAAAGGCCTGCGCTGCGACTCCAACATCCTGGTGGAAACCGCCACCGCACGCGATCCGCATCACTTCGCGGTGCTGATCGGTTTCGGCGCCTCGGCGGTCTATCCGTTCCTGGCCTACGAAGTGCTGGGCGACCTGATCCGGACCGGTGAAGTGCTGGGCGACCTCTACGAGGTGTTCAAGAACTACCGCAAAGGCATCACCAAAGGTCTGTTGAAGATTCTGTCGAAGATGGGCATCTCGACCATCGCCTCGTACCGCGGTGCGCAACTGTTCGAAGCCATCGGCCTGTCCGAAGAAGTCTGCGACCTGAGCTTCCGCGGCGTGCCGAGCCGCATCAAGGGTGCGCGTTTCGTCGACATCGAAGCCGAACAGAAAGCCCTGGCCACCGAAGCCTGGAGTCCGCGCAAGCCGATCCAGCAGGGCGGTCTGCTGAAGTTCGTCCACGGTGGCGAATATCACGCGTACAACCCGGACGTGGTCAACACCCTGCAAGCCGCCGTGCAGCAGGGCGACTACGCCAAATTCAAGGAATACACCTCGCTGGTGGACAACCGTCCGGTGTCGATGATCCGCGACCTGTTCAAGGTCAAGACTCTCGACACGCCGCTGGACATCAGTGAAGTCGAGCCGCTGGAATCGGTGCTCAAGCGCTTCGACTCCGCCGGTATCTCGCTGGGCGCCCTGTCGCCGGAAGCTCACGAAGCCCTGGCCGAAGCCATGAACCGCCTCGGTGCGCGTTCCAACTCCGGCGAAGGCGGCGAAGACCCGGCGCGCTACGGCACCATCAAGAGCTCGAAAATCAAGCAGGTCGCGACTGGCCGTTTCGGTGTGACCCCGGAATACCTGGTCAACGCCGAAGTGCTGCAGATCAAGGTCGCCCAAGGCGCCAAACCGGGTGAGGGCGGGCAACTGCCTGGCGGTAAAGTGAACGGGCTGATCGCCAAGCTGCGTTACGCAGTGCCGGGCGTGACCCTGATTTCGCCACCGCCGCACCACGACATCTATTCGATCGAAGACTTGTCGCAGCTGATCTTCGACCTGAAACAGGTCAACCCGAAGGCGCTGGTTTCGGTGAAACTCGTGGCTGAAGCGGGCGTCGGCACCATCGCCGCCGGTGTGGCCAAGGCCTATGCGGACTTGATCACCATCTCCGGCTACGACGGCGGCACCGGTGCTTCGCCGCTGACCTCGATCAAATACGCCGGCGCTCCGTGGGAACTCGGCCTGGCCGAAACCCACCAGACCCTGCGTGGCAACGACCTGCGCGGCAAGGTTCGGGTACAGACCGACGGCGGCCTGAAAACCGGCCTCGACGTGATCAAGGCAGCGATCCTCGGCGCCGAAAGCTTCGGCTTCGGTACTGCACCGATGATCGCGCTGGGCTGCAAATACCTGCGTATCTGCCACCTGAACAACTGCGCCACCGGCGTCGCGACCCAGAACGAGAAGCTGCGCAAGGATCACTACATCGGCACCGTCGACATGGTGGTGAATTTCTTCACCTACGTCGCCGAGGAAACCCGTGAGTGGCTGGCCAAGTTGGGCGTGCGCTCTCTCGAAGAGCTGATCGGCCGTACCGATCTGCTGGAAGTCCTCGAAGGCCAGACCGCCAAGCAGCATCACCTGGATCTGACTCCGCTGCTGGGCAGCGATCACATCCCGGCGGACAAGCCTCAGTTCTGCGGTGTCGAGCGCAACCCGCCCTTCGACCAGGGCCTGCTGGCCGAGAAAATGGTCGAGATGGCGACATCGGCGATCAACGACCTCAGCGGCGCCGAGTTCGATCTGGATATCTGCAACTGCGACCGTTCGATCGGCGCACGGATCTCCGGCGAAATCGCGCGCAAGCACGGCAACCAGGGTATGGCGAAAGCGCCGATCACCTTCCGCTTCAAGGGCACTGCCGGTCAGAGCTTCGGCGTGTGGAACGCCGGCGGTCTGAACATGTACCTGGAAGGCGACGCCAACGACTACGTCGGCAAAGGCATGACCGGTGGCAAGCTGACCATCGTGCCGCCGAAGGGCAGCGTTTATAAAACTCAGGAAAGCGCCATCATCGGCAACACCTGCCTGTACGGCGCCACGGGCGGCAAGCTGTTCGCCGCCGGCACCGCAGGCGAGCGTTTCGCCGTGCGCAACTCCGGTGCCCACACGGTCGTGGAAGGCACTGGCGATCACTGCTGTGAGTACATGACCGGTGGTTTTGTCTGCGTTCTGGGCAAGACCGGTTACAACTTCGGCTCTGGCATGACCGGCGGTTTCGCCTACGTGCTCGACCAGGACAACACCTTCGTTGACCGGGTCAACCACGAACTGGTGGAAATCCAGCGGATCAGCGGCGAGGCGATGGAAGCCTATCGCAGCCACCTGCAGAACGTGCTGAACGAGTACGTCGCGGAAACCGACAGCGAGTGGGGTCGTGAACTCGCCGAGAACCTCGATGACTACTTGCGCCGTTTCTGGCTGGTCAAGCCGAAGGCTGCCAACCTGAAGTCGTTGCTTTCCAGCACCCGTGCCAACCCGCAGTGATATGCGCCTGAAGAGTTTGATGAGGTTTTAACAATGGCTGAACGTCTGAATAACGACTTCCAGTTCATCGATGTCGGGCGCAAGGATCCGAAGAAGAAACTGTTGCGTCAACGCAAGAAAGAGTTCGTGGAAATCTACGAACCGTTCAAACCCCAGCAGTCGGCCGACCAGGCCCACCGCTGCCTGGGTTGCGGCAACCCGTATTGCGAGTGGAAGTGCCCGGTGCACAACTTCATTCCGAACTGGCTGAAGCTGGTGGCCGAGGGCAACATCCTCCAGGCCGCCGAGCTGTCGCACCAGACCAACACCCTGCCGGAAGTCTGCGGCCGTGTGTGTCCGCAGGATCGTCTGTGCGAGGGTGCCTGCACCCTCAACGACGGTTTCGGCGCGGTGACCATCGGTTCGGTCGAGAAGTACATCACCGACACCGCGTTCGCCATGGGCTGGCGCCCGGACATGTCCAAGGTCAAACCGACCGGCAAGCGTGTCGCGATCATCGGCGCGGGCCCGGCGGGCCTCGGTTGTGCCGACGTGCTGGTGCGCGGCGGCGTGACCCCGGTGGTGTTCGACAAGAACCCGGAAATCGGCGGTCTGCTGACCTTCGGCATCCCCGAATTCAAGCTTGAGAAGACCGTGCTGAGCAATCGCCGCGAAGTCTTCACCGGCATGGGCATCGAATTCCGACTCAACACCGAGGTCGGCAAGGACGTGACCATGGAGCAACTGCTCGCCGAATATGATGCCGTGTTCATGGGCATGGGCACCTACACCTACATGAAGGGCGGTTTTGCCGGTGAGGACCTGCCGGGCGTTTATGACGCGCTGGATTTCCTGATCGCCAACGTCAACCGCAACCTGGGCTTTGAAAAGTCGCCGGAAGATTTCGTCGACATGAAGGGCAAGAAGGTCGTGGTGCTGGGTGGCGGCGACACGGCGATGGACTGCAACCGCACGTCGATCCGCCAGGGCGCCAAGTCGGTGACCTGCGCTTATCGTCGTGACGAAGCGAACATGCCCGGCTCGCGCAAAGAGGTGAAGAACGCCAAGGAAGAGGGCGTGAAATTCCTCTACAACCGCCAGCCGATCGCCATCGTCGGCGAGGACAAGGTCGAAGGCGTGAAGGTGGTCGAGACCCGTCTCGGCGAACCAGATGCCCGTGGCCGTCGCAGCCCCGAGCCGATCCCGGGCTCCGAAGAGATCATCCCGGCCGACGCCGTGGTCATCGCGTTCGGTTTCCGCCCGAGCCCGGCGCCGTGGTTCGAACAGTTCGAAATCCAGACCGACAGCCAGGGCCGCGTCGTTGCGCCCGAGCAAGGTCAGTACAAGCACCAGACCAGCAACCCGAAAATCTTCGCCGGTGGCGACATGGTGCGCGGTTCCGACCTGGTGGTGACGGCGATCTTCGAAGGCCGCAATGCGGCGGAAGGGATCCTGGATTACCTGGGCGTCTAAACCCGGTTCGAAGTTGCACCGCAACACCTGTGGGAGCTGGCTTGCCAGCTCCCACATTGTTTTCAGGGTGTTGCTGAAATCCGCGAAATCATTGCGACAAATTGACCCGATAGACAAAAGGCTGACCTGCATCCGTGCCTTTTGCGTCGCGCTCTGAGAAAATGCCCGCACTTTTTTTCCGGATGCCGACATGACTGCCCTGAAGAACGACCGTTTCCTCCGCGCCCTGCTCAAGCAACCCGTAGACGTCACCCCTGTGTGGATGATGCGCCAGGCCGGCCGCTACCTGCCGGAATATCGCGCCAGCCGCGCCCAGGCCGGTGATTTCATGAGCCTGTGCATGAATCCGGAATTCGCCTGCGAAGTCACGCTGCAACCGCTGGACCGCTATCCGCAACTGGACGCGGCGATCCTGTTCTCCGACATCCTCACCATTCCCGATGCCATGGGCCAGGGCCTGTACTTCGAGACCGGTGAAGGTCCGCGCTTCAAGAAAGTCGTCAGCACCCTGGCCGACATCGAAGCCCTGCCGATCCCGGATCCGCACAAGGATCTCGGCTACGTGATGGACGCAGTCAGCACCATCCGCCGCGAACTGAACGGCCGCGTGCCGCTGATCGGTTTCTCCGGCAGCCCGTGGACTCTCGCCACGTACATGGTCGAAGGCGGCTCGTCGAAAGACTTCCGCAAGACCAAGGCAATGCTCTACGACAATCCGCAAGCCATGCACCTGCTGCTGGACAAGCTGGCTCAGTCGGTGACTTCGTACCTGAACGGCCAGATCCAGGCCGGTGCGCAAGCGGTGCAGATCTTCGATACCTGGGGCGGCAACCTGTCGGCGGCGGCGTATCAGGAGTTCTCCCTGGCCTACATGAAGAAAATCGTCAGCGGCCTGATCCGCGAGCACGACGGTCGCAAGGTGCCGGTGATCCTGTTCACCAAGAACGGCGGCCTGTGGCTGGAAAGCATCGCCGAGGCTGGTGCCGACGCTCTGGGCCTGGACTGGACCTGCGACATCGGCAACGCCCGCGCCCGCGTGGGTGACAAGGTCGCGCTGCAAGGCAACATGGACCCGACCGTGCTCTACGCCAAGCCGGAAGCGATCCGCACCGAAGTCGGGCGCATTCTCGCCAGCTATGGCAAGGGCAGCGGCCACGTGTTCAACCTCGGCCACGGCATCACGCCGGAAGTCGACCCGGAACACGCTGGCGCGTTCCTGCGTGCGGTGCATGAACTGTCGGCGCAGTATCACGAGTGATCGGCGCTCAGCTCTAAGGGTAGAAAACAAAAACGCCCGGCTTATGCCGGGCGTTTTTTGTGGGCGTGAATCAGGCTTTGACGCCACCCAGCGGCGGCAACTTCGCCAGCTTCAACGCCACCAATAGCGCCACCAGCAACAGCGAGCCGATGAACAGGCCGATCCCGTTCCACCCGGCCCAGTGCCAGAACACCCCGCCCGCCGTCCCGGCGATGCTCGACCCGGCGTAATAGCTGAACAGGTATAGCGACGACGCCTGGCCCTTGGCCTTGAGCGCCCGACGGCCGATCCAGCTGCTGGCCACCGAGTGGGCACCGAAGAAGCCGAAGGTGAAGATCAGCATGCCGATGATCACCAGCGGCAGCGGTGTGAACATGGTCAGGGCGAGGCCGGCGAACATCAGCGCGATGGTGGCCCACAGCACTTTGCGGCGCCCCAGTTTGTCGGCCAGCGAACCGATTTTTGCCGAGCTGTAGATGCCTGACAGGTACACCACCGACAACAGCCCCACGAACACCTGATCCATGTGGTACGGCTCGGCCAGCAGGCGATAGCCGATGTAGTTGAACAACGTGACAAATGCGCCCATCAGCACGAACGCCTCAAGGAACAGCAGCGGCAGGCCGGCATCGCGAAAGTGCATGGTGAAGCCGTCGAGCAGACTGCGCGGATGCAGCGAGCGGGAGCGGAAGTTGCGCGATTCCGGCAGGATCTTCCAGAACACCGCCGCCGCAATCAGCGCCAGACCGCCGATCACCATCATCGCTGTGTGCCAGCTGACGAAGTCGATCAGTACGCCGGTGATCAACCGCCCGCTCATCCCGCCAATCGCGTTACCACCGATGTACAGACCCATCGCCAGACCGATGTGCTGCGGATGGATTTCCTCGCTCAGGTAAGTCATCGCCACCGCCGCCAGGCCACTTAGCGACAACCCGATCAGCGCGCGCATGATCAAGACGCCGTGCCAGCTCGGCATCATCGAACTGGCGATGGTGCATAGCGCAGCAGCAAACAGCGCGGCGACCATCACCGGTTTGCGCCCGACCCGATCAGAAATCGGGCCGGTGATCAGCAGACCGAATGCCAGCATGCCGGTGGCCACCGACAGGATCAGGCTGCTTTGCGCGGCGTTGATCGAATATTCGTGGGACAGCAGCGGCATCATCGGCTGCACGCAGTACAGCAGGGCGAAGGTGGCGAAGCCGCCGCTGAACAGCGCGAGCACCGTGCGCATGAACGCGGGCGTGCCTTTCTCGATGTAGATCTCTTGCAGTTCGGTCAGCACATCGTCCGCCGCAGCGGGCGGGACTTCATGGGCCAGTGGAGCGACGGCGGTTTTCACATCAGACCTCGGGGGCGCGGGCAGACAGCCAATGAAAAAATCATATAGCTGGCTAATGTTTCTATCCAATATATTGTTCGACCTGTTTGATAGATTTCACGACCTAATGGGGTTTCCATGGAATTGCGTCACTTGCGCTACTTCATCGCCGTCGCCGAAGAACTGCACTTCGGCCGCGCCGCTCAGCTGCTGGGCATCTCCCAGCCACCGCTGAGCCAGCAGATTCAGGCGCTGGAACAGGAAATCGGCGCGCGACTGTTCGAGCGTACCAATCGTCGGGTCGAGCTCAGCGAGGCCGGGCGGCTGTTTCTGGAGGAAGCGCGGCTGGTGCTCGCGCAGGTCGATAAAGCGGCCGACGTGGCCCGCCGTGCACAACTCGGCGAGCTGGGTGAACTGAAGATCGGCTTCACCTCGTCGGCGCCGTTCAACTCGACCATTCCCCAGGCGATTTTTTCCTTCCGCCAGCGCTTCCCCGCCGTGCACCTGAATCTACGGGAGATGAGTAGCACCATGGTCGCCGACGCGCTGGTGGACGAATCGATCGAAGTCGGCATCATGCGCCCGCTGGGTTTGCCGGATTCGCTCAGTGTGGTCGAACTGATGCGCGAGCCGCTGGTGGCCGTGCTCAGCTCCAAACATCCGCTGGCGCAGGGCTCTGAAGAGGGGCTGTTCCTCTCGGCGCTGGCTCTGGAGCCGTTCGTGTTCTTTCCGCGCAGCTACGGCAGCGGTCTGTATTCGCAGTTGATAAGCCTGGCCCGTGACGCCGGGTTCAGCCCGCACTTCGCCCAGGAGGCCGGCGAAGCCATGACCATCATCGGTCTGGTCGCGGCGGGTCTGGGCGTGTCGGTCATGCCAGCGTCGTATCAGCGGATGCGCATCGACGGCGTGGTCTATCGACCGCTGCTCGATCCCGAGGCCGTGACGGCGGTGTGGCTGGTGCAGCGCAAGGACCAGAAATCGCCGATGGCCAAGGCGTTTGTCGAACTGCTCACGCGTAAGGTCGAAGCCGGTTGATCAGGGCAGCCGCACCAGATCACCCTTCAACGCCACCCGCGTCACAAACACCCCGGCCCGACATTCGTAAGTGTTCAGATCCTTGCGCACATGCTGGTCGTAGTAGCTGACGATGTTGGTCACCGCATTCGCCCCGACACGCTTGGCCTCGGCTTGCAGCGCAATCAGGTTCGACTGCAACACCCACTCGCAGGAGTCGTGATCGCTCTTGTTGAAGCCGTTGGTCTTCAGATCGCTGACCACACCGCGCTGCAACATCCGTTGAGTTCCCTGAGGCCCGTTGCCGACCAGATAAAACTTCACACTGCCATCCAGCCGCCCGGCGCGCATCGCATCCGACACAACTGTTTCGAACGGCATGTACATCAGATTGGTGGCGTGGCTGGCGCTGGGCAGCAGGCTGAAAAGGGTGGCGGTGATCAGGGCTTTCGCTTGCATGGTTGTCTCCTGTGCCAGGGTGGGTCCTCTAAAACGAGACATCGCACCCTTCGACCACGTAGTACTTCACCTTAGCCAGATCTTTGTTTAACGCAACGTGACGATCATCCCCATCTGAATTTTAGAAACTGACTCTGAGAGGTGTTGAACCAAGGAGTGGGAACTACAAAATCTCGCGTTATTGCCTACAGGTCTTTCGGAAAACGCTGACTGGCGGGACTTTACAATGAACGTTAATTTTTCTCACTTCGTTCGTCCGCACATAAGGAAGCAAAATCGAACAGTTTTCGCACTGGGACTCTGCCGATTACTTAACAACCGTTGAAGACATCGAGTACTACATGGCAGTTTGTCTGGAGGAAGGAAAAGGGGAGTTCGGATTCTTGAATCAGGCAGTTGCGACAGTTATACGCGCCTGGCATCGGAACATCGGATTGGAAATCGAAAACTCTCCCCAAAGTGTTTTGTGAGACTCTGAGGATCCTGGGCTACCAGCCATCGCAGAGCCAAACAGGTGACAGGCGATGACAAGCCAACCTGTTTGTTAAAGGGCGCCGAAAAGCGCCCTTCGTCGTTTCTGAAGGTTTGATTGCATTAACTCCTAAGCCGAAGCCTCATCCTGCAATCTGCGCCCGATCACATCCAACAAGTCGCAGCCATCGCGCAATGATGTGACCAATACCTTCGCCAACTCGCTGTAAATGCCCTCAGTGAACGCCAGGTTTTCGAGAAACTGTGTCGCTGTGCGTATGCGGTAGGCGGCTATTTCGTGAAGTACGTCCAGTGGTGCTTCAGTGTCGATCAGCAGTGAAGGTATTTCGCAGTCAATTCCGGTGATAGGTCTGTATCGATCCATGACAGAAGAACTCCATTAGGTAAAAGGCGCGGGTACTCGGTAGTCAGTGTGTTTTTCGTGAAAGCGGGGGCTCTCTCAAGGCGGATCCAGGTTGTCCAGCGCCCTATTGACCAGCAACTCGCTCAGGACGGTGAGCTGCTGAATAGCCAACTTTACGTTCCGCTGCGGTCCTTCCACCTCGCCTGCGAGATTCGTAGCCATGACATTGAGCGAAGCGAGGTTTTCGCATGCATGGCGAAGCAATGACTCTGTGTCGACATCCGGCAGGATTGTGAAAATGTGGCTGACCGTCTCCTGTTTACGCGAGCGGTGGGAGGTGACGGGGACAGTCGTTCGGGTTTGGTCGGGCATGTCTGGATTACTTGTGCCCAAGGATTGCGGGTGGTCGGAATCAACTTTTTCCATTTCGGAACTCCCTCTGGTTTTTTAGTGAATAGCGGCATCCAACTCCAGTTATTCATAGGTGCTCAGCGAAGGAAGTGGATGACGAATGTATTTATAACTAATAATTTCGCTTCTATTAATCAAATAATTGAACGTTTGTGTAATTAAATGATTCTTTGTAGGTGTATGTAAGTAAGCTCTCTAAATGCTGTGGGATTTATCCTCTACATTGTGTTTGGTATTCAACATCGAATTAAACATGCGGCTGTGGATGTACAATTTATCCGCGTATGGCAGCATTCTGCATAGTTCCGTCGAGTAGCGGATGCGTTTCAACCTATCAAGTGATTGGCAGATATTTAATGCATAAAAAAGAAAAAACAGAAAAACTAAAAAAGAATATTAAGTACCTGATAGAAAGCCGAGGTGAAACAAGAATTTCACTGTGTAGCTCCAGTGGGTTAACCAGAACGACCATCTACAATATTCTGGAAGGTAGAGTGGTTAACGTACAGGAATCTACAATCCGGAAGATCTCGGATTTTTTCGGGGTGTCTTACAAAGAGATAGAAACAGTCGATTTTGAAGAGCGGGAGATAATTGAATCAACTGTTTCTTTGCACGGGAATATGAACCCAGCCGCAGTGCCGGTCATCAAGGAAAGTTTGTTGCTTCAGAGTTTGGAGAAAAGGATTGGCGAATTGGCTATATCGCACCCTTTGACCTATTACTTCGGAGCGGCGAGTAATCTGATAGGTGTGCTTTTGGAGAGTGAGATAGTCGGTGCCAATGAAGTGGGTGACCTTCTGATAGTTAGGAAAGGCGTATCGATTAGTAGGGGTGAAAAGCTTGTATATGACAAGCGTACTAGAAAACTCACCATCGTCGCCGACTCGGAGTTTGATGCTGATGTACTTGTCATAGGGGAATTGATAGAGGAAAGGTATAATGTCGGAAGGTATTGAGGCTGTAATCAGCAAATATAAGCTGCTGGGGTTTGAGCCGGATAAGAAGCTCGCTGTAGTAATGGTTGTCTCAACCGGGAAGCTGATTAAGCTGAAATTGGCAGAGCTGATAAAAAGTGATTTGATAGATAATCTCAGCAGAGCCGAAGTCAAAAGTATATACAGGAAATATTATTCTACGAGTACAGCGGTGACTGCCTATGATATGACCGATCGTCATGAGCGATCCTGGATGGTCTACGTTGTATTAAACCTGTTGCTTTTGGTGTTGTATGTGTTCTCGAATATTGGTGCCACGAAGCTGATATATATCGAGCAATTTGACGTCGTTTTAACTCCAGGAGTTTTTCTCTATCCTCTGACCTTTCTTGTAGTCGATATGTTGAATGAGTTGTATGGGTTCAAGCTAGCAAGAAGGGCAATTTTTTTTGGATTCCTGAGCAATGCGCTGATTATTTTATTGTTGAGTGCGGCAAAAATGATGCCGGGAGTGCCGGATTGGAAACTTGATGCACCTTATGGTGAGGTGGTATCGCATGTTTCCTCCGTGTTGTTGGCCTCATCGGTTTCGTTTCTGTTTTCCGAATATATCAATTCATACCTCTTGTGCAAAATTAAGCAGTTGACAAACTCCAGGTATCTCTTCTTGCGTGTCTTTTTTAGCACGTTTTTTGCAGTTTTGATCGATAGTGTACTTTTTTGCTTTATAGCTTTTTATGGTGTGCTGGAGAGTAATGAAATATTGTCAATCGTGATGGTGCAAATCACTATCAAGATGTTTTTCGCATTTTTCAATGTTTTTCCCGCGTACGGAGCAAGGTCGCTTTTTAGAAGGTTTGTTGCGCAGAGTAAGGTCGCGTAATGGCATCAGGGGAGGGGCGTTATTACGCTCCTCCTCCTGTTCGTTGGGGAGTTAGCTTAAGCTCAATCGATATCTCAAACTGTTTGTGAATTTCTTCTTGTTTTTCAGGAAGTCGTCTAGCCCCTTCGAACGAAGGCCACAAGCATCACATTCCTCACAGCCACTAGCCTTTATTCCGTTATAGCAAGACAGTGTATGTTCGCGAACAAAATCGAGTTGGCCATGATAGTTGGCCAGCGCCCAGATTTCGGCCTTGGTCAGCCACATCAATGGCGTTTCAAGCTGCAGTTCATATTCCATGCCTAAGTTGATAGCTTCATTTAGCGTTTTAACGAAATCATCACGACAATCCGGGTAGCCAGAAAAATCTGTTTCGCAGACACCTGTAATCACAGTCTGAGCCCGAATTTGATACGCATAAACCGACGCCAGCGTTAAAAACAGAATGTTTCTTCCAGGTACGAACGTGTTGGGCAAATCGCTTCCGAATGAATTGGCGGACGGTACGGGGATGTTGTCACGCGTCAGGCTACTGATGGTCAAGTCGTTGAGTACCTTCACGTCCAGCACGCTGTGTGCAGTCACACCCAACTCTTGCGCTAGTCGACGTGCTACGTCGATTTCTGCGCGATGGCGTTGGCCATAATCAAACGTAATACAGTGAATTTCGTCGTACATCGGCAAGGCATGGATCAAACAGGTGGTTGAATCCTGACCGCCGCTGAAAACGATAACCGCTTTTTTACGCATTTTTTCGTCCTTGAGGTGTGCCGCTTGATCGCGGCACCACTGACCTTACAGAGTAGAAAATGCGCTGAATGTGGGACGTTTCCGAAAAGAAACGCTGAGCTTTCCTTGTGTGCAGTTTTTTGTGCAATAGATGAAAAAAAGGGCGCCGAAAGGCGCCCTTTGTCGTTTCCGGCCGTTACTGAACCGTCGCCAGATCGCCCTTCAACGCTACGCCCGCCATGATTGCGCCCGCGTGGCATTCGTAGGTTTTCGCATCCTTGCGCTCGTTGCTCTTGTAGAAGCTGACGATGTTGGTCACGGCGTTGGCGCCGGCGTTTTTTGCGGCCTGGTGCAGGCTGATGATCGCCGATTGCACGACCCACTCGCAGGCTTCCTGGTCGGTCTTGTTGAAGGCGTTGGTCTTCTTGTTGGTCACGGCGCCGGGGCTGACGACGGTGACTTTGCCGGCCGGGGCATTGCCCGCCAGATAGAACTTCACGCTGCCGTCGATCTTGCCGGTGCGGGTCGCTTCGGCGACGGCCTTGTCGAACGGCAGGTAGACCGCCGTGTCACGGGCCTGGCTGACGGCCGGCATGGCGCAGATGAGCAGGGTGGCAGCGAGTTTCTTGAAGTGCATGGAGGTCTCCTTGACCTGGATTAATTCGGTTGGGGCCAGCGACGGAAAATCAGCGAGGTGTTGACCCCGCCGAAAGCGAAGTTGTTGTTCATCACGTATTCGTGGCTCATCTGGCGGAACTCGCCGCGCAGGTAGTCGAGTTTGCCGCAGTGCGGGTCGACCTCGTCGAGGTTGAGCGTGTGCACGTACAGGTCGCGGTTGAGCATCTCGATGCTGAACCACGACTCCAGCGCCCCGCAGGCGCCGAGGGTGTGGCCCAGGAAGCTCTTTTGCGAACTGATCGGCATGCGTTCGCCGAACAGGGCACTGGTGGCCAGGGTTTCAGCGACATCGCCCTGTTCGGTGGCGGTGCCGTGGCCGTTGACGTAGCCGATGACATCCGGTGCAAGGCCTGCGTCTTCCAGCGCCAGTTCCATTGCCCGGCGCATGGTGACTTGTTCGGGGCGGGTGGTGTGCTGGCCGTCGGCGTTGCTGCCGAAGCCAACAATTTCGGCGTGAATGTGCGCACCGCGCGCGAGGGCGTGTTCCAGTTCTTCAAGCACCAGCATGCCGCCGCCCTCGCCGATGACCAGACCGTCGCGGCCCTTGTCGTACGGGCGTGGCGAGGTGTGCGGTGCATCGTTTTTCAGGCTGGTGGCGTACAGCGCGTCGAACACCATGGCTTCCGTCGGGCACAGTTCTTCGGCGCCGCCGGCGAGCATCAGCGGCAGGCGTCCGAACTTGATCGCCTCGTAGGCGTAACCGATGCCCTGGCTGCCACTGGTGCAGGCGCTGGAGGTCGGGATCAAGCGGCCGGTAAGGCCGAAGAAGATGCTGATGTTCGCCGCCGTGGTGTGCGGCATCATCCGCACGTAGGAGTTGGCGTTGAGGCCTTCGGCTACCGAGTTGAGCAGCATGTTGCCGAACGCCTTGATCTCGTCGGTGCTGCCGGTGGACGAACCACAGGCCACGCCCATGCGTCCGTCCTTGATCGACTCGTCGCCGAGCAGGCCGGCATCGGCCAGCGCTTTTTCCGCCGCGCCGACAGCCAGCCGTGAGACACGGCCCATGCTGCGCAGCTGTTTGCGAGTCCAGTGCGCCGGCACCTGGAAATCATCGATGGGCCCGGCCAGGCGCGTGTTGAGCTCGCTGAAGCGATCCCACTCGTCCATCCGGCGGATGCCGCTGCGGTTGGCGGCGAAATTGCCGGCGATGGTGTCCCAGTCACTGCCCAGCGAGGTAATGCCGGCCATGCCGGTGACGACGACGCGCTTCATCAACACAAACCTCCGTTGACCGCCAGCACCTGGCGGGTGATGTACGACGCTTCCGCCGACATCAGGAAATTCACCGCACCGGCCACCTCTTCAGGCGTGCCCATGCGTTGTGCGGGGATCATTTTCAGCAGTTCTTCCACCGGCACGTTTTCATCGAGCATGGCGGTATCGATCAAACCGGGCGCGACGCAATTCACCGTGATTTTGCGCTTGGCCAGTTCGATCGCCAACGCCTTTGCCGCGCCGATTACGCCGGCCTTCGAGGCGCTGTAATTGACCTGGCCACGGTTGCCGATCAGCCCTGACACCGAGGTGATGCAAACGATGCGACCAGCGGCGCGGCGGCGGATCATCGGCATCATCACCGGGTGCAGGACGTTGTAGAAACCGTCGAGGTTGGTGCGCAGCACCACGTCCCAGTCGTCGTCGCTCAGGGCCGGAAAGGCGCCGTCGCGGGTCAGGCCGGCATTGAGCACCACGCCGTAGTAGGCGCCGTGGGCTTCAACGTCCGCTTCGAGGATGGCTTTGCAGGCTTCGCGATCCGCCACGTCGAATTGCAGGATGCGTGCGTTGCGTCCGAGGGCTTCGACTTCGGCTTTCACTGCTTGTGCTTCCGTCACGCCGCTGCGGCAATGCAGGACGATATCGTGGCCGGCGCTGGCCAGGCGCAAGGCAATGGCGCGGCCAATGCCACGGCTGGAGCCGGTGACCAGGATGGATTCAGTCATCGTTCGACTCCTTGTTGGTTTCGTCGCGGGATTGTTCCAGATAGTCCGCTGCCTGGGGCGGGCGGAACACGTTCAGCCGGGCGCTGGCCTCGATGCCGGGCGCGTTGATATGGCATTCGAATACACCCATGCCGTTGTCGTCTTCCAGCGAGCGCAGGCCATGGATGGTCAGTTCGCTGCCGACCGGAAAGGCCGCGACATTGCATTCGAACTTGCGTGTGCCGAGCAGAAAGCCCAGCTCCACCGGGTTGCCTTTCTGCCGCGCATGGCAGCCGGCGAACGCGGCGACGCTCTGCGCCATCAACTCGACGCCGACCCACGCCGGCAGGCTGCCGTCGGGCAGGCTGAACAGGCCGCCGGGCCGGACGGTGAGCGTGGTGTGGATCTGTTCGTCGTCAAAGCTGAGGATCCGGTCGATCAGAATCATGTCTCCAGCGTGGGGCAGCAGTTCGGCGAGCGGCCAGTGGCTCATGGGGCGTCTCCGATAATCAGGCTGACGTTATTGCCACCGAAGGCAAACGAGTTGCTCATCAGGTAGCGAGGTGCAATGGACGCCAGGCATTCGCTCGCGGTCACCCACTTCAGCGCTGGCAGATCGGGATCGGCCTGGCCGTCCCAGACGTGCGGCGGCAAGGCGTGGTCGGGATTGTCGGCACTCAGGCTCAACCAGCAGAACGCTGCTTCCAGTGCACCGGCGGCACCGAGGGTATGACCGGTCATCGGTTTGGTCGAGGAGCACGCCACGCCGTCGGCGAACAGCGCGGCGACGGCCTGGCTTTCCATGGCGTCGTTGTGCTGGGTCGCGGTGCCGTGCAGGTTCAGGTAGCTGATGTCGTCGGCTTGAAGGTGGGCTTGATCGAGGGCTTTTTGCATCGCTTGCCGCGCGCCACGGCCGGTCGGCTCAGGTGCGGAGATATGGTGCGCGTCGGAGCTGGCGCCTGCGCCGAGCAGGGCGATGCCCGGCCCTGCACTGCGCTGTTTGCTCATCACGAACAGTACCGCCGCTTCGCCGATGTTGATGCCGTTGCGGTTGACGGAAAACGGATTGCAGCGCTGGTCCGATACGGCTTCCAGCGCCCCGAAACCGTTGAGGGTCAGTTTGCACAGGCTGTCGACACCGCCACACAGCACGGCGTCGCACAGACCCAGATCGAGCAGGCGCCGGGCGCTCATCAAGGCGCGTGCGCTGGAGGTGCAGGCGGTGGAAATCACATAGGTCGGGCCGCTCAGTTGCAGCCAGTCGGCGAGGAAATTCGCCGGGGCGCCGAGTTCCTGTTGCCGGTAGTCGTAATCGGCCGGGAACTGCTGGTCACGAATGTAGTGCGCCAGGCCTCGGCTGGCTTCGTCGATACCGGAAGTACTGGTGCCGAGCACCACGCCGATGCGCTCGCGCCCATAAGTCTGGATCGTCTGCTCGATGTCATCGCGAATCTGCAACGCGGCTTCCAGCAACAGTTGATTGTTGCGGCTGCGCTGGTCGGCCAATTCATCGGGAATGGGCGCCAGATCGCCGTGTACGGCGGCCACCGGCAGTTCGCGCTCCGGCACCCAGCCGGACTCGCGGCGCATGCCGGAGCAGTCGCCGGCAAACAGGTTGCGTGCCACGGTTTGCTTGTCGCGCCCCAGGGCGCAGATCACGCCGAGGGCATTAAGGTAGGCGGTCATGACGTCGGTTCACCGAGTGGCGTTACGCGATAGTGCGGGCCTTGTGGCAGGTTCAATTCGAAACTCAAGGGTTGGGTGTAACGGATGTCCCAGCGCGCCGGCAGTGAGCGTTGGCCGCCCTGTTGCTGCGCGCCGGGGTAGTTGCGCGACAGCTCGCCCGCGGGGGTCAGGGCGAACAGCAGCGCGGCGAACAGCTCCCGGGCTTCCGGGTTGGGCGGCAGCAGGCCGTCGGCCTGCCAGTGCCCGTCGATCAACTGCTGACGCGCCTGGGGAATGCCCAGTGGATCCATCATCGACCAGCGGATGCCGGGCCCTTCGCGCTGGATCACCAGCAACCAGTCTTGCTGTTGCCCGGCCTGATGCCGCTCGATATGCAGTTGCATCGGCAGCGGCAGGCTCGGGTTGCCGGCCGGCAGCGGCGCCTGACTGGCGCAGGCACCGAGCAGCAGGACGCAGGCGAGCAGCAGAACACGCAACATCAGACAGCCTCGTTCAAGGGTTTGCGGGCCACTACGTTGACCAGGGTTTCTTCCCGCTGGCCAAAGGGCTTGGGCTGGCGCAGGCCAAAACGTTCGAGCAGACCGAAATCCTTCGACCGGCTCCACCACAGGTACGGGTATGAAACGTTGTGTTCGGCGAACTCGAAACCCTGCTGGCGAATCATCTCCAGGTACTGCGCCGCGCTCTTTTGCACGTGCATCGGATGCCGGAACAGCCAGCGAATCACCCACGTATCAATGTAAGCCTCGGTGGACTCGGCGAACAGCAGATAACCGCCCGGCTTGAGCACCCGATAGAACTCGGCGAGGGCTTTTTCCTGCTCCACCAGATGATGGAAGGTCTGGTGACAGAACAGCAGGTCGACGCTGGCGTCCGGCACATTGAGCGTCGCGCAGTCGCTGCCGATCAGCTCGACGTCGAAGCCCTGACGCGCGGCCTCGGCGGCACTCAATTCCAGGCTGTGCGGATCGGCATCGACGCCGATCAGCCGCTGTGGCGCGAAGGTCTGGCGCAAGTGACCGAACGACTTGCCCTGACCACAGCCGGCATCCAGCAGCACCGGATTGGCCGGCAACGATTCGCTGAACAGCCCGCGCAGATCGTTGATCGCCACGCGCAGCACATGGTGCTGCCAGGTGTGGCTGCGCAGGAACCAGAAGCCGAAGCGGGTTTCCTCGACGTAGTTGTCGCTCAGGTAATTCATGTGGCGTCCCTTGCACAGAGTTCGGAGATTGTCTTCAGCCGACGGCGCGCTTCACTGACGAACGGGTTGCGTTCGTCCCAGGCGTAGCCGGCGAGGATCGAGCAGATCATGCGGCGGATTTCCGGGGAGCCTTGCTCGTGGAAAATCACATCCTGGAAGGTGCCGGCGTACCAGCCTTCGACGTAGCAGCGGAAGGTGTCGACCCCGCGTTTCAGCGGCTCGGCGAACTCGCGCTGCCAGTCCACCGTTTCGCCCTGCAACTGCCGGTGCAGCACAGCGGCGGCCATGCTCGCCGAACGCATGGCAATGGTCACGCCCGAGGAGAACACCGGGTCGAGAAACTCCGCCGCGTTGCCCAACAGGGCAAAACCGGGGCCGTGCAGGGTTTTGACGTTGGCCGCATAACCGCCGAGGGTGCGCGCCGGGGTATCCCACACGGCGTTGTTCAGCACCTTGGCCAGGCTCGGGGTTTCGGCGATGAAACCGCGCAGGCAGGCGTCGAGGTCGGTATCGCGGCCCGCGAAATGTTCAGCGGCAGCCACCACGCCCACCGAGCAGCGACCGTTACTGAACGGGATCGACCAGAACCAGATGTCGCGGTGCTGCGGGTGGGTGGTGATGAGAATCTTCTCGCGGTCGAAGCCGGGATGATCGATGTGGTCTTCGACGTGGGTGAACACGGCTTGGCGAACCGGGAAATTCGACGGCGCTTCGAGGTCGAGCAGGCGCGACAGCACGCGGCCGTAGCCGCTGGCATCAAGGACAAAATCGGCTTCGACGCGGTACTCGCTGCCGTCTTCGCGATGCACATTCAGCTGTGGTCGCGGGCGTTCGAAATCGACGCTGACAATCGCGTCGCCATAGCGGATTTCCGCACCCTGCAATGCCGCCTGATCGGCCAGCAACTTGTCGAAATCGGCGCGTTGCACCTGCAGGGTCGTCGGCTTGCCGGCAGTGAAGGTGTCAGCAAAGTCGAAGGCGCTGTAGTGCTCGCCCCAGGCGAACGCCGCACCGTTCTTGCGCTGGAACCCGGCGGCATTTACCGCCTCGAGCATGCCGGCTTCTTCGACGAAATCCAGGCAATGGCAGAGCAGGCTTTCACCGATGGAGAACCTCGGGAAATGCTGACGCTCGATCACCAGCACGTCGTGCCCCTTGCGCTTGAGCAATGCGGCGGCGATGACGCCGGAGGGGCCGGCGCCGATGATCACGACCTGACGGGACTCCATTTCAACGATTGGCACGTGAGCTCCTGGGTACGGCAATAGGGTTCAGCGACGCCCGGTGCAGGCCGATTAAAGCCGGCAGCAACGTCGCGATCAGACCCATCAGCATCAGCGCAAAGTACAGCGCCGGGCTGATGAGTCGTTGTTGCAACAGCAGGTTGAGAAAGACGATTTCGCTCAAGCCGCGAATGTTCAGCAGCACGCTTTCGCGCCAGCGGCTGGCGCCTTCGAATGAAGCGCCGGCCCAGCCCAGACCGAGCCAGTTGCCCACGATTTTGCTGGCGACCGGCAACAGCAGCAGCGCCGCCCATTGCACGGCGCCGAGGCTGGCGAGGGCGCTGTGCACGTCGATCTGGACGATGCCGAACGTGAGGATCAGCGGAATCGCAACCCACGTCTGCAAGCGGTTCATCCAGTGCGCCGGCAGCGGCAACACCAGTGGCACCTTGAGCGCGGCCATGCACAGCAGATAGCCGATGCCGAAAATCAGCGCGTTGAGTTTGTAGTGTTCGGCCAGCACCAACAGCGCAAAGAAACCAAGGCTGTAGGTCAATGGTCGGCGTATGCCGAACACCCGCAGCAGCACCGGTACGCAGGCCAGCCCCAGCGGCAGCAACAGACTGCTCAGGTGCAGGCTGCCCTGGGCGAGGCCGAACAGGGTCCAGCAGGTCAGGTCGATCAGGATCGCGGTCTGCACCAGACGCCGGGTAGCGGCGGGCGGGTAGTCGATGTGGCGCAGGTACAGGTACAACACCGGGATCGCGGTGATGGCGAACACCAGACCGATGGCCAGCGAATTGATCCACGGTTGTGTCGGCAGCAGCCAGTACGCCGTCGCCAGGCCGCAGGTAAACGGCACGGCGAAACTCGGCACGGCGATCTTCACGCTCTGACGGTCCAGGCGCAGGTCGATCACGTCGCTGAGGATGTGCCCCAGCAGCAGGGCGAAGCTCAGGCTGTAGAGGTTTTTCAGCCAGCCCGGTGCGATCAGTTCGGCGCCGTTGAGTTGCCAGCCCGGTTCAATCCAGAAGTACATCAGAAGTGGCAGGCCGAAGCTTGCCAGCAGCAATTGACTGACGATCGGGATCAGGCCGAAATGCCGGCCGACCCGGGTGGCGACGAAGAACAGTGCCAGGGCCATCAGCCAGAAAATCACCACCATCATGCTGAAGGCTCCGTGACGGCAGCAGCATGGGTCTGACGCCCGGCCCACGGCGCGAGCATGAAGCTGAAGGCCAGGCCGAGGCTCACCGACAGGCCGAAGTTGCTCACCGCCGGGGTGCTCGACACCGCCAGCAGACCGAACGACAGCCAGGTGGTGGCGGCGGCGAGCAAAGTGCCGAGCAGACTCACGGCCGCGCCGCCGACCTGCTCGCGCATGAGGATCGCGTAGTCGACGCTGATCGCCGTTACCAGCAGCAGGCCGAACAGGCTGAACAGGGTCAGCGGCTGGCTGAGCCAGCCCAGGCTGGCGAGGCTGCACAGCGCAGCGAGCAGCGGCAGGGCGACGATCCGCAGCGCGCCACCAAGACCGAACGGCAGCACCAGCACCAGCACGATCAATACGCAGGAGGCGAGTTTCAGTTCAGCGGCGCTGACTTGAGTCTGGGCGAACACCTTGTTCAGATCGCCGAGCCGGTCCACCAGCGTCACACCCGGCAGATCCAGCGCCTGCACCCGCAACAGCGACGGATTGTTCAGGCCTTGCAGGCTGACCATCGCTGCCACGCCGTCCTCGGTCGGCCCGAGCCACAACGTGCGGTAGGGCTCGCCGAGCGGCCCGGCCAGCGCCGCATCGATGTCTTCGGCGGGCAGCGCCTGCAACTGTTGCAGCTCGGTTTGCAGCGCCGCCAGCGGCACGCCGACTTCCAGCAACGGCTGCCAGAACTGCGGCAACTTGCCGAGCGCTTCCCGCACTTGTTGCTGCTGAGCCGGCGGGCTGACCAGTTGATTGAGCGCCAGATAACCCTGCAGTTTGTCGAGGTTGACCAGTTGCTCCAGTCTCTCGCTCAGCGCCGCTTGCCGTTCCAGCAATTGCTGCTGATCGGCGGCGCGCACCAGGAAGAACTGGCTGGTTGGCTGATAGCCGGTAATCCGCGCGATGGTCTGCGCCTCATCGGTCAGGCGTTGCGGCGCACCGACCCACTGGCGAATGTCGTTCTTGCTTTCCAGTTGCAGCAGGCCACCGACGCAAAAGGCGATCAGCAGGGCCAGCAACACCGGCGTCCTGACGTGTTCGAGCAGGGTTTCCCGCAGTCGCACCAAGCGCTCGGCCAGTTGCAGCGGCCATTGCGCCGGGCGCAGTTCGACGTTTTTCAGCAGGGCCGGCAACAGGCACACCGCCGACAGGTAGGCGCCGAGCAAACCGGCGGCGGAGAACACCGCAATCTGGGTCAGCGCCGGGAAAGGCGTCCAGGCCAGCGCCAGATAACCGATGGCGCTGGTGATCAGGCTCAACGTCAGACCGGACAGGGTCAGGCGCAACGCCGGCCAACTGTGCCACGGCTTGAGGCTCCAGCTCTTGGACAAGTAGTGCAGCGGGTAATCCACCGCCACCCCGATCAGGCTGGAGCCGAGCACCAGCGTCATCACGTGCATGTGCCCGAACAGCGCCACACAGGCCACTGCACCGAACAACATGCCGACCAGCACCGGAATGAACGCCAGCAGCACCCGCCAGCGGCGGAAGGCGAGCAGCAACAGCAAGAGGATGCCGACGGTGGCGCCGCCGCCGACCCAGGTCATTTCCCGGGTCGCCTGCTGCTGGCCGTTGGCGGCGTACAGCAGGCCGCTGGCGGCCAACAGTTGCACGTCGGCGCGAGCTGCTTGCTCACGGCTGTGTTGCAGCAGGGCGGCGACTTGCAGCGGTTGATTCATGTCGAAGGCGCTGCCGGTGGTGCGTGCGCGCAGCAGCACCCAGCTCTTGCCGTCGGCGTCGGCGATCAACGCGCCGCTGCCGATGTCCAGCTGCACCGCGCCATGTTGTGGCTGGCTGTTCTGGATGCGCCCGGTCAGGCCCAGCCAGTCGTCCTGGCTCGGCACCAGGCTGAACCCGGTGAACGGGTCGAACAGCGCCTGTACCCGTTGCTGGATAAAGGCGTCGGGATGTTCGATCAGCAGTTGTCGGTCATCCGCCGAGAGCATCGCCAGCCGCCCTTGCAGCAATTGCGTGCGCAGGGCCGGCAGATCGGCTTGCAGATTCCATTGGACCTTTTCGAACAACCCGCTGGCCTGCCATTGTTCGCTCAGGGTCTGGGCCATGGCGACGGCTTGCTGGCGATCGGCATGGCCGACCAGCACCAGCATGTCGCGGTTGAGCGGTTCCTGCATGCGTTGTTCGGCGCGCAGTTCGAGGGCGTCCGGGTGGGTGCCGGGCACCAGCTCCATCAGGTTGGCCGACAGCGGCGCACCGTCGCGCCACTGCCAGGCGCCCAGTGCGACGACCGCCAGCAGCAGGATCAGGAACAGCCAGGGCAGCCTGCGTTCACTCGGCAAAGTCATGTTGCTCCGCGTCGCTCAGAGGTTGGCCGGCGGTGCTGTCCTGCATGCGCAGCAAGGTGCTGTCGCCCTGGGTTTCCAGCAGTTCGATGGTGTTCACCAACGCGCCGCCGCTGATGTTGATCTGATTGAAGACCTGCTTGAGCAGCACCGAGCGCGGAGTCAGGGTCAGTTGCCATTTCTGTGCATCGCCGCTCAGGGCCAGTTCGAAATCCCGTTGCAGACCGCTGCTGTCGCCTTGCAGCACGGCGAGGAACAAACGGTTCTGCTCGGCCCCGGCGCTCTTGTTCGGCAGCAATTGCCAGCCAGTGGCATCACGCCGGGCGATGCCCTTGGCGCTGATCCGGTAATCCTGTTGCAGCGGGGTTTTCAGCAGCCACAGCAGGCCGTGGTTTTTCGCGAGGACAAAACTGCCCTTGCTGATCAGCGGCTGGGGCAGGGCGCGCAGGTGTTTTTCCTGGATGAACTGGCCGTGGATCACGTCCGGTTTCGCCAGTTGCTCGCTCAACTGTTGCAGGTCGAAGGCATTGGCCAGCGACGACAGTGTCAGCAGCGCCAGAGCGCCAAGGGATTTCAACAACACATTCATCGCAGCATCCTTTCCACGGCATCGGTGAAGACTTTTGGCGAAGCCAGTTGCATCTCGCGGCTGCTGACTTCGACGGCGACCTGCACCGAGCTGGCGCGGGTCAGGCGTTCGCCGGTCTGGGCATCGGTGATCAGGTAGTGGATCTTCAGGCGGTTTTCCCACTCCACCAGACTGGCGCGCACGTTCAGCCGCTGACCGAACACCGCGCCGCGCACGTAGCGCAATTGCAGGTCGATCACCGGCCAGGCGTAGCCCGAGTCGACCATCTGGTTGTAGTTGTGGCCGATCTTGTCGAGCAATGCGCAGCGCGCCACTTCCAGGTATTTCACGTAATGGCCGTGCCAGACGACGTGCATGGTGTCGACGTCAAAGAACGGTACGAGGATTTCCGTATCGGCGTGAAGCACTCCGGCACTACGCATGCAGCCTCCAGTGTTGCTCGGCGATGCGTTGCAGGCACAGGCGCAGTTCGCCTTCCAGGGCACGGTCTTCGATCACTGGCGGGAAGTCCTCGGCCAGTTGTTCATGCATGGCGGCCAGCGATGGCGGCAGTGGACGCGCATCTTCATCGCGGCTACGCAGCCACACGCCCTGATTGGCCGCGAGCAGCGTGGCGGCGGCGACCTGTTCGGTCAGCTCCAGCACACGAATGGCGTCGCGGGCGGCGATGGTGCCCATGCTCACCTTGTCCTGGTTGTGGCATTCGGTGGAACGCGAGAACACGCTGGCCGGCATGGTGTTTTTCAGCGCTTCGGCGGTCCAGGCGCTGGCGCCGATCTGTACGGCCTTGAAGCCGTGGTTGAGCATCGCGCGGTCGGCGTTGGCGCCGGACAGGTTGCTCGGCAAACCGTGGTTGTAACGTTCGTCCACCAGCAGCGCGAGTTGCCGGTCGAGCAGGTCGGCGACGTTGGCCACGAGGTTTTTCAGGCTGTCCATGGCGAACGCGATATGCCCGCCGTAGAAGTGCCCGCCGTGCAGCACGCGCTCGGCTTCGGCGTCGATGATCGGGTTGTCGTTGGCGCTGTTGAGTTCGGTCTCGATGAACGAGCGCAGCCAGTTCAGGCTGTCGGCCAATACGCCGAGTACATGCGGTGCGCAGCGCAGCGAGTAGCGATCCTGCAAACGGTGCAGCGGCGCGGTCGGTGCGTCGATTGCCAGATCCTTGCGCAGCCACGCGGCGACCTGCATCTGTCCCGGATGCGGCTTGGCGGCGAACAGGCGCTCGTCGAAGTGCTCCGGATTGCCTTGCAGCGCCACCACGTTCAGCGCGGTGATGCGGGTGGCCAGTTGCAGCAGGTAATCGGCGCGGGCGTAAGCCAGGCAGGCCAGACCGGTCATCACGGCGGTGCCGTTCATCAATGCCAGCGCTTCTTTCGGGCGCAGCACCAACGGTGTCCAGCCCAGTTCGCGGTGCACATCGGCAGCCTGGCGGCGTTCGCCACGGAACATCACTTCACGCTCGCCGGACAGGGTCGCGGCGACGTAGGACAGCGGCGTCAGATCGCCGCTGGCGCCCACCGAACCCTCTTCAGGAATCAGCGGCAAAATGTCGTGTTCAAGGAAGGCATGCAGACGTTCGAGCAGTTCGATGCGCACCCCGGACACGCCGTGGCACAGCGACTGCAAACGCGCCGCCAGCACCGCGCGAGTGGCCTGGGCGTCGAGCAGTTTGCCCAGTCCGCAACCATGGAACGTGTAGAGATGACGCGGCAGCGCCTCGACGTGATGCAACGGCACCGCAACCACGCAGGAATCGCCGTAACCGGTGGTCACGCCGTAGATCACGCCTTCCTTGTCCAGCAGCGAATCGAGAAACCGCGCGCCCTTGGCGATGCGTTCGCGATAAGGCGCGTCGCTCTGCAACTGCACGGGCGCCTGACGGTTGGCCAGGGCCAGCACGTCTTCGATGCGCAAAGGGCGTTCGCCGAAGGTGACCGGCTCAGGAGTTGGCGTTGTCATCGGTTTTCCAGAATGGGTAAAAGTTGAACCATTGGCACGGTGCTTCGAGGCAATAGTGACTCAGGCGTTCGGCGTAGCGGGTGGCCCACTGATGAATGACCTGTTCGCGCTCGCGGCGTGACCACACCACGGCATCGGCGAACGGCTCGAGAGTCAGGCGATAGTGGCCGTCGGGCTGTTTCAGGCACATCAGCAGGTTGACCGGGCATTTCAGCAGGCCGGCCAGCAGCCACGGCCCTTGCGGGAACGGCGCCGGGTGGCCGAGAAAGTCCACGGTTACGCTGCGCCCGCCGTGCAGTGGCACGCGGTCGCCGGCAATCGCCAGCCATTCGCCGCGCTCCAGGCGTTCGTGCAGTTGCAGCATGATCACCGGATCCAGCTCGCTGACCTGAATCAGTCGCAGATTGGTCGCCCCGGCCTCGCCCAGCAGGCGATTGAACTGCTCGGCATGCTTGGTGTGCACCAGCACGTTCATGGTGACCTTTTCGCCCAGCTCCGCCAGCGCCCGACACACTTCGAGGTTGCCCAGATGCGCGCCCACCAGCATTTGCCCGCGGCTGCCGCGCAACTGATTGCGCAGCAGCGCCGGGTCGATGATTTCGATCTGCTCGATCTTCAGCTTGCCGTTCCACACGTCGAGCTTGTCGAGCAGCGAATCGGCGAAGGCCATGAACTGGCGGAACACTCGCCACCGGGTCGGGCGCAATTCGTGGCGACCGCTCCAGTCGGCGAGGCGCTGCTGATACTGCCAGGCACTGCGCCGTGCAGTTCGGCCGAACAGAAAAAAGTACAGGACGATGCCGTACAGCAACGGGCTCAGCAGGCGTCGGCCAAGGACTTTGGCGGCGAACGCGGTGAATTTCATCAGCAGGAAACTGCCGCGCTCTTCGCGGTCGGCCCAGTGCTTTTTGTCGGTCTCGACGGTCATGGGCGCCACCGTCGCCAGAGGATCACAGGCAGGCGCAGCAACATGCCGAAGAACAGGCGCGTGTGCATGCTCGAGATCAGCACGTTGTCGTGGAACAGGCGAAAGTGCGAAACGCCGTCCAGCGGGTAATGCACGCTGGTCTGCAACCAGCGCATCGGCTGATTGCGCCAGGCCAGGCGCACCAGAATGTCCGAGTCGAAATCCATGCGCTTGCCGATCCGCGCCGAATCGATCACGCCCAGCGTCGGTTCCAGCGGATACACCCGGAAGCCGCACATCGAGTCGCGGATCTGCAGCGACAGGGTGTTGATCCACACCATCACGTGGGTCAGATAACGCGCATACAGACGGCCTTTCGGCACGCTGGCGTCGTACAGCGGATAACCACAGATCAGCGACTTGGGGTGAGCGCGGGATTCTTCGAGGAACCGCGCGACATCCTGCAAGTCGTGCTGACCGTCGGCATCGACCTGCAAGGCATGGCTGAAACCGAGTCGCGCGGCTTCACGCAGACCGGTCATCACCGCGCCACCCTTGCCCTGGTTGGCAGTGAGGCGCACCAGATACACCCGCTCGCGCTCGGCCAGCACGTCCAGCACCGCTGCGCAGGATTTGCTGCTGGCATCGTCCACCAGAATGCATGGCAGATCCTCGGCGAGCAGGGCGTCGACCACCGTGCCGATGGCGGTTTCGTGGTTGTAGACCGGGATCACGGCGCAAGGGTTATGCATCGCCAGTCCCCAGCAGAATCCGCCCGCTGGAGCAGGTGGCGGTGTCGTTGCGGTAGGCGAAATACAACTTGCCGCGTTCCGGGTCGAAGCGCAGATGCAACTGGACTTCATCGCCGGGGCGCACCAGTTGCTGGAATTTCAGCACTTCCATGCCGGCGAATGCGCCGGGCAGGTTCAGCAGTTGCCGACCCAGATTCAGCGCCCATTCGACCTGCACCACGCCCGGCAGCACCGGGGCCTTGGGGAAGTGGCCGCTGAAGTAGGCGAGGTCCGGCGGAACGCTCAATTGCAGGTTCCATTCGCCCTCGGTTTCGGCCTGTTCCAGAATCTCCGGCGCTTTTGGCCGTGGTGCCAGCAGCAAGGCTTCGACGTGGGCCTGAGGCAACTTGCCCTGCGAGGTCAGCGGCATTTGCCGCAGCAGGCGCCAGCGGCGGGGCAGGGCCAGCGCTTCACAGTGGTCACCGAGATGACGGCGCAGGGTTTCGGTCAGGCTGCGCCGACCGTGTTCGCGCAGGGCAAACAGGCCGGATTCGCTGAGCACCAGTAGAGCGCCGAGGGACGCGCGGTTTTCCTGCACCACGCCCAGACGCGCTTCGGCGACCCAGTCGTGAGCTACCAGCGCCTGTTCAAGCATCGGCAGGGATATGCGTTTTTCTTCAAGTTTGACGATCCGGTCGAGCCGCCCGAGCAGTTCGAAGCGGCCATCGGCCTGAATGCGCGCCGCATCCGCGGTGTGTTCGACATGCCCGGCGGGCAGATAAGGCGAAGCGATCCGCAAGGCGCCGTCGCTGTCCTGGCTCAACTCGACGCCGGCAAACGGCTGCCACAACGATTCGCCCTGACGCCAGGCGATGCCGCCGGTTTCCGAACTGCCGAGGATTTCCGTCGGCCACTGTCCCAGGCGTTGATGCAGGCTTTTTGCGGCGTCTGCCGGCAATGCGCCGCCAGAGGAAAACACCCGGCGCACGGCGCTCAGCGCCGGCCAGTCGAGGTTGTCGCCCATGCGTTTGAGCAGCGCCGGGCTGGCGACCCAGGCGAAGGCCGGGTGCTCGCGGCTGGCACGTTGCAGGTCTTCCGGGAAGGCCAGTTGCTTGCGCAGGAACGGACGCCCGGCGCACAGCGGCCACAGCACGCGGAACAGCAAGCCGTAGATGTGCTGGGTGGCGACGCTGCCGAGGATGCAGGCTTCACCGAGATCCGCACCCCACAGCTGTTCGAGGGCTTCGACTTCGTTGGCCAGTTGCCGCAGGGATTTGTCAATGCGCTTGGGCTCGCCGCTGGAACCGGAGGTGCACAGGCTGAGGCGGCACTGGTCGAGATCCAGTTCGGCTGCGGGCAGGGCCGGTTGCTGCAGATCGCTCAGGCGAGCGTCATCGGAATGATCGGTCAGCCACAGATCGACGTCGCTCGACCAGCGCTGGCGGGTCTGTGCTTGCAGATCCGAGGGCAGCAACACGCTGACGCCGGCACGCCAGGCACCGAGCAGGGCGACGGCCAGATCGGCGGCATCTTCCAGATGCACCGCCAGACGCTTCACGCCGCGTGCTTGCAGACCGGCGGCCAGGCCCAGGGCCTGTTCGCGCAGTTGAGCGTGATCGAGTGCCGGTGCGCTTGTGACAGCACGCGCCGGCAGGGCCTTGAGCAACAGCTGCTCAAGTTTTATCCAGTTCATGGGCGACCTCTTACCCTTTGTCGTATCAGCCATTCAATGGCAAACATCAGGCCGATCAATCCGTAGGAGATCAGGCCGGTGTACAACATCCACCAGTTCAGCGGCGCCCACAGTGTCAGCAGGGCGGCGCACAAACCGTTGCAAAAGAAAAACACGCTCCAGGCCACGGTGACCTGGCGGGTGTAACGAATCGCCTTGGGCGGCAGTTGCGGCTCACGCAGGCGAGCCAGGCGTTCGACCATCGGCGGGCCGTATTTCAGGCTCAGGCTGAACAGCACCAGCATGAAGCCGCTGATCAGCACCGGGTACCAGCGCAGCAACAGCGGGCTGTCGAACACCGCCAGCAGCAGGCAGAACACGATCGCCACGCAGGCCATCCACAGGCTGCCGGGCTTGCGTTCGCCGGTCAGTGCGCGGGCCAGCCACAAGCTGCCCAGCAGCAGGCCGAACTGCCATGGCGCGAAATGCTCCATGCCGAAATACACCGCAAAGGGATACAGCAGGCCCGCCAGCAGCAGGCCGAGACCGATCAGTCGGCTCATGCCGCCGGTTGAACCAGACGGTAGACCGCCTCGACCACGTCGCTGACGGTACGCACCGACTTGAATTCCTCGGCGGCGATTTTCTTGCCGGTCTGGCGCTTGATGTGATCGATCAGGTCGACGGCGTCGATGCTGTCGATTTCCAGATCCTGATACAGGTTGGATTCCAGGCTCACGCGGGCCGGGTCCAGTTCGAACAGCTCGACCAGGGCATCGCGCAGGGTGTTGAAGATGTCGTCACGAGTTTGCATGGTCCGGTCTCAAGCTGCCTGTTTTGCCGTGACGAACGCCGCAAGGCTCGCCACGTTGGAGAAATGGTTGCGGGTGTCCTTGGCGTCGGCGTCGATTTTGATGCCGTACTTTTTCTGGATCGCCAGGCCGAGTTCCAGGGCGTCGACGGAATCCAGGCCCAGGCCTTCGCCAAACAGCGTCTGGTCGTCGCCGATGTCCTCTGCGCTGATGTCTTCGAGCCCCAGGGCGTCGATGATCAGCTCTTTGATGTCACGGTTTAGATCGCTCATCTTCGGCGAGCTCCTTGATGAAGAATTGGTGCAAATAGTCGTTGAGCTTGCGCGAAGCCTGAGGCGCGGGGCCCTGCGCGGCGAAAGTCTGTGGGTCTATATCGGCCCCGACGCGAAAACTGAAGTGCACGCGGCGACTGGGAATGCGATACCAGGGCTCGGCCTTGGTCAGGGTGGTCGGACTGACCTTGATGACTACCGGGGTGACGATTTTCGCACCGCGCAGCGCGATGGCCGCTGCCCCCCGATGAAAGGCCGGCGCCTGGCCTGGCTGGGTGCGGGTGCCTTCGGGAAAAATGATCAGGGTCTGCCCGCCCTGCAACGCGCCAGCGGCAGCGTCGAGCATGTCCATGCTGCCGTCGTTGCTGATGTATTCGGTGCTGCGCAGCGGGCCGCGAGTGAAGGGGTTTTCCCACAGGCTTTTCTTCACCACACAGTTGGCTCCGCGCACCAGACCGATCAGGAACACCACGTCGATCAGCGACGGGTGGTTGGCGATGATCATCTGCCCCGGACGGCCGAGTCGTTCGGCGCCCTGGATGTCGTAGGTCAGCACGCCGGTACGGGCCATGAACCGGACGAAAAACCAGAACAGCCGACTGACGGTCTGGCGCGCCCGCTCGCGGTGCGCAATCGCGTCGCCCGGCAGGAAACCGAGCAATGGAAATACCAGCAGGCGCAGGCACAGACCACCGAGCCCGAACAGGGCGAAGCTGGTGGCAGTCGCCAGCAGACGCCAGTAATAGGCATCGCGATTTTTTCCTATCACGGGTTGCGTTGCCAGGTCCATACACGATTCTTCCAGGCATGTTGGCAATGGGATTGCTGATCGAGCAGGGTTCGCAGCAGATTCAGCGCATGAGGCCACTGCGTTTTTGACCGTGCTTCGGGGGCGCTGTTCAGGGTCAGCCGCCAGTCGGTACCGGGGGTGAGCAACAGCCCGACCGCATAGGGAAACGGCACGTCGTCGATCCACGTCGAATAGGCTTCGGGCGGTTGTTCCTCGGTGATCACCAGCAGCACTGCCGGGGCCCCTTCGTTCAACAATGTCGCCGCTTCGAGCAGGCCGTGCTCAAGGCCGTCGCCGGCCGCGGCGAGGGCGGTCATTTCGCTGGTTTCGCCGCGCATGATCGACCATAGGCCGATGATCGCGTTATGCACCGACAGGCTGAACTGGGTCGGCGACAGCGGCTGATCGTTGGCCAGATCGCTGAGAATTTCAAAGGTGCGCGGGGTTTCGCCATGTCGCGAGACGAATACCAGCGGCAGATTTTCCCGACCGTCGGCCAGCGGCCAGCCGACACTGAACGCCATCCGCGCCAGACGACTGAGACGCCGGCGCTGGATGGCCGGCAGAAACGAAACATCGGGTGCGGCATCGCTGCTTTCGAGCACGACCGGCTGTCGGCTCCAGGCCTGCCAGGCTTCCACACTGTCGAGCCCGGGAGCCCAGGCGCGCCATTGGGCGATGTTGAAGTTGATCACGGACATTTATCCCGCCCCTGCGGGCTGAGTTGACGCGGTTTCGCCAACGTCGCCGCTGAGCTGATTTAGCCTGAAATGGCATGGCGCGTGGCGCCGGGTGGCGCGCATTATCCCGGTGCGACGAGTGTGTAGCAAATGCTGGTTACATTTTGAACGACGAAATGAACCGAATGGTACGCGGCAAGAGCTGTCACTTGGCCATTATCCAGATTGTCGGGTGTTTGTCTGTCAGGCGAATCGGCGATCAACGGGTGTCTTTGCGCCGTATTCATTGGGAGATTGGCGCCTGACTTTGTAGTCCGCGTCCATCGAGGTAGCGAACCGGCACCGGGCACCACTACACTCGGTCATTCTTTGATACACGGAGGTTTTGTCATGCGGCGCGTGGTGTTCAATCAGAAAGGTGGCGTGGGCAAATCCAGCATTGCCTGCAATCTGGCGGCGGTGAGCGCCAGTGAGGGTTATCGCACGCTGTTGGTCGACCTCGATGCCCAGGCCAATTCCACTCAGTATCTGACCGGGCTCACGGGTGATGACATTCCGATGGGCATTGCCGATTTCTTCAAGCAGACCCTGTCATCCGGGCCGTTCTCGAAAAAGAACCAGGCGGATATCTACGAAACCCCGTTCGACAACCTCCACATCATTACCGCCACCGCCGAGCTGGCCGACTTGCAGCCCAAGCTTGAGGCCAAACACAAGATCAACAAGCTGCGAAAACTGCTCGACGAGTTGTCGGAAGATTACGACCGGATCTATCTGGATACGCCGCCGGCGCTGAATTTCTATGCCGTCTCGGCCCTGATTGCCGCCGATCGGGTACTGATTCCCTTCGACTGCGACAGTTTCTCGCGTCAGGCCCTGTACGGTCTGATCGCCGAGATCGACGAGTTGAAGGAAGACCACAACGAAGGCCTGGAAGTCGAAGGCATCGTGGTCAACCAGTTCCAGGCCCGGGCCAGCCTGCCGCAGCAGATCCTCGACGAACTGATCGCCGAGGGCCTGCCGGTGCTGCCGGTCTACCTCGCCAGTTCAGTGCGCATGCGCGAATCGCATCAGGCCAGCATGCCGCTGATCCACCTCGATCCACGGCACAAGCTGACGCAGCAGTTCGTCGAACTGCACAACCTGCTCGAAGACGCCTGAGGCCTCGTCAGATGCCCTGGCTGCGCAGCCAGGCCATCAACTGCGGCAACGGGAAGGCCCCGCTCTGACGGGCCACTTCCCGGCCGTTGCGCAACAGAATCAGGCTCGGAATCGAACGAATCCCCAATTGCGCCGACAACTGCTGATTGGCCTCGCTGTCCAGCTTGGCCAGCCGGCACTTGCCCGCCAGTTGCGCGGCCGCCTGCTCGAACACCGGCGCAAACGACTTGCACGGCCCGCACCAGTCCGCCCACACGTCCACCAGCAACGGCAGATCGCCCTTGATCTGGCTGGCGTAATCGCCTTGCTTGAGTTCAAACGGCTTGTTCAACAGCACCTCTGACTTGCAGCGCCCGCATTTCGGGTGGTCGTTGAGGCGCTCGGCGGGGATGCGGTTGAGGCCGTTGCAGGAGGGGCAGGGGATGAGGAGTGAGTCGGTCATGATAGGTCTCGATTGAGCAATTAATGTCACTGATCTGGTGTCGGGGGACTCATTTATCAATGTCTTGAATCGTCACAGTTTTCTGCCGGCCGCCTTTCGATTGATGTCTAGTCTGAAAGCAAATTCCTGTTTTAACGCTCGTCGTGAGGAGGTCGCGTTGACTGTATCTGCGTGCTACTTTTGTTGCACAACTCGAAAAATCGATGACTTTCATTTACCGGATCGGAGTGACTTCATGTCCGTAACTTCCAGAATTCGCCGTCAGGGGGGCGCTGCAGTCATAACGATTCCTCCAACGCTACTGAAGCTTTTGCATTTGGATGTGGGCGCTCAACTGGAGCTGAATGTGGTCGATGGTGAGCTGGTTGCCAGGCCCGTCGCCCCGGTTGCTCGCAAGCGTTACAGCTTGGCTGAACTGCTTGAAGGCGCCGAACATTTGCAAGAGCTGAATGCTCAAACTGCCGAAGCTCGTGAAGGTGAACCTGTTGGCAGGGAGTTGGGTTGATGGTGCGTCGGCAGGCCCCGCAACGGGGAGATGTTTACTGGATCGATCCCAATCCTGTGGCTGGGCGGGAGATGATGAACAGGCATCGTTTTGTTGTCATCACGCCTCGTGAAATCAATGCTCTGGGTGTCAGCATGACGGTCCCGGTCACAAGCGGTGGCAATTTCAGTCGGAGCTCGGGTTTGGCCGTGACCATTTCTGGTCACGAAACCAATGGTGTCGCCGTGTGTAATCAGGTTCGAAGTTTTGATATCGAACAGCGTGTTCGTGACGGTAACGCTAAATTCATTGAGCGGCTGGATGACGTAACGATTGCTGACATCGTCGCTCGAGTCATCAGCGCAATTGATCCTTTGGATTGAGGTTACTCACGACGAACAACTGATCTCCAAATGCTTGCCCCATTCCGGCGGCCGTTCCGCGTAACTCTCCATTCCAGGTTGTTCCTCGAATGGATTGCTCAGCACAGCGTGCAGCCGGCGCACTTCTGAATAGTCACCCTGCTCGGCAGCATCAATCGCCTTCTGCGCCAGGTAATTGCGCAGGATGTACAGCGGATTCACCGCATGCATCCGCGCGCGGCGTTGTTCCTGATCGGCCGCGCCATCGCGTGCGACGCGGGCGACATAGCGCTCGCCCCAGGCATCGAAACCCTTGATATCGACGAAGTCATCGCGCAGGCGAGCGACGGCCTGCTCGGCCGACTCTTCGCCCAGACGACGGAAGAACAGCGTGTAATCGACGCCGCTGTTCTGCATCAGTTGCAGCAGTTGCTCCAGCAGTTGCTGGTCGTTGTCTTCGGCGGTAGTGAAGCCGAAGCGGCGGCGCATCAGGTCGAGGTAATGGGCCTGGAACAGCGGCAGGTACAGGCCGAGGGTTTCGCGCAGGGCTTCAACGCTGATGAATGGCGTCAGGGCCTGGGCCAGGGCGCTGAGGTTCCACTGGCCGACCGGCACCTGATTGCTGAACGAGTAGCGGCCCTGATCGTCGGAGTGGTTGCAGATGAAGTTTGCGTCGAAATCGTCGAGGAAGGCGAACGGACCGAAGTCGAAGGTGATGCCGAGGATCGACATGTTGTCGGTGTTCATTACGCCGTGGCAGAAACCGTAGGCCTGCCACTTGGCGATCAGTTCGGCGTTGCGCTCGACGATCTCGCGGAACATCGCCAGATACGGTTCCGGCTGTTCCAGGCATTCGGGGTAATGCATCGCCAACACGTGTTCGCCGAGTTGCTTCTGCTGTTCGGGGCGCTTGGTGTAATAGAAATATTCGAAATGGCCGAAACGGATGTGGCTCGGCGCCAGGCGCAGCACCATCGCGGCGCGCTCCTGTTTCTCACGCCAGACGGGGGTGTCGGAGCCGATCACGCAGGCGGCGCGCGAAGACGGGATGTTCAGCGCATGCAGCGCCTCGGAAGCGAGAAACTCGCGGATCGACGAACGCAGCACCGCGCGGCCGTCGCCCATGCGCGAGAACGGCGTCTGCCCGGCGCCCTTGAGATGCAAGTCCCAGTGCTCGCCGGCCGCGTTGTACACCTCGCCCAGCAACAGCCCGCGACCGTCACCCAATTGTGGGGTGTAACCGCCGAACTGATGCCCGGAATAGACCATCGCCCGTGGCTCGGCATCGGGCCATAGCTTGTGGCCGCCGAACAATTCGGCAAATTCCTGGGTGTCGGCCACCGCCGGGTCGAGATCCAGCAGCGCGAGGGCCGCCGGGCTGGCCACCACCAGCCGCGGATTGTCGATCGGTTCGGGCAGCACGTGGGCCGAGAACGCGTCGCCCAGGCGGGCGAAGCGGTTGTCGAAGGTCAGTTCGTCGAGGGCTTTCAAGGGCCTGCTCCAGCAGAATGTCCGAGCATTCTGCTGGGATTAGCCGGGTTAGTCGAGTTTGGCCGGCGGCGGTTCCTGCAACGGTTTCTGGTCGTCGCCGACGGGCACGATGGTTTTGGTTTCCGGCTCGATCGGCACCATCTTGTATTCCTGGCCGTGGAGGTTCTTCAGGTAAACCTCCATCTGGCGGAACGAGATGTTGATGTGCTGCTTCTTGAACTCGCGGTTGATGAAGCGGTTGACCTCATCGAGCACCGGGTTGCGGTCGCCGAGATCGCGCACATGCATGCGCAATTCGTGGTCGAGGGTGCTTTCGCCGAAGTTGAGGAAGTACACGTGCGGCTCGGGCTCCTTGAGCACGCGCGGGTTTTCCCGTGCGGCCTTGAGCAGCAATTCCTTGACCAGATCCAGATCGGAACCGTAATCCACGCCGAGTTTCAGGGTCACCCGGGTGATGGTGTCGGTCAGCGACCAGTTGATCAGTTGCCCGGTGATGAACGTCTTGTTCGGGACAATGATGTCCTTGCGGTCGAAGTCGGTGATGGTCGTGGCGCGGATGCGGATCTTGCTTACCGTGCCCGACAGGTTGCCGATGGTGATGGTGTCGCCGATCCGCACCGGGCGCTCGAACAGGATCATGATGCCGGAGATGAAGTTCGCGAAGATCTCCTGCATACCGAAGCCGAGGCCGACCGACAGCGCCGCCACCAGCCATTGCAACTTGTCCCAGCTCACGCCGAGGGTCGACAGGGTCGAGACGAAACCGACCCCGGCGATCACGTACGACAGCAGCGTCGTGGTCGCGTAGGCACTGCCCTGGGCCAGATTGAGTTTCGATAGCACAAACACTTCAAGCAGGCCCGGCAAGTTGCGGGCGAGCGCAAAGGTGATGCCGATGATGATCAGCGCGCCGAGCATGTCGCCGATGCTGATCGGCACCATGCTCATGTTGGCGCCGGTGCCGCTGGTGTATTCGTAGAGGGTGATGTTGTCGAGGTACGAGAACACGGTGATCAGGTCGGCCCAGACCCAGTACAGCGCGGCGATGAAGCCGCCAAGCAGCGCCAGACGGATCAGACGCAGGGACTGTTCGTTGACCTTTTCGATGTCCAGGGTCGGTTCTTCGATCACCGCTTCGCCGTCGCCGGCTTCTTTCGCGGCCTGACGTTTGGCCAGGGCGCGCTGGTAAGCCAGGCGACGTGCCGCGACCGCGAGGCCACGGACGAAAGTGGCTTCGATCACCAGCCAGAACATCAGCAGGTACAGGGTGTTGATCAAGCGGTCGCTGAGTTTCAGCGCGGTGTAGTAGTAGCCGAAGCACACGGCGACGAACAGCGCGATGGGCAGCAGGGTGAACATCACGCCCACGGCTTTGCGGAACAGCGAGGCGTTTTCGTGGGTCGGGCTGCTGATCAGCAGACGGCTGAGCAGCCACGCCATCAGCGCATAGCAGGTCAGCACCACCGGCATGCCCAGTACATCGTCGGCCAGCGCCGCCGGTTGCAGTTCGGCAACCGCCACCACGGCCACCAATGCCATGACCACCAGTCCGAGGCGACGGACCCAGCCTTGCAGGAATTCGACCTGCGGCTTTTCCCAGCGGAAGTGCAGTTCAGCCACGCCGCCCGGCGCGAGGATCCGGTAAGCGGTGTAGAACACCAGCCACGCCTGGGCCATTTGCAGCAGCGCCGCGCCCATGTTCGCGTTCTGCCCGCGGGCATCGATCTGCAACGCCAGCCCGCACAGCGCCAGGCCCAGCGCGACTGGCATCGCCAGCAGAATATTGATCAGGATCGCCTGTGGCGTATGCCACTGGCTGTCACGCTTGAAGTGGCCGATGTCCTGGTGAACCTTGTTCAGGCGCGAATACAACTGCTTGCGCCGCCACAACAGCGCGCCGATCAGCAGCGCCAGCGGCAGGAACAACAGCGGTCGCTGGGTCAGGCCGTCGGTCAGTTCGCTGAGGCTCGAGGCCAGCGGCAAAGTGTCGATCTGACGCTTCAGACGCTCCGGCACGCCGCGCATCCATTCGGTGTCCAGCGGCTTGTTGCTCGGAATCCAGAACATCTGCTCGTCAAGGGTCGCGCGCAGGCTTTGCGCGGTGCTCAGCAGTTGTTTCTGGTTCAGTTGCAGGGTGATCGATTCGTTGAGCATCGCGCTCAGTTCGCGGCTCAGCCGTTCCAGCAGATCGACACGGGTGTTGGCCAGCTCCAGCAGACTCTTGCGCAGTTGTGGCGTGACTTGCTCCGGCGGCTGAGTGGACAGCAGGTTGTCGACGTAAGTCGCCGGATTGCTCAGCTGTTCGCGCTGTTGATTGATTTCGAACTGGTACAGGCGAATGTCGGCGATCTGGTCCGCCAGATCGCGGTCGACCTTGAGGCGCGGCAGCGCTTGCTTCTGTTTATAGAGAATTTTCGACAGCAGCAGGCTGCCCTTGAGCACGTTGATCTGCTCGTCGAGAGCCGAATCGCTCTGAGTCACGCTGTCCAGTTGCTGCTTGGTCTGCAGGTTCTGCTGGGTGAGTTCGTTGAGACGGTCAGTGCTTTTGAGCAGGTAATCGGAGAGCTTGAGGTTGGCCGCGCTTTCCGTGGCGAGCAGGGTGCTGCTGCCAGACTTTTGGGCCTCGATCGACTGCTGCGTCACGGTTTCCTGCGACAGGGTCAAGCGCTTCTGGTTGATCAGGGTTTGCAGTTCCTGGATCTCGCGATCCAGACGGTCGGACTTTTCCGAGAGCAGGTCATGCTGACTGTTGCCCAGATCCTGCAACTGGTTGTTGCCGGCCAGTTCCTGACGACGCAGCGGGATCAGCGCGTTCAAGGCGGCCAGTTCGGCGTTGAGCAGGTCGCGCTGCTCGGCGCTGACAGTCTTGCCGGCGTCCTTGCCGGTCTTGAGGATGTTATTGATCTGCTGGATGCGCGTCTGGCTGCTGGAAATCTCGGCCTGGGCACGTTCGGGACGGGTCTGGGCGGTGATGATCAGGCTGTTGGCGTCCGCCAGGGCCTTTTGCAGATCGCTTTGCTGGGTCGAGCGCTCGGTGAGCATCTGCTCCAGCTGCTGGATGTTTTCCTTGGGGAAGCGCTGCGCCACCGGCACCACGGCGCTGGCCTTGAGGCGGGTCAGTTCGCGCGAGTTCTCGATGGTCTGCTTTGGCGCGGTGGCCAGTTGCTGCTTGAGGTCGATCAGCTTCTGCTCGTAGTCACGCCGGTTATTGAGCTGGTTCAGCGTGTTTTGCAGGACCGTCTGCAGGGCCTTCTTGTCGGCCTCGGGCAGTTTGCTGTCGGTGAGCTTGTCCAGACTGGCCTGCACGGCGTCGCTGGACGGCGGTTCGGCGGCCTGCAGCGGGCCGACAGTGAGACTCAGGCCCAGCAGGGCCGCGACGAAAAAGGAGCGCAGGGTAGGCATAGAGACCGGTCAAGCAAGTGAGAGTGGACGCAGTTTAGAGGAAGAGCCCGGGGCCCGGGCGACTTCCTTCGGGGAATCTGACGCCCACTTTGCCGATCTTGTTCCCGTCCATGACCGCAACCGTCCAGTGGGTGTTGTTCCATTCCACCTGGTCGCCAACGATCGGTGCACCGCCGACTTTCTGGGCAATGAAGTGGCCCAGGGTCATGTCCGGATCGATGCCTTCGGCGGGCAGGCCGTACAGGGCGGCAACCGCTTTGAGCTGGGCGTCTCCTTCGAGTACGAAATCGCCGAAGAAGCGCAGATCGAGGCCGCGTTGCGGCGCCTGGCTGAACAGTTTTCCGAGGGCCGGCAGGTTGTGCTCATGGCCGATAACACACAGCAAATCATCGACTTCCAGCACCGTACTACCCGACGGATGGAGCAGTTGTTGACCGCGAAACAGGGCGGCGATACGGGTGCCTTCGGGCATTTTCAGTTCGCGCAGGGGTGAACCGATGCACCATTTTTCCGCGCCGAGCTTGTAGACGAACAGTTCCCACTCGCTGGTGACGTGCACTTCGAGGGCGGCGCGGGAAATCGGCGCCGGCTCCGGCGGTACCGTCACCTTGAGCAGCTTGGCGACCCACGGCAGGCTCGTGCCCTGCACCAGCAGCGACACCAGCACGATGAAGAAGGCGAGGTTGAAGTACAGCTGCGCATTCGGCAGCCCGGCCATCAGCGGGAACACCGCCAGAATGATCGGCACCGCGCCGCGCAGACCGACCCAGGAAATGAACGCCTTTTCGCGGCCATGGAAGGCCTTGAACGGCAGCAGCCCGACCAGCACCGACAGCGGCCGCGCGAACAGAATCATCCACAGCGCCAGACCCAGCGCCGGCACGGCGATCGGCAGCAAGTCATGCGGAGTGACCAGCAGGCCCAGCACCAGGAACATGCCGATCTGCGCCAGCCACGCCATGCCGTCGAGCATGTGCAGAATGCCATGACGGCTGCGCACCGGGCGGTTGCCGATCACCAGACCGCACAGGTACACGGCGAGGAAGCCGCTGCCGTGCAGGGCGTTGGTCAGGGCGAACACCACCAGCCCGCCGGCGATTACCAGGATCGGATAGAGGCCGGTGGCGAGGTTGATCCGGTTGACCAGTTGTAGCATCAGCCAGCCGCCACCCAGGCCGATCACGCCACCGATGCCGAACTCGCGGATCAGGTGGGTCAGCAGGCTCCAGTGCAGCCCGGTCTGGCCGCTGGCGAGCATGTCGATCAGGGTCACGGTGAGGAACACCGCCATCGGGTCGTTGCTGCCGGATTCGATTTCCAGGCTGGCGGTCACCCGCTCGTTCAGGCCCTTGCCGCCGAGCAGCGAGAACACCGCGGCGGCGTCCGTGGAACCGACGATGGCGCCGATCAGCAGGCCTTGGATCAGGTTGAGGTCAAACAGCCACGCGGCCGCCATGCCGGTGAGGCCGGTGGTGATAAGGACGCCGACCGTGGCCAGTGACAAGGCCGGCCACAAGGCCACGCGGAAACTGGACACCCGGGTGCGCAAGCCACCGTCGAGCAGGATCACTGCCAGCGCGAGGTTGCCGACCAGATAGGCCGTCGGGTAGTTATCGAAAATGATGCCGCCGCCATCGACCCCGGCCGTCATGCCGACCGCGAGGATGATCACCAGAATCGGGATGCCGAGACGGGAAGACAGGGAGCTGACGAGAATACTTGCGCCTACCAGCAACGCGCCGATCAAGAACAGGCTGTTGATGGTCGTCGCATTCAAAGGCAGTACTCCAGAAGCGGAAAGACGGGCACAAACTGACCATGCAGTCTGCGTGCCAGCGATTCTAACCTGTTGAAATGTGATGCTGTCAAAAAGGTTTTTCAGTGGGGGATTCGGGATTTGGTCTCGGCTTGCGATTGCTGCCCTCACTGTAGAGACCGGTACATCCTTTACACATTAGACCGGAGACATCGTTTACACCTTT